>DASRWI010000046.1:0-11089 GCA_035654655.1 Ignavibacteriaceae bacterium | reverse complement strand
TGAAGTCTATTCAGATAGTGACCGTAGCTTTTATTATAGATCAAAATTCTTTGATGAGAATAATGGCTATTTAACAAGAATAGTTTCTCAACCTTTAGATTATGGAACGACACTAATCAAAACAACTAACGGTGGAGCAACCTGGCAAGATGTTGTTGAATTTAGTGATGTTAGAGGGTTGTACATTCATGATATGGATAATATAATTTATTTTTTCCCGGATAAAAAAGTTTTGAGAACAAGTAATGGTGGAAAAGACTGGACAGAATCTAAAACTCTCTACGATGGTTTTTATGGAGTTTATTTTCTTAATCTTAAAAAAGGTTATATTTCTGAAAGTGGATATGGTAGCATTCAAGTAACTAATGATGGAGGAGCTACTTGGGAGTTAGATACTTTAGGATTTTATGGGGGTTTAATTTTAGCTGATTCACTTAATTTTTATCTTAGACAAAGTTACAGGCTTTATAAAAGCATTAACGGCGGAGATTCCTGGTTTAAACTAAATCAACCATCAGATAGTGTAATTAATTACTTTTTTATAAATAAAGATAAAGGTTTTGCAATTGGAAGAAGTTATTATTTTGCTAAAACAACTGATGGAGGTTATACCTGGACTCAATATTCTTTTAATGTAAATAATCCAACCTACTTGTATGAACTAAATAAATATTTACAATTTTCACTTGAACAAAATTATCCTAACCCCTTTAATCCAACCACAAAAATAAAATATACTTTATCCAAACAAGGATTAATTACAATAAAAGTTTATGATGTTTTAGGAAAAGAAATTGCTCAGCTTGTTAACGAAGAAAAACTATCAGGTGAATATGAGGTTGAATTTGATGGAAGCAGCTTATCTTCAGGAATATATTATTACAAAATACAAGCAGGGGAGTTTGTACAGACTAAAAAAATGGTGCTGATGAAGTAATTTGTTAAATCAAATTTAGGATATCCATACTTTCCCCTTCCTGCTCAGCCATGATATTAAGCTAAGTTTACATAATGTTCGCTAATTTATTTCCCAAAAGATATAATGCGAGTTAACAGAACATTTCAGGAAGCTTCAGCTGTAGTGTTTACAATTCCTTCCAGATAATACTTCTTTTGAAAAATAAACTACATTATGTAAACTTAGTAAGGTAAAGACAAGCCATACTACCGGTGGAGATATTCTTTGGCGGATAACGGTGGGGTAGGTGGCTCGCGCTCTCGCACACCCACCCCACCTATGCCATAATACCTTAGTGGAAGAACATCAGCCACAATAGGTTATTCCCTGATTAGCAAACCATATTGCTCCATTCCTGTCGGGCGCTTTGCCTGGCGGCAAAACTGCCCTCGATGTCATTCCGCAATAAGGTTTGCTTCATGTAGTAAAATGTGGTTAGCAGAGGTTGCTATTGCTCCGCAAT
The DNA here is from genome assembly GCA_035654655.1 of Ignavibacteriaceae bacterium. Taxonomy (GTDB): domain Bacteria; phylum Bacteroidota; class Ignavibacteria; order Ignavibacteriales; family Ignavibacteriaceae; genus DASRWI01. The sequence continues at coordinate 9,668 of DASRWI010000046.1, read as the reverse complement.
AACAACCATATTATCACGGAACATTATCATCCTAACCTAACAAGCAAATAATATTTTCACTCGTTTCGCAACTGCGCGCCCTTCGGGTACTAACAGATGCTACACTCATTCAATAATATTTGCTGCGTGTAGATGTAACCATTGGGTAGGAGTGTTGCTGTTGCTCCATTCCGTTCCCGGGATTGCTTCGCAATCCCTTCACTCCATATCTGCAACAACAACCAGGTAAGGGCTTCGCCCTTAAGATGCCTCAGCTGATTCAAAATTTCCATTTCCCCCTTACCTGAAGGTGTGTCGTAACAGAACCTTGCATTGTTTACGAACGTATGTCTGCTAACTGAACCTGTAAAAGTCAAAAAATTTTAACAAGAAAAGTCCATAGGATAAATTTCTAAAGTCATTGTTAATTGTTAGAAATGATAAGCAGATGCTTAGTCAAAATTTTTCAACTTTCATTTTGTAATCGTTACATTAGAAAATCTTTGTCATTAAGGGGGAAATGGAAGGTTTAATAAATGGATTTTGTTCACCATAATAAATTTGATGAATAATATTAATTATTGCGGGCTTTTGCTGATGAAATGCGCCAGAATCCGGGTAAGTTTTGGATGGGCTCCACCAATATCCACATACAATGTTGCATCATCCATTAATAAGAACAAGTACAAACACCGAATTGGGCTCCACTACACCCCTGGGAAGAAACGCGCCTGGGAGGGTAACTATTAGAATAATAAGATGCAAATAGTAATATGTTTATACAGGTGAAAAGTGCGATTATGCGCAGAAAACAAAGAAAATAGTTGATTTTTAATGAAATAATTAATAATTTAAGATAACAAAAACAATAATTTATTAACATAAACAAGCGATAGTAAGGTAGATTTGAAAAAGGAAATGGAAAATAAAGCTAAAAAAAAGGTGTCCACCCAAGTGTCCACCCTAGCTGAAAATTCCATTAAAATCATCGGGTATTTAAAAAGCTGTTTAAAATTAAAAATGCGAAATCTTTATAATTTCGCATCTTTTAAGTGGGCTCGGAAGGACTTGAACCTCCGACCCGCTGATTATGAGAAATAAAGAATCATTCATAATTAATCTAAATTCCCAATATTTGGCATCAGTACATACCCTTGTACTTACCCATTAATTCGAGGTAAGTATGTTTCTAACAAAAATTTCTCGTTCTCCTTTTTATCAAGTTGTAATTAAAGGAAATGGCAAAAGGACCAATATTTCTACAGGAACTTCTAATTACAACGAAGCTTTATTATTCATGGCAAAGTTGATGAATGGTGAAACTCCGGTAAAGAAAAAAAATACACCTATCCATCAGGTTGCAGCTGAGAAACCTCAATTAAAACTTAGTCAGTTTGAAGATGAATACATTAAATTTATCAGCAACAATAAAACTAAAAGTTATATACGCTCGGTTAAATTATCCTTCAAACATTTTAAAACTTTTACAGGAGATATTGCAATAAACAAAATCGATGTTAAACTCGTTGATCAATTCATCAGCTTCATTTCTTCACGTTCTATCTCCGGAGCAGGCTTATATTACAGAACTTTAAAAGCAGTATTCACAAAAGCGGAAGCCTGGGAATATATTTCTCTTAATCCATTTAAAAGAATTAAAGCACCTAAAAGACCAGTATCACTTCCAATTTTTATTAATCAAGTAGAGTTACAAGAAATATTAAACCACCTAAAAAATCCTTTAATCCATTCCATCACCTATACAGGATTTTACACAGGGATGAGATTAGGTGAATTATTAAATATGAGATGGTCATGGATAAATTTTAATAATAAAATTATTAAGGTTACTAACTCTGAAAGTTTTATTTCAAAAGGGAAGAGGGAAAGAACAATTCCTGTAAATGAAAAACTTTTAAATTTATTACTTTCAATTCGTCCTCAAATTATCGGCATTAAGAATGATGATTTTGTTTTTCCTAAATCAAAAGATTTAAAATTGAATGAAGACTACGTTAGTAAGCAATTCAAAAAAGCTATTAGAGCCTCACAGTTAAACGATAAGATACACTTCCATACTCTGAGACATTCTTTTGCTTCAAACCTCGTACAAGCGGGAGTATCGCTTTATGTTGTTAAAGAATTACTTGGTCACGCCGATATAACAACGACTTCTATTTATTCACATCTTTCAGCTGATAATTTAACCTCAGCTGTAGCACTACTTTAAAAATAGCAAGCCTCCGGTAAAGGAGGCTTCTATAGACAAAACCCTGCTGCTCGCAGGGTTTTGCTATTAAGGGAAAAAGGACAGATTAATTCCCTATTACTATTAATTAATACTTTAAAATATATTATTAATATTATTACTTTTTATTTTGTCCTTTCTCCCATTAATAGGAAAATAAATAAAAATAAAGGATTAAGCTCTGCTATTGGTAGTAATATCAGGACAAACATAGGACAAACACATCCTATTTTGGAAGAAACTTTTAAAATACAAACTTACTCGAGCTTCTCTTTTGCTAAAAATTTTATTAAGTAGTAAAACTTTTTATAAAAATTTATGAATTATTAATCCAGTTGGACGAAATCTATCTGCTATCTTAAATCCCACAAACAAGTTTTTTCCCAAAAGTATATTTAAATAATATTAATAAGAGGTAGTTTCTATTCGTCATCAATTAATCAGCATAAAGAATGATGATTATATTTTTTCGAAATTAAAAGATGTTAAACTCAATGAAGATTATGTAAGTAAGCAATTCAAAAAAGCTATTAGAGCCGCACAGTTAAACGATAAGATACACTTCCATACTTTGAGACATTCTTTTGCTTCAAACCTCGTACAAGCAGGCGTATCGCTTTATGTAGTTAAAGAATTGTTAGGTCACTCAGAGATAAACACAACTTCAATCTATTCACATTTAGTCGCTGATAATTTATCCTCAGCTGTAGCATTATTATAAAATAATTCTTTCAGTGCTAACCATGTTGCTTCATTCGCTTTGAACTCATTCCGCAACAAGGTTTGCATTATGTTAATCTTAAATACAAGTCTATAGACAAAACCCTGCTACTCGCAGGGTTTTGATTTAAAGTAATAAAGTACAATTTTTCTCTTACTCTCTCTCCTATTAATCTATTAATTATATATTAATATTATTATAATTTATTTAATCCATTAATCCATTTGTTAGAAAAATAAATGAAATAAAGGAAATAGGAGGACAAAACAAAGAAAAATATTCTAATCTTCAGGACAAACACATTTTAACTTGGACATTTTTTTTAACCAACAAACCTTTTCAGTCATATCTGAAATTAAAAATTTTATTAAACCCACCTGATTTACATTTAAGCAGCTGAATTTTACACTAAAATTTAGGTTTTATTAATCCATTTGGACAAATGCTATAAGCTGTCTTAAGTCCCTCAAAAAAACTTTTTCCCAAAAGGATATTTAAATAATTTTAATCAAGAGGTATATAATATATTTATTATATTAATTAAAATCATTCTTTATTTAAAATTTTCTTCTTCTTGCAAGTAAATAAATTATGTTATAAGTTTTATTGTTAGAAAATTTTTATCTTTTCTAAAACTATAAGGATACATATGAAAAGCATTAAATGTGTTATGGTCCTTTCTTCTTTAAAAAATCTTCCCTTTACAAAACACAAAATATATGGCTTCAAATTTCCAATATTAATTTAAATTAAAAAAAAACGAACCCAATTCTCCAAAGAAAATTAAGTTTTATAAACTGCTTTTATAATTAAGCAGTTAAAATAAATAAATATAGAGGTTACAATGAAAAAACTAATTCTTGTTCTTTGGCTAATTGTTTTTGTAAACTTTGCTTTTGCAAGTGATTATTTTGTTACTCTAACCAAACCACCGAACAGTGACAATTCAGGAATTAATTGGACAAATGCTCGTGCTTGGGTCGATATGTGGACTACAACGAATACAGGTATAACCTGGGAGAAACTTGCCTCAGGAGATAGAGTATTTTTAGATGGAGCAAGGTCTTCAATTACTTATTCTTGTTCAGTTGCGATATCATTTGGCAATAATATAAACAACATCCTTATTTCTACAGGTGCGCTATCAGAAGAACCTGATAGGCATGATGGTGATGTTATAATTACTTCTGCTATAAACATTGAAGGTAATCTTATTGCAAATTATTTGATTGATTTTTATGGTAATAATTACACTATTATCGAAGGAATAACATTTAGGAATTGTTTAGTTGCTCAAATACGTGCCAGATTATCAAATAATTGTACTATAAGAAGTTGTATTTTGGAGTCAGATATTACCACCTATCCCACAAATAATATTTCTACAGCAAGTTCAAATAACTTAAATATTTTATATTCGTCTATTAAAAAAGCTTCTGAAGGAAATATTTATGCAACTACTTGTTCAACTTTAACTATTTCCAATAGTAATTTTAGTGAAGCAGGTGATTATAATATTAAAAATTATAATTCAACTAATACATCTATCTCAAACTCAATATTTAATGATATTGATGGGAATAGTGATTCTGATGCGAATATATTATTTGATGCCGATAATTATACAAGCAATCTTAATTGTTCAATCTCCAATTGTAATATAAACTTAGATGGAAATAATGGACATAATTCAAGGTGTATTTCCATCAGCAATGCAAAAAACAGCACAGTCTCGGCTTGTAGCATATATGTAACCGGTAAAAGTGGTATTAAATTTTATAATTCAAGCTGTTCAATTATTGAGAACAACTATATTACCACTGAAGCTACTAATTCAGGTACAGGCTGCCATCAAATTGATTGCATACTTATTGGTGGATTAGGGCTAAATGATACTGCAGTAACAACAGATGAGACAACTATTATCAGAAACAACTTTTTAAGAAATAGCAGCAATTGTGAAAACACTGACGCACATGATGATTGCATTCAAATTTATACAGATATTGATATGGATCAAGAAATAGGCGGTATACCGGTAAGAAATCGAGGAAGGTATTACTTTGGTCCAATACCAAAATATCAAATTGTGCAAATATATGGTAATTGGGTTGAACAAAATGGAACTAATGACCCAAAAAATTCAGGAATAATTATTGGAGGAGCAGATGCCTATTTTCAAGATGAGGATGATTATGATGGTAATCCTTATGATTCTGCTCATTACCAACCTGATAGTGTATTTAATATTAATCAGCAGCAAGGTAAATATCTTAAACTAAATATTTGGAGCAATATATTTAGGCATTATAATGGTACAAATTTGTTAAATATAAATTCATTAGACCCTGCGGAAACAAGAATATTTAATAATGACTTTTACACAGCAACATCATCATCTAATACCGGTCCTCAATTTATTGTTTATAGTTATTGGAATACTAATGGCTCAAAATTAACCACAAGTCAGGTATGCACTTTGAAAAATTTTGAATTGGTAAATAATATTTTTTATTCAGTTTCATCGGATAAATCTCTCATTAAATATGGTCATTATGAAACTGGAAAAATTGGTGGTTTAATTTTTGGGTCTAATTTTCTTTCTAATTATAACTGGTATTACAATAATGGAGTAGGAAATAATATTATCTTACTTTACTCAACGAACATAGGGACTAATTATAAATGGGAAAACACGGATTCACTTATAACTGACTGGAAAGATTTAGGTAAGGATTTAAATGGAGGAAATTCAGATCCTAAATTCGAGAATTCTGCTTTAACCCAACCTTCGCATTTTCAATTAGACGATGAGGGTGAAGACCAAACAATGGTTTCTCCTTGTTTAGATTATGGCTATCATAAATATGACACTATTTCACCTTTCTATAAAACTTACGATGGGGCAAATAGGTCTTTTTATTATTATGATGATGGTAATAATTGGGATATCGGTGCCTATGAATCAGAATTTATTCCTATGGTTCCTTTAAAAGTCCAAACTTTCCAAGAAACATTATCTGCATATCCTAATCCCTTTAATCCAACCACAACTATAACTTATGTTGTCCCAAAAGATAATAAAGTTACCTTAAAAGTTTTTGATATTTTAGGTAATGAAGTAAATACATTGGTTGATGAACATAAACAGGCAGGGACATATTCTGTTAATTATATTGGAGATAATTTAGCAAGTGGATTATATTTTTGTTCATTTAATTCAGGAACAGAAAGTACTATCAAAAAAATAATTCTGTTAAAATAATTTCATAAAAGTAAAAATTAAATCACTCAGTTATTAACTGGGTGATTTTATTTAAAGTGATTAAAATCCTCTCAATGCTACCATTTGTTTTTACTAACATCTATTATTTGTAAAAAGATGTAAGATAATTGCATAGTTTTTATTAAGTCAACAAAAATACTTGGGCGTATAAATGAAGTTTTTATATACTATTATTTTCTTGCTTGTCATTATTACAAATAGTTTTCCCCAATTTTATTTCATATCTGAAGATGTAGGTTGGTTTGGAAATTTGTCTAAACAACTTTACAAAACAACTGATGGATGTAAAACTTGGAGCATTCAAAATATTGATAGCATTTCATTTAGTAGGGTAATACAATTCATGGATGATAGTTCAGGCTTTTTCCATACTACAGGTAAAGGTTATAGCAACTTATACAAGACGACTAATCAAGGAAATAATTGGGAGTTAATTAACAGAAAATCTGGTTTTTACCCTCGTTTTCTTGATAAATATAATGGTTATTCCATAGGTTCTTCTGATAGCTTTTATTTAGAATCATCAACATCCACAGATACTTTTTGGTATCAAAGATTATTAAAAACAACAAATGGTGGTATAACATGGGATAGCTTATCATTTATTGATGCTGATAAAAATCATGTAATTAGAGTATGGGTTCATAGTGCAACTATTATAAACTTAGTTATGAACGCTAGTCTTTATAAAACAACTAATGCTGGGCAAAGTTGGTTTAAGCAGACCACACCTATTAAAGTTGCAAATTTTTGGTATATAGATTCACTTGAAGGTTTTATCTGGTTACATAGTCTTTATAAAACCACAGATGGTGGAATTACTTGGAGTGAAAAAAACAGTAATGCGCTTAAAATTGTATTTTCTGATTCCACTACATTGTTCGGAAGTCTTTATAATACATATTTATTTAAGTCAACTAATAGAGGTGAAACTTGGTTTGAATTAAGAGGTATTGAAACCTCAGATGAAACTTATAATTATTATTTTTTGAATAAAGATTTTGGATTTGCCATCCAATACTCTGGAGGAATTGCAAAATTTTATAGGACAACTGATGGTGGTTATACGTGGACTTTTGTTGGCTCTATTCCCAATACTGCTACCAATCAAGAGGAAAATAATATTTTATATTATTTTTCACTTGAACAAAATTACCCTAATCCTTTCAATCCATCTACAAAAATAAATTATACTTTACCGAAGCAAGGTTTAGTTACCATTAAGGTTTATGATGTTTTGGGGAAAGAAATTATGCAACTTGTAAATGAAGAGAAACCATCAGGTGAATATGAAGTTGAATTTGATGGAAGCAGTTTATCTTCAGGAATATATTATTACAAAATACAGGCAGGGGAGTTTGTGCAGACTAAAAAGATGGTGCTGATGAAGTAAGAAAATCTTAGGAGCAGTATGAAAAAGTATTTAATAATTATTTTATTTTTTATTTCTTCTGGTTTGAGTTTTTCCCAATTTTATTTCATATCAGAGAATGTAGGATGGTTTGGCAATTTGTCCAAACAATCATACAAAACAACTGATGGTTGTAAGACTTGGAGTATTCAAAATATAGATGAACTTTCTGCAACAAGTATACAATTTATTAGTGATAGTATAGGATATTTGCATACAACAGGAAACGGTAATAAAAATTTGTATAAAACGACCAACCAAGGAACCACTTGGAAAGTTGTTAATCAAAAAATTGGATATTTATATCAATTTATTGATAAAAATAATGGGTATTCCATTGGTTCCTCTGATAGCATTTTGGTTGAAAATCAAACTGATACATTTTATTATCAAAGGTTATTAAATACAACAGATGGTGGGTATAATTGGGATAGTTTATCATTCATAGATGCAAATATAGATCATGTAATCAGGATATGGGTTCATAATATAAATTCTATTAATTTAATTATGAATGCAGATCTTTATAAAACAAGCAATGCTGGCCAAAGTTGGTTTAAACAAACTACACCAATTAAAATTGCTGATTTTTGGTATATAGACTCGCTTATAGGTTTTATTTATGCAGGAAATTATGGGACATATAAAACCACAGATGGAGGAAATACCTGGAGCAAAAAATATTACGAGGCACTACGTTTAGAATATGGGGATTCTATTAATATGTTTTCTACACTTTATGGAAGAGATTTATTTAAGTCATCTGATCAGGGTAATACCTGGTTTGAAATAGGGGATATGTTTTACCCTGAAGCTTATGATTATTTTTTCCTAAATAAAGATTATGGGTACGCCATTCAATATTCCTTAGAAAGAATACCTAAATTTTACAGGACGACTGATGGTGGTTATACTTGGACTTTTGTTGGTTCTATACCCAATATTGCTACCAATCAAGAGGAATATAATATATTATATCAATTTTCACTTGAACAAAATTTTCCCAATCCATTTAATCCATCAACAAAAATAAAATATACTCTGCCTCAGCAAGGATTAGTTACTATAAAAGTTTATGATGTTTTAGGAAAAGAAATAACAACACTTATTAATGAAGAAAAACCTTCAGGTGAATATGAAGTTGAATTTGATGGAAGTAAATTATCTTCAGGGATTTATTATTATAAAATACAGGCAGGAGAGTTTGTGCAGACTAAAAAAATGGTGCTGATGAAGTAATTTTGCTAAATCAAATTTAGGAAATCTAAACTTTTCTCTCTCTACTCAGCCATGATATTAAGCTAAGTTTACATAATGTTCGCTAATTTATTTCCCAAAAGATATAATGCGAGTTAACAGAACATTTCAGGAAGCTTCAGCTGCAGTGTTTACAATTCTTCCAGATAATTCTTCTTTTGAAAAATAAACTACATTATGTAAACTTAGTAAAGGTAAAGACAAGCCATACTACCGGTGGAGATATTCCTTGGCGGATAACGGTGGGGCAGGTGGCTCGCGCTCTCGCACACCCACCCCACCTAAGCCATAATACCCTGGCAGAACATCAGCCACAATAGGTTATTCCCTGATTAGCAAACCATATTGCTTCATTCCTGTCGGGCGCTTTGGCCGAATTCGGCCAAAACTGCCCTCGATGTCATTCCGCAATAAGGTTTGCTTCATGTAGTAAAAAGTGGTTAAAGAGGTTGCTATTGTCCGAATTCGGACAATAACAACCATCCTTATTACAGAACATAAACATTCTATCTTTACAAGCAAATAATATTTTCATTCGTTCCGCAACTGCGCGCCCTTCGGGCACTAACAGATGCTACACTCATTCAATAATTTTGCTGCGTGTAGATGTAACCATTGGGTAGAGTGTTGCTGTTGCTCCATTTCGTTCCGGGAAGTTTGCAACTAAAATATTTTACTGCCTGATAGTTGGTTCATCAGTTGCAAACGGTCCCTACACTCATTCCGCAACAACAACCAATATAGATTATACTGCAATTCTGGATTA
>DASRWI010000045.1:0-24473 GCA_035654655.1 Ignavibacteriaceae bacterium | reverse complement strand
TTTTATTCTAATGACGAGGGTAATAATTGGATAAATATAACTAATAACTTAGACTACATAAATGTAAAAGATGTAAAAGAAGATAGTAAAGGAAATCTTATACTAGCTACCTGGGATGGTTTATATATAAGTGATGACCCAGCACTTAATGTTGATAATAAATATAATAACCAAGTACATAGTTATTCTTTATCTCAAAACTACCCAAATCCATTTAATCCTTCTACAAAAATAAAATATACCTTACCTAAACAAGGTTTAGTTACTATAAAAGTTTTTGATGTTTTGGGTAAAGAAATCACTCAGCTTGTTTATGAAGAAAAACCATCAGGTGAATATGAAATTGAATTTGACGGAAGCAGTTTATCATCAGGAATTTATTTTTATCAAATACAAGCAGGTGATTATTTTAATACTAAAAAAATGGTGTTGATGAAATAAAATTTATTTTTGTAAAGAAAAATCCAGAGATCACCACGTCGCTTCTCTCCTCGTGATGACAGGATTGGGTTTTTATGTCGAAAAACAACAAAGCCCTCATTTTTAGTGAGGGCTTTAAGTTTAATTCTGCTCTTTTTCAGGCAGCGGCTGGTCAACCTTTTCATCCAGGAAAAATAATTCTTCTGCACCTTCATAATGCTTTGCAACTATTCTTGTTCCTTCCTTGAATGAATTTTTTAAGATTTCTTCTGCTAATGGATCTTCAACATATTTCTGGATTGCTCTTCTTAATGGACGAGCTCCATATTTCTGGTCAAATCCTTTTTCAACTATGAAATCTTTTGCTGTCTGATCAAGTGTCAGTTCAAGTTTGTTCTCGTGAACATTCTTCAATAAATCTTTCAGTTCAATATCTATGATTTGTAAAATATCTTCTCTGGTAAGATTTCTGAATACTATTGTTTCATCAACTCTGTTTAAGAATTCAGGATTGAATAACTTTTTCATTGCTTCTTCAACTGTATTTTTCAATGAAGAATATTTGTCATCAGTTGATTCACCACCAAATCCGAATGAACCGATATTTTTGATATCTCTTGCACCAACGTTAGATGTCATAATGATAATTGTATTCTTAAAGTCTACACGTCTGCCTAAACTATCAGTTAATGTACCATCATCAAGCACTTGCAAAAGAATACTAAAGATATCCGGATGTGCTTTTTCAATTTCATCAAAAAGAACAACTGAATATGGTTTTCTTCTAACCTTTTCTGTTAACTGACCACCTTCTTCATATCCAACGTATCCAGGAGGCGCTCCAACTAATCTTGATAAGGAGAATTTTTCCATATACTCACTCATATCAATTCTGATAAGAGCATTTTCTGAATCAAATAAATATTTGGCTAATGTTTTACATAACTCAGTTTTACCAACACCGGTAGGACCTAAGAATATAAAACTGCCAATTGGTCTATCTGGATTTTTTAATCCTGCTCTTGTTCTTCTAATAGCTTTTGTCAATTTAGAAACAGCTTCATCCTGACCAACTATTGTTTTCTTTAATTCATCTTCCATCTTCAATAGTTTTTCAGATTCAGTTTGAGCAACACGATTAACAGGGATTCCGGTCATCATAGCAACTACAGTTGCAATGTCTTCTTCGCTAACATCGTGAACTACATCTTTAGTCGCATTTTCCCATTCACGTTTAGCATCTTCTAATTCCTGCTGTAGATTTCTTTCTTTATCTCTTAAGCGTGCAGCTTCTTCATAATCCTGTCTTTTAACAACAGAAGCTTTTTCAACTTTTACTTTTTCAATATCAGCTTCAAGGTCAAGGATTTCTTTAGGAACTTCAAAGTTACCCATATGAACTCTTGAACCTGCTTCATCAAGAACATCAATTGCCTTATCAGGCAAGTGTCTGTCAGTAATGTATCTGTTGCTTAACTTAACAGCTGCTTCAATTGCATCATCAGAATAACGTACGTGATGATGTTCTTCATATTTAAATTTAATATTACTTAAAATCTGTAAGGTCTCATCATAGCTAGGAGGATCAACCATAACTTTTTGGAATCTTCTATCTAAAGCTCCATCAGTTTCAATATATTTTCTATACTCATCTAATGTTGTTGCACCAACACATTGAATATCACCGCGTGATAATGCAGGTTTAAACATATTGGAAGCATCCAAAGAACCTGAAGCTCCACCGGCTCCAACAATAGTATGAAGCTCATCGATGAACAAAATTACATCTCTTGCTTTTTCAAGTTCATTCATAAGAGCTTTCATACGCTCTTCAAACTGACCTCTATATTTAGTACCGGCTACAAGTCCGGCTAAATCCAATGTAACAACTCTTTTTTCCTGAAGAATACGCGGAACTTTCTTCTGTACAATTCTTAAAGCTAAACCTTCAGCAATAGCTGTTTTACCAACGCCCGGTTCACCAATAAGAACAGGATTATTCTTTTTCCTTCTGGAAAGAATTTGAGCAACTCTTTCAATTTCTTTTTCACGTCCTACAACAGGGTCAAGTTTATCTTCAGCAGCAAGCTTAGTAAGGTCTCTGCCGAAGTTATCTAAAACAGGAGTTTTAGTCCTTTCAACTTTTTTATCCGGTGGTGGAACAGCTCCAAAGTTTTCTTTTGATGATTTGCTACTTAACAATGCGTTCAATTCTGAACGGGCAGCATCATAAGAAACATTAAATTGATATAAAATTTGAGTAGCGATGTTATCCTCATCTCTTAAAAGAGAAAGTAATAAATGTTCAGTACCAATAACATCTGCTTTATAAATCTTTGATTCGATCTGAGTAATCTTTAAAACTTTTTCAGCTTGCTTTGTCAAAGGAATTTGGCCTATTGTTAAAGTGCCGCCGGATGTTCTAACAGTATCTTCTATAGCTTTTTTTAATTTAACTAAATCACAATCAAGATTTCTCAAAATTCTTACAGCAACTCCTTGTCCTTCCCTAATGATACCTAACAATAAATGCTCTGTACCGATATAATCATGACCAAGACGAAGAGCTTCCTCGCGGCTAAGTCTTATTACATCGTGGAGTCTATCTGAAAAATTTCCATCCATAATTATTTCCTTGAGATTAAAATCTACTTTTACTTATTTTTTCCAGTTATTTTCTAACTAATATATAAATACATCCATCTGCAATCAAGTAAGAGAACATAACGAACATAAATATAAGAACAATTTTTATACCATAACAATATGGTTATGTTTCATTTCTATTATAATAGAAATGATGATAAAATACTATGATTTTAATGAGTATTGTTTTTCCAATGTGAGTTATCTTTCCAAAAATCAAATTCATCTGAATGACAATTGTACTCATATTTTGCTTTACTATGAAATTTTGGCACAGATAAATGCGAATTCAGGAATATAAAAATAATTTGATATTATAGGGAATAATTGGTTAAATTACTTTATAGTTTTTTAATTAATGGAGAATCCTAATGAACGCCATATCAGGCCTTTCGATAGTATTTATAATCGGTATCTTTTTTCTTTTAATTCTCTTCTTTTATTTTGTTCCAATCGGTCTTTACATTACTGCCTTTTTCTCAGGAGTAAAATTAAGAATTTTTAAAGACCTTGTAGGAATGAGATTAAGGAAAGTTCCTCCTTTTGTTATTGTAAGAAGTATGATTACTGCTACTAAGGCAGGAATTAAAGTCGATATGGGTAAGCTTGAAGCACATTATCTGGCAGGAGGGAATGTTGTTAAGGTAATAAATGCATTAGTTTCTGCTGATAAAGCAAATTTAGGTTTAACATTTGAACGGGCTACTGCAATTGACCTCGCAGGTAGAGATGTTCTTGAAGCTGTTAAAATGTCAGTAATACCAAAAGTTATTGAAACTCCTGTAGTTGCTGCAGTTGCTAAAGATGGTATCCAGCTTAAAGCTATTGCAAGAATTACTGTAAGAGCTAACATTGACAGGTTAGTTGGTGGTGCAGGAGAAGCTACAATTTTAGCAAGAGTTGGTGAAGGTATAGTTTCTACAATTGGTGCCAGCGATAGTCACAAACACGTACTTGAAAATCCTGATAGGATTTCAAAAAGTGTTCTTTCAAAAGGATTGGATTCAGGTACTGCATTTGAAATCTTATCTATTGATATAGCAGATGTAGATGTTGGTGATAATATTGGTGCTAAATTGCAGACTGACCAGGCTGAAGCTGATTTGAAAATTGCTCGCGCAAAGGCTGAGGAAAGAAGAGCCTCTGCTGTTGCAACTGAACAGGAAAATATTGCGGAAGTTGCAAAAATGAGAGCGAAAGTAGTTGAAGCTGAATCTGAAGTACCAAGAGCAATGGCTGAAGCTTTTAAATCCGGGAACTTAGGTGTAATGGATTATTACAAGATGAGAAATATACAGGCTGATACTGAAATGAGAGATTCAATTTCTAAGCCTGAAGACAAGAAGGATAAGAATAATGGATGATGTTTTTCAAGTAATCATATGGTTATTTGTAATTGGAACTTTCATTCGCTCAATATTTAAAGCAAAAAAACAAGAGCCTCCAAAACCTCCTGTTAAAAAACCTACTTACAGGACTGAGGATGGTTATGTAAAGACAATACCTCCAAGGAATGAGGAACAGTATGACATATTAAAAGAAATTGAAAATATGTTTAATACTGAAGTAAAAACTCAGCCAAAAACAACTTATGATAGAAGTATGACTTCTTCTGAGCACGTATCAACGGAATCAGAAAGGTCTGCTTCTGAATACACATCTTATGAGGTTAGCAGGAAACAAAGTGAGATTAAGAAAAGAGAATCTGAACACGAGGCTACTTCTTCTGAACATACTATTCCTGATTACTCAAGAAAAACAACTTCTGTTTCAAAAGAAACAGAAAGTAAAGCAAAAATTCTGGAAAACTTATTAGCAGAGCGTAATAAAAAAACAAATGAAACTGTTAAGAAACTAAGAGCAAAATTGAAAACTCGACAAAGTGTTAGAGATGCTATTATTTTATCAGAAATTATTGGTAAACCAAAATCATTAAGTTAGATGTTTCAGAAAAAAATTACATTAAAAAGATTAAACGATAAAGTTGAAAATAAAGAAGTTGTTTACGATGAATCTAAATTTTCGATAAATTACAAAAACCTATTAAACCCCGCTCAATTTGATGCTGTGTCATCAATTGACGGGGCCTATTTAATCATAGCAGGGGCTGGTACCGGTAAAACCCGAACTTTAGTTTATAGAGTTGCACGTCTAATTGAAATGGGCTATGATCCCAAATCAATTCTTCTATTAACATTTACACGTAAAGCAGCATCCGAGATGATGAATAGAGCTACTTTGCTGCTTGATAATAGATGCTCTAAGATTAATGGTGGTACTTTCCACTCTTTCGCTAATACGACTTTAAGAAGATATGGGAAGGCTGTGGACCTCGACTCATCTTTTACAATTCTGGACCAGGGAGACACTGAGGATATAATTAATCTTATCCGTTCCCAGGATGGAGTTCTTGCTAAGGATAAAAGATTTCCTAATAAACAAACTCTTAATAATGTATTTAGCTACAGTATAAATACAGGAATTTCTATTGAAGAAATTATTAAAGCTAATTACCCTCATTTTATAGAACAACTCGATAAAATTCTAGGAATAAAAAGAGTTTTTACTGAATATAAAAAGAAAAACAATCTTTTAGATTATGATGACCTTCTAATTTTCTTAGATAAATTTTTAAGGGAATTAAGCCCTGCAGCAAAAGGATTTTTATCGACTATTAAATATGTAATGGTTGATGAATACCAGGATACTAATCATCTTCAAGCTTCAATTGTTAAAGGTTTAGCTCAATTAAATCATAACATTATGGTTGTAGGAGATGATTCACAATCGATTTATTCTTTCCGTGGTGCAGACTTTAAAAACATAATGGAGTTTCCAAAGTTATTCCCTAAAGCAGAAATTATAAAGCTTGAAGAGAATTTTAGAAGTGTTCAACCCATTCTTGATTTTGCAAATCAGGTTACAGAAACATCAACAGAAAAATATACTAAGGTTTTATATACCAGAAAAACAGGAGGAAATCTTCCTGTAATTATTGCAGCAGCAACTGATAATATGCAATCAAGATTTATAGTTGAAAAAATTCTTGATTTGAGAGAAGAGGGAGTTCCATTAAATAATATTGCTGTATTGTTTCGTTCTTCCTTTTTCTCATTTGATTTGGAAATTGAATTATCTAAGGCAAACATTCCTTTCCAAAAATTTGGAGGGATGAAGTTTGTTGAAACTGCTCATATTAAAGATGTGCTAGCATTTTTAAGGATTAGTGAAAATCCTAAAGATGTTGTTAGCTGGTATAGAATTTTATTAATGCACGAGGGCATTGGTCCAAAAACTGCTCAAAGAATATTGGACGAACTTGCATTTTCCAGAATAAAAATTGATTCTGATCCTGATGCTTTAGTAAAAAATAGTTTAACAAGTAAAATAATTGACCTGCTTAATGTTTTATATAAACTTCATACATTAAAAATCAGACCTTCAGAAAAATTGCAATTAGCATTAGACTATTATTATCCTTTGTTCAAAACAAAGTATGATGATTTTAATAAAAGAATGAAGGACCTGGAAACTTTTCAAAATATTTCTGAAAAGTATAAAACAATGGATGCACTTCTCTCCGATATGGCAATTGAACCTATCATTGACAGCGTAGTGGACATTGAAGCTGAAGATAAGGAAGATGAATTCATTACTCTTTCAACTATTCATTCAGCAAAAGGATTGGAATGGAACTCGGTATTTGTTATAAATCTTGTTGAAGGTTTTTTCCCATCCAGCAGAGCCGCAGAAACAGAAGAATCTTTGGAAGAGGAGAGAAGGCTGATGTATGTTGCAGTTACAAGAGCTGAAAGGAATTTATTTATTACTTACCCAATGCACATCTTTGATAGATTTGCCGGAACAAGTTTATCTAAGCCTTCAAGATTTATAACCGGATTAGATCCAAATGTAGCTGAGGGTTGGTTACTGGAAGAATAATTTTTTTACTTTTATTTAAAACAAAAAAGGTGTACAGAAAAACTGTACACCTTTTTTTCTGAACTTTATAACAGAATTACTTTAACAACATCATTTTCTTAATTGATGTAAAGTTATTTGATTCTATTCTGTAGAAGTATAATCCGCTTGAAAGATCAGAAGCATCAAATTTCACTTCATGTCTTCCTGCTTTCAAATTACCATTTATTAAGCTTGCAACTTTTTCACCTAACAAATTATATACATTCAAAGTAACCATTCCATCAACAGGAATTGAGAATTTAATTAATGTAGAAGGGTTAAATGGATTAGGATAATTTTGTTCAAGAGAATAAATTGCCGGAGGTAATACTTCAACATTTACTACTTGTGAATAACTAAAAGTACCATCGAAATCAACTTGTTTCAATCTGTATGAATATGAACCTTCAGGAACATTATTATCAACAAATGAATAAATTGAAGCTTCGGTAGTAGAGCCATTACCTGCTACAAATCCAACACTTTCAAAACCTGCTGCTGATTTTCTTTCAACAGTAAATCCTTTATTATTAGATTCAGTTGCAGTTGACCAGTTAAGGCTAACTTTATTTCCACTTGCATTAGCAGTTAGTGAGGTTAACTCTACAGGAACAGCACCAGTCATCATAAATTCTGCTGTATTAAGAATTAACTTTTTGGCTTGAGTTTGATCAACAAAGCTTGAGATACAAAATGCAAAGTAAATATTTCTTGGAACGGTTGCGCCTGTTGGGAAATAAGATACTACGCTGCCATGATTTGCATTGTATAATGTATTATCCCAAGCAGATAATTTTGATACACCAGGATCTGTCAATGTTAACATAGCATCTCTATGTCCATATCCAGTACCAGTAATATTTAATAAAACAGGTAAATCAGCAAATATTGGATGAGCTAAATCCAGAACTTTTACATTTCCAGGTTGATCACTGCTCCAGGTTGAACAATGTAATAATTGAGTTCTAAAATTAACATCAGGTTCACCGGTTGTTGATCTATATTTCCATCCAACTTCACCACCTTCAACGATGGTTTTTCCACCACCTGCAGTAAAATTAAGAATAGCAGTACGTTTTGCCTGGTCATCAAACATTAATGTTGTTTTTGAACCGGCACTAAGAACTACGATATCATAATTAGATAAAGTAGAAACATCGAATGTTGTAAATTGTACTTCATCAACTGTATAGCCATCTTCAAAAAGAGAATTTTTGAATAATGTTGAAGATGCACCTAAAGGTGACTTTAAATCTTCTTCACCTTGTTTTTCAGGTGAATATCTATCTTTCAAAGTAACATCATCATTGATGACTAAAACCAAGCCTTTAGTATTGATAATTGCAAACTTATAATATCCTGTTTCAGGAACCATAGTAACATTATAAGATGTAGAAAAATCAATTGCTCTGATTCTGTATTCAACTGTGTCGCCAACTTGTACCTGATTAGTATCAAGCGGGAAGTTAGCTGCATAAATTGAACCAGTAGTTAATGTTAATGGGAAAGTACCGGTTAAAACACCATTGTTAACCTTATAATCAACAGTAACACTTCTTACTCCCAAATTGTCACCAACATTAGCTTTAACTAAGGAAGGCCATCTAACTCTTGCCTGATTGTTTAGAGGATTATGAGTTAAAGTTGGAGCTACTAAATCAGGAACAAATACAAATGAATTCCAGGTAGTTGCTGATGGATGGTAACCAATATTATGAGCAGCCCCTGAATCTTTTGCTTTAATTCTATAATAAAGTGTATCACCTAATGAAATAATAGTTGTATCGCAATTAAATGTATTAGAGTAACCATCTGAGTTTACATTCAATGCAAAGTTTCTTTCAACTCCATTAGTATTTAATTTGTAGGTAACCCAAATTGAATCAATACCAATGTTATCTGTTGCAAGAGCTGATAAAACAGGAGGCCATGTTTCTCTATATTGATTAGGTAAAGTAGTATGAGTAATTATCGGAGCCACATTATCAGGCATGGCATCAAATGAGAAGAATGTTCCAGGAACTCCAGGAGCACTTCCGAAATTACCATTTGCATCTACAGCATAAATATAATATTGATAAGTTGCTGCAGTTCCATTACCAGGAATATTACCTGTCCAGGTTGTTCCATCTAATGTCATTGCTGTAGAATCTAAAGAACCACTTCCTCTTTTCCAGAATATTTTAACACTTGTTAAAGGAGTTGCTGAAGTTATACTTGCATTTACAGGGTATGGACCAGCAAGGTTTTCGGTATTTGGTAATGAGTTATGAGTTATAACAGGACCAAAAGAAACTTTTGTTGACCATGCTTGGTAAATACCGGTAGAATTATCTGCCCAATAAGGGAAAACATTTCCGTTAGAATGAGTAATACCAATATAGTCACCCTGGTATCCACCAGCTAAACCGGAAATTGGATAAGGTTTAAATCTATGGTCACTGACTTTAACATCTTCCCAAGTATCTCCACCGTCCATTGATCTTGAAACATAAACTTCTGCTGAATCAGAAGAAGTATTACGGCTATCGTAATAAACTACATAAACAGCACCTTTATCATCAACAACGCAGGCAGGCATATATTGGTCTTTACCATTATTTAATGCATCCTGGTTTACTCTAATACCGGCTGACCAGGTAGTACCACCATCAGTTGAGCGATGGAAAACTATGTCAGGGTCACTTCCTGCAGGAGCTAAATTCTTTTCAGCTGTTACTATATAAATGTTTCCGCGTTTAGGACCATTAGTTTTATCAACACCCATCCAAGGGAAATCATTTACTCTGATACCACCTTTATTAGATAGTGTACCTCTAATACCATTAGTTTGATAAGCTATATTATTATAGGTATATGTAGCACCACCATCAGTAGATTTTGCAAAACCAACGAAATCTCCAGTATATGGAGAACCAGCTATTGGACTTTGCCATGCTAAATAAACTTCACCATTAGGACCAACGCTACCATTAACACCTTGTGCATAATGCCCTGATGCAACAGTGTGAACATCTTGCCAAGCATTATAAGTTTGTCCACCATTTGTTGAATATGCAATAGATATAGGAGGATTAGTAGCTGTGAATCTTGACCAGGTAACATATACTCTTCCATAATAAGGACTTGAAGGTATATCATTTACAAATGTATGATTTTTATCTTGTGAACCGGAAATGATTGTAAATTCACTTGACCATGTTGCGCCCATATTTGTAGATACAGTAGCAAAAATACCATCTGTGCTATAACCTAAATTAGAATTATAAAGATTTCCTTCGGGACCAATTGCCGGAGCAGGATCGCCACCGTGGTTATTTATAGGCGCAGCGTTAGTAGTATCACTGCCAAACCAGGTTACACCACCATCAGTTGTTAAATACATACCTTCACTAATGAACAATGAAGGTGAAAATTTAACTGCGTTAGACGAACCAAACATAATGTTGCCATTTGTAGGATGTCTTGTTATCGGTACTTCACTTTGACTGTTATTACTTGGATGCACTCTAAAATTTGGATAAACAAATGCCTTAACATTTTTCAAATCATAAATACTGGTTAAAGTATTTGGATGAACATAATTTAAATGAGTTGAAGGTATCATTTCAATTTTGGAATCATCGAAGAATACTTGTGAAAGACGAACATCTGTATTCCACTTACGTGGATCTCGTTTTTGAGCAAATACGTTACTAATGAAAAGGGTAACGAGGAGAAGGCTCATCAAAAGAACAAACTGTTGTTTTTTGAACATTTGCACTCCGGATTTTATTTTATGAAAGAAGAATTAATTAGCATCTTCAGTAAAAAAAGAGCCACTAATATCTTGGGATGGGAACATCAAACTTATCTTTGTACTATCATATTTTAACTTTTAAATAATAAGAAAACAAATCAACAAATCAAACAAAAATAATTTTTTTTTTTGTTGCATATAATCAGCAATTAATTAAATTATGGGCGCCTTAAATAGTTATTTAAAAACTAACATATTTTATATAAAAGTTGATAAAAATCTCCATTATTATTGCATTAAGAAATGAAGCTGAAAATGTCGATAAATTATTTACCTCGTTAAGAACAATTAACTTTTCAAATAGTCAATATGAGATTATTTTTATTGACGATAGTTCATCAGATGATACTTATAACAAATTAAAAGAGAATATTAATGAAGGGGATAACTACTTTGTTTTTAAGGCAGAGAGTAAAAAATATTCAGGTAAAAAAGGGGCTTTGACTCTTGGAGTTGAAAAAGCAAATTTTGACTATATAATGATGACTGATGCTGATTGTATAGTAAGTTCAGAATGGTTAAAAAAATATTCTGAAAAATTTGATAAAGGATTTGATTTTATATTTGCTCCTTCACCATTTATTGCAGAGAATAATTTAGTTAATAAGATTTCCTGCTTTGAAAATCTTCGTAGTTCAATTCTTACTTTTTCTTTCTTTAAGATGGGCTTTCCTTATAATGCTTTTGGAAGAAATTTGGGATTTTCGAAAAAACTTTTTGAAAAAACTAAGGGTTATGAAAATACATTAGAAACCTTAAGCGGAGATGACGATTTATTATTAAGAGAAGCAGTAAAAAGGAAATTAAAAATAGGAATAATAGAAGAATCGGATGCTTTTGTTTATTCGTATACCAAAGGAAAATTTAAGGAATATTTAAAACAAAAAAGCAGGCATTTAAAGACCTCGCATCATTATACAGTCACAATAAAAAACCTCCTGGGAATATGGCATTTAATTAATCTAATAATGTTATTTTCATTGTTTCTTGTTCCTATTATTCCCCGGATAATTGTTTTACCCTCAATGAAGATATTATTTGATATTTTAATTGTGAAAAGTTTTCAAAAAAAATATTCCTATAATTTTAAAATTCAACAAATATTTTGTCTTCAAATTATTTATGAATGCTTCCTTATATTAAATTTTATTAATTCATTCATAAAAAAAGATAGATGGAACTAAAAAAAAGTATTTTTATGTTTTCTTATTGAGCTTTAATCTTTAAATTGTGATATAAATAAAATTAAGAATAATGACAAACGAACAATATACATCTCTTGCTGAAAAAGCTATTGAGTCTAAAGCAAAAGCATTACCAACATATTCAAACTTCCATGTAGGAGCAGCTCTTTTAACTAAAGAGGGAAAAGTTTACACCGGAATAAACATTGAAAGTAGTTCTTATTCATTGACTATATGTGCAGAAAGAACTGCAATATTTAAAGCTTTATCTGAAGGTGAAAGAAATTTTTCCGCTATCGCTATTGCAAGTGACCATCCAGATTTTTGTTCTCCTTGTGGAGCTTGTAGACAAGTAATCAGTGACCTATGCGGTAATATTGATATTATTATGGTAAATGAGAAGAAAGAATTAAAGATTTTAAAAATTAATGAACTCCTTCCTTATGCTTTTGAAGATTCAAAATTAAAGTAACTATTTTTTGTTAACTATTTTTCAAATACAAATATTATGATGGAAATGGCTCCTCATTCAATGCCGAACGGAACAGGTTGGATTGAAGTAATTGCCGGTTGTATGTTCAGTGGTAAAACTGAAGAACTAATTAGAAGATTAAGAAGAGCTCAAATAGCAAAGCTTAATGTAAAAATATTTAAACCTTCCATAGACCTCCGATATTCGGATTCATCTATTGTTTCGCATAGTGAACAATCATTGCCTTCTATAATAATAAAAGATATTAATGAAGTTTTGTTGTTATCTAATGATGCTCAGGTTATTGGTATTGATGAAGCACAATTTTTTTCAAGTGATATTATAAAAGTTTGTAATACTTTAGCCGACCAGGGTAAAAGAGTAATTGCTGCAGGTCTTGACCAGGATTATAGAGGAATTCCTTTTGAACCAATGCCTCAATTATTATCCATTGCAGAATATATTACAAAAACTTTAGCAATTTGCGTAATATGCGGAAATCCTGCTGATAAAACCCAAAGAAAAACCTTATCAAGCGAAAGAGTTGTTGTAGGTGCTGCAGATATATATGAAGCTCGCTGCAGAAAATGTCATTATATACCTGAAGAGAAATAGGACCAGTAAATGAATTTTGAAGCAATTATAAGAGGAATAATAGGATTAATTGTTATAATCGGAATAGCATTCCTTTTATCTAATAATAAAAAAAGAATTGATTGGAAATTAGTTACTGGAGGATTAATTCTTCAGATAATTTTTGCTGTCTTAATTATTAATGGAGATAAATTACGGCAATATTTTGGACCACTTGGATGGTTTAAAGATATGTTCAATGGAATCAGCTGGTTTTTTGTTCTTATCCTTGATTTTACAACTGAAGGTTCAAAATTTGTTTTTGGAAACTTAGCTGTTGGACCAGGTTCGCCAGGGAGTTTGGGAGTCTTCTTTGCATTTCAGGTTTTACCAAGTATAATATTCTTTGCAAGCTTAATGTCAATAATGTACTACCTTGGAATTATGCAAAAAATAGTTCAGGGAATGGCGTGGGTAATGGCAAGAGTAATGGGTACAAGCGGTGCAGAATCTATTAGTTGTGCTGCTGAAGTTTTTGTTGGTCAGACTGAAGCTCCTTTGATGATCAAACCCTATATAAAAGGAATGACTCAAAGTGAATTGCTTACTATTATGATAGGCGGAATGGCAACTATTGCGGGTGGAGTTCTAATGGCATACATCCAAATACTTGCAATCAACTTTTCTGAATCTATGCATCTTCCAATGGACCAGGCGAAATTATTTTTTGCAACTCATTTACTTGGTGCTAGTGTAATGGCTGCTCCTGCTGCTTTATTAATTGCAAAAGTATTATTTCCTGAAACAGGTGACCCTGAAACAAAAGGGAGAGTAAAAGTTCAGGTTGAAAAAAATGCTTCTAATGTTATTGAAGCTGCTGCAAATGGTGCGAGTGATGGTTTGACTTTAGCATTAAATGTTGGTGCAATGTTGATTGCGTTTATAGCTTTAATTGCATTAATTAATTATACCTTAGAAAGTATTAGTTATTTTACAGGTTTGTATAAGATAATTGGACGACCTCTTAGTTTTCAACTAATTTTTGGTTCTATTTTTCAGGTTCTGGCTTATGCAATTGGAGTACCTTGGCAGGATTCGTTATCTTTTGGAAGTCTGTTAGGTACCAAAGTTGTTCTAAATGAATTTGTTGCCTATCTTGATTTGGGTACAATGATCAAGGCAAAGGAAATTGTAAATGAAAAAACAATTATGATGGCAACTTATGCACTTTGCGGTTTTGCAAACTTCAGTTCTATAGCTATTCAAATTGGGGGTACAGGAGCAATGGCACCTTCAAGAAAATCTGATATTGCAAAACTAGGAATAAAGGCTGTAATTGGAGGTTCATTAGCTACTTTAATGACAGCAACTTTAGCAGGAATGTTATTTTAATTTATAAAAAAA
This sequence comes from Ignavibacteriaceae bacterium, assembly GCA_035654655.1. Taxonomy (GTDB): domain Bacteria; phylum Bacteroidota; class Ignavibacteria; order Ignavibacteriales; family Ignavibacteriaceae; genus DASRWI01. The sequence continues at coordinate 10,012 of DASRWI010000045.1, read as the reverse complement.
AGTTAACTTAAATAAAAGTTTCTTTTTCTTATCTATTTCTATATATTTGTTTGTCCCAATCATTAAATCATATGTATAAACATTTATTAGTAACGATATGCAAAGTTCAAAAATAGAATTTTTATTAAAGTACAATGATTTACTTAAATCAGCAATTAATAATAAAGCCGATTTCCCTGAAAACCTTTGCGAATTTATAGTAAATGATTATGATTTATATGCAGCTGTTTTATTTAGAGTTAAAGATGGTAAATTGGTGATTATTGGAAGATCATCCAATGTCAAACAGACTTTAACTCAAAATGAAATTTCTGAATGTCTTAATTGTAATTTAATAGATAGATCATTTGAAAAAATTACCTTCCTTCCTCAAATAGAATGTTCATCTAAGATTACCGATTTTGTACTTTATGAAGGCTGCTTATGTATACCTATCGCAAAAAGCGAATATATTATTTTAAAAGTAGCAAAAAAGACTCCCTTTATTAAAGTTGATAAAGATAATCTTGAAACTATAGGAGAGACTTTCCAGAATCTTTTAAAATTCTGGACTGGGGGAAGAAAAAATGTATCCCCAAGTTTAAATGATATAGTAGTAGAAATTTCTCACGAACTAAGAACTCCAACAAATAGCATTTTGGGATTTGCATCTTTGCTTAATGAAGATAATCTTACTTCTTCACAGGCAGAATATGTTTCTACATTAAAAGAAAATGCTTTTAATCTTCTTTCCTTAATGAATGATATGATAGATATAGGTAAAGTTGACAAAGGTATTATTAAAGAGAATGTTACTGATGGTGACATTAAAAATTTACTTGAAGAGATAATTAAAATATATAAAGATAAATTAGATATTTCCCAAATTGAATTTTTAATTGATGTAGAAGATAAAATAAATGGTAATGTAAGAGTTGATTTTCAAAAGTTAAGGTTTATTCTTCTTAATATTATTTCATTTTCATTAAGGATGACTGACGCCGGAAGAATAACAATTCAAGTTACATCTTCAGTTAATAAAATTAATTTTAGAATTTCGGATACGGGTATTGGGATTTCTTCCAATAAGTTAAAAAGTATTTTCGAACCATTTGTATTCTTTGAGATTGGGAACAAGATTGGAAATATTACAGGGTTAGGATTAACATTAGCCAAAAAGTATATTGAGCTTCTATCAGGTGAGATGGAAGTTACCAGCACTTTAGGTAAAGGTACAACTTTTAATTTTAACATCAACTCTGCCAATAGTTTACCTAAAACAATTGAAGACCAATTAAAGAACTTACCTAAACCTGACAAGAAAAATAAAATTTTAGTTGTTGAAGATGATTATGCAACTTCAAAATTGTTAAGTAATTATCTTAATAAATGGGGCTATGACCCTACAATTGTCAATTCAGCAGAGCAGGCATTAAAACTTATTGAGAAAGAAATTTTTCTTGCAATATTAATGGATGTAGTTCTTCCAGATGCAAATGGTTTTGAATTATTAAAGCAGATAAGAGAACATAAGAACACAAAGAATACACCTGTTATAGTTTGTTCAGTTGAAGCAGACCAACAAAAGGCTTTCTTGATGGGTGCTGTTGAATATTTTGTAAAACCCATTAAATATAAATATCTTGTTGAAGTATTGACAAGCTATAGATTAAAAAGAGATTCTAATATTTTAATAGTTGACGATGATGTTCCTACCTTGAACTTAATGAAACAAGCAGTTGAGCAGGCAGGTTATAATGCTATTGCTGAATACAGGTCTTCGCGTGTTATGAATATGATTCAAAATATGAATTTAGACTTAGCAATTATTGATCTTGACATGCCTGAGGTAAATGGGTTTGACCTTATAAAATCTATTAAAACAAAAAAAGAATTTGCTAAACTGCCGGTAATCATCTATACAGGTAAAGAAAATTACAAAGAAGACTTAAAGAAAATTGATGGAATGTTTGAAGATTTGCTTCATAAAAGTAGTTCAAACATTGAAGATTTGGCTGATACTATTAATCAAATGATTAATCGTTATGAAGAACCTACAAAACCTGAAGATGTAATAGATAAAAAAGATATTACAAAAATTCTTTTGGTTGAAGATTATAAGCATTCACAAATAATTGTTACAAGGTTATTAAAGAAGAACAATTTTGAATATGTAGTTGTTGTTGAAAATGGTGCTGAGGCTATTGAACAGGTAATAAAACAAAAATTTGATTTGATACTAATGGATATGCAAATGCCTGTGATGAATGGCTTTGAAGCTACTGAAAAAATTAGGGAGATGGAAGAATATAAAGAAACTCCTATAATAGCTTTAACCGCATTTGCAATGAAAGGCGATAGAGAAAAATGTATAAATGCAGGTGCAACAGATTATATTCCTAAACCAATTGACAGTCAGGAATTTATAGAAAAAGTTAAATATTATACTGAAAGTAAAGTCCCGGTATAATAAGGATTAAAATATTAAAAATAAAAAAACACCTTGTACCTTAATAAGGTGTTTTTTGCATTTAAAATAAACTAAAAGAGATATATGATTAACGAAGAACCTAGAGTACGATTTGCTCCAAGTCCTACAGGTTATTTACATGTTGGAGGCTTAAGAACAGCATTATATAATTATTTATTCGCAAAAAATAATAATGGGAAATTTATACTAAGGATTGAAGATACAGATAGAAAAAGATATGTTGAAGGTGCAGTGGAAAATTTAATTTCAACATTGAAATGGTGCGGATTAGATTATGATGAAGGTCCTGATAAACCAGGAAATTACGGACCTTATATGCAGTCTGAAAGATTAGATATTTACAAAAAATATGCAGATGAATTAATACAGCAGAAAAAAGCTTATTACTGTTTTTGTTCTCCTGAAAGACTTGAAGAGTTAAAGAAAGAACAGGAAAAAAATAAATCTCAAAAAATGTATGACAAACATTGTCTGCATTTATCTCCTGAAGAAGTCAAAACCAAATTGGCAGCAGGAGAACCTTATGTAATAAGATTGAATGTAATTCACGACCAATCTGTTATCGTTGATGATGTAATTAAGGGAAGAGTTGAGTTCAATACCAATACTGTTGATGACCAGGTTTTACTAAAGAGTGATGGTTATCCGACTTATCATTTAGCTAATGTTATTGATGATCATATGATGAAAATAACTCACGTTATAAGAGGGGATGAATGGCTTCCTTCAACTCCAAAACACGTTTTATTGTACGATTACTTTGACTGGGAAAAACCTGTATTTGCACATTTGCCTTTGCTGCTTAATCCTGATAGAACTAAATTAAGTAAGAGACAGGGGGATGTAGCAGTTGAAGATTATCGAGCAAAAGGTTTTCTAAAAGAAGCTCTTGTTAATTTTGTTGCTTTACTTGGTTGGACTGCTGGTGATGACCAGGAGTTTTATTATTTAGATGAATTAGTTAAAAAATTTACTCTTGAAAGAGTTAATAAATCAGGTGCAGTATTCGATATTCAAAAATTAAATTGGCTTAACGGCGAACACTTAAGAAAAAAAGATGATAAAGAACTTGTTGGATTATTAAAAGAAGAGCTTGAAAAATCAAAGTATAATGTAAATGATTTTACTGATGAATATCTTATGAAAGTAATAGTTGCAATGAAAGAGAGAATAGTTTTTATGCACGAATTACTTGAAAAAGCTCCTTACTTTTTTGAAGCTCCTGAAACTTATGATGAATCGGTAATTAGCAAAAGGTGGAAACCTGAATCAACTACTTATTTAATTAAGTTAAAAGAAAAATATGAGCAGTTGGATAATCCACAAAAAAAAGATTATGAAAATGCCTTAAAGATTTTAGCTGAAGAGATGAACGTTGGAGCAGGGAACTTTATTCATCCTTTAAGGTTAGCTTTATCTGGTGTTGGAGGTGGTCCGGGAGTATACGATATTGCCTACATTATTGGTAAAGATGAAAGTATTAAAAGAATTTCCAAAGCAATTGAAAAAATAAAAATATAATTATGGAAGAAACTAAAGTAAATAATATTGAGCCAAAATCTCTTAATTTTATTCAGGAAATTATTGAAGAGCATTTAAAGACAAATAAGTATAATGGAAGAGTTCACACAAGATTTCCTCCTGAACCTAATGGTTATTTGCATATAGGTCACGCAAAATCCATATGCTTAAACTTTGGATTAGCAGCTCAATATAATGGAAAATGTAATTTAAGATTTGATGATACTAATCCAGTTAAAGAAGATGTTGAATATGTAGATTCTATCATTGAAGATGTGAAATGGTTAGGATTCGATTGGGAAGATAGAATGTTCTATGCTTCTGATTATTTTGAACAGCTCTATCAATATGCAGAAGAATTAATAAAAAAAGGAGTAGCTTTTGTTGATGATTTGACTGCTGCAGAGTTAGGTGAATATAGAGGAACGCCAACTGTTCCAGGTAAAGAAAGTCCTTTTAGAAACAGAAGTGTTGAAGAAAATCTTGAATTATTTAGAAAAATGCGAGCTGGAGAGTTTCCTGATGGTGCAAAAACTTTAAGAGCCAAAATTGATATGGCTTCTCCTAATATGCACTTAAGAGACCCCGCTATTTATAGAATCAGGAGGGCTCATCACCATAGAACAGGAGATAAGTGGTGCATATATCCTATGTACGATTTTGCCCATGGTTTTTCAGATTCTATCGAAGGTATTACACATTCAATCTGCACATTGGAATTTGAAATTCATCGTCCATTATATGATTGGTTCTTAAATCAATTAGATGTTTATCATCCTCAGCAAATTGAATTTGCCCGTCTGAACTTAAACTATACTGTAATGAGCAAAAGAAAATTATTGCAGTTAGTTCAGGAGAAAATTGTAAATGGATGGGATGACCCAAGAATGCCTACTATATCAGGATTGAGAAGAAGAGGATATACACCGGAATCAATAAGGAGTTTTGCTGATAAAGTTGGTGTTGCTAAAAGAGATAACACTATTGATGTGGCTTTGCTTGAGCATAGTATTAGAGAAGATTTAAATAAAAAAGCAAATCGGGTAATGGCTGTTCTCAATCCATTAAAAGTTGTAATTACAAATTATCCGGATGGACAAGTTGAAGAGCTTGATGCTGTGAATAACCCTGAAGATGAATCAGCTGGTAAAAGAAAAATTCCATTCTCTAAAGAAGTGTATATTGAGAGAGATGATTTTATGGAAAATCCTCCAAAGAAATACTTTAGATTGCAGCCTGGAGGTGAGGTAAGATTACGCTATGCATATATTATCAAATGTGAAGAAGTAATTAAGAATGATGCCGGTCAAGTAATTGAAGTGAGATGCACTTATGATGTAGAGACAAAAAGTGGAACTGGTACAAGTCAGAAGAAAGTTAAAGGAACAATTCATTGGGTTCCTGTTAATGAATCTTTTGAAGCTGAAGTAAGGTTATATGACAGATTATTCTCTGTTGAAAATCCTGCTGATGAAAAAGATGGAGTTGATTTTAAATCTTATATCAACCCTGATTCATTAAAAGTATTGACCAATTGCAGGATGGAAACAGGTTTAAAATCTGCGAAAGCTGGAGATAAATTTCAATTTGAAAGACAAGGATATTTCTGTGTTGACCAGGATTCAAAAGATGGTAATTTAGTTTTTAATAGGACAGTATCTTTGAAAGATTCATGGTCAAAAATGGAAAAGAAATTTTAATTAAATTGAGAATTCATACAAAGGGCAGGCAAAACAAACCTGTCCTTTTTTATTTTTAAACTTATACTTAATTTATTTTGTCAAATTTATTTAATTAAAAATATAGAGGATTATATGAAGTATGTTTATTCATTTGTTTTGTTCTCTTTTCTATTTTTAGTAACTACTCAAATTAAAGCTCAAGATTATTCCCACGAAGTTAATGGCGAAGTAAAAGAATTAGCTGATTTTCACGAAGTAATTTATCCTATTTGGCATACTGCATATCCTGAAAAAGATTATGCTGCATTAAGAAGTTATGTAGATGATGTAAATAAATATGCTAATAAAATTTATGAAGTTAAATTAAGCGGAATATTACAGGATAAGACTGCTAAATGGAAAGATGGAGTTGAGGTCTTTAAAAATTCAGTAGATAATTATAACAAAGCTGCTGAAGGTACTGATGATGCTGCATTATTAAATGCTGCAGAAAAGATGCATTCTGATTATGAAAATTTAGTTAGAATTATTAGGCCAGTATTAAAAGAAGTTGATGCTTTTCATAAAGAATTATATGTAATTTATCATAAATATTTACCTGATGGTAATTATGAAAAAATAAAAGAAGTTGCACCTTTAATGCTTGAAAAAGCAAAAGCAATTAAAACTGCAAAGCTTAATAAAAAGGTTGAAAGCAAGAAAGATGCTTTTAATAAAGCTGCAGATGAATTAATAAATTCAGTTGAAGTTTTAAATAAATCTACTAAAGAAACTTATAAAGATGACGTTGAAAATATGCATAGAAATTATCAAAATTTAGAAAAGATTTTCGAATAAATATTTCTAAAGAGATGGCGGTAAATGCCATCTCTTTATTTTGCTTTATTATCTTCTCTAACCAAAAATTTTACTAACCCTCCCCAATGCTCATCATTTTTAAAACCGAATTTTTCAAAGAATGACCTTAGAAAATAATGAGTAGTTAAAGTTCTCATCCCTATTGAACTAAGTCTGTCAAAAAAATCTTGAATTAGTCTTTTACCAATATTTTTTTGTCTAAATTCTTTTGCTACTTCAATACCTTCAAGATGAGCAATGCGTGGATATCTTACTTTGTAAATTATTCCACCAACAATAAATTGTTCATCCTTATCTATAAGTACCAAATATTGTAGGTCATCATCAATTTTAATTGGATAATTATCATTTATAAATAATTTATGCAAAGTTCCAATTTCAAACGGAGAAAGGGGATTGCGTATGTAGTATACCTCACCATCATCATCCTCTATAGTTGTTCTTACTACTAAATTACTGTGACCATATGACTGAGTATCTGCAACAACATCGATTGACCTATCTCTTGAAAGAAATGGGAAGAGCATTTTCTTAAAAACAATTTTATCAGTTTTATCTTCAAAAGAATCTTGTATCTCTACAATTTCAACTTTCCTATTAATCTGTTCTTTTGGATTTTCAATAGATGAATTTATTAAATAAGAAAACATATTTTTTATGTTATCAGGTTTATCGTAGAAATAAGTTTCCAGATAAAATAAAAATCGGACAAGGTCTTCGTATTTATAAATCCTGTATAGATTGTAAAGGTTTACTACAAAATCTGCCTTAGCAGATTTTTTTGCAAGTGGATTTTCATTAAGCCATTTGAAATAATCATAAATAGCCTTATCAAGAAAAGTATTTTTATAATATTCTTTTTTATCTTTTTGAAGGTAATTGTTTAACTCATTTAATAAAAAGTTATAATCATTTAGTTCTTCTGTAATAATTGTACTTTGTAATTCGCTTAAAACAGTTAAGCCTTTTCTTACTCCTAATCCTTCAAGACAAGCATCAAACATCCAGCTGATTTTTAAAACATCTTTATGTATTGGATAATGTGCTAATGTTTCAAAATAAAAGTTCTGATAAAGAGGTATAAATAGCTGAGTGTAGTCTTTAAAATCCTCCCATCCTGTAATTGATAATATTGTGATACCTTCCTTATAAAAAGGTTCAGCTACTACAACGTTATAGGGAGAAATATTCCCGGGAATAATACTGTATTCACTATCTTTTAAAAACTTGAAATATCCTGCCATTCCGCGTTTGAAAAGAAGCTCCAAAGTTTTTACATTCTCTTCATACTTAAGAGTAGAAACAGTTGATGTAATTTGTCTAATTCTTTCCTGTACATTTAAATCATTAATGAACGCAATTGAAAGAATTCCTAAATCAGACCTGAAATTACCAAGCTTTGGTAGTATTGATTGTCCTGATGCTTTATCCGCAATTTTAATCATAAGGTAAATAGTATCTTGAACCTTCTTAGTACTTAAATCAGGTTTTATAAATATTATAAAATCAAAATGCTTTTGCTTTTTAGTATTTACACTTACTCTGTAAAGAAAACTTTTATGAGCTGAACTTAATCTTGATATAAAAATTCCTTTATCCTGAATGCTAAGTAAATCAAAAGTTTCATTCTGAATTAATAATTGAAAAGCTTCCCTTAAAAACGAAGTACATATTAAAACATTTTTTAATCTCTCAATTTCTTTTTTAGTAATGATTGATTGAAAGACTAATTTGCCATTCCAATTATTTTCATCCTTTTCATAAGGAGTTAATTTAAATCGCGATTCCCACCATTTAAATAAATTATTAAACACATCCTGTGCAGCAGCTGCAATTTTCAAATCTTTTCTATGTAGTATCCATGCTATTAACTCTGCTCTTATTTGAGTGTACGAAGCAGGATTTTTATGTGCAAAGTAAGCAAGTAGTTCAAAAATTCTCTTAAAATGATTTACATACTTCTTTGGTAATGGCCAATTTAGACCTGTTCTATATGACTCTAATCTTTGTCTTAGTGCTTCAAGGTTAAATCCTTCAAAGTTGCTGTACAATATTTCTTCAATAACTTTTTTATTGAGAAAGTTTTTGCCTGAGTTAATAAAAGACGGGAGATATTTATTGTAGTCAATCTTCGGCTGATTAAGGAGCATAATTTTGTATGCTGTACTCCTGATTTCAAAATCATTATTATAAGCAAGAATTTCAATTCTCCGGCTAACCATATTAGCTATATTATTTTCTCCTGTTGATAATACCTTTTCCAATTTGTTTAATGAAACAAGAACTTCCTCCTTAGAGCCGAAAATGATTTTGATACAATTAAAATTTATATCTTTAATGTGGGAAGAAAGATAATCAACATTATGATTGTAATTTTCCGGGTGGTACTTATCAGCTAAAAATAATTGAGTGGAAATTTTTGCGAAAAGAGTTTCCCAATCTTCTTTGCATTTAAAGAAATTAATTAGCTCAAGATTAGCTACCCAGAAGAAAGGCTGCCGAATAAAAAGTCCCAGGTCAACAACTTTATCTTCGATAAGATAATCAAACGTTCCTATTTGAATATGATTGTAGTTTTTACTACTTTCGAAATTAACAGTATTGTAACTCTTTTTCTTTAGCTTGATTGTTAATGATTTATCAGTTCCTTTAACAAACAACTTACTATTGTGAAAACCAACTTCCTCTTCCGATATGCCTATATCTTTGAGCATCCATATTGGTAAAATGATTTTAAGATTATGACCAGTAAATTCTAAATCATTCTTTCTGTACAATTCACTTATTTCTTTGACAAAGTTTTCTCTAATTATTTTTCTGTTGAATGTACCTTTAGCAGTGAGCTCGCCTTTATTAACATCAAAGTCCTTACTAAGGATTAAAAACTTTAATATTCTTTCATAAGGCTGTAAGCCTTTATTAATATTTGAAACTATGGAGCTATAATAATTCTTTAAATCTTCTTCAGATTTTAATTTTTCAATAAATGGGTCCTCATTATCAGGAACAATCAAAAGAGAATTAAAAGGTTTCATATCTCCGGCAAGGAATACTCTTTTAAAACCGGGAATTCTGTCAAACTTTTTTTCTATGAAGGCAGGAGCAATAGTCTGACCTTTTATGTTTTTATAAATATCTTTTATCCTGTCTATTATAAATAAATGTTCATTACTATCCTGAACAAATAAATCTCCTGTATTTATAGATTTATCTTCCTGGATTGAACCTTTTTTATCTTCATCAAGATATTCTCCTACATAATGCCCTGAAATAACAAGTTCACCATTTTCATTAAGAGTAGTTTGAATACCAGGGAGGGGAATGCCAACAGAATCATTTGTGTATTCACCGGGAGGAGTCATACTAATTCCTCCGGTTGCTTCAGTCATTCCAAAACCGCTGCAGAGCGTAACTCCCATATTATTGAAGAAGGTAAAAACTTTTGGCTCAAGATAACCTGCAGCAGATAATCCCCATTTTA
>DASRWI010000044.1:0-52509 GCA_035654655.1 Ignavibacteriaceae bacterium | reverse complement strand
CCAAATTCGGAACAGCCTGTACTTTTTTCATTTAATAAACTAATTATTTTCTTTTATCTATTGGAGTATATTCTCTCTTAGTTGCTCCGGTATAGATTTGGCGAGGTCTGTAAATTCTTGTTGATGTATCATCTCTCAATTCTTTCCATTGAGCTATCCATCCAGGTAATCTTCCTATTGCAAACATTACTGTAAACATATTGGTTGGAATTCCCATTGCTCTATAGATGATTCCACTATAAAAATCTACGTTAGGATATAATTTTCTTTCTACAAAGAATGGGTCTTCAAGCGCAATTCGTTCAAGATTTTTTGCAATATCAAGAAGCGGATCATTAACACCTAAAGAATCTAATACTTTATCAGCAGATTCTTTTAAAATTTTTGCTCTTGGATCGAAGTTTTTATAAACTCTATGACCAAAGCCCATCAATTTAAATCCGGATGCTTTATCCTTTGCCATATTGATGTACTTCTTGTAGTCACTGTTATCTTGTCTAATATGTTCAAGCATCTCAAGAACTTCCTGATTTGCACCACCGTGCAATGGTCCCCAAAGAGCATTAACACCTGCAGACATTGTAGCAAATAAATTTGCCTGACTGCTTCCTGCCATTCTTACTGTTGAGGTACTGCAATTTTGTTCGTGGTCTGCGTGAAGAATTAAAATCATATCCAAAGCATCTGATAATACTTTTGGTACCTCATAATCCTCTGCAGGAACTGCCTTCATCATATGTAATAAATCTGCAGTATATGATAATTTATTTTTTGGATAAACGTAAGGCTGACCAATAGATTTTTTATAGAAGAATGCAGCAATAGTTTTAATCTTTGCTATAAGACGGATGATATTTAATTCAACATCATTCTTATAATCTATTTCAGGATAATAAGCTGACAGAGATGCAATCATAGCAGATAAAACACCCATAGGATGAGCCTGGTATGGAAATCCTTCCAAAAACTTCTTCATATCTTCGTGAAGCAGGCTATGGTAGATAATTTGTTTTTGAAAATTATCAAACTCTTCTTTTTTAGGTAATGAACCGTAAATAAGCAGGTATGCTACTTCAAGGAAATGTGAATTTTTTGCAAGCTCTTCAATTGGGTAACCTCTATATTGAAGAATTCCTTTCTCACCATCTATGAATGTTATTGAACTTTTACAAGAACCGGTATTGCCATATCCTGAATCTAATGTAACAGCACCGGATTGATTACGCAAGTTTGAAATATCAATACCAACTTCCCCTTCTGTTCCAACAAAGACAGGAAGAGTATATTCTTTCCCGTCAAGTAACAATTTTGCGGATTCCATAAAATTTTTCCTATGTAAATTAGTTCAATGTAAAATTAATTAGTAGATAAAATTATATTTATACTTCTTAATTAATAGTGACAAACTCATTATTAATTGAGAAAAAATGAATTTTATCGGTTTGAGTTCAATTTATAACTTAATTTTTAAAGATAAAAATATGTTTTATAAATTTTTTCAACAAAAGAGGAAAATTCTTCTTGACAATATTGTATTTTGCATCTATTTTTATGTAGACTAAATCTAAATAAGTTTTAAAACCAGGAAATTATGAGAACCGCAGCAGATTTAAAATATGGTGAAAAAGTTACGATAAATGATATTGATATAACTCATCCTTCTTCAGTTAGAATTTTAGAAGTTGGCTTTACACCGGGACAGGAAATTGAATTGATAACAATGTCAGCTTTTAACGACCCTTTGGCTTTTGCTGTAAGAGGTTCTTTAATAGCTATTCGTAAAAGTGAAGCACGTTGCATAAAGATTGTATGACTCCTACATCTGAAATGGTGGATACCTTACCATTAATAACTTTAGTAGGTTCACCAAATTCAGGCAAGACTACTCTTTTTAATTATCTTAGTGGTAAACATTATAAGACGGTAAATTATCCCGGCTCTACTGTTGATTACTCAATTGCCAAAGTTATGGATAAATTCGGGATAAGAGCTAATTTACTGGACTCCCCCGGTATTATCAGCTTAATCCCTGTTTCTCCTGATGAAAAGGTTTCTATTGAGTCTATTTATAATCATCCTGTTTATGGCTCTCCTGAATTATTGGTTGTTTCTATTGATGCAAGCCAGCTATCACGCCATTTATTATTAGCTAAACAGCTAATACAATCTAACTTCAAAATAATTGTTGCTTTAACAATGAATGATCTGCTAAGCAAAAAAGGGAAAGAAATTTCTACTAAACAATTAGAAAATGAATTAGGTTGTCCTTGCGTTAAAATTGACAGCCGAAATGGTGATGGTATTTCTGAACTTTTAAAAGTTTTAAAACATAATTTAAAAGATGTTTTATTGATGGGGAAAAATGACCCTCTTCCCTATTTAGTTACTGAAAAGCATTCCCTGGTAGAAATTTTTAAAGAGATTGGTGAAATTGAAAATAAAGTTCTTATTGAAAAAGTACCTGATAAAAAATTAAACCACGCAAATCAGCAACTAAATAAAATTAAAAATAACAGGAATAATCTTGACCATCATTCTATGAAGATTGATAGTATTCTTCTTCATAGGTTTTGGGGAATTATAATTTTCTTTTTAATAATGGCAGCTACTTTTACTTCAATCTTTTGGGTATCGCAGCCATTAATGGATATTGTGGATTCCTTCTTTGCATTTCTTTCAGAAGGTGCAGTAATATTATTAGGTAATAATTGGTTTGGTGATTTAATTTCAAATGGACTTATAAGCGGAACCGGCTCTGTATTGGTCTTTGTTCCTCAGATTTTAATTCTTTTCTTAATTCTCGGCGTTCTTGAAGATAGCGGTTATCTTGCAAGAGGTGCAATGCTTATTGATAAACCTTTATCTAAAATCGGATTAAATGGTAAATCTTTTGTGCCTATGCTTTCAGGATTTGCTTGTGCTATTCCGGCAACTATGGCTGCAAGAACTATTCCTAACAGAAAAGAAAGACTGCTTACAATTTTTATTATTCCATTGATGAGCTGCAGTGCAAGATTACCAGTTTATGCACTGCTAATTAGCTTCATTACACCTCGTGATAGTCAATGGATTGGCGGGTTGATATTAGCAGGCATCTATATTTTTGGCATAACAAGCTCTGTCGTAATTGCTGCTATAGTAAATAAGTTTAAAGATAAATTTATAAAAGAAGAAGATAACTCATCCTTCATCCTTGAACTACCTGTATACAGAATGCCAAAGCTATCGGTCATCGTTAATAATACTTTAAACAATGCAAAGCATTATGTAAGACGTGCTGGCCCAACTATTTTAATTTTATCATTAGTAATTTGGTTCTTATCTTATTTTCCCAATTATAATCCTCAGGTTAATGAAACCGGAAAAACTGTAGATGAGATTGTACAATTGCAGCAGGCAGATCGTCTCTCAAGCTCTTATGCTTCACAGATAGGTAAATTCATTCAGCCTGTTATGGAACCTATTGGAATGGATTGGAGAGTTGGTGTTTCTCTTATATCTGCTTTTGCAGCCAGAGAAGTCTTTGTAAGCTCATTAGCAATGATTTTTAAAGTTACAGGGGATGGTGATAATTTGCAGCAAAGCATTCTAAGTGCGATGAAAAATGCAAAAATCGAAGGGACTAATCAGGACTTATTTACAATGGCAACTATTCTGGGGTTAATAGTATTTTTTATATTCGCATTGCAGTGTATATCTACAATTGCAATCTCAAGAAAAGAAACCGGAGGATGGAGAATCCCAATGCTGCAGCTTATCGTTTTTACTTCAACTGCTTACATAATGACGTTTATAACTGTGAACGGGCTTAGATTTTTAGGAATAAATTAATAATTAATTTTTCCTATATTTATTTAACTTTTAATTTGATTTAAATTGGAAAAAGAAAAAGCCGAAAAATTATTTACCGATTTTCTTAAAAGAGGTAAAAACAGAATTACTCCCGAAAGGTTCGAAGTATTAGACGCTGCTATTGAATATGAAGGACACTTTGGTGCAGATGACCTTTATATTATTATGAAGAATAAGCAATCTCAGGTTTCCCGCGCAACAGTTTACAATACTTTAGAACTTCTTGCACAATGCGATTTACTTGTTAAAAGAAATTTTGGGGATAACCTTACCAGGTACGAAAGCAGTATGAAAAAGCAAAATCATGACCATTTGATTTGCACAAACTGCGGTAAGATAATTGAATTCTCAAATCCAAAATTAAAAAAACTTCCTGAAGAAATTAGTAAAGAATTTGGTTTCGAACTATCCAGCTACTCTTTTAATATTTTTGGCAGATGCAGCGATAAGGAATGCAGGAAACATTAATATGATAAATCAAAAATATCCTCTGGTCTGGTCCAAAGATGATTTCTTTATAAAGATATTTTGTTCTATCCCTAACATTGCTACAGGAATTTTAATTAAAGCCGACGATATGAATATTGTTGTTGACCCAGGTGATGGAATTTTACGAGACCTTAATGTAGAAATTGGTGCGAAAAATATCATTAACATTTCTCATATTTTTATTTCTCACGGACATCATGATCATCTTGGCGGTTTGTGGTCATTATTCACTTACCTGAAGGTGATGAATAAGAAAGATACATTGAACCTTTACTTTCCTGAAGGCTGTAAAGAAATTAAAACTATTTATGATGCCTTTAAAAAAGTTTATGGAAAATCAATTACCTTCGATGTAAACTTAAACGGTATATCTGAATTCCATTCAATAAAAGTTAAAAAGGTAAGTGTTAAACCTTTCCCTGTTGTTCATAAGGAACATTCAGAATCTAAAGAAAGTGTTCCGTCACTGGGATTTAATTTTACTTATGGTCAAAAAAAGATTTGCTATGGTGGAGATACTGCATTTTGCGAAACACTCGCTAAGAATGTTAAAAATGCTGACCTTGCAATTATCGAAGCGGGAAATAAAGAAGCTGAAGCAGATGGCATCCATATGACTATAAATGAAGCAATGAATTTAGGGAAAACTGCTAAAGAATATTTCCTCGTTCATATGCCAAAAAATTAATGAGCTACTACCCTTGCTGTGCGAATAATATCCGAAGTTAATTTAACTACTAACTCTCTGCATTCATTCATACTTAACATTGAAGTGTTTAAAACCATATGATAATTTTCCGGCTTCTCTATGTCTTTTCGAAAACTAACTTGCAAGTATTTTCTTCTCAAGTTGTCTTCCTTTAACATAAAATCTTCTGCCCCGGATTTACTCATTTTGTATAAGTCCATAACATGTTTAATTCTATCTTCTTTACTTGCAATCAATCTAATATGAACAACATTATCTAATCCTGCTGTTACAATATTGGAACCTCTTCCAATAATTATGCAATTACCAATCTTTGCAAGCTGCATTAACGTCTGAGAAGTTTTATGCACAAGGGAATAAGAATTAGGGACCCCTAATAAATCATTAAGCAAAGTTTGAATATGGGAATGTTTTTCTTCATTTAATAATTCTGAAATGGCTTTTGGGAGGTGATGGTCTTCTATAACTTTTTCAATTATATTTTTGTCGTAAACAATCCACTCATTTTCCTCAGACATTCTATTATTGTTATAATAGTCAAGTAAATATTTACTGAGAATATCAGCACCTGCACCAGTTTGTCTGGAAATAGTAATACATGGATGAGGAACAGACTGCTGTTGTTCAGTCCTGGATTGGGACATCAAGTAATGTTTGGCTTTTTCAAATGCACCTTGAGTAAGCATTTTTTCTCCTTTCAATAGTTAGATTAACCACAGAAAAGAAGCTAAGATAAATGGTTAATTATTATCTAGTTTAAAGAAAACCAACTTTTAATTATCTCTTTTTCCCTTCCATTTGAGTTCTTATTAATAAACTCATTTTTAGAAGGTAGATAAGTATAATCTTTTTCCCAATCTTTTATATTGCTTACAGTCTCTTTGATTGCCTGGATTATAAATTCTAATTCTGCATTAGTCATTGTCGGATGCAAGGACATTCTTACCCATCCCGGCTTTTCAGATAAATCGCCGTGGTTTATTTTTTCAGTGATAAGAGCAGATTTATTTCTATCAACGTGTAGAAGGTAATGACCATATGTACCTGCGCACGAACACCCTCCCCTTACCTGAATTCCATATTTATCATTTAATATTTTAACTATTAAATTATAATGAATGTTTGTTACATAAAAAGATATTGCACCCAATCTATCTTCAACATTATCGGCAAGAATATTTAAACCTTCAATTTTTCTTAATCCATTAATCGCAATTTTTACAAGTTCGTGTTCTCTCTTAATAATGTTATCAACACCCATTTCTTCTTTAAGCTTTATGCATAAAGCGATTCTGATTGCCTGTAAAAATCCGGGAGTACCACCATCTTCTCTTAATTCAATATTTGAAACAAACTTATGCTGTCCCCACGGATTAGTCCAATCAACAGTTCCACCACCCGGATTATCAGGAACATTATTGTGGTATAACTTGCTGTCAAAAATTAAAACTCCTGAAGTACCCGGACCACCTAAAAATTTATGTGGTGAAAAGAATATAGCATCCAATTTTTGATTTGGATTATCCGGATGCATATTAATATTAACATAAGGTGCAGAACAGGCAAAATCAATAAAGCAATAACCGCCATTATCGTGCATAATTTCTGCAAGTTCATAATATGGAGATTCTATTCCTGTAACATTTGAACAGGCAGTAAAAGCACCAATTTTAAGATGTCTATCTGAATAATTTTTAATTAATTCTTTAAAGCAGTTAACATCTACTAACCCTTTTTCATCAGGTTCAATACAAACAACATCAGCAATAGTTTCAAGCCACGATGTTTGATTTGAATGATGCTCCATATGAGTAACAAAAACAACAGGCTTTAATTCTTCAGGTAAATGCAGATAATCTTTTAATTGTTCAGGAACCTTTAAGCCCAATATTCTTTGAAATTTATTTACAACTGCAGTCATTCCAAATCCACCATTTATAATTATATCATCAGGACCTGCATTGCAATGCCGTTTAATATAATCGTGTGCATAGTGGTAGGATAATGTCATATAAGTGCCGGTCTCAGAAGATTCAGAATGAGTATTACCCACTAATGGTGCAAATACTTCAAGCATTTTCTTTTCAATTTCAGAATACAATCTTCCGCTTGCTATCCAATCAGCATAAATAATTTTTTTCATACCATAAGGAGATTCAAACTCTTTATTTATACCAATTATATTATTTCTAAATTTTTCGAAATATTTTTCTAAGGATTCCATACAAAATTTTCATTCTTTTTGAGCAGAAAATATAACAAAATTATTTTCAAGGTTCACCATTATTATTCTCCAAAAGTTTTTTAATTGTATTGATTTTTCTATTTTTTAATATCTATTTTATTTAATTTATCAGGTAATATGAGTTTTTTAATCGGAATTGACGGAGGCGGCACTAAAACCCATTGCATTGCTGCTGATTTAAATGGTAATGTAGAATATGAATGCTTTGGTGGACCTTCTAATTTTTTAATGTTGGGCACCGAAGTTGTTTCTGATACTCTCCTCCAATTAATCGATGAATGCATAGAAAAATTGAAAATATCCTACCACGATATTAGCTTTGTAGTACTTGGTACCACAGGTGCAGGCAGAAGAACTGATGCTGAAAAACTTGAGAATGCATTTAATTCGTATTTAAAAACAAAAAATATTTCACTTAAATTTCGTGTTGAAAGCGATGCAAGAATTGCTGTTGAAGGTGCTTTCTCAGGTAAACCGGGAAGTATTCTTATAGCAGGTACCGGCTCTATTATGTTTGGTAAAGATAAAAATGGAGTCATCCACAGAGTTGGCGGATTCGGAAGATTTATAGGTGATGAAGGAAGTGGTTACGTAATAGGCAGAAGAGGTCTTGCAGCATCTGCAAAGCAATTTGATGGTAGAGGAAATCAAACTTTAATTTCAAACCTTCTTCAGCAAAAATTTATGATTGAATCTCCTGAACAATTGATAACGGAAATTTATAAAAATAATTTTGATATAGCATCTGCTGCAAGAATAGTTTTAGAAGCAGCAGAACTTGAAGATGAAGAAGCATTAAATATAATAGAATCAGAAACAGATGAATTAATACTTCACCTTAAAGCTATGTACAAAATGATAAATCAGGATACTCTTGATGTAGCTTTCATTGGTGGCTTAATAAGTAATACTAATGTTTATTCTGATACCTTCAGGCAAAAAATAAAAGAGCAGCTTCCTTATATAAATATTAAATCTCCAGATTACAGTCCGGAGTATGGCGCTATCTTAATGGCAAAAAATTTTTTGAATAATAAAATCTAAACGGTACTTCATATGTCTATTAAAAAAAGTTTTAGAAATGCATGGGCTTGGGTTCCATCTTTGTACTATGCAGAAGGTATTCCCTATGTCGTAGTAATGCTTGTTTCCGTAATTATGTATAAGAGAATGGGAGTTTCAAATGCAAGCATTGCATTTTATACAAGTTTACTTTATCTCCCCTGGGTTCTAAAACCTCTATGGAGTCCTTTTATAGATTTAATTAAAACTAAAAGGTTCTGGATTATTATAATGCAATTAATTGTTGGTGCAGGATTAGCAGGTGTTGCATTCACAATTCCAATGCCTAATTTTCTTCAATGGACTTTGGCATTCTTCTTCCTTTTAGCTATAAGTTCTGCCACGCACGATATTGCAGCAGATGGTTTTTATATGCTTGGTTTATCAGAACACGACCAGGCATTTTATGTAGGTATTAGAAGTACATTCTACAGATTATCGATGATTACAGGACAAGGTCTGTTAATTATCTTAGCCGGTTACTTTGAAACTCATTCAGGTCTTCCTCCAGTTGAAGTTCAAATAAATGCAATGAAGACTAATACAGTTAATCAAATTGTATTGAATGATTCAATCTCAGCTCCTCCTTCTGATAAGTTGTCAATTATTTCTGATTTAAAAAATTTAACAGTAAGTAATATAAAAAGAAACAAAGCTGAAGTTGATTCTATTGTTCATTTAATTCTTGCAAGGAATATCAATAATGGTTTTTATAATAACTTAGATGGTAAACCTAAAGTACCAGAATTAAAAATAAATGATGAAGATAGAACCAAGCCTGTTGGCAACATTGGAGTAATCAGTTATACCCTTTCCCAAAAACCTCAGGATGATAAAGACTATGTAATGAACATTGATCATTCAGGGGATAAAAGTATTTCAATTATTGAAGGAACAAGATTTGTTTTCAATAAAAATAATTGGAATAAACCTGCTTATACAATTGTTCAGTTAGATCCAAAGTTAAGGAATAATACTTCAGCAGAAATCAGAGCCATTGCCGGTGATATTCCCTGGGCATGGTCTGTAACATTTATGATTTTGACCGGTTTGTTTATTGCTTTCTTCATATATCATAAATTTATTCTTCCTTATCCTGTAACAGATGTTACTGTAGCAAAAACAAATGGTTCAAGTAATTTTGGAAAAGAATTTGTTAGAACATTCAAACTATTTTTTACTAAACCTAAAATCGGTTTGATAATAACTTTCCTCTTAATTTATAGATTTGGTGAAGCTCAGCTTATAAAACTTGCATCTCCTTTCCTTCTTGACCCAAGAGAAGTTGGTGGACTAAGTTTAACTACAGGTGAAGTCGGGCTCATTTATGGAACAATTGGTGTTATCTTTTTAACACTGGGTGGTATAGTTGGCGGTATGCTTGCATCAAAAGATGGATTGCGAAAATGGATTTGGTGGATGTTTGCAGCTATTAACATTCCTCATGTCCTTTATATTTATTTATCATTTGCACAACCTGATAATTTTGCAATTATATCTTTGTGTGTTGCGGGTGAACAATTTGGTTATGGCTTTGGATTCACTGCTTATATGTTATATATGATTTATGCTTCTGAAGGTGAATTTAAAACTTCTCACTATGCAATCTGCACTGGATTTATGGCACTTAGTATGATGCTTCCTGGATTGGTCAGCGGTTATATACAGGAATTTTTAGGATATAAATTATTCTTCGTTTGGATTTTATTAACAATGATTCCTGGATTCTTTATTATTAAAATGATTCCACTTGATCCTAATTTTGGTAAGAAGACTGATAAACAATAAGGTGCAAAAATGGAAAAACTTTCATTCTTTGTATTTGGTTTTTTAATGTCATTTACTTCCATCTTTTTTGATGGTGATGGTAAGTTCAATCAAGTTGATAAACTTGTAAATGATGCTATAAAGGATAAAGCTTTTCCTGGTGCTGTATTGTTAGTTGCAAAAGATGGAAAGATACTTCATAAGCAGGCTTATGGCTTCTTTACTTATGATAAAGATGCCACTCCTGTAACTGCAAGTACAATCTATGATTTGGCATCCGTCTCTAAAGTTATTGCAACAACTACTGCTGTGATGATTTGTTATGATAGAAAATTATTTAATCTTGATGATAAAGTAGCAAAGTATATTCCTGATTTTGCTTCGAATGGTAAAGAAAATATTACCATTAAGAATTTACTTCTTCATAACAGCGGCTTACCTGCATATAAAAAATATTATGACCCTCTAAAAACAAAAGATGAAATTCTTGCTGATATTTTTTCAAGCAGTCTTGAATACACAACAGGTACAAAAACAGTTTATTCAGATTTAGGAATGATTACTGTTGGTAAAATAATTGAAAAAGTTAGTGGTAAAACTTTAGATAAATTCTGCTATGATGAAATCTTCAAACCTTTGGGAATGAAAAATACTTTCTACAATCCTTCAAAGAAATATAAAGATAGAATTGCTCCAACTGAACTTGATGATTATTGGAGAAAAAGATTATTAATTGGAGAAGTCCACGATGAAACTGCTTCTCTCTTAGGTGGAGTTGCCGGACACGCTGGATTGTTCTCAACGGCTAAAGATATTTATCTTCTTTTGCAAATGCTTCTTGATGGTGGAACCTACAAAGGGAAACGCCTCATAAATAAAGAAACAATTAAATTTTTCACTACAAGATATTCACCTGAAAGCACACGTGGCATTGGCTGGGATACTAAATCCGTTGAAGGTTCCTCAGCAGGTACTTTATACAGTGCAAATTCATTCGGACACACAGGATATACCGGTACTTCTGTCTGGATAGATAAAGATCGTAAATTAATTACTATCTTTTTAACAAACAGGGTTCATCCAACGAGGAACAATAATAAGATCATTAAAGTAAGACCTTTGCTTCATAATGAAATTATTAACACTATAGAACCCCGATAATTGATAGAAACAACATTCAAGGATTTTTTGAGTACCTTTGTTCTATATAGATGATATCAATCATTTAATAGTTTAATGTTAAATAATAACTTCAAAATGTAAGCAAGTGATTTTTATGCTTAGTAAATATGAATATATAATAAGATTTTATAATTACCACATAAGTAACTATGAAAAGAAAATACATTTTGAACAACAATGCATTAAGGATACTAATTCTTTTAAGCTGTCTTTTTTATCCAATAGCCACTTCATCGAATATTAAAATTAAAAATAAAAAAATGGAAGAAAGTCCTACTAAAAAAGAAAACACTGTGCATAGTTTCTATAATCTATCAGAAGAAGAAAATAATTGGGTAGATAGTGTTTTAAACACTCTTTCCCTTAGAGAAAAAGCTGCTCAACTTGTTATGCCTTGGGTTACCGGTAATTATTTAAGTGAAGATTCCCACGAATACAAAAGATTACAAAGATTAGTCCAGCAAGATAAAGTTGGAGGTTTAATTTTCTTTAAAGGGGATATAATGAATGAAGCAATCCTCATTAACAAAATGCAGAAGCTTGCTAATATTCCTCTTTTAGTTGCATCTGATTTTGAGCGTGGTTTAGCTATGCGTTTATCTGATGGGTTAGAATTTCCTTATAATATGGCTTTGGCTGCAACTAATGACCCTCAATTAGCATATGAAATGGGAAAAGTAGTTGCTATTGAAAGCCGCGCAATTGGTATACATCAAAATTATGCTCCTGTTGCTGACATAAACAACAATGCTGAAAATCCTATTATAAATATCCGTTCATATTCTGAAGATAAAAATATTGTATCATTATTTTCTTCAGCATTTATACAAGGTACCATCGATGGTGGAAATATCTCCACTGTTAAACATTTTCCCGGTCATGGTAATACAGAAATAGATTCTCATCAGGACGTACCAACATTAACCGGTTCAAAAGAGGAATTAAGGAATTTAGAGTTAGCACCATTTCAGGCATCAATAAATTCCGGAGTGCAGTCAGTAATGGTTGGACATTTGAATGTACCTGCATATAATGAAAACAAATTTATTCCAGCTACCTTATCAAAACCTTTGATATCAGATCTCTTAAAAACTACAATGGGGTTTAAAGGACTCGTTATTACTGATGCTATGAATATGAGTGCTATTACTAAATACTATTCTGTTGCTCAGGCTACTGTAATGGCTATCCAGGCAGGAGTTGATTTAATCCTCTTCCCTCCTGATGAAGAAACAGCAATTAACGCAATTTATAATACTGTTGTTAATGGAACCATAACTGAAGAAAGAATTAATCAAAGTGTTCGCAAATTATTGGCAGCAAAAAAATGGCTGAATATAGAAGAACATAGATTCACAAATTTAAATTCAATATCTCAGATTTGTTCAAGTAATGCGCATCTTAAATTAGCTGAAGAGATTGCAGATAAATCTATTACTCTTGTTAAAGATGAAGCAAAAATGCTTCCATTAAATTTCGTTAACAAAAAAGAAATTGCAGTAATTACAATTTCTGAGGGTTATGGAATTGAATCATCTAAATTATTCCAGAATTTAATTTCTCAAAAAAATATAAACGTAAATAATATTTATATCTCAAGAAGAAGTTCGATAAAAGATTATAAACGAGCTCTTCAATTAGCAAAGCTTTCAGATGAAATTATCATTCCTGCTTATATTAAGGTTCGTGCATATCAGGGGACTGTAAATTTGTCTCCTGAAAATATAAAACTAATAAAAGATATTGAAGCATTAAATAAACCTATAATGTTAATAAGTTTTGGAAATCCATATTTGCTATCAGCCTTCCCTGCAATTTCAACATATTTAACTGCATATGGAGATGCACCTGTATCTCAAAAAGCAATGTTGAAAGCCATCTTTGGTGAAATAGACATTCAGGGAAAACTTCCGATATCTATATCAAATACAAATTTTAAAATTGGACACGGAATTTTTGTCCCTTCAAAAAAACCATTGAACATATAAGTCGTCAATTGTAATTCTATTTAATTTTTATAGTTTTTCATAATCAATTATTTAAAGTAAGGTTATGAAAAACTATTTTTGTTTTATTCTCATTATAATTTCTTTTACAACTATGTATTCACAAGAATGGATTAAAGTCGGTGAAAACTTGAACTTCCCCGAAGGTCCTGCCTGGGATGGTAAAGAATCTCTTTATGTATCCAGTTGTTATGGCGGATTTATTTCAATCATCAATTCAAATGGTCAAACTAAATTTATTGATTCAACTCAGCAGCCTTTCAAACTAAAACAAACCAATGGATTAACATTTTATAAAGATGGATTTTTATATGCATGCGATTATGGTATAGGTGCAATATTAAAAATATCAAAAGATGGTAATTCAGAAATTTTTATTCCTGGTTATAATGGAGTGAAATTTAACCGTCCAAATGATTTAGCTTTTGACAATAAAGGTAACCTCTACTTTACTGACCCAAAAAGTTATGATAAAAACAATCTTGATGGAAGAGTTTTCAAGGTAAACATAAAAACAAAAGAAGTTACTATTGCTGATTCAGGAATTGGTTTTGCAAATGGAATAGTGTTTAATGAAGATTTTTCAAAAGTCTTTGTTTGTGAATCTGCTTTACAGAGAATACTTGTTTATAATGTTGATGAAGAAGGTAACTTTTTAAACAAAAAAGTTTTTGCTGAACTACCAGGTGGTGACCCTGATGGACTTGCCATTGACAAAGAAGGCAACCTGTACGCTGCACATTTTGGAGGAGGTAATATTGTTATTTTTGATCCTCAAGGAAATGTGATCAAGAAAATTAAAACTCCCGGTAAAAAACCCAGCAATGTTGAGTTTGGCGAGAATGACCTGAAAACATTATTCATTACAGAGGATGAAACAAATTGTGTTTACAAGATGAAAGTTGATGTTGCAGGATTGAATTTGTTACGATAAGAAATTTTACTTTTTGGTATATTTGTACTTCAATTTTATTTAAGGAATAAAAATGTCTTTTAAATTAGATAAATTAGAAAATTTTCACGGAAGACCCGGGCCTCTTGTATTGATAATTATGGATGGGATTGGTATTGGTAAGCAAGATGATAGTAATGCAGTTTATAAAGCTAATACTCCTGTTTTAGATAGTTTAATGAAAGGTCCATTATATACTCAGCTTAAGGCACACGGTCCTGCTGTTGGTTTGCCTTCAGAAGATGATATGGGTAATAGCGAAGTTGGACATAATGCCATTGGTGCAGGAAGAGTATTTGCTCAAGGTGCTAAGCTTGTTAATGCTGCTATTGAAACAGGAAAAATATTTGAAACTCCCCTTTGGAAAAAAATCTTAGATACAGATAAAACAAACAATACTGTTCACTTCATCGGACTACTTTCAGATGGAAATGTGCATTCGCATATAAACCAGTTAATTGCATTATTAAACAATTGTGCAAAGAATAACGTTCACAATGTTCGTGTGCATATTCTTTTAGATGGCAGAGATGTACCGGGTAAATCTGCTTTAATATATATTGAACAGCTTGAAAGAGTTCTTCAGAGTATTAACCAAAGAGAAGGATTTAGTTACAAGATTGCTTCTGGCGGCGGCAGAATGATTACCACTATGGATAGATACAACGCTGATTGGTCTGTTGTTAAAAGAGGATGGGATGCTCACGTTCTGGGTAATGCAAGACATTTCAAATCTGCCGCAGAAGCAGTTCAAACAATGTACAACGAAGACCCTAATATGATTGACCAGTATATGGAATCCTTTGTTATCGTAGATGATAATGATAAACCTTTTGGTACAATTCAAGATAATGACGCTGTTATTTTCTTTAACTTTAGAGGAGATAGGGCTATTGAATTATCAAGAGCTTTTGAAGAAAAAGATTTTAAAGAATTTGACAGAGTGCGTGTTCCTAATGTTCTATATGCAGGTATGATGGAGTATGATGGCGACTTACATATTCCAAAAAATTATTTAGTACTTCCTCCAGAAATAGACAGAACATTAAGTGAATACCTTGTCTGCGAAAAAGTTAAATGTCTTGCAATTTCAGAAACTCAGAAATACGGACACGTAACTTATTTTTGGAACGGAAATAAATCCGGCTACATTGATGAACATTTTGAAAAGTTTATTGAAATCCCTTCTGATAGAATTCAATTTGACAAAGCTCCCAAAATGAAAGCTGTTGAGATAACTGATGAAACAATCCGCTTAATGAGAACGGGAGAATTTAAATTCATCAGATTAAATTATCCCAATGGAGATATGGTTGGACATACAGGCAACTTCGATGCAGCAGTTATAGCAGTTGAAACAACAGACCAATGCGTAGGCAGGGTTCTTGAAGTTGTAAAGGAATTAAATGGAATAGCTTTAATAACTGCAGACCACGGTAATGCAGATGAAATGTACACCATTACAAAAGGAGTTAAAATTCCAAAAACATCTCATACACTTAATCCAGTCCCATTCATTATATACGACCCTCAATATAAGGGAGAATATAAAATGGCAGATGTAAAAGCACCGGGATTAACAAACATAGCTTCAACCATTTTAAATTTATTAGGCTACAAAAAAGTTGAAGACTACGACCCATCGTTGATAGAGGTAAAGTAATTAAGTTACAAAGGGCTGTCTTTAACAGCCCTTTTTTGTTTTAAATTATTTCATCAAAATCATTTTCTTAGTATCAGTATAACTTCCTGTTTTTAGTTGATAAAAATATACTCCACTTGGTAAATTTGATGCATTAAACTCTAACTTATAATTACCGGAAGGTTTATCTTCACCAACTAAAGTAGCAACTTCATTCCCCAAAATATCATAAACTTTAAGAGTAGTAAATCCACTTGAAGGTAATGAAAAGCTTATTGTAGTGGAAGGGTTGAACGGATTTGGATATGATGGATATAAATAAAAATCATCAGGAAAATTAAAATTTTCTGAATCATCAACTCTTGTTACAACAGTATCCCCATTTTCGTCTATCAGCATTTTACTTTCATAAATTGTAAATCTTCCGGAATCATAGTTGGTTTCAAAGTACATAGTTTTACCATCAGAAGTGAAGTAGGGCCAGGATTCATTATTTCCTTTTATTTCCCCTAGTAAATAAAGGCTGTCCATTATAATGGAAATATTCAATGTATATGGAAAATCATAATATATTGAAGTATCACTTTTATATCTAACAAATAAATCATTACCTCTATTAGGGGAATAAGTTTCTCTAGAATAATAAACCTTCTTTTTATTAGGTGATACCCACCCTCCCCAAGAAGCTCTTAAAGTTAAGGATGCATCCGGATATTTAACAGGAGTACTCCAAAGTTTTGTATAATAATTTAAAAAACTGATATATAAATCATCACCATAAAGAACAATCATAGTAGAATCATTTAGAAAATTCCCCATATGCCAGGATAAGTGACCACTATTAAATCCATTTTCAAGAATCAAATTAGCAGGTCCCCAATCATTCAGAGAATCATTCCAAAAACTTCTATAAATCAAATGGTCTTCTGTAGCAGTGAAAAATAAAGTTTTTTCATCAGGTGTAAGCACTATTTTTCTTTTAAAATTAAACCCATTTATATTTGAATTTATAAGGTGTGGAGCAGACCAGCCTGTATCTGTTTTGTCTATATAATAATATCCACCATATAAGTAATAAAGCCTTTTCCCGTCTGGAGTAATATAAGGATATTTACCCTCCACAACTTTTTTAGGAAAAGACCATTTTTCAATGGCTTCAGGCCAGTTTTGAGAAAATAGGTTGACTGATAAAAAAACAAGGAAGATAATAAGCAATGACTTCATAAAATCTCCTGAATTATAAAGTTGAAACTATTTAAGAAATGAAAATATAGGTATGTCAGCTTTGCATGCAAATAGTTCCCATTATATTTATTGCTATACCTTGAGGTATTGGAATATATTACAATAATAACCTAATTATTTATTTTATTATTGTCAATAAAATTTTTGATATTATTATAATTATAATAAAACATTAAATTACTTTCTTGGGATTGATTAAATAAATTTGAATTATTCATTTCAGTTTGTCCCTCATTACACTTAAAAAAGAGACTTGATTTTAATTTAATTAATCTCAATTTTGATTTACATTATAAAATAATATTTATCCGGAGCTTATCCTGATGTTCAAAAAATTATCATTTTTATTGCTTTTTCTGCTTCTCTCAACAAGCTACATCCATTCACAAACTGTGTTCAGTAAGTATGCAGGTGAATTTTTAGCTATTGGAGTTGGAGGAAGACCATTAGGTATGGGGGGAGCCTATACAGCCTTATCTAATGATATTACGGCAGGTTATTATAATCCTGCAGGTTTAGCTCATCTCGATTATCCTCAAATAGCTCTTATGCACGATGAAAGATATGGCAACCTGGTTAATTATAACTATGGTGCTGTAGCTATTCCTTACGGCTCTGATATGTCCTTTGCATTAAGCATTATGAGATTGGGAATTGATGATATACCTGATACACGCGATGCTCTTATTGATGGTGTTACTAAAGAAGTTATTTATAATATTGACAGCTCAACTGCAAGGTTAGACCCTTCAAAAGTTACTTATTTCAGTAACCAGGATTGGGCATTTTATTTATCTTTTGCAAAAAGATGGTCTGATAAATTATATGTTGGTGCAAATGTAAAAATTATCAGAAGAGATTTGGCAGAGTACAGTGCTACAGGTTTTGGTTTTGATGTTGGCGCAATGTACTTCCCTATCGAAAATTTATCAGTAGGTGCAAACGTTCAGGATATTACAACTACTTTGCTTGCCTGGAGTACAGGAAGAAACGAACTTATAACTCCAACTTTGAAAGTAGGTGCAGCTTATGGTTGGGAAATTTTATGGGGTAAATTAACTCCGGCTTTTGATTTTGATATAAGATTTGAAAACAGAAGATTTGCATCCAACTTTAATATTGGTCCTGTTAGTTTTGATATGCATGCAGGATTGGAATATAACTTCCAAAATTTATTTGCAATACGTGCCGGCTATAACGATGTTAAACAATATACAATTGGTGCAGGAGTAAGACTTCCGAAACTTAATATCGATTATTCTTTTGCTAAATTCAATATGAAGGAATTAGACAGGCTGCCTGAGACTCATCGAATATCTTTAATACTAACGTTAGAAGAACTAAGATTTAAAAGAAGTTAAAAACAAAAAAGCAGCTTGATGACTGCTTTTTTTATGCTTAAAAATTATTTACAAACTTCTTTTTCAAAAAATCATTAATTGTATTTATTAGCACAAAGTTCTCCACAGGTTTGGATAAAAATACATCAACCCCAGCCTCAATAGCGTTTTCTTTATCCTTTGGAAAAGCATGAGCGGTTAAACAAACAATTGGCAAGTTTTTGTATTGTGGATTATTTTTTATTTCTTTAGTAAGCTCGAGTCCGTTTTTGTTTCCCTTCAATGATATATCCATTATAATTAAATCAAATGAATAATCATTTAAGCATTTATAAAATGACTGCTCAGATTCGCAAGTAACTACATCGTAATATTTCTTTAAGAAAATTTCCAAAAATTTTTGATTATCGTAATCATCTTCAACAATCAAGATTTTTGGTTTTGTTTTTGTACCATCTAACATAATTTACCCCACTTAGATTAATCTTGATTAAAATAATCTTTTTTCACCTGAAAACAAAAACCTTTTTTTTATTTTAAGGCATTAGAATTATCTTTTATTAACAAAATGTAAATTTTAATATGCCGGAATATCAAAATATTATCAAAATATTATTCTTTGTGTTTTTAGCTGTTACAATCATTCTTGGATTGATTTGGTTGTTTGGCGATAAGCTTCCTCTTGGGAAATTACCTGGAGATATTATAATAAAGAAGGATAATTTTACTTTCTACTTCCCCATTGTAACATCAATTATTTTGAGTTTATTGTTAACTTTAATTTTTTATTTGTTTAGAAAGTAAAACAATATTAATTTATTGAAGCATTCGGTAGACATAATTAAGAGTAATCAATCATAAATGAGAGCCGCCCCTTCAGGGCTTTAGATAATTTTAATATATACCATTAGCTTACGCTAACGGCTAAAGATGGAACCGCACCTTCGGTGCTTGTAAATAAAATTTAATCATATCATTTTTTTATTCCGTAGGAATAATAGTAATAGCAATTCTCACTAATGATGAAGATTATTCCGTAGAAATACTGCAAAAATTTTTAAAACAAAAAAGCTGTCTTAATTTAATATTAAGGCAGCTTTTTAAACTCGATTAAAAGTATTTTATCCTTTTAATTTCTTTATTGTCTTTACATAAATATCTTTATCAACTAAGCCAACGTGCTTGTCAACTATATTTCCATTTTTATCAATGATAAATGCAGTAGGAATTGCTTCTATGCCGCCATAGTTTTTAACAACATCTTCTGTGTAATAAACTATAGGATAATTTACTCCATAATCCTTAATAAATTTTGGAACATTATTCTTTGTTTCTCTATCAACAGAAATACCAATAACTACTAAATCTTTTGGAAATTCTTTTTGTAAAGAAATTAAATCAGGAATACCTTTTCTGCAAGGACCACACCAGGTTGCCCAAAAATCTAAAATTACTATTTTCCCTTTGTAAGAGGATAATTTAATATTCTTCCCATCTACACTTTTCAAAGTAAAATCAGGTGCTTTTTCTGAAAGAGCTGAATTACTATTAAAATCATTTTGCTCGTTATAAGCTAATACATCTTTATTTTCTTCTTGTGTATTATTCTTGCAGCCTATTGAAGAAAATATTGCTGCAATAAACAATATGAAAAAAAATCTTTTGTTCATTGTTTACCTATTTTTATTTATTATTTAAAACTTTTTTAGCACTATCAGGATTAAAACCGGGTGGATATGGTCCACTTTCAGGTACATCTCTGGTATTATTTATTATAAAAAAAACTAAAAGAACAAGAATAATTACCGCAGTCCAAAAAGTATTTTTATATCTGGGATCTATTAATGGCTTCTTAGAAGGAGCTTGTTTTTTTCCAATCTGCCTTTCTTTCGGCTTAATAGTTTTCTTTTGCGCCATATTTATCTGATGTTAAAATTAAAAAAAAGATTCTACTAATAAGTTAAAATAAAAAGTGTTTAAACAAAAATAAAAAAGCTGTTCCTTCTCGATAAAATCAAGAAAAAACAGCTTTTTAGGTTAGCAGCTAAAAACTTTTGATACCGTTTTTAATTACAGCCTAAAAATAGAATTATAGTAATTATAAAAAAAGTTATTAAGAGGTTAACTCAAATTTTAATACCCTACTGAACTAACGACCTAAATGAGTTGAAAAATATGCGAGGTATATGGTTTAAGTTCTACATACAAACCAAGGTCAACAATTTCTTTAACGTTCCTTTCATATAGTTCATTAGTCAAAAGGTCTTTCAAGATAATTGTTCTCTTTCCTATGGCATTGAAATTAAACATTATTCTACATCTTGAATTTGCATTGGAATAATTTATAACAATTAATCTAATATCATCTTTTAAAGACCATATCCAGCATAGCATATTTTCACTGGTGTCATCAACAGCCTGAATTGCATTAAGCATTGACCAGTTTCCATCTCTGAAAATTTCGTGCTTTGTTATATCAAGTATTCTCTCATAATATCTGCTTACTGTACCCGATATTTTTTCAATAGATTCCTTCCCTAATTGTACAGGAAGCTTAATTTTTCTTCCTTCAAATTGACCATCATAGTAAAGCTTCAATCCGGGTATAGTACTTATTACTGTAGCTGCAGCGAGAGACCTGAATTTACCAAATTTTGAAACAGCTCTTTGTTCATCGTGGTTTTCAATAAACCTGACAGAACGCATTTGAAAATTTATTTCTGCAGTCAAATGGGATTTAATACCCTCAATGTGTCCTTCTTCGAGTCTGTCTGTTAATCTTTTATCATATGTAAAATCAAAATTTAATTGCTGCATTTCCCATTCTAAATCCCAGTAAGTTTCTGCAATAAAAACAAAATGCGGATTTATTTTTTTAACTTCCTTAATTGCAATTTCCCAAAATTCTTTTTCCGGTTTATTATCTTTATTAAGTAATCCCAGCCAGGTATTATGGAAAACATTGTTTAATGGAAGCATAGCCATATCGCATCTAACACCATCACACAATTTCATAATACCCAATAGGATATTAGTCATAAAAGTTCGGGCCTCTTCATTAAAATAATTAACCTGTACAGTATCGGTCCAAGCAGGAAAGAATGGGTCCCTTCCGTGAGCATAAACTTTATCTAATTGTTCGTGTTTGAAAAAAGTGAATGAATTATTCCTTAAAATATTTTCGTCTCCCTGCAAAAATATTTCGGGGTACTCTATAAGGTACTTTGTTGCAGCACTAAAATGATTTGGAACAAAATCTAATATTAACTTCAAACCAATTTTATTAAGCTGTTTTTTAAAGGCTAATAAATCCTCTTTACCAAACCTTTCATCTAACTTATACTCATCAATGGCATAAGGAGAGCCAATTACATCTTCCTTTTTCCAGTCTTTTAAGCTCTTGTCGTAGGACATAATAAGGTCAGGAGTATAGCAGCATTTCTCTATAAGTTCACTACTTGTTTTCCAAATCCCCATTAACCATATATAATCAAATCCACGTTCTTTTAAATTTATAAAGTAATCTATAGGAACTTCTGATAAGCTGCAAACACCAGGAAATTTCTTAATCCAAACTCGAGTATTTATCTCAAATAATTTTTGATTTGGCATTTCTGAATTATTAAATAAATCAAATTAAGTATTATGAAAATATACTAAATAAATTATCTAATAGAATAGTATGTAAATCAAATGAAGCTATTCGAATTTATATCACATTTTTTTTTGTTAAAACCGGTTCAAAAAATGAAATGCATTCCTTTTTTTGTACTTAACAAAAAAATAAAAATAGAATTGAATAAAAAATGATACTATTTAAATGGTATGGAAGTTGTTAAAGTACTCTAGTGAATGAAATGAATTATAAAGAAAATAGTGAGGTGATAATGTTTTCAAAAGATGTTGTTAATGTGAAGGATAATACACTGCATAGTAATAACCCTGACTTTTATATGAAGAATGGTTTAGAGGGAGAAGTTGATAGATATAAAGATGCTGCGATTGAAAAAGTTAAATTTTCTTTAGTTATAAAACCGGCCATTATATCTTTTCTTGCTCTTATACTTTCCTTTTTTCTGGATTTAGCTTATGTACCGCTTTTAGGTAATATATCAATAAAGATAGCTAAAACTCTCTTCCCTACCTGGACACCTGTTGAGGAAGTAATTACTCCTTATAGTTTCTGGTGGCTTCCTGTTGTAGTGTATGCATTCTTTATCTTTATGGCTTTTATGGCTTATAATAAATTGAAAGCAGAGATAACCCGTTCTCCTGCTTCAGAAACAATAGATAGAATAATTACTTCCTACACAAGCATAATTGATAGTATTTCTACTGCTTTACCTTTGATAGGTGCCGCATTATTATTAATTAGTATTAAGCTTGGAGAAGAAATATTCTTAGGATTATCAGTTCCTTTTGAAATTAAGGCTTTAATAATTTTAGCTATTGGTAAATTATTTGAACCTGTTCTTGATCAATTAGGAGTCGAATTCCAAAATATTGTTACGCATGTTAAAGATATTAGAGATAAATATTTTTCAAAAATCCAGATTGAAAATTCTAAAAACCTTATTCAGCAGATTAGCAATAAATCAGGAATGAGTATTGAAAAAGAATTCTCAGTTAAGGATATGGAAGTTTATAAAACTTTACTTGAGCAGACATATGGTCTAAGTACAGCTTTGGCAAAAAACTTTGCTTCAATAAATGAACTAATTAAAGATATTACCAAAGTAAATACTTTTGATAATGAAAAAATTGCTCAATTAAATCAGCTTGCATTATCTATTTCAGCTGCATCAAAATCCTTGTCTGATGACAAAACTCTCGTAGGATTGAAATCATTAGAATCCATTGTCGTAAGAAAATAAGGTGAATTATGGTAAATAAAAATAGAGACAGCAAGTTTATAATTTATCAGGTACTGTACATTTTCGTAATTACAGTGCTTGCATTAAAAGGTGCAGACTTAGATTTAAGCAGAGTAGTTGCAAAAGAAAAAGTAGTTGAAAAAACTCAAATGGATTCTCTTAAAGCTATTCTAGACTCATTATATGCTTTGGGAATTAATTTTGATATTAAAGTTAATCAGGATGCTGAGGTTCAAAATGAAGAACTAAAACAGCAGCTGGCAAAAGCTAATTTAAAATTAACTTCATTAACCAAAATAATTAAAGAAATTCCTAAAGAAGAACGAGTACCGGAAATAATTAAAGAGGAAGAAAAACCTGTTGAAGAACAAACGTTGAGTCAGCTTCCTATTAGTTATGATTATTCTTTTATTCAAAATACCTGGAACAGAGTTAAAAATTCAGGTAATGTTACTTTAACATTACAGGACCCTAATGGTTCTGTTATTACTACTATTCAACCTGGAGAGGAGAAACAATTTGATTTAGGTAGTCAATCTGAAATTGTTGCAAAATATGGAAATCAAAATTCTAAAATAAAAGTATTACCAAACAAACCTCCAGAAATAAAGATTGAACGTGTTACCACAAAGATGAGTGGTTCGGATATTTATGTTAATGAACTGCAAAGAGTAACCGCTTTTAAAGTTACAATTATAGATGAAAGACCTGACCAGTTAAAAATTAGTCCATCAGGTCCTATTTCAATCGTTGGTCCTCAAAAAGACAACAAAGGTAATTTAGTCTATAATGTTTCATTAAAACTTGCAGCCAATGAAACTAAATTTGATGAATGGGCTGATAGAAACAGCGGTTTAAGAGAATCTGATGGACGATATAAAGCCAATTTCTTTTTTATTGCTGTAGACGATAGAACTAAACAACGTGTTCAAGTTGGTGATGCATTTTATTTTACAGAGTTTTCAAAATAATACCCGGATGAAATTATGAAAAAAAATATTCTTATACTTAGCTTATTATTAGTAATACTTGGATTAGGATACAATAACTTTGTTTATGCTCAGGAGGAAGAACCTATTTTATATTATCAAATGGAGCCATTTGATGATAGCTTGTTCATTAAAATTCAGGAAGAAGTTTTTATTGATCCGCCTGATCCAAAGTCGGAAATTATCATTGACCTTAGAGATGCTAATAATCAAACTGTTTCTATTAAAGGAGCCTTATATCCATATTTGGCATTTACCCCTGAAACCAGAGCAAGAATTCAAACTTACCCTTTTAAATTAAACCTTGAAGAAGATATTCATTATGGAAGCGTTTTCACAAGAGTATTTGAAAAAATGAGATTTGGGAAATTACTTGCACCTCCAACCAAGAGTCAGATTGTGGCCGGATATGCTTATGTAAATCCATTTTTCCAGGTATTTGGTGGAGAAAGATTTGGAGTTCCAATTAAAAGCGATATAGGACTTTCTTTTGGTTTAGGTACTCCATATTCAGGACCTTTTGAAACAAATATGATTGAGGCAAACTTCCATATTCTTGGATTTTCAGGTGGATTTTTCAGTCACGTTGATGCTTTAGTTGAAGCTAAAACAACTAATAATCATAATAATATTTTTGTAACTCAAGGTTTTCAGGTTGCTTATGTAATACCATTTGGTAACTTTTTGCAAATCGGTTATACAGGATTAACCGAAAATTGGACTCGTGCAATTACTGCTAACTATCAAAGATTTGATACATTAAATTTTCATGCAAAATTAGTAAATAGATCGTTCTTTAACTGGGAATTCCGATATCCATTCAGTTTCTTAGGATCCACCAGAGCAAAATTTTATCTTGCTCAATACTTAAATGAATGGCATATCGGTTTTACCGGTAGAGAATTATCTATGGCAGGAAGTACCTTTGATTTTAGATTCGATGCTATGCCTAAAAGCGATATTAGACAGCCCCAGTATGTTTTTGATATCCTTGTTCAAAAAGTATTTGACAGTTGGGGATTTTCTGCATTCTCAATTGGACCTTCTGCAATACTTACAAAAACAAACAAAGGTACATTTGGAGTTACTTCTCTCTTCGTAAATATGCGATTAAAGGTCGGTACTTCTTTATGATTCATCTCTAAAGGGGGTAAGAAAACTTACCCCCTTGTTAATGATGATTTAATCTCCGTTAAAGAGAAAAATTTATCATTTTAAATAGTCTTGGGAGATTTATGAAAAGGCACATAATCTTTTATTTGCTGATAGTCATTCTATTCAGCACAAATACATCAATTCTTTTTGCTCAGGAAGATGAACCAATTCTTTATTATCAAATGGAACCCTTTGATGATAGCCTATTTGTAATAATACAACAAGAGGTTTTTATCGACCCTCCGGATCCTAAGTCAGAAATTATAGTTGATCTTAGAGATGCTAATAATCAGACTGTTTCTATTAAAGGTGCTCTTTATCCTTATCTTGCCTTCACTGCTGAAACCAGAGCTAGAATCCAAACATATCCTTTCAAATTAAATCTTGAAGAAGATATTCATTATGGAAGTGTATTTACAAGAGTGTTTGAAAAAATGAATGTTAAGAAAATTTTGTCTACTCCAACTAAGACTCAAATATCTGCAAGTACTGGATATATAAATCCTTTCTTCCAGGTTTTTGGAGGTGAAAGGTTTGGTGTGCCTATAAAAAGTGATATTGGAGTCTCATTAGGTATAGGAACTCCATACTCAGGTTCTTTGGAAACCAATATGATTGAAGCAAATTTTCACATTCTTGGTTTTTCGGCGGGTTACTTTAGCAATGTTGATGCTATTACTGATGTAAAACATACAAATAATCATAATAATCTTTTTGTAACTAAGGGATTTCAAATTGCTTATGTAATACCCTTTGGAAATTTCTTTCAGGTCGGTTATACAAAATCAGTAGAAAATTGGACCAAAGGTAATATAGCCCTTTATACAAGATATGATACCTTAGATTATCACGCTAAGCTTGTTAATAGTGGATATTTAAATTGGGAGTTCAGATATCCTTTTAGTCTTCTCGGTTCTACAAGAGCTAAATTCTATGTTGCAAGATATTTAAATGAATTGCACATAGGCTTTACAGGTAGAGAAATGTCAATGGCTGGGAGTACCTTTGATTTTAGATTTGATGCTATGACTAATAGCGATATACGACAACCGCAGTATGTAATTGATGTTCTTGTGCAGAAAGTTTTTGATAGCTGGGGATTCTCTTCTTTTTCTATTGGACCATCTGTTATTTTAACTAAGACAGATAAAGAAAAATTTGGAGTAACTACTATTGCTGTTAATGCCAGAATAAAAGTTGGGACTTCTTTATAAATAGATTGATGTCTTAATTAATATTTTGCTTATAGACATATATCCTTATTTTAATCTAAACTAAAATAAAGATATATGAAAAACACCTTTATACTTTGGACAGCTTCCATAATAATAACCTTTTTAGTAGGATACTTTTATAATATTACAGATTCAAAGCATCCTATATCTTCTTCCTTATTCTTAGGTGATAATAAGATCACTTACAAGTTTGATAAAGTAACATCTGACAAAAACTATAAAGTAATGATTTATAAAGATACTTCTAAGTTGAGCGGTAATGTTTTATGGAGATTAAATAGTCCAGATGAATGGAAAACAATTGCTATGAAGGATTCAGATAAAGTTCTGTATGCATATTTACCGGAAATTAAACCTGTTTCTAAAGTTCAATACAAAGTTTTAATAAATTATGATAATAAAACTCAGCAGCTTCCTCCACAAATGATTGTTGATATGAAAGTAATTGGTAAAGTTGATGGTTCAACAATGGGGTTATACTATTTCACATTGTTTGGCGGAATGTTATTAGCTGTAAGAAGTGCTTTAGAATATTTTAGAAATAATAAAAACACAAAGAAAATATTTTTATTTTCGATAGCATTATTCTTTGCATATTTTATTGCAGTTGATCCTTTAAAAACTACTCTTGAACTTGCCGCTCTTAATAATTCAGTACCAGGTATTACTCAGTTATTTCACTTACATCCATTAATGATTTTACTAACAAGCATAATAACAATGGTAATTTTATTTTCATTAAAGAAAAAAGTACTTCCCATAAATATTATATCAGCAGTAATAATAATATTAATTTTTTTGTTAGTTAGATTTTAATTTAAAATCTCTAAAACTTTGGTATGTAATTCCTGTGTAGATGAGGCAATAATACTATTTCCTTTTAGAGGATCACCTCCATAATAATCCGTAATAATTCCTCCTGCTCCTCTTATTAAAGGAATGATTGCGGCAGTATCCCATATTGCCATTATGGGGTCAATCATAATATCAGCAAATCCGGTAGCAAGAAGATAATAACCGTAACAATCTCCCCAATTTCTATAAATTTTAACCTGGTCAATTAAGTAATTGAAAGACTCTATATCTCTGTGTTTTTTAATATTTCTATGGTCTGTGGTAAGAAGGATGGAATCTTTTAATTCAGTTGTTTTCTTGACGTAAACTTGTACATCATTCAGGTATGTTTTTGAGTTGTCACCAATTAAAAATTCATTTA
Organism: Ignavibacteriaceae bacterium; assembly: GCA_035654655.1. Taxonomy (GTDB): domain Bacteria; phylum Bacteroidota; class Ignavibacteria; order Ignavibacteriales; family Ignavibacteriaceae; genus DASRWI01. The sequence goes on along the minus strand of DASRWI010000044.1, from coordinate 24,549 downwards.
AAATAGGCTGATTAAAACATCCAATAATAGGTTCCTCGTTTTTTAATAATGCAATCAAAGTCCCAAAAGTTATAGTGCCGCAAATAAAACTTTTTGTACCATCAATTGGGTCAATCACCCATTTATATTCTGCATCATCATTGATACTTCCAAACTCCTCCCCTATAATTCCGTGTTGAGGATACTTCTTACTTATTAGTTCTCTTAGTTTTTCTTCAACAAGTTTGTCCGCAATTGTTACAGGTGAATTATCCGGTTTGTTATCAATGGTTATAGGTTTCCTAAAATAATCTTTTATTATTTTTCCACTTTCAGCAGCTAAGTATTTAAAGAAATTATTTAATTCCGCATCCATTAAAATTTAATTTTTAAGGAAAGCAGGTTACTTGTCCCAAGTCCTGAATTAAAAGGAACAAATGCATAATCAAATGATAACTTATTCCATTGAAGACCTAAGCCTAAAGTATAGCTACGTGCTTCAAATCCTGTTTGATAACCGCCTCTAAGAGACAATAAATTATCATATAGAAATTCTGCACCAAAGTTCAAATGATTATCTTTGCTGTCAAAGAACTTAAGGTATTCAGCTCCGGCAGTAATATCTAAAGGAAAATTACTTAATTCGAATTTATATGAGGGACCAATTCTAAGCTCAGCAGGTAGTTTAGTTTTTTCAACTTTCAATGCATTCATTGTACCAAAGTTTCTGACTGCTGCGGACAGTTCCAAACCTTCAATCATACTTCTATAATTTAAAGCAACATCAAAACCCCATCCCTGAGCTTCATCAGTATACAAACTCTCAAACAAATATTTTACAGAAGCACCGGCAGTAATACTATCAGTAATAAAAAAACCTGAAGAAATACTTCCAAAGAAATAATGAGCATTGAAAGTAGAGATTGGCTCAGCTGAAGCAATCTGTCTTATTTCAATATTATCTGCTGATGTAATGTTAAATCCAAATGCCAGTGGTACTTTACCAATGAATGTGCTTACACCTAATACTTCACTTCTTACATCTTGTACCCATTCATTATGCATAACCATAATTTCAGTATTGCTTGTATAGGGAAGTTTAGCAGGATTATAAAACAAAGAAGTAACATCATTAGATAATGCAGTGCCTGCATCACCCAAAGCAGCATTCCTTGCTCCAAAGCTGAACTTTAAGAAAGATAAGCCTGTACTTGAGGACGATTGTGCAAAAAGATTAATTCCAAAAATTAAGAACACTAAAAATATTTTTTTCATAAAAGTAATTTCTTCAACTATTAAAAAGTTACATTAAGACCAACAATATGTCTGTCGGTCGGAGAATATTGTTCAACAACAAAGGCATAATCAACACCAATTCTAATATTATTAAAACTACGGAAGAAAGAAAATCCTAAAGATGGTTCTACTGGGAAATCTTTATTCTTTAGATTTATCTGGTCAATTCCACCTCTTAAATATAAGTCCGTAAAAATATTATATTCAATGCCAAATCTGAATATGTTTGTTTCTTTGTTGCTTGCTTCGAGTTCTACTGATGCAAGCACGCCGCTTTTTTCATCTCTATAACTGAAACCTATCTTTTTTATTAATGGAAATTTATCTTCAGGTGCTGAACCCTCTTCCTTATAAATTGGGGATGAATCCCATTTATATTTGCTATTGAGGTCAGTTAACATAAATGATAAATTAAACTTATCATTTATTCTATATAATGCACCGAGGTCTATACCAAAACCTGTTGAGTTTATTTCTTCATATAATTTGAAGTAATAAAACTTAATTGCAATACCCAATGAAAATTTTTCCGAAAAGCGATTTGCCAGCCCGATAAAAAATTGATTTTCAGAAGTTGAAACAACATCAGATTTCATCCCCTGATTATCTCGAACTTCTATACCTGAAACTCCCGAGTTTATAATGCCTAAACTTATTCCTGCACTTGAACGAGGTTTTTTATTTGCTGAAGTATCTGATGAAGAATAAAAATCAAATCTTCTTGTAAAATTCAAGAAGTTCAAACTTCTGTCTAATGATAATATTGAATAAGAGGTTTGAAAAGCATTCTTTTCTTGAAAAGCTGATAGAGCAGGATTATAATAAGAAACTAAATTACCATAAGTAACCGCAGACATTGAATTACCCATACCCATACCTCTAGCACCAAATCCCATTCTACTAAACGCTCCGGGTGAACTGCTTATCTTACTGAATTGAGGCTGAGCAGTAACTAATGCTGTAAATAATATAAAAAATAAAAAAATATATTTTCTCATTTAAAACCTTTATTGTAATACAATAATTTTACCATAAAGAGGTTCAGAATCCTCTCTTTCGATACAATAGAAATAAACACCATTAGGTACTAAGCTACCATTTTCATCTTTGCCATTCCAATATTCAATCGGTTCCGCTTCATTAATTACACTGTTCTGAATTATAGTCCTAACAGGCTGCATAGAAAAGTTCAATATTCTTATGCTTACTGGAGAATTTAAAGATTTATATTTTATCTTTAACAAATCTAACTTTGGAGAAAAAGGATTTGGAAATGCATAAGAATCATCATTACCTGCAAAAGGCTGCGAAGCAAAATAAATTTTCCATTTACCCTCCCAGTTATCAGATGTACCGGTAAATCTAACTAATCCTTCACTTGAACCGAGCCAGGTAAATCCCGCACTTTCAGCGGCAGAATAAAATTTTGAAATATTAAATTCTATTTTATATTTATCATCTTGAATTAAAGTTGGAGTAATCCAAGTGATTCCATTATCAGCAGTTTTAAACATTCCACCATCTGCAGGTGCTAAAACCTGATTTAATTTAAAACCAAAATTATGAACTTTTTCTCCTTCAAGATAATTTTGCCAAGACTCTCCGAAATTTGAAGATGTACTTACACCAGAAAACTCACTTGTTCCTTCAGCTCTCCAGGTTGCTGCCCATAGTCTGTTATTATATTTATTAAAGCCAAGTGCTACAACAAAATTACCTGTTATGGGTTCATCCTGATTTTGATGAGAATATTTTATCCAACTAATACCCCCATCAGTTGATTTATTTATTCCTCCAGCTGAGCCTGCAAATATAATGGAATCATTAATAGCTATAACAGAAAACAATCTATAGTTCAAATTATTTTCAGAACAAAACTTCCCTGAAACCGGCTGCATGCAAAAATCTAATGTGTCTGTTGGACTTACACTGTTTAATCTATCAGGAGGAAGTACTACTCTTTCCCATCTTCTATTAGGGTTTGCAACAAGACTATCAATTATTACTTTTCTCAAACTTCCTGCAAATGAAGCAATAAATATATATTTATTATTAATTGCTATATCATAAGTTAAATTTTGTACTGCAACTGTAACAGGTAATGCTCTTAATCTATTCTCACCATAAACTACTACAGTATCATTTGGAACATCGAGAGGCTGTGGAACAACTATCCAGTTTCTTCCGGCATCAAAACTAATTCTTAATCCACTTCCCTCAGCAAAATCTTGACCATCCTTTTCTATTGAATGTGCAGTAGATGCTGCAATTATTCCGTTGTAATATGTTAATGCAGCTATACTTTCAGTCCCGAAAGCTTCGGAGCCATAAAAGTTGGTCCAGTTATTTCCTTTGTCATATGAAACACTTAATCCTCTATTTGAACCCACCCAAATAGTATCTCCTGATGTTGCAATATCACTTATGCTATTACCGCTTGGAGTAAGATCATTTATTTTATTTAAAGAATTTTCATCTCCCAATAAAAAACCTGTTGGAGTGTTTTGACAAAGTAAAACAGCAGGAAATAATATTATTAAAAAAAGTATAAGTTTTTTATTATGCATTATTTTCATCATAATTTGAATATAGATTGTTATAGTCATTGAATGTTTTATCATCAAAACAAACAAAAGTTACTTCTTGTATTGAATCATTATTTTTCAAAAAATCTTTAACAGTACTGAATGCAATTACTGAAGCTTCTTCAACAGGATAGCCGTATATGCCAGTACTAATTGATGGAAAGGCAATAGTCTTAATATTATTCTTTACTGCAAGCTCAAGTGAATTTTGATAACAATTCCTTAAAAGCTGTTCCTGATTTTTATTGAAATGATAAATTGGTCCTACTGTATGAATTACATATTTAGCAGGAAGTTTATAGCCTTTAGTAATCTTTGCTTCACCTGTTTTACAACCATTTAATGCTCTGCATTCATCAAGCAACTGACTGCCTGCCGCACGATGAATTGCTCCATCAACTCCACCACCTCCAAGCAAAGTGCTATTAGCTGCATTAACAATAGCATCCACTTTATGCTTGGTTATATCGCCCTTAACAATTTTAATTTTATCTTTTATCATTGTATAACTACGTTTACAGGTACAATACTGCTGCTCTTTTTACCACGGTCAATTGCCTGAAAATCAAACCTATAAGTACCTTTCATATTTGTATTAAAAACATAGAATACCCAGGAATAAAAACCATCGTTGGCAACATCATCTCCAAATAACCCATTATCATATAATTCCAATCGTGCACCATTAGATGTTCCATCTGGTCTGGTAACAATAAAGAATACTGTTTCTATATCGCTTAAACCATTTTCATCAGATACCTGAACAACACTTTTTATTGCTGTTGTATCTGTAACAATCATTGTATCTGGTTCAACATTAACAGATAAAATAACCGGAGGAATATTTGCTTGCCCATTATTATATGTAAAAGTATGAACAGCAGCTTTTGTTGCTTCACCTATTTTATTAACTACATAATATTCTACAGTATAATTTCCATTTAAATCATTTTGAGAAAAGTTAACATCAGCAGAAAAAATCCCATCATTTAATGTAACATCACCATCAACCCCGGCATCATTTAAATTTATTTTAATTCCATTTGTTGAACCCGGCTGATATAGTTCTATAAATGCTTCTTTTATATTTTCCTTCCCTTCTATTTTTATCCAGAAAGTAATTGTAGAATCAAGAGGAGTATAATTGAACGAGGCAAATGAATTTATACCTACTACTGAATAATTATATTCAACAGGATTTACAATATCGTTAAATTCTTTTTTACATCCATAAAATGAAATTAGAATAAGAAGCACAAAAAAATATTTTTTCATAATCATTATTATTAAAGTTTAAACGCCTGTAAATGGTATTGGTGTAAAAGATAAAATTAAAATTGCAAAACTAATGTAGCCTAAAATTCTTCTTTTACTATCTATTTCTTCTGAATCATGAATAGGAGGATGCTTTAATTTTATAATAAAAAATAAAAGTAATGCCCATACCAGCCATCCTTCCCAACCAAGTTTAATTGGCATTTCAAGTACATACTCTGAAATTCCAATCAATCCAAATGCAAATAAAGCCATAAAGCAAATAACAGCTATTGTATATTGCTTTTTGTCACCAAACAAAGCATAAGATATATGACCTCCATCCAATTGACCAACAGGAATCATATTCATTGCCGTAATGAATAACCCAAACCAGCCAACACATAAAAATGGATAATGATAAATTTCACTCATTGGAGGGAAGAAGGCATAATTATCTGCAAACAGCCATTTGAAGAATAAGAAAATTAAATTATTCCCAAAACCAAATTGTAATCCTGTTTTGCCATACTCAGGAGAAAAATAATCAGGATGAATTGCTAAAATATATTCTTTACCGGGCAGTGTTAAAAACCCAATTAATAAAATCCCTATTGTAGCTACAAACCCTGCAATAGGACCGGCAATGCCAATATCAAACATTGCTTTTTTATTCATTACAGGAGTTTTTGTCCTAATAACTGCACCCATTGTACCAAAATTCAAGAATAATCCGCCCATAAAAGGAAAAGGAATGTAATAAGGTAAAGTTGCTTCGACATTATGATACTTGGCTGCAAAATAATGACCAAATTCGTGGCAGGTTATCATAAACATAATAGAGATTGAATATGGCAATCCGGTAACCATGGACTCCAATGCAAATGGTCCTGCAATTCCTGTAGTCCACTGCATCCCTGCAATTGTTGTGGTAACAAAGGTAATTAGAAATAGTCCTATGTGGATAAAATAATTATTTTTTGATTTCGGCATATACGAAATGTCTTAAAAATCTAAATTTATTCCTATGGATGAATAATTCTCTGTTTTGTAAAAAAGTTCTCCGTGTACACTGTAACCAGAAATATAGCTGTAATAAATACTTAGACCTTTGCTTGAAAGGTTGTCGAATTTAATTCCTGCAAAGATAGTATTATTTCCTTTATATTTATTTACTTTAGATAACTTAAAGTCGTAAGCAGCAAAGGGAGTAAAAGGAAGATTTACGTTCTCGTAAAAGTAATCAAATCCTAATTGAAATATACCCTTACCAATTCCCGGAGGAGTTGTATGAAAAAGGTAAGTTAAACCTGCATACATCCTTAATTCATTGTATTTATAATAAGGCATTAACTCAATGTATTCCCTGCTGAATACAAATGGAGTTCCATCTCTCCATTGATAACTGTTCAAATCAAATTGACCATCTACTAAATGCGCACTAATATGACTTACTCTTAATCTTGCTCCATATTCACTATTATCATCAAATATTTTATATCCTACATTTAGACCAAAAAGATAATCTACTGTCTCAACAGGAAATTTAAATTCCTTAGTGCTTCTTAATCTGGTATATGTAAAAACATCTGCTCCAAATGAAAAAACTTTATTACTATCTATCATTTGGTATAAATCTTCTGATGTGCCAATATCTAATCTTAAATTTTTCTTCCCAAGAAAAAAACTAAACCCTGCCCTTGGCTCCAAAAAGTTTGCAGTAAAAGGTTGAATGTTCAAATCTTTAGGAAACCATTCAGAATATCTATAAATAACTGTGGTTGTTACCTGTGCACTAACACTTATAATACTTAATAATAGAATAATAAAAAGTTTTTTAACCATTAACTTCGTTCCGTAGTTTGAATAATCTTTTTTGAATTTTTTGTTTCACTAATTTATTATAAAAATATTTAAACTTTGAATTTAAACTTATTGCTGAATAATAATTTAGAGGAAAAGCAAATGAAGGCTCAAAGTAACAATTGACAGTACATCCCTGGCAAAATTCAAATCTTCCTTCATTCTTCATATAAAATTTTACTTCATCTGAATTTCTTAATTCTTTAATAGAAGTTTTAATTTCAAATTGTTTATTACCAAAGTGATAACAAGGAAGTATAACTTTATTGTCCGGAGAAATTACTATTACTCTTGATACAGCTTTGCAAGAAGGTTTATTTATATTATTCCCGCCATCTTTTCTTAATTTCAGAAAGGCATTGTTCAAGTATATATCAAACTTTCCTTCAATATATTCTTCAATATATTGAATAGCTTTGAGGTCTAAACCTGGATTTCCAAAATAAGAGAAAACAGGATTAACAAGCAAAACTAATCCATATTTTGCAGCTATCTCGTGCATCTGAGGAAGTTTATGATAAGTTTCATTTGTTGGAGTAAAAATAATATCGGGAAACTCACCAATTGATTTTGCAATTTCTATACTTTCAAGAACTTTATTGTAACATTTCACTCCTCTTATTTTATTATGTTCTTCTTCATCGGGAGAATCCAATGAGAAATGAAGGAGATTTATTTTACCTGCAAGTTTATCAGCAAACTTCGGGTACAGAAGTGCATTTGTAGTAATGCTTGTTTGAATTTTAATATTATGAGCTTCTTCAGCCATCAGGTGAATATCTTTGTGAAGCAAAGGCTCTCCACCGGTTAAGTCAATAAACTTAACTCCAAGAGATGCAAGTTCATTTACATTTTTTTTGAATGTATTAAAATCTGCGAAAGTTGAATTTTTGAAATTATCGTGTTCACCAAAATGGCAAAAGCTGCAATAAGCATTGCATTTATATGTAACATAATAATTACATAGAAGAAGCATTAATATTGTCTCCCCTTCCAGGTGACTCTTCTATTAAAACCTATTGAAAATGGTAAAGCTACTACATAGAATAAAAAGTAAAGTTCATAGATTGGAAAATATTTTAAATTCTTTTTTATTCCTAAATGAGAATGAATCGTATACATTGCAAGGTAATCAATGAATATTTTAAAAATCGTATAAATCATCCACTCTCTGGAATAAAAAAATGGTGTTGCTAAAACTGCAAGGTTGGTGATAAAACCAAAAAGCATTACAAAATAACCTCTTATTGGAACACCTAAACCGCCAACACCCCAGCGTTTTTTTTGTTTGTATAAACTTTTAATATCAGGTAAAGGCTTGGTGGTAACTAATGAATCAGGATTTAACGGAAGAATGATTTTGTACTTCTTAGTCTTGTATATAGAATTTAAAAGCTGAAAATCTTCAGTGACACTAAAAGGGAGTTTTTCATAACCACCCACTTCATCATAAGCTTTTCTTCTATAAGACATATTATTGCCAATACAACTTATAGGATGACCCAGATTCATTGTACCGGCAGCTGCCATAAGCAGGTAAATAAAATCAATTGACTGCATTCCTGAAAATTGATCAAAAGCTTTTTGCGTTGTAAATCCATTAACGATACCAACATCTTTAATATAGTATGATGCTAAAGTTTTAGCCCAGGTACTTGGAAATGTGCAGTCAGCATCAGTAGTTAAAATTATATCTCCATTGGAAATTTCAATTCCATTTGCTAATGCATTTGTTTTCCCTTTAAGTATACCTATTTCTTTTTTGGTGACTATCTTTTGAAATCTTGGTTTATCCTGTATAAAATCATCTATAATCTGACCTGTCTTATCAGTGGATTTATCATCAACAATAATAATTTCTAATTTGTTGTCAGGATATTCAAGATTATTTAAGGATGTAAGGCATTCTAAAATATTTTCCTCTTCATTTCGTGCAGCAACAATTATTGAAACAGATGGGAGGTTTTCGTCTTTTAATTTTGGAAATTTTTTAGATGAACCTATAATCAGCATTATTGTTTGAATAAAATAGCCGCAAAGAAAAATGAAATATATTAATTCAAACATTCAGAAGGCTCCCCTATTGTGAAACCCTTCGCTAAGGATTTATCAAAAATAATGTTCATACTGTCTTTTATTATATCTTTCGATTTTAAACTATCGTGCAAAACGATAATAGAATTCTTCTTCAAATATTTATTTATTGTAAATTTAACAATTTTAATGTCATTTTTATAGTCATAAGTTAATAATGACCACATAACATTTTTTAGCCTTGCAGTTTTTATTATTGAAGAAGAATTAAGATTTATTCTTCCGTGAGGAGGACGAAAATATTTTATTTTATATCCAAATTTATCTTTTACATACTTGTTATAGTCTATTATACTTAAAAGAATTTCATCTTTATTCCTGCCAGTAATATTCTGATGATTATAAGTATGATTTCCAATTTGATGTCCCTCAGATAAAATTTCATTAACAAGTCCAGGATTCTTTTTTACATTATTTCCTACGCAAAAGAAGATTGTTTTAATTTTATGATAATTAAGTTCTTTTAAAATTGCAGTTGTAGTTTCAGGAATAGGGCCATCATCAAAGGTCAAAAGTATTTTATTTGTTTTGGATGTCCAAATAAAATCTCTAAAGATAAATCTCATAATGGAAGGGTTAACTACTGGATTTATTATCATTATCTTATCAAACTCCAAAGTTCTACAACTATTTTTAGTAATAATTCTATTTTTAGAATCCTTTTTATAAATTAATGATTCAATTTAAAAGTAATAAATAATTTTAATCAAATGAAGCACTTTAAAGAACATCAAAAAGGTACACTAGCAATTTTTATTGCAGCATTGTTATGGAGTACCGGAGGTATTTTCATAAAACTGATTTCTTTTGGTGCACTTCCATTGTCATCGCTTCGTTCATTTTTTTCTGCTGCTACATTTTTTGTAATCTTCAAAGGGAAAGTCTTTAAGTATAATAAATTTGCAGTAATGAATGCTTTATTTTATGCTGCTATTCTTGTTCTTTTTGTTGCTGCAACAAAAATAACAACAGCAGCCAATGCAATATTTTTGCAATATTCTGCATCAATTTATGTTTTAATTTTTGAACCCATAATCAACAAAACAAAGTATGAACTTCTTAATGTAATTGTAATAATCATCTGCTTTGTCGGAATGGGACTATTCTTTGTTGGCCAATTAGCTCCCGGACATTTTCTTGGCAACATACTTGCGCTTCTCTCAGGCTTAGCTTTTGCTGCCTTTTTATTAGGTATGAGGAAAAATAAACCAGAGTACCAGGCAAGTACGATTTTTCTTGGCAATACTCTTATTTTCTTAATTTGTTCTCCTTTTATTTTCACAATTGTAAATCCTTCTATAAAAGATTTTGCAATGGTGGGATATCTTGGAATTATTCAAATCGGAGTTGCCTATGCATTCTTTAGTTTTGGATTAAAGAAAGTATTAGCAATCGAAGCTGCAATTATTTCAATGATAGAACCAGTCCTTAATCCTGTTTGGGTAGCAATTGGATACGGCGAAATACCTACAATCTATTCCATAATAGGCGGAGTAATTATAATTTCAGCTGTAACAATACGCACAATAATTGTTGAAAAAAGTAAAATTATTTTACCTCCAAAAAAGTAACATAATAAAAACAGATCCTACTTTTATTTTATTCATCTTTAAAGGTAAAATTTTTTACTATGGGTAAAATTTTTTTACTCCCTTTCCTCCTCTATGCGCTAAAACACTTCAAAAATGAACAAAAACCCCGTGGCATTCAAATTGTGCTTGTGAAGCACTGTTTAACCCAAGAAAGTTTCAGTTTGCTATGGGTGATATAATAAACTTTATTCAAAAAATTCCTGGTATAGTAATCTTTATTATTGATAGTAAGGAATATTGCATTAGTATTCAAAATTTAAGGGAAATTATAAATCCCATTGAAGCTGAAAATAAAGTTGATTGGGAAAAAGCATACATAAACTTTGAAAATAAAATTTATAAGTTTTTTAATAATAAAAAGTACTTTAATTCTAATAGTTCCAAATATAGCAGAATTCTTTTAGTTGATTTTGGAAATAAAAGATTTGGAATTTTAGTCGATAAAGTAATTGAGTATATAACGTTTGATGATATGTTTATAATGAACTCAATAACATTTGATAAATCTGACAAAAAGTTCATTACACTTAATTTGAATTATCAGGGTAGAACAATCTACTTTCCTGATTACGATGAGATTGTTAAAGATTTTAATCATTCAGAGACATTTATTTATTAAATTATTTTTCAGTTTGCTTATGTATCTTAATGTTAAATTTTATTTAACAGCAATATTTATTATACTGCTTTGCAGTAATATATCTAATGCTCAAAATAAAAAATCAGTTGATTTAAGAAACCATAAAAAAGCATTTGGGGATTCCACATATTTTAGAAATAACACTACAGATTATAATAAACTTATACTTTTTAAAACTGATTCAATTTTTGTAAAAGTTAAAAAAGATGATTGGCTTTCAAAATTTGCGGGTAGATATTATAATGATATATATGATTGGGTAAAAATTTATGAAATAAATAAGGATAAAATTAAAAATCCTGATATTATTTTACCCGGAATGAAACTATTAGTTATTATTAATAGATATAAAGAAAAAACACCTGAAGAATACGCGGCATTAACTCCTAAAACTATTACCACAAAGAAAAAAATAGAGGAATTTGAATTCGGCGGACTTGTGGTTGATGAAACACAATCTAAAATTGGTCATGATTTCTTTGAACTGTTTTATTCTAAATGGACATTCCCTGATGCTGCAAAAAGTTTTAATATAATTATGTCTGAAAAACCTATGCCTTCGATGGGTACTCAAATAAGTCTTAGAGTTAATGATGAAGAAATACTTCAGCAGTTTGTTCAGCCGAAGGGAGATTTATTAGAGGAAATGTCAGATTACTTTGTTCAATATACAAGCCAGTATATTGAAAATTATGAGTTGATACAATCTGATTTAAATGGTACAGATCTTAAAGGAACAGGAATTTATTAATATTTTTAATGCAGGTTATTATGAAAAAAATACTCTTTCTCTGCACATTGGTCGTTATTCTATATTCGGTAAATGCATATTCACAAGAATTAGTATACCACCCAATTAATCCTTCTTTTTCAGGAGGAAATCCTTTTAATGCCTCCTGGCTAATGGCAAATGCTACTTCTCAAAGTAATTTTAGTGAAGCTCAGGATTTTAATCAATTCAATAATGATCCATTTGCAGACTTTGAAAATAATCTTAAACGATCAATTTTAAGCAAGTTATCAACTAAAATTTCTGAAGATTTATTTGGCACGAACGATATGCTTTTACAAGGTAAATATGAATTTGGTAATTTTTTAATTGAAATAATTCCTGGATTAGATGGATTAAGTGTTCAAATTTTTGATAATTCCACCGGGAATACTACAACTTTAGTAATCCCGAATATATAATCTATGAAAACAATAAAATTATTAATACCTGTTTTATATTTTGTATTTCTATTAAATGGTTGTAGTTCTTTAGATATTATTCCAACTAAACCTGCTTCTTTAGCACCTATTACTTCAACAAGTAAGGAATTAAGAAATCTTCCATTACCTAAAGATAAAATTGTTTGTGCAGTTTATAAATTCAGAGATCAAACAGGACAATACAAACAAGTTGAAAATGGTACAAGCTGGTCAACTGCTGTAACTCAGGGTGCTACTTCCATTTTGACCAGAGCATTAGAAGATTCAAAATGGTTTATTCCCATTGAAAGAGAAGGTCTTTCTAATCTTTTGAATGAACGTAAAATTATTAATATGAGCCGTTCGAATTATCAAACAGATTCAGGCAGTTCTCTTCCGCCTATTCCTCCCCTATTGTATGCAGGTATTATTCTTGAAGGTGGAATTATTTCTTATGAAACAAATGTTATCACAGGTGGCTCCGGATTAAAATATTTTGGAACTGGTGCATCAAATGAATATCGACAAGACCAGGTCACTATTTATTTGAGAGCTATATCTACTCAAAACGGGAGGGTACTTAAAACTGTTTATACTTCAAAAACAATTTTATCTCAGATGGTTGATGTCGGTGTATTCAAATTTGTTGATGTTAAAAAAGTGTTAGAAGCTGAAACAGGATATAGTTATAATGAACCTCCTCAAGTATGTGTAACAGCTGCAATAGAAAAAGCAGTCCAATCATTGATTATTGAGGGTGTATTTGAAGGATTATGGAATTTGAAAAATAATGAGGATATCAACTCGGAATCTTTTACTAAATACACAAAAGAAAAAGAAGATGTTTATAATCAAGATTTTATGGCGAGAGAATTGGTTAAAAATGAAAAAATAAGTTTTGGTTTGAATTCAGGTGCCTTTATGTATAAGGGTGATTTCCCGGATCCAATAACTAAGGGTTTGATTGGTTTTCAGGTAGTTTATCCACTTGATGACTTTGCAGGGTATTTTAACTTAAGCAAAGGTTTTTTAGCTGCTCAGAAAAAATTCAGTACAACATTATTCATCGCAGATATTGGACTACAATATAAGTTTCATTCTAATAGAGTTATGACACCATTTTTAATTGCAGGTGGGACGTTAAATTATATGACAAATCTACCTGGTTATTTTCACAAAAAAAATGATTGGCAGTCAGGATTACTTTTTGGTGCAGGAGTTGATTATAGATTACTGAAAGGCATAAGCCTTAACTTGATTTTAGAAAATCATTATATGCTTAATGATAAATTTGATGGTATAAAACAAGGCAGGTATAATGATTATTACTGGGGTTTAAAAGCTGGAATAAATTATCTAATATTTTAAATCAACATAAATTATGAATGTAAAGAAAGGAGTTATTAATATTCATAAAAAAATGTTCATTGTTTTTTTATTCTATTAGTTTTGAATTTAATGCTGGCAGCGCCAGAGCGTGATCCTAGGATCACGAGGGATTCTCAAAACGCCGCCAATAAATTCTCCTAATAGATAAAATAGGTTAGATGTTCTTTAAATATGTTCTAAAATTAAATAAATCTTAATTCAAACAAAAGGAGAATTAAAATGAAAAAATTTGCAATAATTATTGCATTATTATTTGTAACTGCATCTTTTGCACAGCATACAAATATTGTAAATCAAACTGGTGATGTAAATTCATCTGTAGTTACTCAATTACTTAGTGGACTTCCTTTACTTGGTTCTGATAACTTTGCAACTTTAGATCAAGCTGGTAGTTATAATACTTCTGATATTTATCAGATAAATAATGGCTCTTTCGGTCAAGGACAATTTGCTCAAGTAGATCAATTTGGTTGGTATAACTTTTCAGATGTTGATCAATTAAATGGTCAACATACAGGAATAGTATATCAACAAGGAAATTCAAATATTGCTGATATTTATCAAAATGGTGTACTCAATTATGGTGAAGTTACTTCTGTAGGAAATAATAACCAAGGGTATATTATAGAATTTGCTGTTGGTTCTACAGGTTGGATTAAACAGTTTGGAAACGTTAACTTAGCAACACAAGATTTAGGCCAAGATTGGGGTATAAATGTTGTAAATTCAATTTTTACAACTCTTCAGAATGGTAGTTATAATACTGCTCATCAATACTTAGAAGGTGATTTAACTGGTTATATGGGTGGAAGTGAAGCAGTCGATAATTTAGGTACAATAGCTCAGCATGGCTGGTACAATTTTGGTCAACAGACCATGATGGATGGTGGCATGCAGGATGCTGTTGATTTTGTAGCAGAAGGTAATACAGCTACTTTATATCAACAAGGAAACAGCAACACTTCTTATCAATTAATGAGAAGAAATGATAATACTTCAGTTGTAAATCAAGTTGGTAATAACAACACTTCATTTAGTTTCCAGAACTGGTAAAATTAATTAAAGCCTCCTTTTTTAAGGAGGCTTTTTAAAAATCTTGTGTTTTTAAATGGAGTGAAAAAACTTTATTTTCATGCAGCTTGAAATTTAAGGATTAGATATGTATAAAATAATAGCCTTTATGTTTTTGTTTCTTGTAACTTCTTTAGCCCAGGAAGAAAACAAAGCAAAGCAAACTGCTGAACCTTTGTTAAGACAATTGAGTAATTGGAAAGCAGTATCATTTGAACAGTTGACAATAGATATTGAAAATAAAAGAAAATTAGGAACCGTAAATTCGAGTGGTCTTGCAAATGAATTATCTTCCGGCAATAATATTAACATCCTTCAGCACGGAGATTATAATAAAGCTATTGTAAGGCAATATGGTGAAAGCAATAATGCTAATGTTGTCCAGGAAGGTAACAATAATGAATATAACCTTCTTCAATCAGGTAATGATCTTAACAATGATGCTTTCCAAATAGGCTATGGAAATAAATTATCGCAGAGTATAAGCGGTAATAATCTTGATTATATCATTTATCAAAAAGGTAGTTTTAACGAATTGATTCAAGTGGAAAATGGATTAAAATCAAGAGATTATAGCATTTATCAAATTGGTACGGGAGCCAGGTTAATTATATTAAATGGTCAAATAGGCAAATAATTTTTAGGTTTGGATTTTGTGGTTACATAATAAGAGCAAGTGTTTTATTAAGAAAAATATTTCTTAATGCCTCTCCCATTAAAATGGATTTATATGGATATACAAATATTGATTTATAAGATTGTATAAAGATTAACAATACCCTTAATATAATGGGAGGTTACATGTTCGCTAAGTTCATTAAATATTCATTATTATGTTTAATAAGCATACTTTTTATTTCATGTCAGGAAGATACAATTCAACCTGAATTATTTGGTGGTATATCAGGAACAGTTTTAGATGAAGTAACTCAACTGCCTATTGAAGGTGCAAGTGTGACAACTGCTCCTCCAACAATTGCAGTAATTTCTGATGTAAATGGAAAGTTTACTATCAATGAAGCTCCTGTAGGTAATTATAATATATCAGCTGCTAAATTCGGCTACACAAAAAATACTATTTCAATAAATGTTAAAGAAGATGTTATTAGCCAGGCTGTCATTTATATGGCTGTTAAAGTAGATGATAATGTTGCACCAAATGCACCTACAAATCCAATCCCGGAAAATGCTTCAATAAATCAATCAGTAAAATTGAATTTGTCTTGGACTGCATCAGATCCAAATGAAAATGATACATTATTCTATGATGTATTGCTTTATAAATCCAATTCTACAATTCAAAATAAAATTGCTTCAAATCTTACAGATACAACAGTCCTTGTTGAAAATCTGGAATACAACACAACTTATTTTTGGCAGGTAATTGCTAAAGATTCTTCAGGTGCTGAAACATTCAGCCCTATCTGGAGCTTTATAACTATGACACCCCCTGAACTTCCATTTATTTATGCTTCAAATAAAAATGGGAATTATGACATTTATTCAGCTGATTCATCAGTTACTCCAGTTAGATTCACAAATTCACCTGCCAGAGATTGGTATCCAAGATATAGTCCGAACAGACAAAAAATTGCATTCACATCAGATAGAAATATTGAATCTCATATTTTTGTAATGAATTCAAATGGAACAGATATCAGACAAGTAACCACTTTACCAGTAGCGGGAAATTATAATAATGGAAGAGGCTTCTGCTGGTCACCATCAAGCGATCAATTTTTATACAGTAACTATGATAAATTGTACAGAATAAATTTAGATGGAACTCAATTGACTTTAATTGCTACTGCACCTGCAGGTTATCATTTTAGAGAAGTAGACTGGTCTCCATTAGGTAATATGATTGTAGCTTTGGTTGTGGGTCTTAATGAATACAACTCTCAAATAGTTACAATGAATGCTGATGGAAGCAATATGCAAATATTTATGAGTGATATACCCGGTCAAATTAGTAGCCCTATGTTCTCAGTTGATGGAAGAAAAATATTATTTACTAATGACCTTTCAGGTCATGAAGTTCAAGGTGGAAGGCAGCTTAATTCAAGCATTATAATTATGAGTCTTGACAGAAGTGATTCAGTAAATGCTTCAAGATTAAAAAATGATGGAACAAACGATCTTTATCCGCGCTTTACTCCTGATGGTTCAAAAATCATTTTCACTAATGTTATAAATGATGATTCGAAGTTAAAAGAAATTTGGATAATGAATGTTAATGGTGAAGGTCGAAGGAAATTGATTATGGATGGTCAGATGCCTGACTGGAAATAAAATAAATTTTTTTTCAATTTAGAGCAATAAATCTTTTTATTGCTCTTTTTTTTTTATATATTAATTAAAATACTTTTGGGGGTCTGAAGGTATGCTTAGTTATTCAGAGTATTCAGTTAGTTTGCTAGGTTTGAAAAAAATTAATTTTCGTTTAAGTATGGAGTTTAGCGGATTCTTTAAAGATTTACCGTTTACAATGGTATTCCTAAAATTATATCCTCCAGATTCGCTTTTTATTATCTATTCCAATAATTCCTATAATCAAATCCAAGTTTTTTCTTCACAAAATCGTTTAACCATATTTTTACAAAATTTATGGGGAAGCAACAATATTTATGGAAAAAATATTAGTAATTGATGATGATTCATCAATCCGAGTATCCTTGAACATTTTTTTAAAGAGACTGGGATATAATATAATTACTGCAGAAAATGGCTCAGAAGGTTACAGTAAATTCCTGGTTGAAAAACCAAGCCTTATTATAACTGACCTTAAAATGCCCATTATGAATGGATATGAGCTATTAACAAAAATTAAGCTATTAGATCAAAATCTTCCCGTCATAATTATAACTGCTTATGATGATATGACTTCAGCCATCAAAGCCATGGAATTGGGTGCGTATGATTATATTGAAAAACCTATAGATATTGATCATCTTGAGCACGTAATAAAACGTGCCTTTGAATCTCTTTCATTAAGTAAGAGTTTAGTTAAAACAATCGACGAAGAAGATACTCCCGTTCATGATGAATATTTTCTTGTTGGTAAAACCAGAGCAATGAAGGAAATATTTAAAAAGATTGGGCAAGTGTGCACAAGTAAAGTTACTGTTCTTATTACTGGTGAGAGCGGAACAGGAAAAGAGTTGATTTCAAGAATAATTCATTACTCAGGGATAACAAAAAATAAACCTTTTATTCCTGTTAATTGTACTGCCTTATCGGAACACTTACTTGAAAGTGAATTGTTTGGTCACGTTAAAGGTTCATTTACCGGTGCCATAAAAGATAAAAAAGGTAAATTTGAATTAGCGGAAGATGGTACCATTTTTCTTGATGAAATTTCTGAAATTTCTGGTGATCTTCAAGTAAAACTTTTAAGAGTTCTTGAAGAAAAAGAATTTGAACAAGTGGGTGGGGAGCATTCAATTCATCTTAACGCTAGAATAATTGCAGCTACTAATAAGAACCTTAAAGAATTGATGGAAAAAGGTAAGTTTAGAAAAGACCTTTATTATAGATTAAACGTATTTACAATTGATGTTCCTCCCTTAAGAAATAGAAAAGAAGATATCCCATTATTAGTCGTTGAACTGATAAAAAAAATTAATCGTGATTTGCATAAGAACATCCGTAAAATTTCTTATGATGTGATGGAACAACTTCAGAATTATTCATGGACGGGAAATGTTCGTGAATTATATAATACACTTCAACAAGCTGCTGTACTTACTAATGGTGATGTGCTTGAAAAAGAAAATGTTCTGCTAAAAAGTACTTCTATTGAACCAGGAAATAGCTTTATACAAGAATTAGATAAGGTCCAATTAACTATTGAAGAAGTTGAAAAAATATATATTCAAAAAGTTTTGAATAAAGTTAATTTTAATAAACAAAAAGCTTGTAAAATTTTAGGAATAACTAAACCTACTTTGAATGCAAAAATTGAAAAATATCGTATTTTACTTAAAACTTTTGTTGATAAGAATTATGAAATGAATTAAATGGGTTTTATACTTAATTTATATCTTCTTTCATTATATAGTCTTCCTATTTCTGCCCCTATTATGAATACTACGGAGGAGTAGTATATCCAAAATGCTAATACAACAACCAAAGCATAAGTACCATATATCTTACCAAATGATGAAAAATTATAAATATAATATCCAAAAATTTGTTTAGCACCTTCCCATAATAAGGCTGCCCATAATGCACTAACAATTGTTGCTCTTCGGCTTAACTTTTTTATAGGAACAGTTATATAAAGAACCGTAAAGATTATAAAAATTAGTAGAAATGATAATGATGAAAAAAGGAAATATTCAAAAATTCCTGATTGCATAAATGATAATATCTTCCATTTATTTGCGGACTGACGAAGTACATCCATCAAGGGCATTGTTATTGTTGCTGCAAAAAAGAGAATGATAACCATTAATACTAATGCAAAATCCCATAATTTAGCAATAATAAAGTGTACATCTGTATCAACTGCAAATACATTATTTAGTATTGTTCTCATACTGCTGAATAACCCGCTTGCAGCAAATAATAAACCTGTTATACCAACTACTCCTGCTACAGTTTTATATTCAATTACTTCATTTATTCTGGAAAAAATTATTTCTTTTGCATATGAGGAATATTGAGAATAAGGAATAATAGTATCAATTAAGGTATCAATTTGAAATTGAATATCCCCTGAATCAAGGAAATTACCAAGCAAAGAAAATATAATTAGTATAAAAGGAATAATACACACAAAGAGTGAAAAAGCTAATCCACCTGCAAGAAGAAATACGTGATGGTCATCTAATCTGTTAAATAATCCAACTATATAATGCTTAAAAAAACCAGCGACTTTGGTAAATAATGAATACCTATTTAACTTAACTAAAGTAGGTCTTACATATTTTAAAGAAAAAAACCGCCTGAATTTTTCTATTATTATTTTAATCATTCATTATCTTTGAAATAGTATTATAATATAGATCAGAAGCTTCTTCTAATGATATATTTATTACATTGTTCATCTTGATATACTTACCGGTAACTTTTCCGGCTAAATAATACCTCTGATTTTTTTGATTTATATAATCTTCAAGTTCTTTTTGTTTATTAGGAGATACTGAAACAATAATTCTCGATTGACTTTCAGAAAATAATGAAAAATCTAATCTTGATTTAACAGGAACTTTAACTTCTGCACCAAGCATTTTACTTTCATTCATTATACAGCATTCTACAATTGCAGCAGCTGCTCCCCCTTCTGAAATATCGTGAGCAGAGTTAATTAATTTTTTATTGATAAGTTCAAGCAAATTATCCTGGAGACTTTTTTCCACATCAAGGTCTATTTTGGGACAATCACCTGCAGTTTTTCCATAAACAATTTTTAAAAATTCACTACCACCTATTTCTTCAAAATCTTCACCTAATATATAAATCAAATCATTTTCATTTTTAAAATATGAAGTCATAATGTTCGAAAGGTCTTCAATCAATCCAACCATTCCAATTGTCGGGGTTGGATAAACAGCATAGTAAGGAGATTCATTATAAAAGCTTACATTACCACCAGTAACCGGAGTTTCAAAGTGCCTGCAAGCTTCCCCCATACCTTCAATAGCTTGTTTAAATTGCCAGTAATTTTCAGGTTTATATGGATTACCAAAGTTTAGGCAGTTTGTAATTCCTAATGGTTTACCTCCAGAACAAACAACATTACGTGCTGATTCAGCAACTGCAATCTTTGTACCTTCCTTAGGATTTAAATATACATACCTTGCATTGCAATCGGTCTTCATTGCTAAAGCTTTATTAGTATCTTTAATATATACTACTGCTGAATCGCAGCCAGGACCAACAACAGTATTTGTTCTTACCATTGAATCATATTGTTCATAAACCCATTTTTTTGAAGCAATGTTTGGAGATGAAAATATTTTTTTAAATACCTGATTTAAATCTTTTTCTTCCTTTAATTCTTCTTTGTTTAACTTTCTTACTTCTTTTAAGTATTCAGGTTCTTTTGTTTCTCTATGATAAACCGGAGCACCTCCGCCTAATACTAATTCATAAGAAGGAACCGCAGCTTTTCTTTCACCTTCATAATCAACATATAAAATACCATCATCAGTCACTTCACCAATAATTTCACAATGCAAATCCCATTTATCAAAAACTTCTTTAACTTTATTTTCAAATCCTTTTTTAACACAACAAAGCATTCTTTCCTGACTTTCGGAAAGCATAATTTCATAAGCTGACATTCCGTGCTCTCTCAAAGGAACTTTATTCAGGTCTATCCTCATACCTGATTCACCTTTAGCACTCATTTCAGTAGTAGAGCAAGAAATCCCGGCAGCACCCATATCCTGAATACCAACCAACCAACCATTTCTAATTATTTCAAGAGAAGCCTCAAGCAATAATTTTTCTGTAAAAGGATCACCTACCTGAACTGAAGGTCTCTTTGATTCTGATTTTTCCGAAATTTCTTCTGAGGCAAAAGTAGCACCGTGAATTCCATCTCTCCCTGTAGAAGAGCCAACAATCATAATTGGATTACCCTTCCCTTTTGCAGTAGCACTTGCAGTATGTTCAACTTTAACGATACCTACTGCCATTGCATTAACTAATGGGTTATCTTGATAACTTTCATCAAAATAAACTTCGCCTGCTACTGTAGGAACTCCAAAACTATTACCATAATCTCCAATTCCTTTTACAACACCATTGAACAAGAACCTTGTACGAGCATCTTCTAATGAACCAAATCTTAAGGAGTTCAATGATGCTATAGGTCGAGCTCCCATTGTGAAGATATCTCTCATAATTCCGCCCACACCGGTAGCGGCACCCTGATATGGTTCAACAGCTGATGGATGATTATGACTTTCGATTTTAAAACATACAGCTAAACCATCACCAATATCTATAAGTCCTGCATTCTCTTCACCGGCACCGACTAAAAGCTTTCCTCCTGAACGTGGTAAAGTTTTAAGTAATGCAATTGAATTTTTATAACTGCAATGTTCACTCCACATAACAGAAAAAACACCAAGCTCGGTAAAGGTTGGAACTCTTCCTAATATTTTTAGAATTCTCTCATATTCTTCTTTTGTCAATCCATGTTCTAAAGCTAAATCTAAAGTTACTTCTGGTTCTTGCATAGCATCCTTAAGGGAAATATTTAAGCTTTAAATATAAGAATTTTTTGTGGTTCATTTAAACTATTTTAGGTGTACATAAAATCAACAATTACAGGTTTTTTCTTTACAATCAATAAAAATTATGCAATATTGATTATTATTTTATACAAATTCTTTAAGGCACGTCTATGAAAAGATTTTTTACTATTTGCCTGTTCATGTTTGTTTCTTTTTCTTTATATCCTCAAACAATTATTCAAAACATAATTAACAATGTAAATCAAGATTCAATGATTACCTCATTGAGAGAATTATCAGGAAATATTCCTACAATTATAAATGGTACTTCTCAAAGAATTCTTTCACGAAATAAATACCAGCCTGGTAATGAATTAGCTGCAAACTACATCAAACAAAAACTTGATAGTTACGGCTTAACAACATCTTATCAATCATTCAGCGCTACAGGTAAAAATGTTATCGGGATTAAATTGGGAACAGAATTCCCAAATAAAAAATATATGATTTGTGCTCATTATGATGATATGCCTTCTGGAACTTTGGCACCTGGAGCAGATGATAATGGAAGCGGTACCATAGCAGTGATTGAAGCTGCAAGAATCTTACAAAATTATAATTTCCCTTTTACAATAATTTTCGCTTTATGGGATGAAGAAGAGCAAGGGCTTGTAGGAAGTGCTTACTATGCCAATCTGCTAACAAATGCAGATTCATTATTGGGGGTTGTTAATCTTGATATGATAGCCTTTGATTCAAACAATGATAAGGTTTGTAATATTCACACAAAGAATGTGGCTAACTCTCAGCAAATTGGGCAGAAGATGGTAGAATTGAATACCACTTATAATATTGGATTATCTACTGTAATTGTTGCAAGCCAACCTTACAGTGATCATGCATCTTTCTTAAATAAAGGTATTGGAGCAATACTTTTAATCGAAGATGATTTTGATTTCCATACTGCCTATCATACAACTGGTGATACTATGGGGTATATTAATCAACCATACTATATGAAGATGAGCAAACTGGCTTTTGCAACTTTAGCATATTATGCGTTGAACTTCAATTTATCCATTCAACATACACCTATTGCAAACACTAATAGTACAAATCCAATTACAACAAGTGCCTTAGTTTCAACATCATTCCCTATTGGTACAGGTATAGCCGCTCCAAGATTATATTATAGAACAAGTACAAATGGAAATACATATACACCTTTTAATTACGTAACGGGTTCATTGGCAAAAAGCGGTACTTATAATTTTACTATACCTGCTCAGCAATTAGGTACTGCTGTTCAGTATTATTTAGCAGCTCAGGATACTTCATCAGCACTTATGGTTACATTACCTTCAGGTGGAACAGGAGTTAATCCTCCGGGAACCACTCCTCCTTCTTCTTTCTATAGTTTCTTAATTGCTAATCAAACCGTTGCTTATCAGGATTCTGTAAATAATTTACTAATGTGGACAGTCTATAATGGGTGGAATACAACCACAACTAAATTTGTATCTCCTCCATCATCATTAACTGATTCACCTTTAGGAGCTTATGTTGCTAATACAACATCTTATGCTACATATGCATTTCCTATTTCTCTACCTTCAGAGGCTTTAGCAATAATTTTGGAATATGATGTCCAATGGGAAATTGAAGATAATTATGATTATGCACAAATACAGGTAAGTACAGATTTCGGAAGTAACTGGACTGCATTATCAGGGAGATACACGACTATATCTTCAGGAAGTTTCCAGCCACCAAATCAGCCTGTTTATGATGGTACACAATTAGCTTGGGTAAGAGAATCTATTGATATGTCTGCTTATAAAGGCAAACAAACAATGTTCCGCTTCTACTTTAGGAGTGATAATGCCATTCAAAAAGACGGAATCTATATAGATAATGTAAACTTTATTTTTTATGAAAGTACACCTGTTGAACTGAGCGAGGTTCATACAACAAAAACTAATGATGGTATATCATTAAATTGGATAACTGCATCTGAATTGAATAATAAGGGATTCGAAGTTGAAAGGTCAAAAGATAAAACTAACTGGACATCTTTATCCTTCATTCCGGGAAATGGTACTTCTACAAGTCTGAATTATTATTCCTTCGTTGATAAAAGTCCATTGTCAGGAAAATATTATTACAGATTAAAACAAATTGATTTTGATGGTACAACTAAAATTTATCCTCCTGTTGAAGTAAATATGGAAATGATAATGTCATATAACCTTGAACAGAATTACCCTAATCCATTTAATCCTGTAACTAATATTAAATACTCAATTTCTAAATCAGATAAAGTTTCTTTAATTATTTATGATGTGCTTGGTAGAGAAGTAAAAACCCTTGTTGATGAATTTAAAGAAGCAGGGACATTTAATGTT
>DASRWI010000043.1:0-214180 GCA_035654655.1 Ignavibacteriaceae bacterium | reverse complement strand
TTGCTTACAATATGAGTGAATGGCGTTCATTCAGAACCCTGTTAAAAAATCCGCGCAGTGATGTCGCAGTTTTATTAACAACATTTGGATTAACAGTAATTTTCGATTTAACCATTGCAATTGAAATTGGAATGATACTCGCAGTATTTTTATTTATGCACAGAATGTCAACTGTTACTAATGTTGGAGTTGTAACAAGAGAGTTTGATGAAAGTGATGAACAACTTGACCCCAATGCTATTGATAAAAAAGATGTACCAGCCGGAGTAGAAGTCTATGAAATAAATGGACCATTCTTCTTTGGTGCAGCAAATAAATTCAGAGAGGCAATGGAGCAAATTGAAGCTGCTCCTAAAGTCCGTGTAATAAGAATGCGAAATGTTCCTGCAATAGATTCAACAGGAATTCATATGCTGGAAGAAGTTTATAGAGATTCAAAAAAAGAAGGAACTGCACTACTGTTATCCGGAGTGCACACGCAGCCCCTTATTGCTCTTGAACAATCGGGCTTTATGCAGATTATTGGTGAAGAAAATGTTTTTGGAAATATAGATGATTCACTCGATAGAGCGCGTGAAATATTAGGTTTACCTAAGAAGGGAAGACCTCAGGATTTCGTTCCTACAGTTGCAAGAGAGATGTAAAGTTATTCTGTCATCGCGAATCCCGATGTAATCGGGATGTGGCGATCTCTGGCTTTATATTTTAAAAAAAATGAAAACAGAGATTACCACGTCGTCCGAATTCGGACTCCTCGTAATGACAGGTTACATTCTCCATCAAAGAAAAACCCAAAATTTCTTTTTATCTTATCAGCAAAGATTGAAAGGATATTAAAATGCGGTGGCAAGGTAGAAGAGGAAGTTCAAATGTTGAAGATAGAAGAGGGATGGGGGGAAAAATAGTTGGCGGAGGATTAGGAACAATTGTAATTGCATTGGTGATTTATTTTTTAGGAGGTGACCCGACTACTGTCTTGCAGAATGCTCCGACATCTCAAACTCAGGAAAATTATGTTGAATCTTCAGAAGAAAAAGAACTTGCTCAATTTGTTTCAGTTGTACTTGCCGAAACTGAAGATGTATGGCATCAGATATTCAAAGAACAAAATGCACAATACACAGAACCAAAGCTGGTACTGTTCAGCGGACAAGTGCAGTCTGCCTGCGGAGTAGCAGGAGCTTCATCAGGTCCATTCTACTGCCCCGGCGACCAAAAAGTTTATATTGATTTAAGTTTTTATAAAGAACTCCAGGACCAATTTAAAGCTCCCGGAGATTTTGCAATGGCTTATGTAATTGCACATGAAGTAGGACATCACGTACAAAAGCTTACCGGAGTTTCAGACCAGGTTGACCAGCTGCGCAGAAGAGTAAGCAAAGAAGAGTATAATAAATATTCAGTGATGCTTGAACTCCAGGCAGATTTTTATGCAGGAGTGTGGGCGCACTACACAGAAAAAATGAAAAACTTATTGGATGAAGGGGACATTGACGAAGCCTTAAATGCTGCCAGTCAAATTGGAGATGACAGAATCCAAAAACAAGCGCAGGGATATACAGTCCCCGAAACATTCACACACGGAACATCCGAACAGCGGAAGAGATGGTTTTACAAAGGCTACCGCACCGGCGACATCAACCAGGGCGATACATTTAATGCGAAAGAGTTGTAAGTTATAATGAGATTATTGTATTTTCCCTTTACTTAATAGTTCACTTATTTCATTATAAGTAAATGGTTCGATATCTTCTTTTCTTATATTTATGTTTAATTGCATTTCAGTGCAATTGTAAAAGTAATCCCAAAAAATATTGAAATAATCATCATTATCTGGTACTAAGTAAGGATAATTAACACCTTCTTCACCATTAATTATTTTAAGATATTGAGAAATATTTTTAATTGAAATTGAAATTAATAGTATAACTTTAATAAGTTGTTTAGGATCCCAGTTTACGTAGAATTTTTTTGATTGGAAATTATTTTCTTTTAGTTTATTCATCACAATAAATGAGCTACCGAATTTACTATTTCCTATGGTAACCCAATCCTTCGATCCAGAAGGCTCTGACAAAGAGTTTGCAGGACCGAGTTTTAATTTAAATCCTCCTGATGATGTTCTTAACCCATGTTTAATTGCATTATATTCTTTTATTGCATAATCATCTAAAAACGATTGAGCTAAACCATTCCAAACCTTTGCAAATTTTATGGCTAATTTTTCATATTCTTTATTAGAATCAGAAACAAAATGTATCTTATACGAAATTTCTTCCCAACTAATACTATTTAAATTTATCATATTAAATAAATTTGAATCTTTATCATTAATTTTTCTTATAACTTTTCTGATATCATTAGTTTTAGCCTGAAACATCCAGGCATACAGACAATATGGTGCTTGAAGTAATGAACATGTTAAAATCATAAATGTTTCTAAAGCATGATGATAAATGTTTCTAATAGAGATTGCAGCTCTTTTCTTATTATCACCTTCCAATTCTTTTTCAAGTAAATCAGTTTGAAATAAAAAATATTCACTATCAATACTATTAATAAATTCTAAATTTTTCTTAATTACATTATATTCCCAACAACAATAAGGTCTATCATCAATTTTGTATAAACAGTAATGATTCATAAATTAAATACTTTCTGCATTAAAATTTGAAGGAGACTTTCAAGGAATTTCATTAGGTTTTAACTTCTTTCAAAACTCTTAATTATATAAGGTTTTGCCTTTTCTACATCTTCATCTTTTGTAATTCTAATTTCAAGATTACCTAAACCATGATGCCCAATGTTAGAAACATCTCGTGTAAAACCTTTTTCTAATTTAATCTTCTTAATGTCAGCATGTACATAAATGACTATGGTATTTCCAACAGGTTGGAAAATAAAAGAGGCAAAGGTTCTTAGATTTTTAAAGGCAAAATACCAATTTAATTTTGATAACTTAACATCTTCTCCAAGGAGAAAAATAAATTGGCTTAACTCTTCAAATCTATTTTTTAATTGTTCATTACAAGAGTCATAATATTCAGCTACTGTTTTATATTTGTGATTATTTTTCGAGTTAGAATTACTATTGTGTTTTGATTCTTTTGTGATTTGGCTTGTTTGATTGACGAGTTCAAATAACATTAAGTTCTCGAATTTTTTATATTTAATTAATTCAATATTTCTATTGATCTGCTCTATTGCATAACTATCATATTTTGTAAAATCGCCTGCAATACAAATAAGTCTAGCATTTTCCCATTCTATCTCTTTATTTTTTCCTTTATTAACTTTCATTGCCAACAATTGAAATTCTGCTTTATGATCTAGTAGCCAATCTAGATAGTATAACCCTTGGTTTACAACATTTTCATTCATTAATCTTTTATACTCTATTATTACGGGGCAATTGTTTTCATCTATTCCAAGAGTATCAATTCTTCCGCCATGTTTAGCACCAGTAGTGTATTCAGTTGCAAGAAATTTTACTCCTAGAAAAATTTCAAGATGTTTTTCAATTAAGTTTTGAAGTGACTTTTCAATAGTGACAGATTTGCCCTCTAATTCAGCTATTCTATTCTTATCTAGTTGAAAAAGTTTTATGTCTGACATTGTATGACCTTAATTTTTTTACTAATAATGACTTTAATTTATTCTAATTAAAATGGATTCATCTCTTAGTATTTCTATGAAGGCTTATCCCTTTTCATAAATGACATTATAATTTAGTAAATTATTTCATAAAAGAGTAGAAAAAAGAAAAAATATCTAAACTTACTTTTGGTCTATGAAAACCAAAGGACACTAATCTTTTATCCAACTTACTTTATTTTAAGCCATAATATTTTTAACAAAACAGGTGTATTATGCGCAAAATAATTGTTTATACTTTTATTTCATTGGATGGAGTTATGCAGGCTCCGGGTGGACCGGATGAGGATACTTCCAGCGATTTTAAATATGGCGGGTGGACTGCTCCTTATTTTGATGAAGATGCCGGTAAACTTATGGAAAAGGAAATGAAGTCTGCTGACCTTCTTTTGGGAAGAAAAACTTTTGATATTTTTGCAGGCTATTGGCCTCAACATGAAAAGAATTGGCCCGGGATAAATGATGTTACTAAATATGTTGTGTCAAGGACAATGAAAAAATCTGATTGGAAAAATTCTATTTTCATTAACAGTTTGGATAATATTAAAAAGCTTAAAAATTCAGATGGCTATGACCTTCAAGTCTGGGGAAGCGGAAATCTTATCCAGACTCTTCTTGAAAATGATTTAGTGGATGAACTATCGCTTAAAA
This sequence comes from Ignavibacteriaceae bacterium, assembly GCA_035654655.1. Classification (GTDB taxonomy): domain Bacteria; phylum Bacteroidota; class Ignavibacteria; order Ignavibacteriales; family Ignavibacteriaceae; genus DASRWI01. Next base: position 209,875 of record DASRWI010000043.1, on the reverse strand, counting down.
TTTTTCCGGTAACTTTGGGTAAAGGGAAAAAATTATTTGAGCAGGGAACTATTCCTGTAGCATTCACATTAACAGAGAGTACTGTAACTAATGCAGGAGTTATTTTTGCATATTACAAGAGAGCAGGAGAAGTAAAGAACGGAACAGTTGGGTAGTAGAAGTCAATTGTAAAAAACAAAAAACCCAACCTTAGTAGTTGGGTTTTTCTTTAATTTCTATGCTTTCATTTGAGGGGTTTGGAGGGTTTGTTGAGTTGCCCGGTTTTGCATCTCTCTTCTTTTTCTTTCAAGCCGCATTGAGTTTGTTCTGTATTTCGGAACAAATAAAGAAAGTATGTAACTCCTGAATATATACCACCAGAAACTTCTTTCAAGTAAAATTGGGTCAATATTGTGTTCAATTTTTTTATGCGCTTCGGGGACTTTGCTCCAATGCAGTCCTGCTGTTTGATGATGCACCGTGTGGTATCCATTATTGAACAGCATATAATTCAGGAAGCCCGTAAAATTTCTTGAATGGTTCCATTCTGATTCTTCGTTTGCATGCACGTGCTGTACATAATTAAATATCAATACACTGAACAATGATACCTGCTGAGGTATTATTACAAATAGTAATGCCTTATGCCAATCCAAAAAGAATGCAGTGCCAATCCATAAAAGGAGTATTGCATACTGCGATATTGCAATGTAAAACTTTTCTTTGTTTTTGGTTTTCATCTCTTTGAGATATTCTTTGATAGCTCTTTGCTGATAATACCCGCTTATTGTTGGATAAGAAACAAGTGTAAGAAAATTATTTTTTTCGCTGATTCTGTATGTAATGGAGTCATCACCTTCGCGGTTATTGAAGCGGTGGTGATTTTTATTGTGTGTCGGTATCCAGGCAAAAATAGGGAAGCCATAAAAAACGGTCAGCCACCAGTCAGTAAATAAATTTAAATTTTTATTATGCCACATAGGAAGGTGGTTATGATTATGTGTCATCACGGAAACAGCAACTGATAAAAACAAGTAAGCAGCATAAGTAAAAGGGTTCATTCCAATCCAAAGCCATTGGGCTATAAAAAGGGAAGTAGTTATAAACATATATGCAAGACTTTTAACGTCCGCATTATTTCTCAATCTAAAATCCATATCATCTTTCGAACAAAATGTTATATAAAGTGTTATTAATGAATTAACATTAGAAATAAAAATGAAATATCATATGCGGAAAGTCAGATTGAAAAATATAAGTGCTGATTTTGAAACGAGAAGGATGGAAAGAACTAATTAAATGCACCTAATGTTGTTTGACGAATAGAGAGAATATGAGTATATTTGTTGACTAAATATCGCGGGGTGGAGCAATTGGTAGCTCGTCGGGCTCATAACCCGAAGGTTGTAGGTTCAAGTCCTGCCCCCGCTACTAAAAATAAAAAACCCAACCATTGAGGTTGGGTTTTTTGTTTTTAAATAGTAATCCTAAGGAGTTGATTCAAGTTGAGGAGCGAAGCGAAGAAATCCCTATGGGATCCTGCCCTTAAATCTAATCTTCTATTGCCTCAATGCCTTGCTCTTTAAGTTTTGTTAATGCATCTTTCATAGCTTTTAATTGTTCCGCTGAGTGTCCTTGCCATATAGTTACTTCACCGACAACTTTTAATGAATATTTTGAACGGTAGGATTTTGTAGGGTTCCCCGGAAATTTTTTGTCAGTTAAATTAGGATCATCTTCAATGGGACCAGTCGGCTCTACCAGATATATTCTTTCATTTCCTTCTCCCAAAGAAAGTTCAGCACCCCATATTGCAGCATCCAATGTAGATGTTAAATAAATATATTTTGCTTTTTTATTTTTTCCATAGTTTGAATTAAAACCAGGTTTAATAAGGTCACCCGGTTTTAAATCAATCTTTGTTCCATGAAAGAAAGTTTGAGAAAAAGGGGTTGGAGTAGAATTATTTTCCGGCATTTTATTTTCATCCATAAACTTCACTTTTCCTTATTCTCTATTTACAAGCTTTGCTAAGCCGCCTCTGGAAGTTTCTTTGTATATGCTTGGTAAATCGTGACCGGTTTGTTTCATCGTTTTTACTATCATATCAAAGGTAACTATATGTCTACCATCTGAAAGCATTGCAAAGGTTGCGCAGTTCAATGCGCGTTCGGCTGCAAATGCATTTCTTTCTATGCAGGGAATTTGTACTAATCCATTTACGGGGTCGCAGGTAAGTCCAAGGTGATGTTCCATTCCCATTTCCGCAGCGTATTCTATTTGCGAAGGTGTTCCGCCAAGCAGTTGAGCAGCTGCTGCTGAAGCCATTGCACAGGCTGTTCCAATCTCACCCTGACATCCTACTTTTGCTCCTGATATTTATGCATTCTCTTTAACTATGTTTCCAATTAATCCGGCAGTTGCAATTGCACGATACATTTTTTGATTGGAGAAATCGAAGTTATCTTTTAATGAACGCAACACTGCGGGAAGCACTCCGCACGAGCCGCAGGTAGGTGCAGTAACTATCATACCTCCTGATGCATTTTCTTCTGATGCAGCTAATGCATATGAAAATACTAATGATTTATCTTTTAAAGCCACACTTGAATTTTTTGCTTTGATATAATATGATGAAGCTTTTCTGCTTAAGCGTAATCCACCGGGAATAATACCTTCGTTGTTAATGCCTCTGTCAATTTCATTATTCATTACATCCCATACTTCTTTTATATGGTTGTAAATTTCTTCACCTTCACAAATTTCAACATACTCCCAAAAGGATTTTCCTGTTTTTTTTGTCCACTTAAGAATATCATCCATAGTTGAATAATCATATACTTTTTCTTCATCCATTCCATTGGAGAAGTCCGTAATTTTTCCTCCGCCAATGCTGTAAACAATCCATTCACCTATTACATTATGATGAACATCCAGTGCTTCAAACTTCATTCCATTTGGATGTTTAGGCAAGTTAACTTCAGGCTGCCAAATAATTTTTACTTTTTTAGGATGCAATGCTCTGTAGATGGCAGCATCTGTTTGATGTCCTTTCCCAGTTGCAGCAAGACTTCCATAAAGTGTAACTCTAAATGATGCAGCAGAGTTATATTTTTCAGCAAAAATAGATGCTGCTTTTGCAGGTCCCATTGTATGGCTGCTGCTTGGACCAAACCCTATTCTGTATATTTCTTTAATCGATTCCATTTCAAATTTCTATTATTATGTAACAAAGATAGGACTAACTGGTATGAGAAGAAATTGAAATAAATTGACAATATTAAATTATTATTTTTAATCTCATTTATGTAATTCTTTTTTAATTATATTTTACCAATTCACTTTTTGTCTTTTGATAATTTTACAAGAGGTGCATATGAAAAATATTAGAAATTTTGCTGCTCTTATTCTTTCTTTCTCTGGAGTACTGCATGTAATAGCCTACATTCTTAATCCTGATTATTCAGCTGCTGCCGGTTTATTGGTTTTTGGAATTGTTTACTTGATAGTAGGTATGCTTCTTTTCTTATGGAAGTCAGATTACTCTTTATACCTTGGTGTAATAATTCCTTTAGTCGGGTCAACTTTATCAATCATAAAATTTGGTGTACCTGATTTAATTTCATTGTCAGCCTTGTTTAAGGTGTTAAGCTTGGGAACAATCATCTGTTGTGTATATCTTTTAAGTAAGCAGAAAAAGATTTTGCATGCTGTATATAAAATAAATTATAAAAAAGCTGAGTAGTTGCTCAGCTTTTATTAGAGGGACTTAATTAGTTGGACATCTTTTTTATCATATCTTCTGCGTTTTTATTTTCGGGATTTAGTTCGAGTGATTTTTTGTAATTCTGTATTGCTAAATCCTTTTGATTATTTTTCATATAGGCTTCACCTAAACTGTCATAGGTATTAGCAGAGTCAGGAAATTTCTTAACATTGTATTTAAATATTGCTATTGCCATATCTATCTTATTTTTTTGAAGGTAGTTATAGCCTGCCATATTTATTGAATTCTCATTCGCCAATTTATTTCTTAAACCTTCATCAAGTGCTTGAGTAACTAATTCTTCGGCTTTGTTTTTATCTGTTGAAAATAATTTCTCTCCTTCGGATAATTTTTTATTTATTGATTCTAAAACTTTTTTCATCTCTTTGTTTTTATTGGTACGATATTCTTCAGCAGAGATTTTAGCTTTTTCTAACGCAATATCTAATGCTTTATCAGATTCAACCTTAATATCCGGTTCAACACCTGTTCCTTCCCAATTTGAATTAGTTACAGGATTGATTGCTCTTCCGGTTGGAATGAATATTCCAAAACCTTCATCAACTGCAAACATACCTCCGGGATTAGCACCGCCTCCTGTTGTTTCACCAATTATTGTTGCTCTTTTTCTTGTCTTAAGATTATTTGTGAATTCCTCTCCACCTGAAAAAGTTCGATTGCTTGTAAGTACATAAATGGGGACATCAATCAAGGTACTGTTTTCAATTTTCTTTGTCCAAAATTCCTGAGTTCTGTTTCCTTCTCTCCAGTATAAACTATTAAGGTGAGTTGGTTCAGCAAAGAAATAACTTTGAATAAACTGAATAAGATCGGGATTGCCACCCTTGTTCTTTCTGAGGTCAATTATAAGAGCATCAGAATTTGAGAGAAGCTGCATGGCTGCCTCAGCATATTTTTTAGTAAACTCCAACGGAGCAAAAAATCGTAGGTCAAGATATCCAATACCACCTTCAAGAAACTCTACTTTTGCAAAACCAAGATTATCTTCTCTTGTTTCTCCGGCAAAAATAAATTCCTGATAAAATGGGTCTTCTGAATTTGACTGTTGTTCTTGAGGTCTATTATCAAGCCTTACGCGCATATGCTTATCCTTGCTTATGCTTTGAAGTTCTTTAGTTAAAATATCAGCAAATTCTTTCTTGTCAGTTATATTGTCAAAAGCGCCGGAAGTTAATTTGCTTTTAATGTGCTTCCCGCATTTTTTACCAACATCAGGAAAAACATATTTCTCTTCCAGTAACGAGCTTATTTTATCTACAATTTTTGTTTTGTTTTCTTTATTAAATTCCTGTGCATGAACTTGATTTACAAATGCAAATAAAACTAATATAAATGCACTTCTAATCATATAATTGAAAAAAGATTTCATAAATCACCTTAATGTTTTTTCTTTAGACGCATAATAATCCTAAAAGGTTAACCGATAAAAGGAATTTACATAAACGGTTAAGCAGTTTTGATGTTGGTCATATAAGAATATTATGAAAAATGAAATTATTTTTCGCTTCAATATTATTTAATTAAAAATTTTTTTTATCTTTAATTCCAACTTAAAACATCTTTTCAACAGGATTCACAATGCACAGAAATATCGGATTTGACAACGAAAAATATTTAAAAGAACAATCTGAAGAAATTTTAAAGCGTGTTCAGCGTTTTAATAACAAGCTTTATCTGGAGTTTGGCGGAAAACTTTTGTTTGATTATCACGCTGCCAGAGTACTTCCCGGGTTTGACCCGAATGTTAAAATGAGACTACTCCAAAAGTTGAAGGATAATATTGATGTTATCCTTTGTATTTATGCCGGGGACATTGAAAGAAAAAAAATCCGTGCAGATTTTGGAATAACTTATGATGTTGATGCGCTTAAAACAATAGATGACTTTAAGGACTGGGGAATAAATATAACTGCCATTGTCATTACCCGTTTTGAAAATCAACCTTCTGCAATTCACTTCAAAAATAAACTTGAACGCAGAGGAATAAATGTATACATACATCGGCCAACTATTGGGTATCCTACAGATGTTGATAAAATTGTAAGCGATGAAGGTTATGGTGCAAATGAATATATTGAAACAACCAAACCGATAGTTGTTGTTACAGGTCCGGGACCCGGCAGCGGCAAACTTGCAACTTGTTTGAACCAGCTTTATCACGAATATAAAAGAGGTGTTAAAGCCGGATATGCAAAGTTTGAAACTTTCCCAATTTGGAATTTACCTCTTAAACATAAAGTAAATGTTGCTTATGAAGCTGCTACTGTTGATTTAAAAGATGTTAATATGATAGACCATCATCATCTTGAAGCTTATAATGAAAAGACTGTGAACTACAATAGAGACATCGAAGCTTTTCCTTTGGTAAGAAGAATAATCGAAAAAATTACAGGTGCTGAATCTTTTTATAAATCTCCAACTGATATGGGAGTTAATCGCGCAGGCTTCGGAATAACAAATGACGAAGTGGTGCAGGCTGCAGCTCATCAGGAAATTATAAGACGATATTTTCGTGCTGCCACTGAATATGCCTTAGGGTTGACAAGTGAAGAAACTGTCAATAGAGCTGATATGATTATGGATAATATCGGTGCAAAGATAGAAGACAGAAGAGCGGTTACTGCTGCAAGGGAAGCTGCTGCGTTTGCTGAAAAAAACAAAAATGGCAATGAAGGAATTTTTGTAGGTGCTGCAATGGAGTTGAAGGATGGTACAATTATTACAGGAAAAAATTCTCCAATCTTGCACGCTTCTGCAAGCTTAATATTAAATGCTTCAAAACATTTAGCCGGATTGCCTGAAAGCTTACACTTACTTCCAAAAAATATTATGCACTCAATTAGTTATTTGAAGAAAGATGTATTGAGAGGGAAGGGAGTGAGTCTTGATACAGAAGAAACGCTAATTGCATTGAGTATAAGTGCTACATCAAATCCGGCTGCTCAGATGGCTTTAGAGATGATGAAACAATTTGAAGGATGTGAAGTTCACCTAACGCATATACCAACTCCGGGTGATGAAGCAGGACTTAGAAAGTTAGGAGTGCGATTAACCTGCGACCCTGACTTTTCATCAAAGAGTTTATTTATAAGCTGAAAAAATAATTATATATAAAGATTGCTTTTAAATATAGATACTAATATTTTGCCCTATAACTATTTTAGTTTGCTAAATTTTATAAGATGAAAGTTCGAGGGCAGTTGTTTTAGTTGTGATCCGTTTTCATCTTCACGCAGGATGCATCCATTGATCTCATCAAAATACTAACCTTGGTGTACTATAACATTTTTAAAGTTTTAAAATAAATCAACAACCAACAATGGATTGATATGAAAAAAATATATACTATTCTTATGTTCTTATTTACGATAACAAATTTATTTTCACAAGCAACATTTTCAAGTAATGCTTGGGGAAATTGGAATGATAATTCAATATGGACCTTAACATCAGGGAATGATGAAGATGGTTACCCTGATGAAAATGATGATGTCATAATAACTGCAGGTTGCGTAATTAATATCAATGACAATGTAGCTTGCAAAAACTTATCGTTTGAAGCTGCCGCGAAAGTATACTATAATACTTCTAATAAAAATTTAACAGTAACAGGTAATATAAATGGGGTTAATACAAGTGAAGATTATACAAGTTCAACTAATGCCACTAGCACAAAATTAATTTTTACAGGTTCTTTAGATCAAATACTTACATCAACATCAGGTGGAGCATCAACTAATTGGCCTAATGTAGAAGTTAATAAAACATCAGGAAATTTTACAATAAATCAAAATATCCGAATAGATGGAAATTTAACAATTACTTCAGGTATTTTAGATGCAAATTCAAATGCTATTTCAATGAGTTCATCTAGTTCCATTTTGGTAATGGCATATCAACAATTAATAAAAGTTGGGAGAATAGCTCAAACAACTGGAGGTACTTCTCCAATAAATAATTTAAATATTGATGGACTAGTAACTGGTTCCAATCTTTATTTAACCAATTTAAATGTTAATAGCACTGGTACTTTAGATTTAATAGGCACCACAGGTTTTTCTGCTTCATTAAATCCAACCAATATGGTTTGTGCTAATGGTAGTACAGTAAAATATTCCTATAGTAGTTCACAAACTTGTAGGTTTTCAGATTATCATAATTTAATTTTAAGTGGAGGAATAGCATCTGGATCTGCCACAAAAACTATTAGCGCTGTCGGTACAATTACAATTAATGGTGATTTAACTATTTCTAATGGAGCAAGATTATCTACAGGGGGAAATATAGTAATTAAAGGTACAACAAATATTAATGATAATGGAGAAATAATAATAAATGCAAGTAATACCTGTACTTTTAATGGAACTGTAAATATAAATGGTAATAGCGCAAATGGAGTAATTCGATTTGGAAGCGCTGTTACCGACTTACCTGTATATACTTTAAATGGCGACGTTAACATTTCAAGTTCTACAACAAATTCAGCATTTAATTTAAATTCAGGGACTTTAAGCACGACAAATAATTCATTTTCTGGCAAATTGATTTTTAATGGAAATATTAATATAGGAAGTACTGCATCAACTTTTACATCTGTAAGTACCTCTTATCCACCATCTACTAATATATATATGGGAGGTATAGATAAAAAAATATCTATCCTTTCTGGTTCAAGTAGTTTTATAAATTTAAGGGGTAATTATGTTTTTACAACCAATAGAGAAATTCAAAGCAGCTTAGGAACAGCTTTTACTTTTACATCTAAACCAAATTCAGTAACACCAGAATGGACAATAAAAATTGATAATGGAGTGACATTAAAAATAGCTGCCAATTCTATAGTAAGTTTACCTAATAGAGTTATTTCTGATGGTACAGGTTCTGGAAATTTAGAGATTAATGGTGATTTAAGAGTTGGTTTAGTGGGTGGTTGGAATTCAGCTATTGCCATTACAGGTATACAAACTTTAAGTAGTACTTCTACTATTACTTTTAATGGTTCATTAACTCAAAATACTGGTAATAATTTACCAACATTAAATAATTTAGTTATTAATAATAGCGGTTCAAATACTACTACACTTAGTAATGATTTAATAATAAATGGAAATTTATCTGTTTTAAAAGGTGATCTTGATTTGAATGGTAAAACAATAACTTTAGGTTCAAGCGCGAACTTAATTGAAACTCCAGGTAACACAATTAAAGGTTCAACTGGTAAAATTGTTACAACAAGAACTTTTAATGCAGGTGATTTAAGTGCAGGAGTAAATGTTGCCGGACTTGGTGCTAAAATAATTACTGACCAGGCTTTAGGAGAAACTATTATAGAAAGATATTCTAATATTCAAGTAAATAATAGTTTAAATAGCATCAACAGAATGTATAAAATTTCTCCAACCAACAATTCAAGCTTGAATGCTAGTTTAGAATTCCTATATGATGATTCAGAACTTGGGTCATTAAAAGAATCTGATTTAAAATTATTTAAATCTGTTGATGGTAATAATGATAGTTGGAATTTTGTTGGTGGTGCAGTTGATGTAACCAACAATAAAGTATTAGTAAATAATGTTAACGATTTTTCATTTTGGACTTTATTTGAATCCAATTTAACTCCATATACTGTCCCTATGACTGCATCATTTAATAACGCAGACGCGTTTGGAACCAAAGGTTTAATTGGGGCAGATCAATGGACTTCCTACTATGCACATTGGGATAATAATTATTTATATCTTGGATGGAATGGCGGTAAAACTAACTATTCTTCGGACATGTATTATGCGGCTATTGATATAGACCCTGATGGTAATAATGGATGTATTAGTCCTATTGAAGGAGTTAGTTTTAAAGATGGTGGTCCAAAACCTGATATCTATGTTGTTTATGAAAATAATTCAAGCTTTTATGGTGCTCCTGCATCAAATGGTAATGCAGTTGAAATTTATAATGGTTCTTCAGGAACTTGGAATTGGGTTAGCAGAACTGATGGTAATGATAATACTTCATCCAAAGTTGTTTTCTCTGATAATGCCGGTGAAGTAAGACTAAGAATTCCCTGGTCGACTTTAGGAATTACACCTGGAGCAAGTACTAAACTTGGTTTAGTAATGTGGAATAACAATGGTAGCGGAAATTGGTTGTGGGGTCGTGTACCTTTACAAAATCCAAGTCATGGCAGTTCTGTCATCTTGGATTACCAGTTTATATATAATAGTACTGGTGCAGGTGTTAATCCAAGTATTGATATGGTTTCCACTCCTCTTCCTGTTGAGCTTTCTTCGTTTAGTGCTTTAGCTAAAGGAAATAATGTCCAGTTGAATTGGAAGACTGCTACTGAAAAAGATAATTATGGTTTTGATATTGAAAGAAGAGTAAATAATGTTTGGGAAAAAGTTGGATTTGTTCAGGGTAATGGTAACAGTAACTCTGTTAAAGAATATTCTTTTGTTGATAATTCTGTTAAAGAAGGAAAATATTCTTATAGATTGAAACAGGTTGATAACTCAGGTAAATACATTTATTCAAATGTTGTTGAGGTTGAACTTTCAATTCCTGATGAATATGGCTTAACTCAGAATTATCCAAATCCATTTAACCCAAGTACTACTATAAGCTATAAATTGCCTATGCAAAGCAAAGTTCAATTAAATGTTTATAGTATTAGTGGTGAGCTGGTTTCTTCATTAGTTAATGAAGAACAGTCTGCAGGTTCTTATAACATTAACTTTGATGCAAGCAAGTTAGCAACCGGAACTTATATCTATAGATTGATTGCTAATGATTTTGTTATGACAAAGAAAATGCTGCTGATTAAGTAATTTTGATTTACATTTAGTTATTAAGAAGCTCATCTTTTATGGTGAGCTTTTTTATTTAATCTTAACTGCTATTACAGTCATGTCATCTGAAGGTTTTTCCCTTTTAATAAATCTTTGAACTTCATTTATAACAGAGAATTTTATTTCCGAAGCTGAGAGCTCTTTTTTGTTTAAGCTCATTATGTGTGTTTTCAACTTTTCATCACCAAACAATTGCCGGCTATTGTTTTGAGCTTCATTAACTCCATCTGTTGTAAAAATTATAACGTCACCATTCTTTATTGAATACTCACTCTGCATATATCCAACATTATTTTTCAAACCAAGTGGCAGTCTTGGTCCATCTGAAATTAATGGTTCATAGTTATTATCTGATACAAGTATAGGACGGTTTAATCCTGCATTACAAATTGTAAGGACCATACTCTTAACATCAATAACACAAAGGCAAATTGAAACGAACATTCCTTTGCCAATCTTTTTTATTAATGATTCATTTACATTTTCTAAAACTTCATTTATGCAATCTTTTGACTTTACTTCTGATATTATCATCCCGCTTGTCATAATTGCAGTTATTGCAGCCTTCATTGCTTTACCTGAAACATCACCAATCATAATTCCAAATTTATTTTCATCATTATTCAGATGGAAATAATCAAAGAAGTCTCCACCGACTTCATTTGCAGGTATACACGTGCCTGAAATTTCCATACCGGGTTGAACTGGGTCCACATTAGGCATAATAGAAAGTTGAGCTTCGTGAGCAGTATGTAATTCAACCTTCATTCTTATTATTCTCAATCTCCTTAAGTAAAGAAGTAAAAAGATTCCAAGAAATAATAATCCAAGTATTAAGATAAACCACCATCTTTCCCATATAGGAGGAATAACTTTTATGTTTAGTATAATTCCTTTTTCATTCCATAAGCCGTCACTGTTTGAGCCCTTAACGTAAAAAGTATATTTTCCTGGTGGAAGAGTTGTATATGAAACAAATCTTTTATTAGCTCCAACATAAACCCAATCCTTATCAACTCCTTCCATCTTATACGCATATAAATTTTTCTCTGGTGATGAGTAATCAAGTGCAGCAAATTCAAGAGAGAAAATATCTTCATTGTATGCCAGTTCTATTTCTCTGGTTGATGATATTGGCTGAGGTAAATCTGCTTCAACATTAAATTTTTTGAACGAAGTTAAAACTACGGGAGGAATAAATTTATTATCTTTTATTTTATCCGGATAAAAAGCACTGAATCCGTTTATACCTCCAAATAATAATTCTCCACTTAAAGTTTTTAAATAAGAGCCCCCATTAAATTCATTATCCTGAAGACCATCCTTAACGTTAAAGTTTTTAAATTTCATTTCTGAAGGTTTAAATCTTGATAATCCATTATTTGTGCTTAGCCAATAATATCCATAATCATCTTTCACAATACTATAAATTGAATTACTAGGCAGACCTTTGTCAACTCCATAAACTTTACAGGTATTTTTTACAGGGTCAAATATGTTCAAACCACTATCAAAAGTTCCAATCCATAAGACTCCGGATGAATCAATTGAAATTGAAAAAATGTAAGCACTTAATAAAGCGGATGTTTTTGAAAGATATCTTGTAAATTTTCCTGTTCTTTTATCAAATTTATTTAGTCCGCCTCCTTCGGTACCAATCCAAAGATTTCCATATTTATCTTCAACAATTGTTCTTATATAATCATGGCTTATTGATGTAGTATCTTCGGGTATATTATAGTAATGAATAAAATTTCCTTTTGACCTGTCAAATTTATCCAATCCGCTTCCATAAGAGCCAACCCAAATATTATCACTCTTATCAACATAAATACATCTGATTTCATTTCTGATTATGCTTGATGAATCATTTGGATTATGTGAATAGTTTTTAAACTTTTCTGTTACCGGGTCAAACTCATCAATTCCACCTCCATTAGTTCCTATTAAGAATTTTCCATCCTTAAGTTTTGTAATGACTCTAACCATATTATTACTTAAACTATTTCTCCCGGGTATATTTAAGTAGTGTTTGTAAGTATTTGTTTTTCTATCGAGTTTATCTAATCCTCGATGAGTTCCAATCCAAAGAATACTATCTTTATCCTGATAGAAGCACCAAATTACTTTGTGACTTAATGAATTGGGAGCATTCCTTCTGCTTTTATAATGGAAAAACTGACCTCTGCCTCTTGAAACTTTATTTAAACCCCCTCCATAAGTTCCAATCCACATTATACCGGATTTATCTAAAAACAATACTCGTATTTCATTTACACTTAATGAGCGTGCATCAAGAGGGTCATTTTGATAAACCTCAAATTTATTTTTCTTTTCATCATAAATATTCAGTCCTCCTCCATTTGTACCTACCCAAATATAACCTGAAGCATCTTCCGCAACTGTTGTAATATCATTATGACTAATTGAATGATTGTCATTAGGATTATGGAGGAAATGAATAAATATAGGATTATCATTATTCCGGTTAGAGGAATTTATTTTATTTAAACCCTTATTTGTTCCTATCCATAAATTACCTTTTGAATCTTCAAAAATGGTTCTAATTAAGTTGCTGCTTATAGAATTTTTATCACTGGGAATATTCTTGTATTCAGTGATAAGTGCTAAATCTTTTTTATCCAGAGTTATCTTGTATAATCCATTATCTGTACCCACCCAAATGTTTTCATCCTTAGCAATCATCAAAGATAAAATTCTAAAATTATTTAGATATAATTGATTTTTGCTTTTGACTCCATTTGTTATTATAAAATCAGAATCATTTTGATTAAATGCGATTCTATTAAGACCTTCATCAGTTCCAACCCAGACGATTCCTTTCTTATCAATTTTAACAACATTTATGTTATCATTGCTGAGTGCATTAGCACTATGATCATGAAAGAAGTGTTTGAATAATTTTTTCTCAGGAATATATAAGTTGATACCTGCATTAAAAGTCCCAATCCATACTCTACCGTAATTATCCTGGGCTAAAGAATTGATATCATTATAGCTAAGGCTATTAATGTTGGAAGGATTTTTTCTGAATATAGTAAACGTGTAACCATCATAAATATTCATTCCATCTTCAGTTCCAAAGTACATAAATCCGGTTTTATCCTGCATCATGCAGTTAATAATACTTTGAGATAAACCTTGCTCGAGGAAAATATGGTCAAAGGAAATGTCACTTACCTGTGGGTATGTTTTGCCGATTAAGCAAAATGCAAATAATAGAAGAGCCAAATACAATTTTATTACGTAAAAAAACTTCATAAAGTTTCCGTACTAAAACTATTTAATTCTTAATAAATAGTTATTTGATTTCTTAAAGTCAAGTACATCTGGAACATCAAAAACTAAATATTTAATGCAGCTGTAAAAAATATCTACAATATAATTATTAATAATAATACCAACTAGATAGTATCATCATTCTTTAGTAATGTTTATATGCTTATTTTAGAAAAAATGATTTATCAAAGCTTACAGGATTTATTTTATGTTAGCGAAAGAAGATATAAATCATGAAACTCTTCGTCTGAAATCTGCTGTTGAAGAACTTTCAATATTGAATGAAATAGCTGTTGCAATTTCATCAACTCAATCCCTGGATAATATTACAAATCTTATTGTAAAAAAATGTGTAAAGTATTTGAACGCTGAGCAGGGTGCGATTCATCTTATTGATGAAAAGGACGTTGAAAATCCTTTACATACCATGATACGAATCCAGACCTATAAAGATGACCCTTTGCGGTTTAGTAAGCAGATAACAGATCATATTATAATAAATAAAAAACCTGTCTTGATAAATGATTTTAAAACTGAAGAAATTATTCCTATAGGCAGAAATGAAATTCTAAAAATAAGTTCATTGTTAAGCGTACCGATGATAATCAAAGGGAAAATCATTGGCATATTATCTCTTTATAATAAATGCACAGATGATGGGTTTAATGAATCGGATCAAAGGCTGCTTTCTATTATTGCCGGGCAATCAGCAAATGTAATTGAAAATGCAAGACTGTTTATTGAAGAACAAGAGTTTATTAAAATTCAACAAGAACTGAAAGTAGCAGGGGATATACAAAAAAATATTCTTCCGAGAAGTATTCCAAAGATAAATTACTATGATATATATGCAGTAAATATTCCTGCGAGTGAAATAGGAGGAGATTATTACGATTTTATCAAAATTGCTGAAAACAAAACGGCTATAGCTTTAGGTGATGTTACCGGGAAAGGTTTAACTGCAGCAATGCTTATGGCAAATCTTCAGGCAACTTTAAGAAGTGAACTTTTGTTTATTAACGGTGTGAAAGATTGTATTGCAAGAGCTAATAATTTACTTTTTGAAAGTACGGACCCCACAAAATTTGCAACTCTATTTTTTGGAATACTTGATACTGAAAAAAACATTTTAACTTATTGCAATGCAGGTCATAATGAGGCTTTATTTTATAATAATGGAACTCTCGTTAAGTTAAGTAAGGGAGGGTTGCTATTAGGCTGTCTTGAAAATATGAGTTATGATGAAGAAGAAATAATTTTTGAAAAAGACTCATCATTAATTATTTTTTCTGATGGAATAACTGAGGCAATGAATGGCGATGAAGATTGTTACGGTGATGAACGTCTGGAAAAATTGATCGAGGACAAGCTTTCACTTACATCCAATCAAATAGCTGAAGAAATTATTACTGATGTAAAAATATTTACTGCCGGAACAAAGCAATCTGATGATATTACCTTAATGATTATCAAGAGAAATAATTAATTAAAATTCATTTCAATACTATCCGAACGGTCACTCAATGTACCTTCGACTAAATTTATTTTTCGGAAATTTCTTTTAACTTCTGTAGAGCACCCGGCCACATTGATTCAAACATCTCCTTAAGTTCAGGTGTTGAATCTGCTTCAATTGAGACTTCAGTTTTACCATCTATTTCCCTAAATGTATAATTTTCATGCGAACCCTGCCAGGATTTTACTTCATCACTTTCAGTATCTTCTATACCATCGTGGATGACACCATAATGTTCAAATGAAATAAAGTCGTAAGGTCTATACTCTGCTACACGACTTATCATTCCACCTTCTTTTCCATTTTCATCAGTTCCAACAAATTTTATTTTATTTCCTTTGCTGAACTCTCCTTCATACCTTGAGGTAGGATTAAAAGCTTTTGTCCATTGTTCATAAGTTCCTTTATTGAGCATAGTATTCCATACTTTTTCTTTAGGTGCATTTATCAAAACAGAAAAATGAATCTTATCCATCTAAACCTCGTAATTTTAAAAATATTTTTTGGAATATAATGATTTTGAGGAAATTGCAAAGAGATAATTGAAACAAAAAAACCGCACCAAATTTTTGATGCGGTTTTTTTATACAACTATGGTGAGAAAAACCTATGGGTTTAACTCTATTGTTCCTATATCAGTATTTGCTAAAGGGAAAACTTCAACTTCATAGATATTTCCAGGAGGGTAATATTCTACATCAGGTTTTAAATGAACAGTATAAACACCTGCAGGGATCGCTACCAACTTGAATTTACCAGTTGCATCAGGATATGTAGCAATTGTATCTGTACCTGCTACTGTAAAAACTTTTGCATGAGCCTCAGTAGGAAGGACAATACCTGAAATTGAGCCAGACGTGGAAGCAGTTTCAACTCTTATAACAGGATTTAATTTGTATACTCCATTACCTACTATCTTAATTGATTTATTTGCGTCAAAATCTAAATAAAATTCTAAAGGAGTATTAGGTTCTATAACAAAACTGTAATCTAATTTAATTCCAGATTGTTGACCACTTGGAATTATTAAAGTATGTTTTATTCCATTATCTTTAACATAATTATCATTGCCCAGTACTAATCTTATTTGTGAATAACTTCCTGCTTCAAGTGGAGCATCGCCCAAAATAACAGAAGCACCATTTGTTAGTTTAAGTAAATCATATTTTTTATTTACTTCATTGACAACTATCCAACCGCTTTCTTCGCTGCTGCCGCTTTTATGAACTTCTACTCTAATAACATCAACTATAACTGAATCTAATAATGAAGGAGCATCAACTAAATTAATTTTTATTCTTCCTTCACTACCAGGTTCAGTTGCATTTGAACATGAGGCTATAAGAAAAGCAGTAACTAAAAGTATTAATGAGTACGCTAATGACTTTTTCATTTTTCCTTCCTCATTTATGAATGGAACATACATTGCCATTTAACAAGTAATATGCCATATGAAGCTTATAATACCGGAGTGATTTTTCTTGAGAAATACGTTCTAAATATTAACTTTTGTAGTTAGAGGATTTTATAATTATTTAAGGTTAGGAAATAATTTCAAAATTATTCAGTATATTTTTCAAAGTGAGTTTTATTATAAGAAAAAAAAACCGCAACAAATTTTTTGATGCGGTTTTTGTTATAACTATGGCTTAAAAAAAATTATGGTGTTAAGGTTAAGGTTCCTAAGTCTGTATTTGTCTGAGGAGTTACAACAACATCGCTAATGATTTTCTGTGCATACGCTGTATTGGAAGGAGTAATTGTAACAGTATATGTACCTTGTGGTAATGCCATCAATTTGAAATTACCCTCAGCATCCGGAGTTGTTGAAACGATATCTGCGCCAACTATTGTCGATATTATCGCATTAGCATCTAAAGGCAAAATTTTACCTGATATTGTACCGGAAGTAACTACAGCTTCAACTCTAATTACTGGACTTAATTTATATTCACCAGTGCCTGTAATATTAATTGATTTATCTGCATTGAAGTCCAGGTATAATTCATAAAGATTATCAGCTTCAATATCAAAATTATGATTTAACTTAATACCTGTTTGTTGTCCACTGGGGATTGTTAAATTATGTCTAACATTGTTTTCCATTACATAGTTGTCATTACCTAAGATTAATCTTATCTGTGTATATTTACCAACTTCAAGTGGTCTATCACCAAGCACTACGCTTGCACCATTAGTTAATTGAAGAAGATCATAATGAGCATTGATTTCATTTAGAACGATCCATCCATCTTCTTCACCACTTCCACTTTTATGAACTTCTACTCTTACAACATCAATCATTACAGCATCATAAGAAGCCGGTGCATCCACCATATTGATTTTTATTCGACCTTCATTACCTGCATCAGTTGTACAAGCAGCAAACATAAAAGTTGTTAATATAAGCATAATTGAATATGCTAATAGTTTTTTCATTTTTTCTCCATATTTGATAAAATAATCCACCTTTGTTAAGACAATTTATATGCCATGTATTAAACATGGATACTTTTCTAATTTATAAATAAATGTTATAACAATGTTTATTTAATTGGTCAATAATGACCTAAAGAAATTACAAAATAGGAAAAATTTTCATACACAAGTACGTATATTTTGCATAATTATTTGTTATTTGATTAATGCCTCATAAAAATAGTGGTGACCTGTGTTAAATTTGTTTATAAAAATTAAATAGGAAGATAGATGAATAAAACTTTGATTAATATCGGTTCACAGTTTCCGATAGTAGAAAAAAAAGCTGTTGTTTCAATTGAACCAGGAAAAGAATTTACTACACTTAGTACTCAGGAGCATATTCAAAAAAATAAATGGATGGTAATGTTCTGGTATCCAAAAGATTTTACATTTATATGTCCAACTGAAATTGCTGAGTTTAACAAGCATTATGATGATTTTAGAGAAAGGAATGCTATGCTTGTTGGTGCCTCAACTGATACTGAATATGTTCATTTAGCATGGAGAATGAATCATAGAGATTTAAAGGGATTAAAGTTTCCTTTAATTGCTGACACTTCAAAATCTTTAGCTGAGGAATTAGGCATATTAACTGATGATGAAAAAGTGGCTTATCGTGCAACTTTTATTGTTGACCAAATAGGAATTATTAGATGGGTATGCGTTAATGATCTGGATGTTGGAAGGAATGTCAAAGAGGTATTAAGAGTTTTAGATGCACTACAAACAGATGAACTCACCCCTTGTAATTGGGAAAAAGGTCAAATGACTTTAAGTAATAATTAATATAGTAATTCAGGAGCACTGACACTGCTCCTTTCTTTTTATTCACATCACAATAATTCCTCTATTTATGATTTGAAACTCTTTTTTAATTGATTTTCTAATTGGATAGTAATGTCCGAATGAAAAAACCAGTAATTTTAAACTAACTCACAATTAACCATGCTATTTGCATTATTTTTATCAGTTATTATGTTTATAAAAATGGAGAAAAGATGAATAAGTTATTGTTACTAATATTATTGATAAGTGGTTTAAGTATTGCTCAATATAAGAATGAAACCAGGAATGATTTAAATACACGATTTGGAATTGGTATTACTGCAGCCTGGTTTAATCCCGTAGATGCAGATAATGGTGGTATTATGGGTGGTCTTGTTGCAAGAGCAAAGTTTATGAAATTTTTTGGAGCAGAATTGAGCGTAAATTACCGTAGTGAAGATTATGGCAGTGATTTTGTATCAGTTACTACCGTCCCGGTTTTATTATCCGCTTTAGTTTATCCTGTAGACTTTCTTTATGGATTAGCTGGAATAGGATATTATAATACATCAATTGAATATTCAGGCACAAATCTAACAGGTATAGATTTAGGTGATGAATCATCAGGAGAAGTGGGCGGTCAATTTGGTTTAGGTTTAACTTTCCCAATATCTGATAGATATAGAATGTTTGGAGATATAAGATATCATTTATTAGGGTATGAACTTAAAAGATTAGACAATGTTGCTCAATCAATTTCAAGTTACAATGTTGATGCAAACTTCTTATCAGTTAATTTGGGATTATTAATAGAATTCTAAATTAACTTTCTAATTAAATTTAGAAAAGGAGCTCTAATATTAGATGCTCCTTTTTTTTCAAATTTCCATCCAGAATTAAAATAATTTTCTTGCATTTAAATTTTTTATCCCATATTTTATCCTTGATAAATATTTATTACCCTATTCAAGGGTAATATAACCATATATGAGGGTTATAAAATGCTTGAGAAATTACATTCAATTGGTTTAAGTGAAAGAGAAGCTAAAGTATATGCTACTCTATTAAAGAAAACCAATTATACTGCAGCAGAATTACAGGAAATTGTTGATATACCAAGAACTAAGATTTATGAAGTCTTAACAAAAATGATCAACAGAGGGATTTGTTTTGAAAAGAAAATAGGAAGAAACAAATATTATATTGCTGTTGAACCAAAGATTGTATTTGAACAATTTTATGAACAAGAGAGAACAGAGCTTGAGTATAAAAAAGAAGTAATGACAAAACTTTCAGATTTCTTTAATCCAATTTTTCAAAAGGGAAGAGAAACGTGCGATCCAACTGACTATATAGAAATTTTAAAAGATAAAAATCTAATACATCATAAATATACTTCATTATTAAGAAGTTCTAAGAAGGAACTGCTTACTTTCAATAAAGGTCCTTACTCCTGCGATAATCCTGAAAAAGTTAGAGAACAAAATATTTATGAAATTAACTTTTTAAAACGAGGAGGTAAAAGCCGGGGAATTTATATGGTCAATGAAGTAGAAAATCTTGAATGGCTTATTGAAGGTTCGAAAGAATTAGTAAAAGCAGGTCATCAGGCAAGGATGCTTCCAACTCTTCCAATAAAAATGATTGTGTTTGATGATATTGCTGTAATGTTTGCTCTTAATGAAGGTCATGATGAAAGTAAATTAACTATGATCTCCATAGAGCATGTAGCTATTGCGAATGCCTGTAAAATATTGTTCGAACATTTATGGTCACAGGCTTGTGATTTTAAAAAGATGTCCGCATTAAAGAAAAAATAATTTAAATAAAAATGAGGTTATAATGATTAAGTGGTTTACTAATAAATTATTGCTTGCAGTAATTTTATTCTCCGCAGTTTCTTATGGACAATTTGCAAACCCTAACGTTGCAGATTTTACAAGAATATTAGATGGTTCTTTTGCAAATGATAAATTTTCTACCTATGGCGTAGCATGGTGCGATTACAACAATGATGGTCTTGAAGACATTTTTGCTGTTAATAATGGTGCTCCCTGCAGATTATATAAAAACTTAGGTAATGGAACTTTTGAATATGATTCTCTTGCAGGATTTCAGAATTTAAGCACGACTTGTATGGCATCAACCTGGGGTGATTATGATAATGATGGCTTTCAGGATGTTTTTATAACCACAAGTGTTTCCGGAGTTAGTCACGTTAATTATTTATTTAAGAATAATGGAAATAGCACTTTTACTCAAGTAACAAATAGCATAGTCACTCAAGGTTACGGTTGGTCATTAGGTGCAGCCTGGGATGATTATGATAATGATGGGTACTTAGACCTTTATGTTGCAAATTGGGATACAGTCAATTATTTATATCATAATAATGGGGATGGTTCATTTTCTAAAATAGTTTCAGGCGACATAGTTAATGATAATGATGCATCATATGCAGCTACCTGGGTTGATTATGATAATGATGGATTACAAGATATGTTTGTTGCTAATTATTATACAACAACTTATCCTCCTAATCAAAACAGATTATATAAGAATAATGGTAATGGAACTTTTACAAAAATTTTATCAGGTGAATTGGTAACTGATACTACATTATCAACTGGTTCATCCTGGGGAGATTATGATAATGATGGTGACTTAGATGTATTCATACCTACAAGTTATTTCCATGGTGATTACAATATGTTGTGGAGAAATAATGGTGATGGTACTTTTACAAAACTTCCAACTGCAGTTCCTTCACTTGACCAGAATACTTGTTATGGAAGTGCTTGGGCAGATTTTAATAATGATGGTAATCTTGATTTATATGTGTCAGCAAATAGAAGCAGTTATAGAACAAACTTCCTTTATGAAAATAATGGAGATGGTACTTTTACAAAAATTACTACATCAGCTATAAATCTTTCTTCGGAAAACAGCTTTGGAGGAGCTTGGGGCGACTATAATAATAATGGTGCTCCTGACCTTTATGTTGCAACAGGAAGTGCTACAAAATGGAACCAATTCTTCAGAAATAATGATACTACAAATAATTGGATAAAGTTCAGATTAGTTTCATCTACTTCAAATAAATCTGCAATTGGCACCAGAGTAGTCCTTTATGCGGCTAATAAAAAACAAACAAGATTACTTCAAGGTAATACCGGGCAGTATAGCCAAGGTTCATTGTATCCTGTATTTGGTTTAGGTGCATCAACAGTTGTTGATTCTGTTTTTATTTACTGGCCAAGCGGCATTGTAGATAAATATAAAAATTTGGCTGCAAGACAAATTAAAACAGTACTTGAAAATGAAACTGTTGTTCCTGTTGAGTTAACTTCATTTACCGCAGCTCAGCAAAGTGATAACATTATAATTAGATGGTCAACTGCAACAGAAAAGAATAATAAATCTTTCGAAGTCTATAAGAAAAAAGATTCAGGCAGCTGGAATTTAATTGCAACTGTAAATGGAAATGGTACAACTTCAGAACCAAGAAATTATAGCATAACTGATGAAAAGGTTGTTAATGGGAAGTACACTTATAAATTAAAACAAATTGACTTCGATGGTACCTATGAAGAAAAAGAAATTAAAGTTGAAGTTAATAATATAAATTATTCTTATAATTTAGATCAAAATTATCCTAATCCATTTAATCCAACAACAAATATTACTTTTTCTATTCCAAAAGAATCAAGAGTAACTTTGAAGTTATATAATGTGCTTGGAAAAGAAGTAAAAACATTATTGGATGAAGTTAAAGGTGCAGGTAACCATAATATAAATGTAAAATTATCTGATTTAAAT
Organism: Ignavibacteriaceae bacterium; assembly: GCA_035654655.1. Classification (GTDB taxonomy): domain Bacteria; phylum Bacteroidota; class Ignavibacteria; order Ignavibacteriales; family Ignavibacteriaceae; genus DASRWI01. Next base: position 187,383 of record DASRWI010000043.1, on the reverse strand, counting down.
TCAGGAGTTTACTTCTATACTATAACTTCCGGTAATTTCACGGCAACAAAAAAATTAACTTTAATGAAATAATTAAAATACACACTCGTTCTAAAAGCCCCTTAAGTGGGGCTTTTTTATTTTAAATATAAAGTTTTCATTTAAATAATTTTTTATATTTGTAGAAATTATTTATTCAGTAGACTTAAGGAGTTAACAATGAAAATTATTTCTACATTCTTTTCAGTTATCTTTCTAGTTATTTTATTAAACACTTCTATATTTTCTCAAACCGATACTCTTCATTATGGATGGACACCGGCAGCTCTTGTTTCTATTAATTTAGCTCAGGCATCATTTTCAAATTGGACACAGGGTGGGGAAGATGCTCTTGCCTGGAATTTTATTGGTACAGGTGGCGCTAAATACAAAAACCCTGATTGGACTTTTAAGAATGATTTAAAATTAGCATATGGCAGAACTAAGTTAGGTACAGATGATTACAGAACAACAGACAACGAGATTTATCTGGAAAGTGTAATATCAAAAAACATAACCTGGGCTGTTGACCCTTATTTTAGTAATACATTAAGAACTGCAGTCTCATCAGGTTATCAATATACTGATACATCAAGTGTTAAAGTTGCAGATTTTTTTGATCCAGGCTATCTAACTCAGTCCTTAGGTTTTACTTATGATCATAGTGAAAAGTTCAGCACTCGTCTTGGAGTTGCTATACAGGAAATCTTTACAAACAAATTTACTTTTTATTCTGATGATAAGAGTACCTTAGAGGTCGAGAAGACAAAAATAGAAACAGGTATTGAATCCTCATCAAGTCTTGCTTATGACATTATGGAGAATATGCTTTTTAAAAGTAATTTAAGATTATTTACAACATTTAAGGCGATGGATGTTTGGGACGTAAGATGGGATAATGCAATTGTTGCAAAGATAAATAGTTATATAAATGTTAATCTTACCTGGCTTGTTGTTTATGAAAAGAAACAATCACCAAAGACTCAAGCTAAGGAAACATTGCAATTAGGATTTACTTATATATTATTGTGATGTGATAAAAAGGGCTCTGACAAAGCGAATAGCAGCTTGCCCCAATGGGGTCACAATCTCATTTTCATTCTAACTTCACTATGTCAGAGATCCCCACGGTCGTCATAAAATCCACCGCTTAAGGCGGATGACTACCCTCGGGATGACAGTTGAACTTTAATTAGCTATAAAAAACAAAAGCCTTCTCTTAATAAAGGGAAGGCTTTTTGATGAATAAATAAATAAATATTGAGAGTAAAAATCTATCCGTCAATGTTATTAAAGCTTGAAAAAATTCCATCCATTGTTTGTGAACGTGCATGGATTTCATTAAGCTTTTGTATTATGCGTAGAATACCTTTTCTTCTTTCTTCAACAAGGTCAAGAATAAATCCTTTAACTTCGGGGAAGTTGCATTCTTCAATCATTCCTTCATAGTATCTAACTAATGAAGTTTCTTTACGTAGAGCCTCGTTAAGCATAGCGCAGGTATTTCTGCAAGCATGTATACAATTTTTATCTAGTTCATTATTCATATTAACCTCGTTTCTACAGAAGAAAAAATTTAATTTAAAACTATTTCTTGTTGCTGAGCTAATTGTTTACCAACTAATAATGCCTGTTCATTAACAGGTATAAGATGGTGATGTCTATCCGGTAAAACTTTTTTCAAAGCTTTAAGAATATTTTCAGGTTGTATTAAAGGTCTTTTCTCTAAGAAGAAACCTAACATAACCATATTAGCCACCTGTTTTTTGTTAAGCTTTGCAGCTTCTTCAATTGCAGGAACACCAAACACTTCAATGTCTGTCCTTGTCGGTATGTTTACCAGGCTGGCTTTTTCATATAACAACAATCCGCCTGGTTTAACTGCTGATTCAAACTTATCCATTGAAGGCTGATTAAGAACAATAGCTGTATCAAATACTGATACGATTGGAGAACTTATTCTTGCATCAGAAACTATAACCAAACAATTGGCAGTACCACCCCTCATTTCAGGACCATATGATGGCATCCAGCTAACTTCTTTATTTTCAATCATTGCTGCATAAGCAATAACTTGACCCATCGAAAGAACACCTTGTCCTCCGAAGCCGGCAAAAATTATTTCATGCGCTTTTTGCATTTTTTTTCCTTTAAAGATAAAACTTTTATTAAACTATATTATTGCTTAGGAACCTTAATATCTCCTAAAGGATACATAGGAAACATTTGTTGTTCTATATAATCTATTGTTTCTTTTGGAGTCATCTTCCATCCGGAAGGACAGTTAGAAACAACTTCAATGAAACAGGTTCCTTTATTAAGCTTCTGATATTCGAAAGAAGCTTTAATTGCTTTCTTCAATTTTCTAACAGCACCTGATGTATGTACAGATTGTCTTGTTACATAATATGCACCCGGTAATTGAGCAATCAGTTCGGTAATTTTTAATGGGTAACCAACATTAGCAGCGTCTCTTCCGTATGGAGAAGTAGATGTTTTCATTCCAACTAATGATGTAGGAGCCATCTGGCCGCCTGTCATTCCATAAATACCGTTATTGATAAATACCATTAAGATATTTTCACCTCTGTTAACAGTGTGAATGGTTTCAGCGGTACCAATAGCTGCAAGGTCACCATCACCCTGATATGAGAAAACGTATTTATCAGGACGAACTCTTTTGACACCGGTTGCAACAGCACTTGCTCTACCGTGAGCAGCTTCCTGCATATCAACATCCATATAGTGATAAGCAAAAACTGAACAACCAACAGGAGCAATGCCGATAGTTTTATCTTGAATACCTAATTCTTCAACTACTTCCATCAAAACTCTATGAGCAACACTATGACCACAACCCGGACAATAGTGAAAAGGAGTGTCAGTTAAAGTTTCAGGTCTTTTATAAACTAACTCTAATCCGTCAATATTATTTTCAATGTGCATTTTTAACCTCTTAAACTTTAACTAGATTTTGTTTTTCTAAAATAGCTTCAACTTCTGCTAAAATTTCTTCAGGAGTAGGAATCATTCCACCCATTCTGCCTTTGAAATGTACAGGAACTTTGCCATTAACAGCTAAAGCAACATCTTCAACCATTTGACCTGCATTCATTTCAACTACTAAAAAGAATTCAGCCTGGTTAGCTAATTCAGCAATAGCTTTTTTAGGGAAAGGGAAGAGAGTAATTGGTCTTAACAATCCAACTTTGATTCCTTTTTCACGGGCAAGTTCAACAACTTTCTGACAAATTCTTGCAGATAACCCATAAGCAGATAAGATGATATCAGCATCTTTTGTCTGGATTAATTCATATCTAACTTCATTCTCTTCAATAACTTTGTATTTAGCCTGAAGGTCAATATTTATCTGTTCCATTTTTTCAGGTTGAATAAATAGAGAAGTAATGATATTACGTTGACGGGTTTTTGGTTTACCGACTGTAGTCCATTTTTCTTCAGATTTGGGTAATTGACCTTCTTCAATAAGCTCAACTTTTTCCATCATCTGACCAAGAGCACCATCAGATAAAATCATAGCAGGATTTCTATATTCTTCTGCTAATCTAAAAGCATCAAAAACAAAGTCAGCCATTTCCTGAACAGTAGCAGGAGCAAGAACGATTAATTTATAATCTCCGTGACCGCCACCTTTAACAGCCTGAAAATAATCACCCTGAGATGGCTGGATAGTACCTAATCCGGGACCGCCTCTAACAACGTTGACAACTAAGCAGGGAAGTTGAGCAGATGCTATATATGAAATGCCTTCCTGCATTAATGAAATACCGGGACTTGAAGATGATGTCATAACTCTTGCACCGGCACCGGCTGCACCATAAACCATATTAATAGATGCAACTTCACTTTCAGCTTGAAGAACAATACCCTGTCTTTTCGGAATTTGTTCTGTAAAATATTCTAAAATTTCTGATTGAGGGGTAATAGGATAACCAAAGTAAGCATCCATTCCAGCACAGATAGCTGCTTCGGCTAAAGCTTCATTACCTTTCATTAACCGTGGTTCACTTCTTTTATATTTAATTTCTTTCATTTTAAACCTTTATTGAGTTACTACTACTTTTAACCAATAACAGTAACTTTTTCAGCCTTTTTTTCTTTCGGCTGACGGTAAACTGTAATTGCTGCTTCCGGACAAACTAATGCGCAGTTAATACAACCTGTACAATTATCTTGTACCAGTTCTGCATATTTATATCCTGCTAAATTAATGTTCTTAGACAAGCCGAGGCTCTCCTGAGGGCAAGCGACTATGCAAAGTTCGCATCCTTTACAGGTATTGTCGTTTATAAGTACTGTTCCTCGAATCATATTATTTTCTTCTTTTTTTATGATAAAACTTAATTATTGGTTTTAGGTCAAGTTATATGCCAAATTTATTAATGAGTTTAAATTATAAATAATGATTAAAAATCAAGGCTTTTTCCATTATTAAGAAGGTTTTTTTATTGATTTTCTTAGAAATGAAGCATTATGAAATTATTATTTGAATAAGAAATTATTTAAAAAATTTTAGATTTTAATTGCATTTAAAAAAAAAGCTTTATAAATTCATTTAGTTTTAAGATGCATCTTTCGGTATAGTTTTCAAACTTTAAACTGGAGGTCTTTCATGAAAAAATTTTTCTACTTTATTTCTCTTCTTTTTCTACTTTCTACTACATTATTTTCACAAGATATCAATTGGACCTGGCAAAATCCTTATCCAAATGGAAATAGCATTAATGATGTCATTGTGCTTTCCCATGATAAATATATCTTGTTTAAAGATGCTGGAGCAATAACCATCATTAATGGTACTTCCATTCAGACACAATATCCTGACACAGCTGTCAGAGCAATTTATGAAGCTGATTTTATTGATAGCAGCTTGGGATATGTCTGCGGAGTAAATGGATTGATTATGAAAACTACTGATGGAGGATTGAATTGGTCTATCCTAACTTCAAACTCGACCGCAAATTTTTGGTATATAAGATTTTTAAATGCAAATACCGGATTTGTTTGTGGAACTGCGTCGACTTTATTGAAAACCACTGATGGCGGGATAACCTGGAATCCTATAGTAGTTTCTGCTACAAGTTCTACCTTATATAATGTTTATTTCCAGGATGCACTAACCGGATATATTGGAGGTTCAAGTTCGACAGTCGGTTACTTATTAAAAACTACGGATGGTGGTGATACCTGGGCTAAGGTACCTGGTTATACTAACACAAATACTGTAAGAGGTATATGTTTTACCGATGCAAATACCGGTTACGTTACTACAGCAAATTATTCAATAGATAAAACTACAGATGGCGGAGCAACCTGGAACAGAATAAATCTTGGTACAGGAACTTTATATGATATATTTTTCTGGACACCAAGTGAAGGATATACTATTGGTGCAGATGGTCAATTCTTCAAAACAACAGATGCGGGAGCTAATTGGAATTTAACTGATTTATGGACTGATAATAATGCAAACCTCTTTGGTATGGATATGGAAAATATTCTTGGCGGCAATCCACTGATGGTTGTTGCCGGGGAAGCTGGAGTAATTGCCAAAACTACAGACTTCGGTTCAACCTGGACAAAAGTTTCAGTATCTCCAACAAGGGAAACCTTAAGGAATATTGATATGGTTAGTGCAACTCTTGGCTATGCTTCAGGTGGTAATACAACTGATTTAGGAATAGTTCTAAAAACAACGAATGGAGGAAGTTCATGGGATGCACTTTCTTTCAACCCGGGTTATCAAATTTATTCTTTAGAAGCGATTGGTTCAGTTGTTTATGTCGGGGTTACCGGACCAAATGGAATTTATAAATCCATTAATGGTGGATTAACTTTTAGCCAGCTAGTTCCAGGTGGAATGCTTACAACCGGTTATTGGTATGGATTATCATTTGTTGATGAGAATACCGGTTTTGCAACTGGTTCAAATGGTTATACTTTTAAAACAACTGACGGAGGATCAACCTGGACAGAACTAACTGATAATAATACTTCTGCTATGTATGATATAGAGGCAGTAAATGCTAACTTAATTGCAATGTGTGGAGTAAGTGCAAAAGTACTTGTAAGTACTGACGGAGGAACAAGCTGGACACCAAGAAATGTCACCCCTTCAACGGCAACAGTTTACAGTGTTTGCTTCCTTGATGTAAATAATGGATGGGCTGCAGGAACGACAGGCAGAGTTTGGAAAACAACAGATGGTGGAGTTACCTGGGTTCTGCAAACAATTCCTGCTTTTACTGGGACTCTTTATAGAGTAAAATTTATTAATAACAATATAGGATTCATTTCAGGCGCTTTAGGTTATTTTGCATTTACAACTGACGGTGGTACAACCTGGAAGAGAACTGTTAATCATACTTCTTATGATATACGTTCAATCTCTGTTATGAATAGCAGCGTTTGGACTTCAGGTGATTATGGTTCTATATTAATTGGTGATTTTAGCTTAATACCTGTTGAACTGGCATCATTTAGTGCAAGTGTAAATGAGAATGATATTTCATTGAACTGGCAGACAGTTACTGAAAAAAATAATAAAGGATTCACATTAGAAAAGAAAGTAAATGGAAACTGGAGTGAGTTAGGATTTATTTCAGGTAATGGAACAACAACTGAAATTACCAATTATTCATTCACAGATAAAAATCCTGTTGAAGGAAAGAATATCTATAGATTAAAACAAATTAACTTGGATGGTTCTTATGAATACATTGGACAGATTGAAGTTGACTTCGACAGAGTATTAACTTTTGAGTTAGCTCAGAATTATCCAAATCCATTCAACCCAACAACAAATATCAGGTTCACAATTCCAACAGAAACAAGGACAACAATAAAGTTGTATAATGCCTTAGGCGAAGAAGTAAAAACAATATTTGACCAGGTTACAAAAGCAGGAGTACACACTATCAATATAGATGCATCTGATTTATCATCAGGAATGTATATATATAAGATAGTAAGTGGAGAATTTTCTGCAAGTAAGAAAATGATATTGATGAAGTAAGAAAAACCTTCATTAAATTGAAAGCACCTTGAAAAAAATTCAGGGTGCTTTTTTTATAAGGGCTTCTCGATACATTTTCATCCCGATTAAAAATCGGAATGAAAACACTCGAAGACCCCTCTGTTCGAACAAAATACTAATTTAGTCGAATAGTTAGGTACATATTAAAAAGTACTCGATTTGACCTGCGCCTCTTGATATAAAAGCTCTCAAGGAATAACTTTGGACTGTTTCTTTCATATTGTCGAAAGGAGAACTTATTGAATTCATTGACGAAAGCAGCAGTAATAGTTTTATTACTAGTTCTGGTTGGCTTTACGATAGTTACAAACGAAGTAGAAGCAACCAAGACGCCAGTAGTTAGTGAAGAAATAAATATTGTAAACGAAGACACTAAAGAGGCTAGTACTTCATTCATTTCATACTTGGACCAGGGTACAATGACAGCATCCTGGTATGGACCACGTTTTCACGGTCGAAAAACAGCAAATGGTGAAGTTTATGATCAAATGGCTTATACAGCAGCTCATAAGAGTCTTAAGTTTGGAACTCTATTAAGGGTCACTAATCCTAAAAACAACAAGTCGGTTATTGTTAGGATAAATGATCGAGGGCCATATAAAGGATCTCGTAGTTTGGATCTTTCGAAAGCTTGTGCTATTGACCTTGATATGTTACATAATGGAGTTGCGAAGTTAAAAGTTGAGCAAGTACGCTTTAAGGGTATAAATTTTCCTATAATTTCCCTTAATTGATCATCTTATTTATTTCTCACTAGTAATTGAACCCGGGTTAAACACTCGGGTTTTTTTATTTTAAAGTTTTATCTTAATTTCCATTCTATTTTATAATCTATTATGTTTTAATTATGATGAAGTTAAATCTTGGCTGCGGTAAGGACCTTAAAGAAGGATATGTAAACTTAGATATAGTTGATTATGGTGGTAATCAGATTCACGATATAAACACTTTCCCTTATCCTTTTCCTGATAATTGCTTTGATGAAATTTATGCATCTCACGTGCTTGAACATCTGGATAGCTTTCATAAAGTAGTAACTGAACTCTACCGGATTGCAAAACCAAATGCCATCATAATTGTTTATGCTCCTTTCTTCTTGAATACAAAATACTTTGGTGAACCTGACCATAAAATTCCATTTTCAATCCGTACTTTTGATAACTATGAGTATATAGGAAACAGAGAGCTAAAATTTTATGAAAAATGGAAGTTGAATCATAGAACTAATTATGAAGGGAAGGCACAATTTGAAATATTGGAAAAGAAATTTATAACTTCTCATTTTGCTGCTTTAAATTGGATGGATGCTCTGGTTAATATAGAACCGGTAATTTATGAAAGATTTTTTGCTGGATTCTTTTCACCAGAAGAAGTTTATTTTAAACTTAGGGTAGTAAAGTAGTATTTTTTCCTTTAAGTGCTTCCAGAATAACAAATAACCACCCTAAAAGGAACGAAACTCCACCAAATGGAGTAACAATAGCCAGGAATTTTATCCCTGTTATAGAATAGATATAAAGGGAAAAGGAAAAGAGGATTATTCCGGTAGTTATGAAAATTAAAGAATTCTTGAACTTATAATTTGACAACGCTAAAGCCAATAAAACAGCTGAATGTACTAAATGGTAGAGTACGCCAGTTTGAAAAGTTTTAATTGTCTGTTCGGTAAGAACATCTTTAAGTGAGTGAGCTCCAAATGCGCCAATTGCAACACCCAGGAACCCCATAACTCCTGCTGTAATTATCCAATTTTTTTTATTTTCCATATGTTAACTTATTAAATTATTTTAAATAAAAAATTGACAGGAATTTGAGATTATGAATTTACAGAAACTTATCCTTCCGGGAATTATATTAATTGTAATTCTTCTTATTTATTTTGCTTACTTTAATACTGGTTCAAGATTAGGTTCTTTCTCATCTTTTGATACCAACAATAATGCAAACAAAGATATAGTTGTTCAGCTTGTTAAAGATAAAAAGATTGAACAGAGTCCAGAAGGATTTCAGTTTTTTGTAAAAGATAAAGATGGAAAGGAAGTACTTGTAGCTGCTCCTGCTAATTTACCGGAGAACTTTCAGGATGCTGATAAAATCATTCTTACCGGACATTTACATCCTGACCATTTTCACGCTACAGAAGTTAAATTAGAGTAATATGAAGAAATTTGAACTTGTAAGTAATTATAAACCTTCAGGCGACCAGCCTAATGCAATTAAGGAATTAGTTGAAGGTGTTAACCGCGGTGATAAATACCAGACTTTACTGGGTATTACAGGAAGCGGAAAAACTTTTACTATTTCCAATGTGATTGCTCAAGTCAATAAGCCTACTTTGATAATATCACATAATAAAACACTGGCTGCCCAACTTTATTCTGAATTCAAAGCATTCTTCCCAAATAATGCAGTAGAGTTCTTTATAAGTTATTATGATTACTATCAGCCTGAAGCTTATGTCGCTAAAAGTGATTTATACATTGAAAAAGATTTTGCCATAAATGAAGAAATTGACCGGTTAAGATTGAAAGCAACTACAGCTCTTATTGAAGGAAGAAGAGATGTAATTGTTGTTGCGAGTGTGAGCTGTATATATGGTATTGGCGCACCGCAGGAGTATGCGAATCAGGTAATCATTCTAAAACAGGGAGAGAAGTATGACCGGAAGAAACTACTGAGAAATCTTATAGATATACACTACGTCCGCAATGATACTGAATTTGAGAGAGGTACATTCAGAGCAAGAGGAGATGTCATTGAAATTATTCCGGCTTATCAATATGATGAAGCAATAAGAATTCAGCTATGGGATGATGAGATTGAAAAGATAACTCATATAGATGCACTTACAGGGAATGTTTTGCGTGAATCAGATACTGCTGCAATTTATCCGGCAAAATATTTCGTATCGAATAAAGATATGGTTCAAAAAGCTATCATTAGTATTGAAGAGGAATTAGAAGATAGACTAAAATACTATCGTAAGGAAGAAAAATATCTTGAAGCTCAAAGAATAGAACAGAGGACCAGGTTTGATATCGAGATGATAAAAGAGATTGGTTACTGCTCAGGAGTTGAAAACTATTCTCGTCATATGGATGGACGAGCACCGGGTTCACGTCCATACAACTTATTTGATTACTTCCCGAAAGATTTTCTTTTAGTAATAGATGAATCTCACGTAACAGTTCCTCAGATAAGAGGAATGTACTTAGGGGACAGGTCAAGAAAAGAAAGTTTAGTAGAATATGGATTTCGTCTTCCTTCTGCACTTGATAACAGACCGATGAAGTTCAATGAATTTGAAAGTATGGTTAACCAGGTAATATATGTCAGTGCTACTCCGGCAGATTTTGAACTTGAAAAATCAGGAGGAGTATTTGTTGAGCAGATTATTCGTCCAACCGGATTGCTTGACCCTGAGATTGATGTACGTCCGATAAAAGGACAGATAGACGACCTGATTAAAGAAGTAAGAATCAGAATTGAAAAACACGAAAGAACCTTAGTTACTACCTTAACTAAAAAAATGGCGGAGGACCTTTCTGATTATCTCGATAAGATTGGTATTGGAGTTAGATACATTCACAGCGATATTGATGCCCTTGAACGTGTGGAGATATTAAGAGATTTAAGAATTGGTGATTTTGATGTGCTTGTTGGAGTTAACCTTTTAAGAGAAGGTCTTGATTTACCTGAAGTATCCTTAGTTGCAATTATTGATGCTGATAAAGAAGGATTTTTGCGCAGTGAGCGTTCACTAATGCAGACTGCAGGAAGAACTGCCCGTAATGTGAACGGAAAAGTAATTATGTACGCTGATAAAATTACGGATTCAATGTACAAGACAATTACAGAAACCAACAGAAGAAGAAAAATTCAGATAGAGTATAACAAAGCAAATAATATAACTCCGGAAACTGTTTATAAATCCTTAGAAGAAATATTATCATCAACTTCAATTGCAGATGTAAGAAAGAAAGAAGATAAACCGGAATATGGATTATCAAAAGCAGCCGAGCCGGTAATAAGGTATATGAACAATGACCAGAAGAAGGATTTGATTGACCAGATGACTCAGGAAATGTTCCAGGCTGCAAAAGATTTAGACTTCGAAAAAGCCGCCGCTCTCAGAGATGAAGTAAATAGATTGAAGAAGATGTTGGATTAGTCAAGTACTGTCATTGCGATCAAAGCGTCGCAATCTCATTTTTAAAGGTATTGTTACCCATCCCTCCCAAAGGGACAAGCCTACCCCTTCCCTATGATGAGGGAAGGGGAGGAAATAAGATCATTAATTTTTTCTACTACTGAAGCAAACCGCTGGTTTGCAAAATTCATTTACTTCATCAAAATCATTTTCTTTACTTTATTAAAACTACCTGCATTAATTTTATAGAAGTAAATCCCAGAAGGAAAATTGGCATCTGAATTGAAATTAACTTTATAGTTGCCTGCTTCTTTAACTTCATTTACTAATGTAAAGACTTCCTTACCAATACTATTGTATATTTTTAAAGATACATATTGTCTTTCAGGAATAGAGTATTCTATTGTTGTATTTGGATTAAATGGGTTTGGATAATTCTGATTAAGTGAAAAAGTAATTGGTTTATCAAAGTCATTTCCTTGTTTTTCAGGTGGATCAACAGAAATTCTTGTTGTTACTGAATTAGAATATGAAGATTCGAGACCTCCTAAATCTTTAGCAGTAACTACATAATAAACATCAACTTCATTTGCAATTCTTGGACCAGTAACTACCATTTCTTCATTATCTACATACTCTGTATTCGCTGAGCCAGATACTGTAGCATATAAAGTGTAACTACCGGAACCTTTCTTTTTATATATTCTATAATAATCTAAGTCAGCATCGGGATTCTTACTCCAAGTTAATTTTGGATGACCATTATAAGATGACATAGTTAAGCTAGATGGATTTGCAGGATAGGTGTCATATTGGCGGAATTTTAAATAACTAGAAGATGGTGATTTCCATATTACAAATAAATCATTAGTAGTTGATGAAATATCTGTAAAAGAATATTCATCAAAACCATTATCAATATTCTCTTCAGATAAATTTCCTTCATCATCATAGTAATCATGAATTAAGCCGGGAACAACTGAAGTCTCATCTATGCCATAGTTACTATAACCTTCATAATCCAATACACCTCTGAACCACCAAGCCGCATGAATTCTATTATCCCCTGTTGTTGTGGTTTGAATATAAGATGTAGGATTATAATGTTCAAACATTTCATTTTCTAAGTAGTAACCATCTTTATTTATGGTTTTACTATGGAAAACATAATTCCAATCTGGTTCAATTTCTACATCAGAATAATATAGATAAATTCTACTTTCATCAACTCCAAAACCTGCTAATGTTTGCAGATAAAGATTACTACTTAATACTTGAATAGAACTCCAACTATTTTCACTTATAATATATTCTCTTGATTTTATACTTGGCCCGGTTTGATAAGCTACAAATAATTTATTTTCATTTGGTGATACTTCTATTCTAGGATTATAGCCATTTTCTGTGCCTGTAACTGGATATGGTTCACTCCAAGATTGATAGATGTATTTGCGAAAATATACAAGATTGTTTAATCCATAAGATAAATATAGGGCATTATTAAAAAATACAATATCTAATGAAGTTATTCCTAAATCTAAATTTGCAATAGAACTCCATGAAGTTCCAGCATTAGTAGTTATTTTAAAATTTATTTGATTATTTTTTTATATACAATATAAGATGTATTTATATTTCCAGTAATATTTGCTAAAGATACACCATTACTTTCTAAAGTTAATGAATTTATTGCTTGTCCTGTAGAAGGATTTACAACATAATAAATAAGAGAACCATCACTTTTTTGAACTATTAAGTTATTGCCAAAACTATTAGAAAAAGCCTCTACAATTTGAGCAGTTGACACATTGATATTGGAGGTTTTTGTTGTTTTCCAACCAGATTGTTGAGAAAAGCAGTTAATAGTAAATAATAAAACAAGAACAAATAAGAAATTTTTCATAATTCCCTCATTTTAATAAAGTAGTTTTAATTGTTTTATGGAAACTATTAGTCTCCAAAGAAATGAAATAAATACCACTTGGAACATCATTATTATTTTTATCTTTCCCGTTCCAAGTTACTGTATGTTCTCCTCTTTCAAGGGCTTGATTAAGTATGATTGATATTGCTTCCCCCAAAAAGTTATAGACTATAATTTTTATGTTTTCGCTTTTTGAAATATTGAACTTTATTGTTGTTGTTGAGTTAAAAGGATTAGGGTAATTATTGGATAAGTTAAAGTTAACTTGATTATTAAGCACTTCCTCTATTGCAGAAACAGTCTCTTTTTTTAATACTAAAGTTGAATGCTTTGTGTCATTATTCTGAGCATGGTAAATCGAAAGGAAAAGTAGAGGATTTGAATTAGAAAATTGATATAACAAGGAACTATTAACATTGTAATTAAATAGTTTGAAAAAATTGATTTCATAATTTGGGTTATTTGGTGTCCCTGTAAATTTTAAAATTATTAAACCATTACTTAACGAATAATAAATTTCTTCTCTTCCATCATTATCAATATCAATGGTCCCTCCTAATTGTTCAGATAAAGCAGCAAAATTTGTAAATTCAATTTCAGTTACAGCTATATATTGATTATCCTCAGTATATTCAAAACAAACTAAACGGGAATAGTTTTCTGATAAATTTTGCCCACCAACCCAAAACTCTTTTTTCCCATTTCCATCGATATCATTCGTTAAGAATGATAAATAAGAGTTATAAACACCTGTTGTTCCTTCCCAATTTAAGGAATAACTATCCACACCTTTATTTTCAAGAATATAAATGTTACCATAAACACTTGAGTATAAAATATCTGTATTGTTATCATTATCAAAATCACTAATTTTAAATCCTTTTATTTCTTCAACCCCCAAACCTGGTATGGTTTTAGTTGGAAAAGCTAAAATGGAATCAAAAGTTAATTGCATAAAATTGAATTTTGTCACCCAAATTTCTGGTGGCATAAAGTTATAAAAAACTGCTTCATTTATAGAATCCTTATCAAAATCACCTACATTAAAATCATTTAATTGAATATATAAACCTCCTCCTCTATAAATATTATAATCAAAAAAATACTTCGTCGCTAATGAATCATCATTTGGCTGAGTAAAAAAAGTTTGATCGTGTACGTTGCCTCCCCAAACTGAATCGTAATGTGTACAAAGAATATGTAACTCATTATTATTATCATTATTTATATCAAAAATATTTTTAGGAATTATTGTGTTTGAAGGATATCTATAAACTTGAGTGAATAATCCATTATTATCTTGTTCATAACAATATACTTCTGACCAATTTTTGTAAAACTCTTTTTTTGCTCCATACAATTCAAGTTTTCCATTATTATTCACATCACCAATAACTTGATTAAATATAGATTTTGTTATAGGTACCTCCTGCCACAAAGAAAATTTATAAGCAAATTGAGAAGTATCAAGTTCCCAAACATTAAAAACAAAACGTGGTATATCTTTGTTTAAGGTTAATCCATTTGAGTTTTTTCCTACATAAAATATTCTTTTTCCAAAATCACCATAGTTGACTTGAATTCTATCATTATTAAGATACTCAACCTTTACATCTGGATTTTGCTTTAAACGTTCTATCTCAGCATTAAGATTAGTTTGAGCTATATTAACTAAAGAATAAGCAATAAATAAAAACATAAAGCTAATCTTAAACATAATTAACCTTTAATTTTGAAGAAGAAATGATTTTATTAAAATTTTTATAGAAGTAATTAGAAGAATAAGGATAGGAATAAAATAATTCTATTTTAGATGCTTTAAGAAAAGTATCCCTTAAAAAAAAGTGAAAACTAAAAAAACCATAAGACATTGGTTTTTCCCTTCAATGACAGCTAATATAAAAGGGGCTTCGTAAGATACCGCTTATATAATCAAACCTTTCAAACATTCCCTCTAACAAAATCAAAATGATTTATGATAATGCCACTAAAACTTAATTAAATAAAATTTAGTTTGCAAGGCCACTTAAAAAATATTCATATCTAAAACCTAAACAAGCTCGTTGACATTGAATTGATTTTTCTTTGCTTCTTTTCTTCTTTGTATTCTACATTTTGAAGAAACAGTCCTGTACTACTTCATCAAAATCATTTTTTTATTCATAGAAAAACTGCCTGTAGTCAAGGAATAAAAGTAAACTCCAGAAGAAAGTTTTGAAGCATTGTATTCAATCAAATAACTTCCTTCTGATTTATCTTCATTCACCAAAGTAGTTATTTCTCTTCCAAGTATATCATAAACCTTTAGAGTTGTAAAACCACTTTTTAGTAATGAGTAACAAATAGTAGTAGTGGTATTAAAAGGATTTGGATAACACTCGATAGAAAAATTTTTATCTACATTTTTGGTATTTTCACTAATTGAAGTTATTCCACCATTGGATGTAGTAAGTATTAATCCAAAAGATGTATCAGCATCTGCTAATCCAACAATAAAACCATTAAGTGAATCAAACATCCAAATTGAATTACATTTATCTACGAAGTTTCTATTTAATATATTTTGTTCATTCCAGTTAGAACCTCCATTAGATGAATATTTTATTGAAGTCTTACCCACAGCCCATATATATGATGTATCAATAAAATCAATAGAATAGTAGTTAGATGCAAAAGGTTGCGTTTTGAGCTTCCAGGATTCTCCAAAATCAGTAGATTTCCAAATTAAAAAATCTTCTCCAAGAACATACCCTACATTATCTTTAAATTTTATTTCATAGTATAAATTGAGTTCATTGAATTGTTCAAGTGAAGGAGTATACCAGTTTGTCCCTCCATTGGTAGTTTTTAATAATGCAGTTCTGGCAAATTGAATTATAGTATCAGTGGCAATAAATCCTGTATCTTTGTTTAACCAATACATTCCATAAAAATAATCTGATTTATTAAATAGATAAGACCAGGATGCTCCACCATCTGTACTTTTAATTACCAAATCTCTACCACTAATGAATCCATTAAGGGAATCAATAAATTGAACATTATATAAATCATTTTGGAAATTTATTTGTTGCTGTACCCATTCCTCACCTCTATTTGAGGTTTTTAGAAAAGTTCCGCTGTCACCAACTATATAACCATATCGATTGTTAAGGAAGAAAACTGACTTTAACTTTTTTGTAGTAGGTGCGGCCTGTTGAATCCAATTTAGACCTTTATCTGATGTACTTAATATAGTTCCGTTAGTACCAACTATCCATCCATAATTTTCAATAAAAAAGATATCATTATATTCTACGCTGGAAATTTTGAATGGATGAACATACCATTGAGCATTCAGAGAGGAAGAAACTATTAATAATATGAATAATAATATTTTCAATTTAATAATAAGTAGTTGATGATAACTTAACAAAAAAACTTAATTATTACAAGCATTCTTACTGCTAAGTGGGAGGCCATAGATTGCTTCGTCGTAGAACTCCTCGCAAAGACACCTTTATAATGTTTATTTAAAACCTAAACAAGCTCGTTGACATTGAATTAATTTTTCTTTGTTTCTTTTCTTCTTTGTATCCTACGTTTTGAAGAAATAATCCTGATGGGGGAGCAGTGTATTCTGCGGGTTCTTTGGATTTGCTGTTTAAATATCTGTATATATCTTTTTCATTCTTTCTTCCTCTTCCAACTTCAACTAACACCCCAACTATTCTCCTTACCATTTTCCAGAGGAAGTGTGAACCTTTTATTTTTATGATGATTGAATTTTCATCTTCAAGAATTTCTATTCCTTCTAATAATACCTTAGTGGATTTTTCTGTTTTATCTTCATCGGCAAATGAAACAAAGTCGTGCATACCTTTAAATAACTGAGATGCACTTATCATTGCATTTACATTCAATTTATCTTTTATCCACCAGACGTAGTTCTTTCCGAATGCTGTTCTTTGTTTTGCTATATAATATAGATAGGAACGTGAGAGTGCATCGTGTCGTGAATGGAATTCTGCATTGGTCTTTTCAACTTCAAGTATGTTTATATCATAGGGGAGTGAGTCATTCAGCTTTAGTTTTATTATTTCAGGAGCAAGCATTGTTTTAACATCAAGGTGTGCAACCTGAAGGAGTGCGTGTACTCCTGCATCTGTTCTTCCGCTTCCCTGAAAAACAATTTTTTGGTCTTTGAAAATTTTTTCGCAGGCTGAAATTATTGTCCCTTGTATTGTCTTTGCATTTGGCTGCATCTGCCAGCCGCTATATCTTGTTCCTTCGTATTCAAGATATACTTTAAATCTTGCCATTAAAGAGTAACCTCAGCTTCTGCATAGTCGTCGTAAGTTTCAAAAATTCTTACTTTTAATTTTTTAATGTTGGATGGGAAATTCTCCTGCTTAATTTTATTAAGCATATACATACAAATGTTTTCAACAGTTGAGTCAAAATCCACTACAACTTTTTTAGAATCCACCTTTTCAAGGAAAGCAATTATATCTTTATCTTTTGAGTTTACCATAAAGCAGTGGTCAAGTTCTTCTACTATTGGATTAACCATTTTCTTTACATCATAGTAATCCATTATCATTCCGGTATTAGGGTCAATTTCACCCTCAAGCTCAACTGACATTTTGTATGAGTGTCCGTGTATGTTTTTGCATTTACCAAAATGCTTTGGAAGACGATGTCCCATTTCCCAATTAAATTCTTTAGCAATTCTCAAGATTAAACTCCTTTTCTGTCAGGTTCCCAAATAAACTTATGCATCTGCAATTGAAAACGGACTTTAAGATTATCCTTCAAAATCCATTCAGCTAATTCACGTATATTTAATTTATCGAACACCGTAGAAAATAATACTGTACATTTATCAGTAAGCTTATAAGTATCAAGGACATCCACAGCCCACTCATAATCATCACGAGAGCCGATAACAAATTTTATTTCATCAGTATTTTTAAGGAATTGGATATTATCATACTTATTCTTCTTCAACATACCGGAAGATGGTGTTTTCAAGTCCATAATAATTTTTACCCGAGGGTCAACTTTGTTAATCGGCAGGCTGCCTCCAGTCTCAAGTAGAACAGTATATCCGGCATTGCAAAGAGCTTCCATAAGCTGGTGTGATTCATCTTGCATTAAGGGTTCACCGCCGGTTACTTCAATTAATTTGCAATTGTACTTACTAATTTCATTCAAAATTTGTTCAATTGTAAAGTCAGTACCTTCATAGAAGGCGTATTCCGTATCGCAATAAGTACAGCGCAGATTGCAGTATGTTAACCTGATGAATACACATGGTAATCCTGCATAGGTACTTTCACCTTGTATAGAATAGAATATTTCGTTTATTTTAATCATAGGAATCTGGAATTATTTCAGCAAAAATACTAAATGATAAGTTGACATAAAACTACATTATCCCTATATTTAAGTTTAATTTTTAAAAGATTATCAAAGGTTATTAAGAATGGCTAATCATCCATCGGCAAAGAAAAGAATACGTACCAACGCCAGGAAAAAGAATGTGAATAAGATTGCAGAGTCAAAATTGAAGACTTATGTAAGAAAAGCAATGAATGCTACCGAAAAGGAAGAAGCAGAAAAATTATACAAAGAAGCAGTTGCTATTCTTGATAGAAGTACTACAAAAGGTAAAATTCACAGAAATACAGCAGCAAGAAAAAAATCTGCTTTAACTAAACATTTAACCGGCTTAAGTACACCTGCTGCAAAATAATTTTGCATTATGAATTTATAAAATGCCCCGAGTCCGGGGCATTTTTATTTTAAACAAAAAGTAAAAATATTCATTAAAATATCAGCTTTTTACCTTTTATTATCTTGTTAAAGTTCTTAACTTTCTTATTGACCTAAATACAAGATTGTTTATCTTGACAATAGTTTACCTTAAAGTTAATTTTACACGTTTTATCATTTTTTTAGGATAAAAATTGGCTAAAAACCAATCTGAAGCAGATAAAAAATTACAAGAGAAGATTAAAAAATCAGGTGCTATCCCAACTCATATAGCCATTATTATGGATGGCAATGGACGTTGGGCCCGCAAAAGAGGATTACCCAGAGTGGCAGGTCATAAAAAGGGTGTCGATTCTGTTAGGGATGCAGTAGAAGCCTGTGCCCAGCTTGGTGTTAAATATCTTACCTTATATACTTTCTCTACTGAAAATTGGAAAAGACCTAAAGATGAAGTTTCAACTTTAATGCGCCTTCTTGTAAAAAGTTTGAAAGATGAAACTGATGAACTTAATAAGAATGATATACGTCTAACTACAATAGGAGGTATTAACTCTCTTCCTGTTGAAGTACAAAAAGAACTTTTTGAATCTATAGAAAAAACTAAGAATAATAGAAGAATGACTCTTAATTTGGCGTTAAGTTATAGCGGAAGATGGGAACTACTGGAAGCTATTAAGAGTATAGTTAGTACTGCAAAAAATGAAAAAATTAATCCTGAAGACATTGATGAAAAATTTATATCAGGATTTTTAACGACCAAAGATATGCCTGACCCTGACCTGCTTATTAGAACAAGCGGTGAATTCAGAGTCAGTAACTTTCTTCTTTGGCAGATTGCTTATACAGAGTTTTATATAACTGACGTGTTTTGGCCTGATTTTAGGAGAAATAAATTATACGATGCTATTTTGGATTTTCAAAAAAGAGAACGAAGATTCGGCAAAGTAAGTGAACAATTAAAAAAGAATGACAAAGGTTTAAAGAATGTCTCGAACCTCCCTAAAGAAACTGTTTAAATATTTCATCTTTATCTTTTTATTTTCTGCAATTTCATCTTTTGCACAGACAAGTACCTATAAAATTTTAGGTATTGCTGTTCAGGGGAATATATCTGCCGATGCTAATACTGTTATTGCAAATTCAGGTTTGAAGAATGGTGATGAAGTACAAATTCCGGGTGACAAGACTTTAGAAGCTATTAGAAGATTATACTCATTAAATATTTTTTCTGATATTAAAATTGAAATAGACAAAGAAGTTGCTGATGGTGTTTTTTTAATTATCAGTGTTAAAGAATTTCCCCGTATTGAAAAAGCTATCTATGAAGGTAATGATGAGTTAAGTGATTCTAAAATAGAAGAAAAACTTAGTTTCATCCGCGGTCAAATCTTAAAGCCCCAGGATATTTCAAAAATTAAACAAAGACTTCTTAAAGAATATGAAGATGAAGGCTACTTAAACGCGAACATCAACATAATCAATTATGTTTTTTATGCAAGCGATACAACTTCCGATGATATTGTTGTCACCTGGAGAAATGAAAAAGATTTTTCTGATGAATACACAATTGAGTATCCGAGGAATAATCTTGTTTATTCTAATCTTATTGATAAAATAAAAAATAGAATTGTTGTAAAATTTGATATCAATGAAAATGATAGAGTAACTGTTAGAAATATTGAATTTACCGGGAATAAAGCATTTGATGATTCTGAACTTAGAGGTCAATTAGCTGAAACTGAAACCGCAAAATGGTGGAAGTTTTGGAGCAGTGCAAAGTTAGATAATAAGAAATATGAAGAAGATAAAAAGTTAATTGAAAAATATTATTGGAAGAATGGATATCGTGATGCTGAAGTAGTATCTGATACTGTTATGTTAACCAACAATAAAAAAGATGCTAATATTCAGATAAATGTTTATGAAGGTCCACAGTATAGAATTAGAAATATTGAGTGGGAAGGTAATACAATTTATACTGATGAACAGCTTACTGAAAGACTTGAGCTTAGAAAAGGTGACATTTATAATTACGAAAAGTTTGAACAAAACCTTAGAGGTAATGAAAAACAAACTGATGTAATGGCTATGTATCTGGATAATGGTTATTTAACTTTCAACTTGCAGCCTGATGAAAAAAGAGTTGCAGGAGATTCAGTTGATATTCTTATCAGAGTTCAGGAAAAAAATCAATTTAGAATTGGTAATGTGAGTATCTTAGGGAATGATAAGACTAAAGATAAAGTTATTAGAAGAGAACTTTTCACTATTCCCGGTGATTATTTCAATAGAGGTTTATTATTTAGAAGTGTTCAGCAGTTAGCTAACCTTCAATTTTTTAATGTTGAAAAATTGTATGGACCTCAGGGAATTGATTACGCATTAAGAAATGACAGCACTGTAGATGTTACTTTCAGAGTTGAAGAAAAATCAAGTGATTACTTAAATGCATCTGTGGGTTATAGTGGAAGTTTTGGTTTTAGTGGTGCTGTAGGTGTTACTCTAAATAACTTCTCAATTTCAGAACCATTCTCATTAGGTGGTGGACAGATATTAAGTTTCAACTGGCAATTTGGTGTTGGAAGTTTATATAGAACTTTCACTTTAGGTTTCACCGAGCCCTGGATGTTTGATACTCCTACTCTTGTTGGAGTGGAATTATTTGATACAAGGCAGGCATATATTTACGATATGCGTCAAACTGGTGGAACTGCAAGAGTTGGTAGAAGGTTAAAATGGCCGGATGATTATTTCTATATTCAGGGATTGTTCAGATATCAATACAATAATGTAATTGAAGGACAGAACTGGTATCCTGAAGGAATTACTCATCAGTTTACTCTTGGTGCAACAATAAGCAGAAGAGATATTGATAATCCAATATTCCCATCTCAGGGTTCATCCTTATCGTTAGATGGAGAATTATCAGGTGGTCCATTGTTACCCGGTAATGTGGATTACTACAAGATTTTGTTTAAAGCAGAATGGTATAAGAGATTATTTAATTCTACCAAGGTTGCTTTGTATACATCAGCAGATGTTGGTTACCTGGAAAAATTAGTTCCTAATACAAGTATAACCCCTTTTGAATATTTCTATATGGGCGGAAGCGGTTTAGCAATTGCAACTGTTCCTTTAAGAGGTTATGATGATAGAACAGTTGGTCCAAGAAATAAAAATGGAGAAGTAATTGGTGGTCAGTTTATGACCAAGTACACTGCTGAATTAAGATTTGCTTTAGCTGTTGAACCTATTCCAATTTATGTTTTGGGTTTTGCTGAAGCAGGTAATGTTTTTGAAGACTTAAACAAAACTGATATTTTTAATTTAAGAAGGTCAGTTGGTGTTGGTGCAAGACTTTTAATTAATCCTATCGGATTAATTGGTTTCGATTTTGGTTATGGATTTGATAGAAGAACTACTGAAGGAAAAGATCCTGCATGGTTATTCCATTTCCAATTTGGTAAAGGTTTTTAATTTATTTAATAATAATCAATATAATAGAGGTACATACGTGAAGAAGTATTTTTTAATTATAACAATTTTGCTTTTAGGTTATAATTTCACATCAGCTCAGACCACCCAAAAATTAGGTCATGTTGATATTCAGAAAATTTCTGAACAGCTTCCTGAAGCTATTAAAGCAAGAGAAGATTTGGAAGCTTTAGGAAATCAATGGCAGAATCAATTAGATACAATGACTGTTAGTTATCAAAAAGCAGTTGCTGATTATCAAAAGCAGGTTAACACAATGAAAGAAGACCAAAAGAAAAAAATTCAGCAGCAGATTATTGGTCAGGAAGATGCTATCCGTAAATTTCAACAGGATAAATTTGCTCAGGGAACCGGTGAATATTATAAAAGACAAGATGCAATGTTAAAACCTATTAAAGAAAGAATCTATAAAGCTATTGAAGAAGTAGCTAAAGCTGAAGGTATGCAATTTGTATTTGATAAGAGTGGTGATTTAGTATTACCTTATGCTGATAGTTCTTTTGACATTACTTACAAAGTATTAGATAAATTAAAAACTTCAAAATAATTATTTCGGCTAAAGAAATAAAACAGGAACTTTTATGAAAAAGGTTATTTTTATTTTCACATTTCTATTTGCTTTATCAGCATCAGTATTTGCTCAATTAAAAATTGGCTATGTTGATTCGGATGCAATTATGGATAAATTCCCCGATGCACAGGATGCCCGTCAGAAACTTGACGGTATAATTCAGGAATGGCAAGGTGAGTTAAGCAAATTGGAAAAGCAATGGCAGTCAAAGTATGATGACTATGAAAAAAGAAAACTAATTATGTCAGAACAAGTTCGTGCGGAAACAGAAAAAGAAATGGTTACGCTTGAGCAGCAGATTGCAGATTACAGAGAAAAGAAATTCGGAACTAATGGTGAATTATTTCAGAAACAGGATGAAGTAATGAAACCTGTTCAGAATAAAGTTTTTACTGCTGTAAAATTAGTTGCTGAAGATGAAGGACTTGATTTTGTTTTTGATAGAAGCGGTGATGTTATGCTTCTTTATGCTAAAGAAGAATATGATATTACTGGTAAAGTCCTTGAAAGATTAAAAATAGAATAACCTTTAATGAATATAAAAGCAATTGAAGCCGCCCAATTAACGGGCGGCAAAATTTTTGGCGATGAACAAACTGAATTAAAAGGACTTGCCAAAATTGAAGAAGCAAATCAGGGTGACTTAACTTTTCTTTACTTACCGGCATACGAAAAATATTTTCCTCAAACAAAAGCATCAGCAATATTAGTTAAACCCGGGTTTAACAAAACCAGAGATGATATAACTTATATTGAAGTTGACGACCCTAACAAAGCATTTTTTAAAATACTAATTCACTTCTTCTATCCAAAATTTCCTCTTGAAGGAATTGATACAACTGCATCAATTCATCCAAGTGCAAAAATTGGGAAGGACACTGCAATAGGAAAAAATGTTGTAATTTCGGCTAATTGCATTGTTGGTGATAATGTTAAAATTTTTCACAATACAGTCTTATTGGAAAATGCTGAAGTTGGAGATGGTTCAATTATTTTTCAAAATGTAAGCATTAGAGAAGATTGCAAAGTAGGTAAAAGAGTAATTATTCATCCGGGAACTGTAATTGGTTCAGATGGTTTCGGCTTCTTTAAAGATGAAAATGGATGGTTCCAAAAAATACCTCAAATTGGCAATGTTATAATTGAAGATGACGTTGAGCTTGGTGCAAATGTATGCGTTGACAGAGCATCCTTGGGATCAACAGTCATTAAAAAAAATGTTAAGCTTGATAATATGGTGCAGGTAGCTCATAATGTAACCATAGGCGAAAATTCTGTCATTTCATCTCAAACCGGATTATCAGGGAGTGCTCATATTGGTAAAAACTGTATGATTGCAGGGCAGGTTGGAATTGTAGGACATATTGATATTGCTGATAATGTAGTTCTTATAGCACAATCGGGAGTTTCAAAAGGAATTCCTAAAGCAGGCACATACTTCGGTTCACCTGCAAAAGAATTCAGGCACGCTCTTAAACTCGAAGCTCATATTAGAAGCCTTCCTGAATATGCTGATAAAATTAAAGAGCTTGAAGAAGAAATTAAAAAGCTTAAGGAACAAGTAAATAAGTAAAAAAAAGTTTGATAAACCATTATTTTTAAAAAAAGCAAAGAAACTTCATCTTTGCTTTTTTTGTTCGTATTTTAAACTTT
Source organism: Ignavibacteriaceae bacterium (assembly GCA_035654655.1). Classification (GTDB taxonomy): domain Bacteria; phylum Bacteroidota; class Ignavibacteria; order Ignavibacteriales; family Ignavibacteriaceae; genus DASRWI01. The sequence continues at coordinate 162,758 of DASRWI010000043.1, read as the reverse complement.
CAATTTTTTAATAAATATGTTGTGCTTACTTTGTTATATCTCAAATTTATATTACTTTACTTTAATAATACAAAATGAGGAATTATAATAATGGAAAAACCTAATGATTTCCTTAAATATGTGCCAATTTTTTCAGAACTTGACGAAAATTCAATTGAACAAATAGCTAGAATAGGTACAAGAAAAACTTTTAAAAAAGATTCTGTAATTTTATTTGAACATGAAACCGGTTCAGCCCTTTTTGTTATTGCTGAAGGTAAAGTTAAAATTTCCCGTGTAAGTGATGATGGAAAAGAAGTTATTCTAACAATCCTTAGTGATAGTGATTTCTTTGGTGAAATGGCAATACTTGATGGATTAGCAAGATCTGCAAATGTTACTGCAGTTGAAGATACTGAACTATTTATGATACAGAGAAATGACTTCCTTGATTTATTACAATCTAAACCTGAAGTTGCAATTTCATTATTGCAGGAGCTAACTCAAAGATTACGCTCTGCTGATATGAAAATAAAATCTTTATCATTAAAAGATGCTGAAGGAAAAGTTGCAACTGTTATACTTCAATTAGCAGATGACCAGGGTAAGATTAAACAGGGAACCGTTGAAATAGATAAACTTCCTTATCAACACGACCTTGCAAATATGGCAGGTACATCTAGAGAAACAATTTCCAGAACTTTACATTCATTTGCAAAAAAAGGACTTGTAGAATTAGATGGTTCAAAATTAAGAATCCTCAATTACGAGAAATTTAAGGAATTGTTCAGTTAGTATGCCTGGCAAAGCTGATTTACATATACATACAAATCATTCGGATGGTTACCATAGTCCGGTTGAAATAGTTCGTATGGCTAAGGCTGCAGGACTTGATATAATCAGCATCACTGATCACGATAGCTTGAATGGTATTAAAGAAGGTGTTGATGAAGGCAGCAGGCAAGGTGTTGAAGTAATATCAGGTGTGGAGATTAGCTCCGACATTAAAGATAAAGAATTGCATATTCTTGGATACTTTATTGAACCTGAACACGAAGAAGTAGAAAGATATCTTTCATTTTTTAGAGAAGAGAGATTTAAAAGAGCCGAAAGAATAGTCAAGAAATTGAATAATTTAGGTCTTCCGATATCATTATATGATGTTGTAGATAGAGCTAAAACTTCGGCAATTGGAAGACCTCATATTGCTCAAGCTTTGTGCGATAAGGGAATCACTACTTCATTTTATGAAGCCTTCAATAAGTATATTGGTAATGGCTGTCCGGCTTATGAAAAGAAGGTTCATATATCACCACATAGTGCATTCAAAATAATCAGCGATGCCGGTGGTTTGTCTTTCATTGCACACCCGAGTTATATGCCAGAAAATTTATTAAAAGAAGTAATTGAAGCTGGTGTTGACGGAATAGAAGTAATACATCCATCTCATAATCCTCAGCAAACCAGATTTTACAAAGGCATAGTAAATGAGTATTTCCTTTTAGAATCAGGCGGCTCTGATTACCATGGTGGTAAAAGAGAGGATGATCCTAACTTAGGAAAATATTATACAAACTTCGCCTCCGTTGAAGCAATGCGGAGAAGAATATTAAAGAATTCAGCGTAATATAATGAGATTTATAGAAGGTAATTTAACCGAAAAATTAGATAGTAGATTTGCAGTAATTGTAAGCCGCTTTAATGAAATTGTAACTGATAGATTGTTAAAAGGTGCCTTGGAAACTTTTAAAGATAATAATATTACACAAGATAGTGTAGATGTATTTAAAGTTCCCGGTGCATTTGAACTCCCTTATGCAGCAGATAGAATTGCAGAGACTGGCAAGTATGATGCAATAGTTGCTTTGGGTGCAGTAATAAGAGGAGAGACTCCACATTTTGAATATGTATCATCAGCAGCAACGAATGGAATTCTTGAAGTATCTTTGAAATATAAACTTCCTGTAATTTTTGGTGTACTTACAACTGAAAATATAGAACAGGCAATGTCAAGGTCAGGAAAAACAAATAATAAAGGAACTGATTGTGTTTTGGCGGCATTAGAGATGGTGTCATTAACAAAACAAATAATTAAAATAACATAAGCTCCGGCAGCTATGACCGGATATCTAAGTACAACCGATACTTATCTTGCAAAAAATAAAATTGTTTTTCCATTAATTTTGTTGTTAATAGGAATTGCAGTTTACCTTCCCTCCATTAATATTTTTTACATAAATGATGAGATAGCTTTTATCGAAAGAACAAAAGTTAATAATCTATTTGATTTATTTTCTTTTTTTAATTTTCAAAATTTTGATGGTTCTTATTATCGTCCAATAGGAAATATAATTGCAGGAAAAATTACTTTTTTCACTAATCAAAATTTAGTTTTAATAAGATTATTTAATATTCTAATTCATATCCTTAATGCATTTCTTGTTTACCAACTTGGTAAACGGTTATTAAAAAATCTTGAGTATTACAATTTATTAAGTGCAATGGCTGCAATAATATTCCTTGTTCATCCTCTTCACGATTATGCAGTTATTTGGCATACTGCTTTATTTGAAAGAGCAATGACAGCTTTTTATTTAATTGCTTTAGTATTCTTTATTGATAAAAAAATTCTCTTATCATTATTCTTTGCAGTGCTTGCAATACTCTCAAAAGAAATGGCATTCAGCATTCCACTTGTGGTTTTAGTAATTGCTGTGTATAATGAAATAGATAAAAAAGAAATTGCATTTCAGTCATTGTTATTTTTTGCAGCAGCAATAACAATTATATTAATTAGAATTTTCTTTTTAAATAATAATTTTCTTACTTCTCCGGATACTCATCCTAATGCAGGAATATTAACAATATTTAAAAATATATTTCTTTTTGCAGGATTGGTTTTTTATCCATTAAATATAGATGATGTAAAAACATTTATTCAAAATAACGCTTACATCATATACGTAGTCATAATTTTGTTGGTTTGTATTTCATTCCTCTTCTACAAGTTTGTTAATAATAAAAAGCAGATAATACTTCTTATCCTATTGTTTATTTTAATGATATTGCCTGCATCAAGATTGTTAATGAGGTGGTATGATTATTTACCTTCTGTGGCTTTATGTTTACTTATTCCTGTTGTGCTTTTTGAACTTAAAAGGATTAAGAGTATTGCTGCCGTAATATTAATTTTGTTTGTTGTTGTTGAAATATTTTCTTTAGTAAAAAAAGAATTTGCCTGGAAAGAAGTTTCTATTTCAGGGAAAGAATTATTGTCAAATTTTGTTAATGAATATAAAGAGCATATAGCAGGCGTAAAGGAAATAGAATTCGTTAATCTGCCCGCCAAGGTTAATGAAATACCATTATTTCAATTAGGCTTTTATGACCATATAAATTACTTCCTTAAAGAAAAAAAGAACGTAAGTCTTTTTAGCAAGATGTATATGTATGAGTTCAATAATGAGATGATGATTACAAAGAATCGTGATACTATAAGCATCTCCCTCAATAGGGAAAATTATTTTATACTTTCGCATAATGAAAAATATGTTAATTTTAACGATGTGGAAAAAACATCTAAAATAAATTACTTATACAAACCTTCCAGGGACAAATTAATTGTCTTATACAAAAATGGAAGATTTGAAAAAATTTAGGACAAAAATGAAAATAAAAAATCTGTTACTTCTTGTTTTTCTGTTAATAGGTGTAAACATCTACTCACAAGGTTTAACAAACTGGCAGACTTTCACAAATCAAAATAATATTAAATCGTTTATTGTTGGTGACAATGCTATTTGGGCTGCAACTTCAGGAGGTGCCTTCAAATTTGATTTTAGTACCAACACTTATACAAGCTATCATAAATCTGAAGGATTGAATGGAATAAACTTAACTTCAGTAGTGCAGGACAATCATGGTAAAATTTGGTTTGGTAGTACAGAAGGACTAATAGATGTTTTTGACTCTTCAACAGGGTCCTTTAAAACATTATATGAAATTTCAAGTTCTGATTATAATCCTAAAGCAATAAATGAATTAAGGGTTTCAGGAGATACCATAATTGCATCAACTAACTTTGGAATTGTTCTCATAAATTCTATCAACTATGTAATTATAGATACTTATCTGCGGTTAGGTGTTTTCACATCTAATACAAGTATTAATAGTGTTTTAAAATCGAAAGTTATTTTTGCTGCAACTAATGAAGGAATAGCTAAGCAGAAGGAAGGAAGCATCAATCTTTCTGTTCCTGAAGCTTGGGATAACTACACACTTGATGCTGTTCCAAACAAAATAATCAATTATCAGGATTCAATAATTGCCATTACTAAAAATGATGTTGTAATTTTTAGAAATGGTATATGGGCTGAATATCCAGGTTTCACAAATCTTTTGGATATTCGTGATGTATATGCAAAAGGTGATTCATTATTTGTACTAAATGGTAATACTGTTTTGCTTAGTTATAATGGAGTTGTAAGTACTGTTTACACTCCTGCAATTCAGATTAGCAAATTATTTATTGGTGTTGATGCATTTGCCGGTTCCAGTGAAGGAATTGTAAAATTAAATGATAATTCTGTAATTGCTCCAAATGGACCCAATGCAAATTTATTTCCAAGTATAGTTGTTGATGATAAAGGAATTCTGTGGTCAGCAAGTTCTATTGACCCATCAGGAAAAGGTTTTTATTCATACGATGGTAATACCTGGACAAATTATAATAAATTTACAAACTCCGGTATTTACTCTGATAATTATTTTAATGTTTATAAAGCAAATGATAACACAAAATATTTTGGAAATTGGGGTGGTGGATTTTTAAGATTAAATGACAATGGAATGCTTGTCTTTGACCAGAATAATACTGGCATACAAGGAATAAATACAGACCCTAATTATATTGTTATTGGCGGCTTTGATAACGACTCAAGAAATAATTTATGGATCCTTAATTATGGTTCGGCCACTAAAACTCCTTTAAGTATGCTTACAACTGATAGTTTATGGTATCATTTCAATGTACCTGCAGAAAATAATACTTATTTATATGGTCATTTCAATCTTGCTGTAGATAATAACGATACCAAATGGTATATAGTTAAAGACCCTGCAAAAGCTGGCTTATATTTCTTTAATGAAAATAAAACTTATGATGATGCATCTGATGATAAATCAGGATTTGTTTCTACAAACAATGGTCTAAATAATAATGCGTTGAATACGTTAGTTGTTGACAAACGTGGTGAAATTTGGGTTGGTACAAGTTTGGGATTAAATATAATAAGTAACCCTAACACAGTTGTAAATAATACAACGCCTCAGTTTAGAATTTCATCTATTTTTTCAATGCGCCAGCAAACTATAAACTGCATAGCTATTGATCCATTAAATCAAAAATGGATTGGTACTGACCAGGGATTATTCCTGATAAATTCTGATGGTTCAGATTTAATATATTCTCTTAACTCAAGAAACAGTGTACTTCCTGTTGATGAAATAAGAAGCATAGCCTTAGATGAAAATTTGGGAAAAGTTTATGTTGGAACAGATTATGGATTAATATCCTTTGACTCTCCATATTTAAAACCTCAGGAAAGTTTTACTGAATTGTTTGTTTATCCATCTCCTTTTGTATTAAACTCTACACAAAAGCAGCTTACAATAGATGGATTAATAAGGGAAACTGATATTAAGATTTTAAGTATAACAGGAAAATTAATTAAAGAATTTTCTTCACCGGGTGGAAGAATTGCATTTTGGGATGGTAAAGATGAATCAGGAAATTTTGTAAGCAGCGGAGTTTATTTGATTGTTGCTTTTGATAAAGAAGGAAATAATGTTTTTACATCTAAGGTTGCAGTAATAAAGGAATAAGTTTTATTAGTTTATGATTGATCTTTCAAATATTTCATTGCAGTTTGGTGGAAAATATTTATTCCAAAATGTAAGTTTTAAAATTTATTCAGGGGATAAGATATCTCTTGTTGGTGCAAATGGTACCGGTAAGTCTTCTTTGTTAAAGATTATCAATGGAGAACTGCAGCCTGAAAGCGGCTCCATCAACAAACAGAAAAATATAAACATCGGTTATCTGCCCCAGGAAAATGTAACTCATTCGGGAAAAAAATTATTAGAAGAAGTTAAAACTGCTTTGACTGATATTATTCTATTGCAGGAAAAAGAAATTGAACTTACCGAAAAATTAAATGAAAATTTAACTGATGAAGAAAGAAATGATTTAGTAAATCAATTAGGGGATGTTCACAATAAGCTTGAAGATTCAGGTTCCTATACAGCGGAGCATAGAATTGAAAAAATACTTGTTGGTTTAGGTTTTGATGAAAATGATTTCGAAAGATTCACTGATGAATTCTCAGGCGGCTGGCAAATGAGAATTGCACTTGCAAAAATGCTTGTCGCCCAAAATGACCTTATGCTAATGGACGAACCTACAAATCATCTTGATATAGATTCACTTGAATGGCTAATTGGGTACTTGAAAAGTTATAAGGGTGCATTACTGATTGTTTCTCACGATAAACATTTTATTAATTCTGTAACGAATAGAACTTTAGAAATATTTCTAAATCAATTTTATACTTACAGAGGAACATATGATGACTATCTAAGGTTCAAAGCAGAGCGTGACATTCAGGCACAAAGTTTATTTGAACAACAGCAAAGAAAAATAAAAGAAACTGAAAAGTTTATAGAAAGATTCCGCTACAAAGCAACAAAAGCAAAACAGGTACAAAGCAGAATTAAACAACTGGAAAAAATAAATTTAATTGAACTTCCACAAAATAAAGATGATATCTATATAAAATTTCCTGAACCACCTTCCAGCGGAAGGTTCGTGATGACTTTGGAAAATATTAATAAATCTTATGGAGACAAAAAAGTTTTAACAGATATCAATCTTACTGTTGAAAGAGGGGAGAAGATAGCCTTTGTTGGAAATAATGGAACTGGCAAAACTACTTTAGCTAAAATTATTGCAGGTGTACTTGATTTTAATTCCGGGAAAAGAATTGAAGGACATAATACAGTAATTTCATATTATGCTCAGGATGTTGCTAATCAACTTGACCCTGATTTGGATGTTCTTGAAACTGTAGACCAATATGCAGAAGATAGAACATTAGGACAATTAAGAAGTTTACTTGGCTCATTTCTTTTTACCGGTGATGATGTATTTAAGAAAGTTAAAGTATTATCAGGAGGAGAAAAAAGCAGGGTAGCATTGGCTTGTATACTTTTAACAAAAGCTAACTTTATTATCCTTGATGAACCTACAAACCATTTAGATATATCTTCGAAAGATATTCTTCAAAAAGCATTAATGGATTTTAACGGTTCTTTAATTTTAGTATCCCATGATGTTGACTTTCTTTCTCCAATTACGAACAAGGTAATTGAAATAAAACCTGGTACCCTTCAAACGTATTCTGGTGGCATAGATTATTATCTTACCAAGAAACAAGATAATATCGATGAGGATAACAAATCCAGAACTGCTGAAAAAGAATCTACAAGAAGAGACCAAAAAAGATTAGAAGCTGAATTAAGACAAAAAAAATATCAGGCAACTAAAGATTTATCAAAAAAGATTAAGAGTATAGAAGAAAAAATAGGAGCGCTTGAGAAAAAAGAAAAAGAATTAGAGAAGGAAGTTTTTAATCCTGAACTTTGGAATGACCCTGTATTAGCAAGAGCAAAACAGGAAGAACATAGAAAGATTAGAGTTGAGTTAGAAAGTCTTCTTAATGAATGGACTCTTAATTCTGAAGAATTAACAAAAATAGAAGCTCAATTTAATATATAGGCTATACCTTAATACCTAAGTATTCTTCAACCAGAGGAATACTCCCATATAATGCTGCTTTTTCGCCGAGCTTGGTTGGACGAATCCTCAATCCTTTCGCTGATTCCTTAAGTACATTTTTTTTGAATGCTTCTCTTATTCTTGGAATCATATAGTAATCAAGAGCTTCAACAAGTCCGCCACCAAGAACAATTAAATCTAAATTCAATAGGTTCGTAATATTAGATAAAACTAATCCAGTAACTGCGCAGGCTTCATCAAGACGTTTTTTAACTACTTTATCTTCCTTTTTTACTGCTTCAGATAACGCTCTACTTTTAACAGGTTTTCCTTTTTCAACTATTTTTGTGAGGATACTTTTTTTACCTGAGTTAATATCATCAAGTATATTATTTACAATAGCAGTTCTGCTTGCAACTGCTTCATAACATCCCCTTTTACCACAGCCGCAAAGAGGTCCATTTTCTTGAACCTGAATATGTCCAATTTCTCCAGCTGCATAATTAGCACCTCTGAATAATTTGCCATCAAAAATAAATCCTGCACCTATACCTGTCCCGATGTATACAACTAAAAGGTCCTTTGCATTTTTACCAACTCCAAATTTTGAAATTCCCAATGCACTCATATTAACATCATTTTCTATTATGACTGGCAAATTTAATTCAGCTTCAAGGAGTTCTTTAATTTTAAGATTTTTAATATGAAGATTTGGAGCCATCGCAACAACTCCTGTATGAGGATTTAAAGAACCCGGAATACCAAGGCAAACAGCAGCTATTTGTTCATTCTTTAGTTTAGCTTCAGATATTGTTTCTCTTACAATTGAGGATAAAGAATGAAGGTGCTCTGAATTAGAAGCTTTTCTATTTGTGGATTGCTTTACTCTTGCTATCATTCCTTCGGATGAATTAATAGCAGCAGACAATATTTTAGTCCCGCCCATATCAACACTGATTATGTATTTACTATTATTCAGAAACACCTCAGGATTTTTAAGCAAGATAATAAAAAAAATACTGTATTAAAATTACATCAATTAAATAATGGATAAAGTTTATATTTTAGTAATTCAGGTTTTTCAAAAATAAGGAAACTTAATGCACTTAGTTGAATTGTACAGCCTTGTTCCTTTTGTTGCAATATTATTAACAATAGCAGTACTTCCGATATTTGCTCATCATTGGTGGGAAAATAATAAAAACAAGCTAATCATAGCTGTTGCTTTGAGTATACCAGTTATAATTTACCTTATTGTAAAAGGCTTGACCTTAGAATTAAGCCACACTTTAGTTTTCGATTATATTCCATTTATAATTCTGATTGGTTCTTTATATACAATAACAGGTGGAATTTATTTAACAGGGGATATTCAAGCCAAACCAATTGTTAATTCAGGATTTCTTGCAACGGGTGCAATCCTTGCCTCAATAATGGGAACTACAGGAGCAGCAATGCTCTTAATAAGAGCTCTTATTTATACCAACAAAGAAAGAAAATTTAAAGTTCATACAATTCTATTTTTTATTGCAGTTGTTGCGAATTGTGGAGGATTGCTTACACCTCTTGGCGACCCCCCATTATTTGTAATGTATTTGCGAGGTGTAAGTTTTTTCTGGTTCTTTACTTTTTTTAAAGAATGGTTAACAGTTAATTCCCTTTTAATAATCATATATTTTTTTGTGGATATGTATTATTATAAAAAAGAACCAAAGGAAGACATTGCCGCAGATATAAAAAATATTAGGAAGTTAAAAATTAAGGGAAAAATAAATTTTATTTGGCTGATTGGAGTAGTACTTGCTGTTGCATTTATAAATGAAAACACTATTGCATTCTTAAAAGATAATCCTTACTTAAAACTTATTAGAGAAGCTATAATATTGATGTTTGCAATTTTTTCGGTATTAATGACTCCTAAATTAATTAGAGTTAGTAATAATTTTACCTGGGAACCGATCAAAGAAGTAGCTTACTTATTCTTTGGAATCTTTATTACAATGATACCTTGCCTCATCTATTTGAACTATAATGCTAAAGTGCTTGGAGTTGAAACTGCACAGGAGTTTTATTATTATGCCGGATTATTAAGCAGCTTTTTAGATAATACACCAACTGCAGTTGCATTTCATTCATTAGCTATGGGATTAAATATTTCATCAGGGAATTTAGTTGGTGGAATTCCTGAACATCTTATGGAAGCTCTGTGTACCGGAGCAGTTTTGTTTGGCAGTATGACCTACATAGGAAATGGTCCAAACTTTATGGTAAAAGCAGTTGCAGAAGAAAATAATATAAAGATGCCACATTTTTTTGGCTATATGATTAGATTTTCATTAATTGTACTTTTGCCTGTTTTCATTTTAGTTCAATTATTATTTATTTAACTTAATTACAATAAATAAGGAAAATATGAATAACGAATTTAATCCCTGGCATTCGGTTAATCCTGGGAAAAGTACACCTGAAATTGTTAATGGTATTATTGAAATTCCCAAAGGTTCAAAAGGGAAGTATGAACTTGATAAAAGCAGCGGATTATTAAAGCTTGATAGAGTATTGTTCTCATCAGTTCACTATCCAGCTAATTATGGATTCATTCCCAGGACATATTGCGATGACCATGACCCATTAGATATTCTTGTTATTTGTTCAATTGATGTAGTTCCTTTGTGCATTATAGAATCCAAAGTTATTGGTGTAATGCGTATGATTGATGATGATGAAGAAGATGATAAGATTATTGCAGTTGCAAAAAATGATATGTCAGTTAATTATATGAATGATATATCTGAACTTCCACCGCATACAATTGTAGAGTTAAGAAGGTTTTTTGAAGACTACAAAAAATTAGAACATAAGCACGTTGTTGTTGAACAATTCTTAGGAAAAGAAGAAGCATATAGAATAATCAATGATAGCTTGCAACTGTATTCTGATAATGAAAAAGCATTATTAGAGGGTGTATATAAATAAAAGGAAATAACTTCCGTTATTTCGCAAACTCTTCTAAATAATTTATGCGATAAACTGAATCTCCGGGACGAACTAATATTTTGCATGGTATGGTTATCTTATCTCCTTTACCTGCTGATTCTACCTGAACATCATTATTTATAATATTTTCAATCGGGATTTTAATTGTTCCAGTTGTTGGTCCAATTATATAAACTTCTTCGTTATTTTTTATATTACCTGTCTCAAGATTTATATAAGCAACTTTTGGTTCTTTATAGTAATTAACAATTTTTCCTATAAATGCTTTTCTTTCAACTGCCTTGCTGCCATAAATATTTGCATAAGCTTCTGATGAGGGAGCACCAAAGTAAAAGCCTGATGAAAATCCCCGGTTATAAACTTTCTTAAGTTCTTCAAGTAATTCTTTTTTTACTTCATCTTTAAGTTTACCTTCAAAGTATAAATCAATTGCTTTCCTGTATGTCTTTGTTACCATTAAAACATATTCAGGACTTCTTTTTCTTCCTTCAATTTTGAATGAATCAATTCCTGCTTCAATTAGCTGGTCAATAAATTCTATTGTGCAGAGGTCATTAGGGGAAAGAACATAATCTTCACCAATAATTAAATCCTTATCAGTTGATTCATCCATAACCTGAAATTCTCTTCTGCAAGGCTGAACGCATTCGCCTCTATTTGCACTTTTACCAAACATATGATGGCTCATAAAACATCTGCCACTTACAGCAATACACATTGCTCCGTGAACAAATGCTTCAATTCTTAAATCTGTCTTGCTTCTAATTTCTTTGATTTGATTTAATGTGCATTCCCTTGCAAGAACAATTTTGTATGCACCTAAATTTTCGTAATACTTTGCTGCTAATGAATTTGAGATTGATGCTTGAGTAGAAATACATATTGGCATATCATACTTTTTGCATAGTTGAATGACAGACATATCCCAGCAAATAATTGCATCAACACCTGCTTTTTTAGCTTCTGCAATAACAGCCTCAACTAATTCAATTTCTTCTTCATAGATGATGATATTGATAGTTAAGTAGCATTTAACATTATGTTCTTTGCAGTAGGAAGTAACTTCTGAAATTTCATCAAACTTAAAATTTGCAGCTTTAACTCTCATATTCAAATTATCTATACCAAAGTACACAGCATCGGCACCTGCATTTATAGCAGTTATAAGCATCGTTCTATCTCCTGCAGGAGCAAGTAATTCAGGTTTTTTCATAGTCCATAAGTATTAAAAAATAATGTTCAAATAAAAATGATGAGAGAGTTAATTGCAATGTAAAAAGATGAGAGTAAGATTAAAAATAAACCTATATAAAGATGACATCTTTTAAAAAGATGTCATCTTTATAATATTTTAAGCTTTTTCTTCCCAGATTTGGCTTAATTCAACAATAACACGGACAGCCATTTCCATATCTTGAATAGACACCCATTCTAATTTTGAGTGGAAGCTATGTTCTCCTGCAAAAATATTAGGAGTTGGTAGTCCCATAAAAGACAATCTTGCACCATCTGTACCGCCACGAATTGGATGCATAATAGGTTCAATCTTCAGGCGTCTCATTGCTTCCTTGGCGTTTTCTTCAACATCAGGATGCTGAACTAAAATTTCCTTCATATTTCTGTATTGCTCAATAACTTCAAAGTCCATTCTGGACCCGGGGAATTTTGCTATTGCTTTATCGGCAAGCTGTTTCAATTGGTCTTCATAATCTTTTAACTTCATTGTCTCAAAATCACGGATAATGAATTTTAAAATGGTTAATTCTTCATTTCCATTGAAAGAAACACAATGAACATAACCTTCTCTGTCTTCAGTTGTTTCAGGAGAAAGAGTATCCTTTGGTAAGGATGAAATTATTTCAGAAGCAACTTTAATGGAGTTAACCATTTTATTTTTTGCATATCCGGGATGAATATTTTTTCCGTGAATTTTAATTGTTACTGCATCTGCACTAAAGGTTTCAGTCTCAACTTCACCTCTGCTTGAGCCATCAACTGTATACGCATATTTAGCGCCGAATTTTTTAACATCAAATTTTTCAGTTCCTCTTCCTACTTCTTCATCAGGAGTAAAACCAATTTTAATTTCACCGTGTTTAACTTCAGGATGATTTAAGAAATAATTAACTGCATCAATGATTTCAGCTACTCCTGCTTTGTTGTCTGCACCTAATAATGTTGTACCATCAGTAGTTATGATATCAAAGCCTATCATATTATTTAAGTCAGGATTGTTTTTTAATTCAATTACCTGATTTATATCATTTGGTAATTTAATATCACCGCCTTGATAATTTTTATGTATAACAGGATTAACATTAGCACCTGTAACAGCAGGAGATGTATCTACGTGTGCAATAAAACCAATAGGAGGAACATTCTTTTTATCTGTGTTCGATGGAAGAGTGGCAAATACATAGCCATATTCATCCATGGTAACATCTTTTAATCCCATTGATTTTAATTCGGTTTCCAGTTTTCTTAAAAGATCTTTTTGCTTTTCAGTACTTGGAAAAGATTCAGCCTCATCATCAGATTGAGTATCAATCTTTACATACTCCAGGAACCTCTCAACACATTTAAATTTATAATTTGGATCAAACATAGATGCCTCTAAAATTTCTTAAATGAATAATGCAAGTTAAAAAGAATAAATTAAACATTACAGGATATGGAGCTAATCTATTTTATAAATTCTAACTCTTCTATTTTTTGCTCTGCCAAGCTCAGTATTATTGTCTGCAATGGGGAATTGTTTTCCTAAACCAACAACATCAAATCTATCAGGTTTTAAACCACTCTTAACAAAATAATCAAATATAGTCTGAGCTCTCAAAGTTGATAATTTTATATTTGCTTCATCGGAGCCAATATTATCAGTATGTCCTTCAATTCTCCATCTTGAATTACTCTTATCAGTAACTATTATCCAAAATATTTCTTCTAATAAAGGTAAGGCTGATGAAAGAAGCTTAGCACTGTTAAATTCAAAACTTGTTGAAGCATTAAGAACCATTTCATTTTCAAGTCCTTTAATAGGAGTCTTTTCTGATACTTTTGCGCAGCCATATTCATCTACTTCTTCACCATATTTACTATCCAGGCATTTATCTTTATAATTTGGTATTCCATCGCGGTCATCATCAAGAGGACAGCCTTTACTGTCAACTTTCACTCCGGCTGGTGTTCCCAAACATTTATCTAAATAATCATATACACCATCTGAATCCATATCTAATGGACAGCCATTTTTATCTACTTTTACTTCTAAAGGAGTAGATGGACAAATATCTATATAATCTGCAATTCCATCTTTATCAGTATCTAATGGACAACCATATTCATCAACAGATATACCTGCAGGAGTATCAGGACAATTATCATAATCATTTTTTATTCCATCATTATCACTATCATATTGTGCAAATAATGCGAATGACAAACCTGCAAATGCGGAAAAATAAATATCATTATGCTTTCCTGATTCTATATCATCAATGTAGTCCCTTGGAGAGATATTAACATTTCCTCCTAAGTTTATTTTCATCTTAGAGGATATTGGAATTTTAAAACCTAATTCGGCTGAATAATTTACTTCATTGGTGCTGTATAAATTATTGCTGTTTCCAAACAATAGAACTCCGTTAATATTTTTAGGACTAAAGGATAATAAAGAGGCTCCTCCAAAAAGATATGGATAAAATGTATCATCAATTGAATAGATTAAAATCATACCGCCGCCAAATGAATTAATATTTGTCCTATAAAAGTCAGGCTGTCTGATATTATCTTCTGCAGATACATACCCGATGGTTCCAAATAATCTTAAACCAAAATTTATTGGAGTAGATGAGGGGAAAAAATATTCAAAAGATGCTCTGGCAAAGTAATCAATTATGGGAGTTTTATAATCAGTATAGGGTGCTGTTAAACCACCATCGAGATTTATTAAAACAGATTTAGAAATTGCGTTATACTTAGATGTTTGAGCAAAAGAATAAGAAGCTAAAATAAGCAATATTGTTAATGCTTTTGTAAAATTACTTAACATTATTATCTCTCCATTTAAGAATAAATAAAATTAATGTTATTTACTTTAAAAAGCCAAAGAAATTTTAATTAATAAAAAAATCCTCTTTCATTTATGTGAAAGAGGATTTAATACTAAATTAAGAACTATTATTCTATTAATTTTACTTCAACTCTTCTGTTCATTGCTTTTCCCTCCTGAGTTTTATTATCTGCTTTAGGCTGTGTTTCACCAAATGGAATTACTTCAAGTCTATTCGATTGAATACCTTTACCTGTCAAATAATCTGCAACAGCTTGAGCTCTTTTTCTTGATAGTTCCATGTTATAATCATTAGAACCGTCTGAGTCTGTATGACCTTCAATTCTCCATCTTGTATTAGGATTTCGTTTTAAGTAATCAGCTAATTTATTCAATTGGTCATAAGCTGCAGGAAGTAATGTAGCTTTATTATATTCAAAGTTAGTATCGCCAGCAAGTAAAAATTCTTTTGTTACTTCAACTTTTACTGTATCGGTATGACAACCTTTAGCATCTACCTGAACATTCTTAGGAGTATTTGGACATTCATCTTTATAATCAGGCACGCCATCACCATCACTATCTTTTGGACACCCATTCTGGTCAACAGGAGCACCCTGGGGAGTGTCATTACATTTATCTTCATTGTCAAAGACTCCATCATTATCTGTATCAGGACACCCGGCTTCATTTACTCTTACTCCTTTAGGAGTATTAGGGCATCTATCCAGATTATCAACTACACCATCCTGGTCTGCATCCTTCACACAACCATTTTCATCAACAGGCAAACCTTTTTCAGTGTTAGGACATTTATCAAGATAATCCGGTATTCCATCCTTATCAGAATCTAAAGGACAACCGGCATCATCTACAGGAACACCCTTGGGAGTATTAGGACAAGCATCATCATTATCAACAACGCCATCACCGTCTGCATCAGTCTTGGTAAAGAAGGAATAAGATAACCCTGCCATGATTCTTAACATCCAATCATTATTCCCACCGGCTACAACTTCATCCCAGCTATCATGAGGACTAAATTGAGCACCAATATTAAAGTTTAAATTTATAGCGGGAGACAAAAGAAATCTTACACCTCCTTCAAGATGATAATTTTCTTCTTCATGTTTATAAAACCCAAAAGTATAACCTTTGAGAACATTTCCATTTTCATCTTTTGGTTTAAACCATTTATAAGATGCACCCGCAAAAACATATGGGAAAACGGCTTCTTGAATTGAGAAAGTAACAGCAGCACCTCCGCCTATATCAGTAATTTCACTTCTGAAAATGGTTGGAACTCTACCTTCATCCTGACCACCAACATAACCTGTGGAACCGAAGGCTCTTAAACTGAATATACCATTTGAAGTTGTAGGGAAGAAATATTCCAACACAACTCTACCTAACAAGTCCACACGTGTATCTTTATAATCAGTAAAGCCGAAAGTAACACCACCATCAACACCGGCCAT
The DNA here is from genome assembly GCA_035654655.1 of Ignavibacteriaceae bacterium. GTDB lineage: Bacteria > Bacteroidota > Ignavibacteria > Ignavibacteriales > Ignavibacteriaceae > DASRWI01. Next base: position 146,419 of record DASRWI010000043.1, on the reverse strand, counting down.
TAAAGTACCGGAGAAGGCGTGATGTTTTATATATTTACTTCTTTGAGAGTAGGAATAAGGAACAATCATCAAAACTAATAAGCATATCAATACAAATCTTTTCATAATACAACCTTCTGCTATTTGATATTAATCTTCAAAAACTAAGAAGAAAGTTGAAAGATACTCTGATATAAGGCACAATAAATAATTATTAGTAAAATGGCTAAAATGAGAATGTTATTAGAAGGTGGTAAAAAAAAGGGGAGGTGAACTCCCCTAATAAATTAGTATCCTCTTAAAAATACTTTTTCCAAATCGGATTTAATCATGCAATGTACTAAGTTCTCAAATTTAGTTTTGGCTTTCCAGCCAAGTACTTTTTCTGCTTTTGCAGGATTTCCTATAAGTAAATCTACTTCAGTTGGTCTATAATAATTTGGGTCAACTTCAACTACGGTATCTCCAACTTTTAATTTTTCATCAAAGATGACTTTGTTTTTTAAAGGAGAGTTGTTTAGGTCAATTAAATCTTTTGATTTTTCCCAGTTGATTTCTTTAACTACACCTTTTTCTTTTTCTTCTTTACCTTTCCATTGAATGGTAATTCCTATGCGATTAAAAGTTTGCTCTACAAATTCTCTTACTGTATGAGTTTCACCTGTTGCAAGAACAAAATCTTCTGCTTTGTTATTCTGTAATATCCTCCACATTCCATCGCAATATTCGGGTGCAAAACCCCAATCTCTTTTTGCATCAAGATTACCAAGAAGTAAATTGTTCTGAATGCCTGCTGCAATTCTTGAGGCTGCTCTTGTTATTTTTCTGGTAACAAAGGTTTCACCTCTGCGTGGTGATTCGTGATTGAACAATATACCATTGCTTGCAAAAATATCATATGCTTCTCTGTAGTTAATTATTATCCAATATCCATAAAGTTTTGCTACTCCATATGGAGAACGAGGATAGAATGGAGTTGTTTCGGATTGAGGAATTTCCTGAACTTTTCCATAAAGCTCACTGGTAGATGCCTGGTAGAACTTTACTTTACGCAAGCCTACTTCTCTAATTGCATCTAAAAATCTAAGTGTACCCAAAGCATCAACCTGACCAGTATAATCAGGAACTTCAAAAGAAACTTTCACGTGGCTTTGTGCAGCAAGGTTATAAATTTCATCAGGCTCAATTTTTTCCAGCAATCTGTTTAAGTTACTTGTGTCTACAAGGTCCCCATAATGCAGAAACATTTTTTTATTAAGAATTTCTTTATTGTTATAAAGATGGTCAATTCTGCCTGTGTTAAAAGAACTGCTTCTTCTAATAATTCCGTGAACTTCATAGCCTTTATCTAAAAGTATTTCGGTTAGATAACTTCCATCCTGTCCTGTTATGCCTGTTATTAATGCTTTCTTCAAAACTATTGTTCCTGTTTATTTATAATTTTCTATGAACCAATTATAAGCTTTTGTAATTCCTTCTTCAAGTTCAGTTTTGTATTTCCAGCCTAATGTATTTATTCTATTAACATCCATTAACTTTCTTGGGGTACCATCAGGTTTGGTGGAATCATAAACTATTTTACCATTATATCCAATTACTTTTGCAATAACATTAGCAACTTCAGAAATTGTTAAATCCTTACCAACACCAATATTCAAAAAAGATAATCCAACTTCTTGAAGCTGTTTAGCATCTATATTCTTTGCAAGATAATAAATAGCATCGGCACAATCATCAACGTACATAAATTCTCTAAGTGGTTTTCCTGTACCCCAAAGAGTTACAGATTCACTTTTATTAATTTTTCCTTCGTGAAATTTTCTGATAAGTGCAGGAAGTACGTGAGATGTCTCTAAATTGTAATTATCATAAGGACCATACATATTTGTAGGCATTACTGAATAAAAATTGCATCCATACTGTCGGTAATAATTTTCACAAAGTTTTATACCTGCAATTTTAGCAATTGCATATGGTTCATTTGTCTCTTCGAGGTAACCTGATAAAAGATACTCTTCTTTTAGTGGCTGAGGTGCCAATTTAGGATAAATACAGGAGCTGCCTAAGAAAATTAATTTCTCAACTTTATTCTTAAAAGCTGCGTGAATGATATTTGCCTGTATCATTAGATTTTCATAAATGAAATCAGCACGATATGTATTGTTCGCTAAAATACCGCCAACTTTGGCAGCAGCAACAATCACTACTTCAGGCTTTTCTTCCTCAAAAAATTTATTTATATCTGCCTGGACTAAAAGGTCTAAATCCTTTAAATCCTTTAAGATTAAATTCTTATGATTTTCTGACTGAAATTTTCGAGTAATTGCAGAACCAACCATCCCTTTATGTCCTGCAATGTATATTTTTTTATTTAAAAAATTATTTCCCAATTCTATAGCCTTATTTAAAAAAGTAAAGACATATGGCTAATTTAACCATATGTCTTTACAAACAAAATATATTTCTAAATCTATTTAGATATAAATTCACCAATTTTTTCAACTACAAAGCTTAACTGCTCCTTAGTTAATTCAGGGTAAATAGGAAGAGCAATTGATGTATCAGCTGCTGCTTCTGAAACAGGGAAGTCACCTTTTTTATAACCTAAATCAGCAAAACATTCCTGTAAATGGAAAGGAACAGGGTAGTAAATTTCAGTGGCAATTTTATTATCTGTCAAAAATTGTCTGCAAGCATCACGGTTTTCAACACGTATGATGTACTGGTTATAAATATGATAATTCTTAACTCCACTATCCTTATAAACAGGTTTAGGCAGTAAAACTTTATTTTTGTCATCATAGCAAATCTTTCCTTCAGCTTCTGCTAATCCTGCTTCAATAAATTTCTGAGTGTAGAATGCTGCATTCTGTCTTCTTTTTTCTGACCAGGACTCCAAGTGAGGAAGCTTAACATTTATAACTGCCGATTGAATTGCATCTATTCTAAAATTACCGCCGATTACTTTGTGGTAATATTTTGGTTTGCCGCCGTGTACACGCATAATGTGTAATCTTTCACCAAGATAATCATCATTAGTGGTAGTTAGACCGCCATCTCCAAAGCATCCTAAGTTTTTGCTCGGGAAAAATGAGAAACAACCAATATCTCCAATTGAACCAACATATCTTCCATCTTTATATTGAACTCCAATTGCCTGGGCTCCATCTTCAACAACAAAAAGGTCATGCTTTTTAGCTATTTCCATAATTCTATCCATTTCACAGCTTTGGCCATAAAGATGCACTGGAATTATAGCTTTTGTTTTAGGTGTAATAAGTTCTTCAATTTTATTAGGATCAATATTAAATGTAACAGGATCACATTCAGCAAAAACAGGTTTAGCATGTAAACGTGCAATTACACCTGCTGTAGCAAAAAATGAATATGTAGGACAAATAACTTCATCACCGGGTTTTATATCAATAGCCATCAAAGCTAAAAGCAAAGCATCTGTACCTGAAGAAACTCCAACTGAATGTTTTACTTTTAAATATTCATTAAAAGATTTTTCCATCTTTTCAACTTCAGGGCCTAATATGAAGTACTGGGATTCAGCAACTCTGATTAGGGCTTCATCAATTTCTTTCTTAATCGATTGATATTGTTGTTTTAAGTCTAACAAAGGGACTTGCATAATATCTCCTATTATTTGATATAACAAAATTAAACAGAATTAAATGAAAGTTAAAATTTCTTGTAATTTATAAAGAAAATTGTGTTGGAGAGAAAATGACAGTATCTCGCAAATTATTTGTCACTTTAAAACAAATCTTCGTCCGGTACATCCTTTAATAATGGTGCCTTTTTATCTTTCGGGGAAACGATAGGGTTATCAATCGGCCATTTTATACACAATTCAGGGTCATTATAGAAAATACTTCGTTCTTCATCTTTTTTGTAAATTCCTGAACATTTATAATGGAAGATGGCCTCGTACGAAAGAACTACAAAACCGTGAGCAAAACCTTTAGGTATAAATAATTGAATCTGATTATCCTCAGAGAGTTCAATCATAAAATATTTTGCAAATGTTGGTGAGTTCTTTCTAAGGTCAACTGCTACATCCAGAACATTACCTTTTATTGTTTTGCATAGTTTAACCTGAGCTGCAGAACCTCTTTGATAGTGAAGTCCACGAATAGTTCCCTTCTTTGATTTTGAAATATTATCCTGATCAAATTCTAAAGTAAGACCATTATTCTTAAAAGTATTTTTATTATATAGTTCGTAAAAATATCCTCTGTCATCTTTGTAAATATCAGGATGAATAACTAAAAGTCCTTCCAATGCAGTCTTAACTACTTTCATTATCTTTTCCCTAAAAGTACTTTTTCAAGATAAGATTTATACATAGAATCAGGCATATTCTTTACAATAGTTTTTAATTTAGCTTTATCTATAAACTTTTTGTCATATGCAATTTCTTCAAGACAAGCAACTTTAAGTCCCTGACGTTCTTCAATAATTCCAAAAAACATTGAAGCCTTTAGTAAGGCTTCAGGAGTACCGGTATCGAGCCAGGTAATACCGCGTCCAATTTTTTCAACACAAAGCTTACCCTGTTTTAAGTAGGCTTTATTTACATCAGCAATTTCCAATTCACCTCTTGCAGATGGTTTTAGTTTTTTCGCTATTTCAATTACATCATTATCATAAATATAAAGACCAGGAATTGCATAATCAGATTTTGGATTTTTAGGTTTCTCTTCAATGGAAAGTGCTTTGTTGTTCTTATCGAACTCAACTATTCCATATCTTTGGGGGTCATTTACCTGGTAAGCAAAGATAGTAGCATTAACATTATTTTTAATAGCCTTATAGAAAAAATTTAATTTTCCATAGAAAACATTATCACCGAGTATCAAAGAAACATTGTCACCGTTTATAAACTTTTCTCCAATTATAAATGATTCAGCAATGCCATTTGGTTTTTCCTGTAAAGCATATTCAATCTTCAATCCTAAAGACGACCCATCTTCAAATAGTTTTTCGTACAAAGGTAAAGTTTCAGCATTAGAGATAATTAAGATATCTTTTATCCCACCAAGCATAAGAATAGATAAAGGATAATAAATCAACGGTTTATCATAAATAGCGGTAAGCTGTTTACTATATACTTTTGTAATTGGATAAAGACGTGAGCCGCTTCCTCCGGCAAGAATTATTCCCTTCATTTACTCTCTTTATTTTTTGTTAAAATAATTCATAGTCAATAATAATTAGAAAATACAATTTTGACAAATGTATTAAAGATAAAGAAGGGTTTAAAAGTAAGTCGCTTTATAAAAAGGTAAGTTTTGTTTAAACTTGTTCTTTAATTTTTAACATATATGCAGAATAAACCTCTTAAAAGATTTGGACAGAACTACTTAGTTGATAATAATATTATCAATAAAATAGCTGAGGAAATAAATCCTCAGGAAGATGATATTATTCTTGAAATTGGTCCGGGAAGAGGTGCATTAACTGCAAAGCTTTTAGAGTCAAAAGCGAATATTTCAGCTGTCGAAATTGATTCCAGAGTCATTGATGACTTAAAAAGTAGATTTAATAATCTTTCATTATACCAAAGTGATATTTTAGAGTATGATTTTGAGGAGTTTTCCAATCTTAAAAAAAAGAAAATAAAAGTAGCTGGAAATATCCCTTATAATCTTACCTCACCAATAGTTTTTAAGCTCATTGAAAATATAGACTATGTAAGTGATGCTGTTTTAATGGTTCAGTATGAAGTTGCAAAAAGAATGAATGCTGAAAAGAAAACGAAAGATTATGGTATATTTGCAGTAATTCTTCAATATTTTTCTGAAGTAAAGTTTTGCTTTAAAATTTCTCCGAATGTTTTTTATCCTAAACCAAATGTAGACTCTGCTCTTGTACATTTATACTTTAATAAAGGTAAAGCATTTGGTGAATTTGAAAAAACATTCATTAAGGTGGTAAAAGCTTCATTTGGAAATAGAAGGAAAACCTTAAAGAATTCATTAAGCAATAGTATATTTAAAAATATTGATTTCTCATTATCCGGAATTGATTTAGGTCTAAGAGCAGAACAATTGAATACTGAAGATTTTAAAAAACTAACTAATTTTGTTTTAGACATTAGGAAGTAATGGTAGAAAAAGGAATAAGCTTAGTACACAAATTAAAAGCATATGATATTGTTATAATATCATTTTATGGTTTTTTGACTGGCTTAAATATTATATATAATGAGTTTATTCCTAATTGGGATTACTTTGTATTAATAAATGTTTGGATTATAGTCTTCACTTTCATACTTGCCTACGCAGAAGTTCATTCAAAAAGTAAAGTTTGGCAGTATATACATTGGTGGTATGTTGCTCCTTTAATTATGATTACATTCAAAGAAATTTATTTTTTGGTTAAACCCATCAGGCAGCAGGATTATGATTATGTTTTTATTGCAATTGATAGATTTATATTTTTGGGTCAAGACCCTACTCATATGATTTATGTTCTTGCAAATCCTATTCTTACCGAAATACTACAGATTGTATATGGAATTTTTTATTTACTCCCATTAATTCTTCTTTTGGTTCTTTTAAAGAATAGAAGATACAGAGCCGTTGATTATGCAGTGTTCTCAGTTATATATGGTTTTTATTTATCATATCTTGGCTACTTTGCTTTACCGGGGATTGGACCAAGGTTTACATTACACGATTTTGAAAGTTTAAGCGAGGAGCTTCCTGGTCTGTTACTGACTGAACCCTTAAGAGATTTTACAAACTTAGGTGAGTCCATACCAACCGGAACTCCAAATCCCGCAGAGCTTGTTCAAAGAGATATTTTCCCAAGCGGTCACACTATGATTACATTAATTGTAATGTACTTATCTTTTAAGTTGAGAAGCCGTTCAAGATATTTTTTAATTCCTGTGGGTAGTTTATTAATCTTTTCCACTGTTTATTTAAGGTATCACTATTTTATAGATTTAGTAGGTGGTGCTGCATTTGCTGCATTTTCATTATGGTCCGGAAAATATATATATAATTGGTGGCAGAGAACTTCTGGGAAACAAGAATTTGATTATCAAAATAGTTATGATTAATGGATAAGAAAAAGAAAGTTAGAAATATATTCGAGTCTATTGCTTTCAGGTATGACATTCTAAATCATCTTTTAAGTTTTGGAGTGGATTTTTATTGGAGAAAAAAAGCAATACAGTTTTCTAAAATAAAAAAAGATGCACTTCTTCTTGATGTAGCCTGTGGTACAGGTGACTTTTCGATAAGAGCAAGAAAAGATGGAATAAACAATATCATTGGTGCTGATTTTTCTTTTAATATGTTAAAGCTTTATAAAGAGAAATCAAATCTTATTGATGGCAGGATGGTGCAAATGGCTGCTGAGCATATGCCGTTTAAGGATAATGTTATTGATAATATTATTGTAGCATTTGGTGTAAGAAATTTTTATGACCTTCAGGAAGGTTTTAATTCTTTCTATAGAGTGCTCAATAATTCCGGTAAGGCTACAATATTAGAATTCAGAATGCCTGAAAGTAAATTTTTTAAAAGTTTTTATAAATTCTATTTTAAAAGAGTACTACCGGTTGTTGGAGGAGTAGTATCAGGGAATAAAGAAGCTTATAAATATTTGCCTGCAAGTGTTGAAGAGTTTGATGAAAAAATTATAATGCCCGACCTCTTAAGAAAATCGGGCTTTAAAAAAATTAATGTTTATACCTTAACATTCGGGATTGTTCAGGTAGTTGTAGCCGAAAAATAAAAATTAAATAGCTACTGTATGAAAAGGAATAACAGGGGAGAAGCGATGTTGTTCCATAGTTTTAATATTAACAATATTTTTATATTCAAAAGTTCTTACTTCATTTGAATTTGATAATCGTCCGTAAATTATTTTCTGCCCTGATTTATCTTTTGAAATGCAGTAAGGTTCAAGAACTACTTCAGAAAAAAAGTATAAAAATTTTATTCTGTTTCTGTTTGCAATTGCCTGAGCAAAAATTTGTGATTTCATAGTAATTCCTCTCTTAATTTAACCATCTTAATACACCAACTACTTTACCAACTATTGAAAAAGATTTACTTCCATCAACTTCAATTGGTTTGTAGTTAAGATTTTGTGGAATAAGTTTAATTTTATTTTTCTTGTTTTCGTATGTTTTAACTGTAACTTCATCATCCAGCATTGCAACAATTATATCACCATTAGAAGTATTTGCAGAAGGATTAACAATTACAAGGTCACCTTCAAAGATTCCTGCATTTATCATACTGTCACCTTTTACTTTTAAAGCAAAAGAATCTTCACCTTTACCGACTAAAGTTTTATCAATAACAATATTACTCTCAATGTTTTCAATTGCAAGGATAGGGAAACCTGCTGCTACACGACCCACTAAAGGAATAGATAAGTAGCTATTATTATCAATATCATTCTTATTTTTTGAAATGGTAATAGCCCGGCTTGAATTACTTTCAACAGAAAGGAAACCTTTTTTTACAAGAGCATCAAGATGTCTTTTCACTCCAAAGGTGGAAGTTATTCCAAATTTCTTTCCAATCTCTCTTAGAGTTGGCGGATAACCTACTTCATCTCTATACTGCTGTATAAAATCTAAAATATTTTTTTGGCGGTCAGTAAGAACATTTTTCATTATAGTGTCCTTTTGTTCACTATTAAAATAGTGAACAAAAGTGCACTTGTCAAGTATGAGCAAGCATTTTTATTTTTTAGAAATAGCTTTAACTAATTCACTTTTACTCATTTTACTCCTTCCTGAAATATTTTTTTTCTTAGCAATGTTATAAAGTTCATCTTTGGTTCTTTCTTTATAACCTTTGTTAGGATTTCCAGTACCTTCAGTACGTTTATTAGGTGTTCTGCCGGCTTTGCGTCTTCCTTTATTCACAGTTCTTGCAGCTATTGCTTTAGCTCTTTTTTCAGAACTACCTTTCTCTTCAGCGCTTTCTTTTATATGCTCATATTTTCTTTCGTCTTTATTACTCCATGCTTTTGGCATTACATCACCTTTATACTTGTTTATGGATAAAATCTAATACCTATTGCTGCATCAACTGCAGTTCCAAAACCGGGTGAAATTCCAAATAATACACCAATATCTAAAAACATTTCAAGAGGAGTTGCTCTTGGAACTACATTAATACCAAATACTCCACGTAATGCTAATGCTGATTCTCCTGATGACCTGATATAAAATTCATCACCACCTTTGTTCCTATACCATATTCGCCTTCCTTCACCAATACCTAAAGCAGCTCCAGGACCTGCATACATTTTTACAATATTTGAATTGAAGGCATCGAAGTGCCAAAGATAATCAACCCCAATACGCGGGCTTCCGAAATAAGAACCTCCAATATCAAAGACTAAAGCATTTTGGTTAGTGGTCCAATATTTTAAGGTACCACCTGTTGGGTCCCCTAAAATAATACCAAACCCAAACTTTTTGCCTTGAGGAGATTGAGCCATTTCTGTTATTGATAGCAGCATTAAGAGTATTATAATATATTTTTTCATTGTATCCTTATTAACATATTTATATATATACCTATAAAATAAAATGTTTTAATTAAAATGCTGTAATAGCGCTAATATTGAAATTTTTATTTAAGTTAACAAAAATGATAATTTGAATTTATTGGACATTGAATGGAAAGTAAAAAATTAAGAATAGCTCTACTTTTAGGAGGAACCTCATCTGAAAGAGAAATATCAAAATCATCATCTGCTTCTATATATACTGCTTTATTAAGCCTTGGCTATGAAGTTGTTTTAATTGACCCTGCGTACGGTTTGAACCAGCCCAGTGATGCTAAACAATTTTTTGAGAAGAAGGATTTTTCTGAAATTTCAAATGCAAATTATGTTAAGGCTCTAAATTCTGATTTGTTAAATAATGTTGATCTTGTTTTTATAGGGCTTCACGGGTTATGGGGAGAAGATGGAACTGTGCAATCTTTACTTGAACTAAGAGGATTGAAATATACCGGGTCAAAAGTTTTATCCAGTGCAATCTCAATGGATAAGATAATGTCAAAAATTTTATTTGGTCATTATGGAATATCAACTCCAAAGTGGCTATCATATTCAAAAACTACTTCTGATATTGAGGCAATAAAAAGCAACATTAAAGAAGAAATTGGTTTTCCTTGTGTTATTAAACCTAATGACCAGGGTTCAACTGTTGGATTATCAATTGTGAAATCTGAAGAGGAAATCGAAGCTGCAGTAAATCTCGGTTTTCAATATTCAAGTAAAATCTTGATTGAAGAATATATAGATGGTTATGAAATGACCGTTGGCATTATTGAAAATAAAGCATTACCGGTACTTGAAATAAAACCAAAGCATGGAATTTATGATTTTGAGTGCAAGTATACTTCAGGTATGAGTGAATATATAGTCCCCGCTGATATACCTAAAGAAGCCGAGCAGCTATTGCAATCACAAGCATTACTTGCATTTACTTCTTTGGAATGTGAAATTTATGGAAGGATTGATTTTAGAGTATCCAAAGACTATAAAATATATTGTCTTGAGGTAAATACTTTACCGGGAATGACAGCAACAAGTCTTGTCCCAAAAATGGCTAAAGCATCCGGAATAATGTTCGAAGATTTAATTGATAGAATTATTAAGTTAAGTTTATAATGGCAATTAGTAAGAGTAAAAGAAAATATATCATTGTTGCTTTTTTATTGATAGGCATTTTGTATGTGGTCTTTAATGAAGAAGGACTACTTAAAATGTTAAAGAATAAAAAAGAATTGGGAGTATTGCAGGATAGCTTAAAGCAAGTTAAAGATGAGAATGCCCAGCTTCAGGGTGAAATAGATTCATTACGAAAAAAAATACCTGCAAAGATTGAACGCACTGCAAGGGAAAAGTACAATATGAAGCGTCCAAATGAGAGAACTATAAAAATAGTTGAAGAGTAAAATGAAAAAGATTTTACCTCAGCAGCCTCTTGCTGAAAGAATTAGACCAAAGAAATTATCAGATATAAAGGGGCAGGAAAGTTTATTAGGTGAAGGTAAGCCAATCAACCTGATGATCACTAATGATAGTTTAAGTTCGTTCATTATGTGGGGTCCTCCCGGAACCGGTAAAACAACAATTGCTAAGCTTATCGCAGAATATACCAACTCAGATTTTCATCAGTTGAACGCTGTCTCTTCAGGTGTAAAAGATATAAGGGCAATAATAGAAGAAGCAAAAGAAAATTATGCTAAAAAAATCAGGACAATTTTATTCATAGATGAAATTCACAGGTTCAATAAAAGTCAGCAGGATGCATTATTAAATTCAGTTGAATCTGGATTAATTATTCTCATTGGTGCAACTACAGAAAATCCATCCTTTGAAGTTATTCCGGCTCTAAGGTCCAGAGTTAGAATTTTTGTTTTAGAAGAATTAGGCAAAGAAGCATTAACAGAAATTCTAAATGAAGCAATTAAGAAAGATGAATTTCTTTCTCAATTAAATATTAAAGAGATTGATTATGATTTTCTGATTTATTTATCAGGTGGAGATGCCAGAACTTTATTAAATATTTTTGAAGCTGCAGTAGTTCAGGAAATAAACAAAGAAGAAATTATAATTAATAAAGCTATTCTTGAAAATGTAGTTCAAAAGAAAAATATTTTATATGATAAAGCAGGTGAAGAACATTATAATGTTATATCTGCATTTATCAAAAGTATTAGAGGAAGTGACCCTGATGCTGCGTTATACTGGCTTGCAAGAATGATTGCGGGGGGAGAAGACCCATTATTTATTGCAAGAAGATTAATAGTTTTAGCTTCTGAAGATATTGGTAATGCTTCTCCAAATGGATTAGTACTTGCAGAAGCTGCTTTTTCTGCCATTGAAAAAATTGGAATGCCAGAAGGAAGAATAATTCTTGCTCAATGCACAACTTATTTAGCATCGCAGCCAAAAAGTAATGCTTCATATATAGGTATTGGTAAAGCTTTTGAAGATGTAGAGAAAAAAGAACTTTTTGGAGTTCCATTACATTTAAGAAATGCTCCAACAAAATTAATGAAAGATTTGGATTACGGAAAAGAATATAAATATGCACACGATTTTAAAAACAATTTTGTTGAAATGAATTTTTTCCCTGATGAAATGAAAGGTACCCAATATTATTTCCCTTCTGAGAATGGCCAGGAAAAGAGTTTAAAGGATAGATTAAAAATGTTGTGGAAAAAATTGAAAAGGTATGAATAAATATTGAGAAGGTATAATTTTAAATATACCTTCTCAACTTTTACTTATTTAGATATCTTCATCTTCATCTTCTAAGAAATCTTCATCTTGCTCTTCATCGTCTAAATTATAAGAACCATCATCTTCTCCTCTTCTAGGTATTTCATCGTCGAAATCATCGGGAGAACTACCTCTTCCGGGAACTAAATGTAGATCAAGATTAAGTAATTCATCATCATGCATTAGGATATTCATACGTACTCCATTGTTTATTATATGTTTACTTTTTTTCTTCCTTATTAGGAACGATTGAGATTTCACCATTTTTCTCAATTATAGCATATTTAATCTGGTCAAGATTTTCAATTCCATGTATCAATCTTGCAGCATTCAGAACATCAGATTCATCAACTCTATCTTTTTTCATTCTATCTTTATGTAACTTGCCATCTTCCATTATAATAAGTGGAAGTCCTTCAAGCCATTGTTCAAGCTTTTTATATCTTTGCTTTAAGAATGAAAGCAAAATACTTGAACCAATTAAAGTCATTATCAGCAGAAATGCATTAGTAATTGAATGATCATTATCTACCATTGCCTGCTGAGTAGTTTCACTTATTATTAACAAAAGTACTAAATCAAAATTAGTTGTTTGTGCTAAAGTTCGTTTCCCGGAGAACCTGAAAATCACCAATAAAAACAAGTAAACGATTAAACCTTTTATTACAGAATCCATAATTTTCTCCTACTTTAAGGTAATATTACTTGGGAAATTTTTTGTTCTATATCATTTAACTTAAATACTCCGTTAGCAATACCAATTCTATCAGGTTCTAACTCAAATTGAATTAATGAATTTGTTTTCTCCTTTGGCGAATTAAAGATATAATTATAGAACATACCATCAATTTCAGTTTTATCCGGTTCAGGCAAAATAGAATTTACTCGCATTCGAGATAAATAATCTCTGCTGACAGAAAGCTTAACCATTTTGCCGGTTGATTCAATATTGTTTAGATAAATACTAATTGTCATAGGAGTTTCTAATCTTTCAATATTATAATATTCAATCTGCATTTTTGTGAAGGAATCTCCTGTTGATTTATGGCTAAGTAATCCTTCTCCTAAAAAGCCTAATAAAGCAGCAAGTAAAATAATTGACATTATAACCCAGCCTATTCTTTCAAAACGCCATTCACGTTTTTGCTGAGCAAAATTATGTTCAATCTGAAGGTCACCAACTTGTTTCATTATCTGTCTTTTTCAGGTCTTTTAGGTTTATTTTGATCATTCTTTCTATTTGTATCTTCAGCAGCAGGAGGAATTTTATTTTTTTCATCCTTCTTAATTTCATCTTCTTTTTTAGGCATATGAACTCCTTTTTAAATTATCATCTGTATTGAATAATACAATTTTATACAATTTTGATTTGTGTTATAAAATTAGAAATGAAATTTTCTTCTCTATAAATCACAATGAAGTGGGAACTAAATTTTAATATTTGGTAAAATGATGAATAAAGTTTAGCACATCCATGAATTAAAAAGGATTTGATTTTATGACGATAGGACCGAATTATCTTGATGATAATAGTTGTGAATTTACTGTTTGGGCTCCTAGTGTTAGCAATGTCCAGCTAAAAATAAACTTTCCTGAAAATAGAATTTGTAAAATGGAAAAGGATGATAAGGGATATTGGAAAGTAGTTGTTCCAAATACAAATCCTGAATCAGAATATTTTTATTTATTAAATAATAACACTGAAAGACCGGACCCGGCTTCACACTTTCAACCATACGGTGTACATGGTCCTTCTAAAGTAGTAGACCATAAAAGCTATAATTGGAATGATGAAAATTGGAAAGGTTTATTAGTAAAAGATTTAATTATTTATGAAATACATATAGGCACTTTTACTAACGAAGGTACTTTTGAATCGGCAATAAATAAATTAGACCATCTGATTAATCTTGGAATTACTGCAATTGAAGTAATGCCTATCTCCCAATTTTCAGGTAAAAGAAATTGGGGTTATGATGGGGCATATCCATTTGCTCCTCAAAATACTTACGGAGGTCCCAATGGTCTTAAAGAATTAGTTCAAGCTTGTCATGATAAAGGTTTAGCGGTAATTCTTGATGTAGTGTATAATCACTTTGGACCTGAAGGATGCTACATAAGAGATTTCGGACCTTACTTTACTTCAAAGTATAAAACGCCTTGGGGAAATGCTTTGAACTTTGATGATGAATATAGTGATGAGGTAAGAAACTTTTTTATTGAAAATGTAATTCATTGGTTAGGAAATTATCATATAGATGGTTTTAGGTTAGATGCCATAGATAAAATATATGACTTAAGTGCAAAACATTTACTTGATGAACTTTCTGAAACTGTCGATGAGTACTCACAAGGTGATGATAAATTTCATTTTCTGATAGCTGAAAGTGATTTAAATGATAGAAAGATTATAACCCCTCATAATGAAAATGGGTTTGGTTTCCATGCTCAATGGAGTGATGATTTTCATCATTCATTACACGCATTACTAACAAAAGAAACAAGCGGCTATTATGTGGATTTTGGAAAAGTAAAGCATTTAGTTTCAGCTATGAAAAATAGTTTTGTATACTCAGGCATTTATTCCAAGTATAGAAAAAGAAGACACGGTAATATTGCTGTTGAATGCCCTCCATATCAATTTGTTAATTGTACACAAAATCATGATCAAGTTGGCAACAGAGCTTTTGGAGAAAGATTATCACAGTTGGTATCATTTGAAGCATTAAAGATTGCAGCAGGTGCTTTGTTTTTAACTCCAAATATTCCATTGATATTTATGGGAGAAGAATATGGAGAAACTGCTCCATTCATTTACTTCATTAGTCACGAAGATAAAAATCTGGTCAGCGCTGTTCAGGAAGGAAGGAGAGAAGAATTTAAGGCTTTTGAATGGAATGATGATATTCCTGACCCTAATGATAAACACACATTTAATGAATCAAAATTAGATTGGAATAAAATTAATAAGGGTAAGCATAGTACTTTATTAAAACTTTATAAAACATTAATAAACTTCAGAAAAGTTATTCCCGCATTAGATAATACAGATAGAAATAACTTTGAAGTAACAGATGTAGATGATAAACTTATTCTCTTAAGAAGATGGTTTGCTGATAACGAAGTCTTTATAATTTTTAATTTTACAGAAAATACAATAACGCATATGATTGATGTTCCGGAAGGAAATTGGAATAAATTATTGGATTCATCAAGCGAAAAATGGAATGGACCTGGAGAATCCTTATTGGAAAATCTGATTGGTCATTCTCAAAATATTACTATTAAGCCTTACAGCTTTGCTGTTTATGGAAAGGAGACGATTTCATGAGTGAGAAATATGTATGTATTCACGGACATTTTTACCAACCGCCAAGAGAAAATCCCTGGCTTGAAGAAGTCGAAGTTCAGGATTCTGCTTTTCCATATAGAGATTGGAATGAAAGAATTACTGCAGAATGTTATAACCCGAACACTGCAGCAAGAATTTTAAAGGACAATAATATTGTTATAGATATTGTAAATAATTATACAAGGATGAGTTTTAATTTTGGTCCTACATTACTTTCGTGGCTGGAAGAACACTCTCCTGAAGTCTATGAAAGTATTTTAAAAGCTGATGATTTAAGTAGAGATATGTATTCAGGACATGGTACTGCAATTGCACAAGTATATAATCATATTATTATGCCATTGGCAAACATTGGCGATAGAAGAACTCAAATTATTTGGGGTATTCAAGATTTCAAAAAAAGATTTGGCAGAGAACCTGAAGGTATGTGGCTTGCAGAAACAGCAGTTGATAATCAAACTCTTGAATTGCTTGCAGAGTATGGAATTAATTTTACTATCCTTGCTCCTCATCAGGCTGGTGAAGTAAAACTAATTGAGGATAATAAATGGACTGATGTTAATGGAGGAAAAGTCGACCCCAAAAGAGCATACATTTGTCATCTTCCATCCGGTAAAAGTATTAATTTATTTTTCTATGATGGACCAATTTCCCAAGAATTAGGTTTTGGAAATTTATTAGAAAATGGTGAAAACCTTGGTAACAGATTAATGAGTACTTTCAGAGAAGATGATGAACCTCAATTAGTTCACATTGCAACTGATGGAGAAACATACGGGCATCATAAAAAACATGGAGAAATGGCGCTTGCTTATTGTATTCATTATTTAAAAGAAAATGGAATAAAAATTACAAACTATGGTGAATTTCTTGAAAAGTTTCCACCTAAATGGGAAGTTAAAATAGTAGAAAATACATCCTGGAGCTGCGTTCATGGTATTGAAAGATGGAGAAGTAATTGTGGATGTAACACCGGAAGAGCAGGGTGGACCCAAGAGTGGAGAGGACCATTAAGAGATGCCTTGGATTGGTTAAGAGATAATCTTGCCAAACTTTATGAAGAAAATATGAAGGAATTTGCTGATGACCCTTGGGGATTAAGAGATAAATATATAAGCATTATACTTGATAGAAGCCCAGTGAATTTAAAAAACTTTTTTAAGGAAAATCTTAAGAAAGAATTGGATTCTAAAGAAAGAATAAAATTTCTAAAGCTTATGGAAATACAGAGGCATGCATTGCTGATGTATACAAGCTGCGGCTGGTTCTTTGATGAAATTTCAGGAATAGAAACTGTTCAGGTTATTCTTTATGCTGGACGCGCTATTCAGCTAACAAAAGAAATAACTGACATAGATTATGAAAATGAATTTATGACCAGGCTTGAGGGAACTAAAAGTAATATTCCTGAAATTGGAAATGGTTCAGAGGTTTATAGAAGATTTGTAAAACCAAGTATGATTGACTTGCTTAAAGTTGCTGCGCATTATGCGGTATCTTCATTATTTGAAAACTATTCTGAAGAGAACGTAATTTTCTCATACGAAGTTTTTAATGAAAAACTTGAATTCTTTGAAGCAGGTAAAAGCAGAATGGTTATTGGAAAAGCAAAAATGCGTTCTCAGGTCACTTATGAAGAACAAAAAGTTTCATTTGCATTTATTCATCTTGGCGAACATAATCTAAATGGTGGTGTTAAAGACTACCACGGTGATGAAGCATATGATAGAATGCATAATGAATTAGCGGATGCTTTTGAACGTCTTGATATTAGTGAGATGATGATTTTGATTGATAAGCATTTTGAAAATCATAATTATAATCTTCAAAGTTTATTTAAAGATGAAAAACGAAAAGTATTTAATAAAATATTAGAGGAAACTGTTAATGATGTTGAATCTTCTTATAGGCACATTTTCGAAGAGCATTATCCTATTATGCTTTCAATGACTGAAAATGGAATACCAATACCTTCCGCAATTTATAAGGCAGCCGAGTATGTAATTAATAAAGACCTTGAAAAAGTATTTGAATTAGAAGAATCCATTGTCCTTGATAAACTTCAAAATCTTAAAAAAGAAGTTAAAAGGTGGAACATTCAACTTGATAATGAATCTTTGAATTTAACAGGAAGTGAGAGAATTAACAAGTTAATGAATGAATTAAAAAGAGACCCTGAGAATATTGATTTGATAAAAGAAATTGATATCCTTGTTTCTGCTTTTAACGATTTGGGAGTTAAGATTGATTTGTGGAAAGCACAAAATGCTTTGTTTGAAATTTCCAAAGACCAGTTCAAACCATTAACTAACAAAGCTAAAAGAAAAAATCAATCGGCTAAAGAACTATTAGATAACTATCATATTCTTGAAGATAAAATGCAAATGAAGATTCAATAATGATTATACCCTCTGCGACATATAGACTACAGTTTAATAAAGAATTAAAATTTTCAGATGCAAAAAAGATAATTCCTTATTTATCTTCACTTGGTATATCAACAATTTATGCATCTCCCATTTTTAAAGCAAAAAGTGGGAGTATGCATGGTTATGATGTAGTAAACCCCGGTAAATTAAATCTGGAAGTAGGGACTGATGAAGAATTTAATGAGTTAATTAAAGAATGTAAAAAATATAACTTAAACTGGCTGCAGGATATAGTTCCTAATCATATGTCCTATAGCAGTGAAAATAAAATGTTAATTGACTTATTTGAAAATGGACCTAGCTCAAGATTTATTGATTTTTTTGACATTGAATGGGACCATCCACACGCAAGAGTAAGGCAAAGAGTACTTGCTCCATTTTTAGGAAAGTTTTATAATGAAGCTTTAGAATCAGGGGAATTGAAATTATCAATCGACAAGGAAGGCTTCTATATTGATTACTATGAGAATAGATTTCCTATAAAAATGGAATCCTATGTAGATATACTTTCTTTAAGATTAAATAAACTAAGAAAAACATTAGGCAAAAAACATCCCGATGTTATAAAGTACCAGGGGATATTATTTATTTTAAAATCATTTCCTTCAAGAGATGAACTTGATGAAAGATATGACCAAATTCAATTTGCAAAAGGTATTATCTGGGAGCTTTACACTTCGAATGAAGAAATAAAAAAATCTATTGATGATGTATTAATTGTTATGAATGGAGAAAAGGGAAATCCGGATAGTTTTAATTTGTTAGATGACTTGCTAAGGGAACAATATTATAGATTAGCTTTCTGGAAAGTAGCCAATGAAGAAATAAACTATAGAAGATTCTTCAACATAAATGAACTTATCTCCTTAAAAATGGAGAACGAAGAAGTTTTTGAATATGTCCATAAATTTGTTTTTAAACTTTTCCGAGATAATAAAATAATTGGTTTAAGAATAGACCACGTGGATGGATTATTTGACCCAACAACTTACCTTATAAAATTAAGAGATGAAGTTAAAGAGGCTTACATTGTAGTAGAAAAAATTATTGACCTTGATGAAGAGTTTCCTCCTGAATGGGATATGATACAAGGAACGACAGGATATGAATTTACAAATTATTTAAATGGATTGTTTACATCAAGAGGAAGGGAAAAAGAAATTGATTCTGCATATCGGAAGTTTATAAATCATTCATATGATTATGAACGATTAGTGTTTGAAAAGAAAAGATTAATTATTAAAACTTTAATGGCTGGAGAGGTTGAGCGTCTGGCTTTTCTTGTTGAAAATATTTCAAGTAAAGACAGGCGGGGTGTTGATTTTACTATGCATGGTCTAATGCAGGCTCTTGATGAATTTTTAACTTATTTTCCTGTTTATAGAACCTATATAAATAAGGATTATTTAAGCCAAAGAGATGTGGACTTATGGATAAGAACCTTGCATACCATTAAAAGAATTTATCCAAGATATACAAAAGAATATGAATATATAGCAAAATTATTGACTCTTGATTTGGCTGACCATTTTGGAGATGAACAAAAAAAAGATGCTTTGTTCTTTACTATGAAGACTCAGCAGCTTACAGGTCCTTTAATGGCAAAAGGTTTTGAGGATACAACTTTGTATATATATAATAGGTTATTATCTCTTAACGAAGTAGGTGGTAATCCGGGAAAGTTTGGCATATCAAAAATTGAATTTCATAATTTTAATTATAAAAGATTAAATAAAACTCCTCATACGATGAATGCAACTTCTACTCACGATACCAAAAGAGGAGAAGATGTTAGA
Source organism: Ignavibacteriaceae bacterium (assembly GCA_035654655.1). Classification (GTDB taxonomy): domain Bacteria; phylum Bacteroidota; class Ignavibacteria; order Ignavibacteriales; family Ignavibacteriaceae; genus DASRWI01. Next base: position 126,575 of record DASRWI010000043.1, on the reverse strand, counting down.
GCGAGAATAAATGTTATTTCTGAAATTGGTAAGGAATGGTATACAAAATTAAAATTGTGGAATAACTTGAATAAGGAATTTAAAACTTTAATTGGTAAAGAATATTTTCCTGATAGAAATGATGAATACTTTTTATATCAGACTTTATTAGGCTCTTATGAAAGTTTTAACAAAGACAATGAAAATTATATCAAGAGAATTAAGGAATATGTTATAAAGGCAGTACGGGAAGCTAAAGTGCATACAGCCTGGATTAAGCCTGATGAAGAATATGAAAATGCCTTTATAAATTTTGTCGAGAAAATATTAGAGATTAAAGATGATAATAAATTTTTAAATGATTTCATCCCTTTTCAAAATAAAATTTCATATTACGGTGCTTTTAATTCATTGTCTCAAACCATTATCAAAATGGCTTCTCCTGGTATACCTGATATATATCAGGGAACAGAATTATGGGATTATTCATTAGTGGACCCTGATAATAGAAGACCTGTTGATTATACAAGAAGAAATGAACTTCTTCAGGAAATCAAAGAACAAAAATTTTATGACTTAAGTACTTTTAATGATGATATAATTTGTGGAAAAACAAAATTATTCATTATTCATAAAATGCTTGAATTAAGAAAAACTTATAAGGATGTTTTTGATTCAGGGAAATATATTCCTTTAGGTACTGGTGGAAAACATAAGTTTAACATTATTTCATTTGCAAGAGAACTTAACGATAAAATCATTGTTGTAATTGTACCAAGGTTTTTAACAGGATTAATTAAAGAGGGAGAATTACCGCTTGGAGATTTTTGGGATACAACTTGTATTAGAACCAAGATAAAAAAATATAATTGGACTAATATACTTTCAGGTGATAAAGGTGAGTCTGAAAATGAATTAATGGTAAAAGATTATTTAAAAAATTTTCCGGCAGCTGTTCTAATAAACAAATAACTAAGAATAGAATTTAAAATAAAAAATCCTGTCTGAAAAGACAGGATTTTTTTTGTTGATGTTCAAAATTACTTTTTACCGACGCCTTGTTTTTGCTGCTGTTGAGGATTAAGGTTAGCTATTTCTGATTGAGCTGCCTTTTTATAAACAGGGTCATTCAAAGCTGCTTTAAAGTTTTCAGAAGCCTTAACTTTATCTCCTTTGTTCTTATAAACGATGCCTTTATAATAAGCAATGGCACCTTCAGTAACATTTTTCTTCATAGAATCAGCACTATCAAGTGCAGTTAAAGCATCATCGTATTTCTTCTTTTCAATGTATGCTCTTGCTAATGATAAATAACCCTGGTCGTTTGGAAATAGCTGTGTTGATTGAGTTAATTCATCAATAGCTTTATCATATTTTTTATCTTTAAGTGAAGCATTTCCCATAAATAAATATACTCTTCCGATACCATTAGAAGCATTCTGCTTCATTTCATCTGAAGAAGCAACTGTTGAAGCTTTTTTGTAAAGAACGATAGCTGAGTCATAATTTTTTTCTGCAAGATATAATCCCGCTAAAGCTATATAAGCCTGGTCAAAAGAATCATCTTCGGCAATACTTTCCTTTAACTGCTGCATAGCCTGGTCATTTTGTTTCATCTTGAAGTAAACGATACCTTTTTGATAATGAGCTTTGGCATCTGTAAAAATTTCCAAGGATTTATCGTACATAGCTAATGCTTCTTCAAACTGATTATTCTTTTGAAGTTCATTCCCTTTATTGAAATAATCAGTTGCTTCCATTTGTTTACTATTTTCAATCAAAGAATTAGCATCCTTACGAATTGCATCATTAGTAGTAACTTCAGCTGCCTTTTTATAATTCTCAACTGCTTTGTCATACTCTTGAGATCTTAGATGTGCCTGAGCAAGATTAAAATATCCTAAATCGAATGTGTTATTCATCGACAATGCTTTGTTAAAATTTTCTTTAGCTAAATCCAGCTGATTATTTTTTAAATAAGCAAATCCTTTTTGAAAATAGGTTAAATAATTCTGCTCAACTGCTAAACTGGAATCAAAAAATACAACTGCTTGATCATAGTTACTTTGTTTAAGTGCCTCTATACCTTGGTTGAAATACTTTGCAGCTTGAGGATTCATTTTATTTGTAGTATCCTGTTGAGCAAGCATTAAAGACGAAACAAAGAATATTATAAGGTTTAGGAATAAAATATTTCTTCTCATTAGCACCTTCTTTTTTATTTTTTAATAAGTTATTTAATGTCTTTTCTAATTCTTTATAAAATAATCTTTTATAATATATTCAGCAAGATTAAACATAATATTGTTTAAGGTCAATTATCCTATTTAACTTACCTCTATGTCAATTGTTTCCGTACTAAATTTAGTCCTGTGATTCGATTTGGTTATTATGCACAAGGTATCTTTTAACTTTTTGAGTAGTAGTTTTTTCAAATTCTTTCTCTCGAATATAAAACTTTTTAATTTGCTTAAAACTTGAAAGTTCAGCATTTACCTTCTTGACTTCATCTGAAATTAACTTATGAACAAGCTCCTGAGAGATATTTACGCTGTTTTTCTCAGAATATTCAATAAATGCTTCGGTATCGGTGAAAATTTGAGCAGCAATTATTTCATCATGCTTTGAATCTTTTTCTCCATATACCATACACTCTTGTATAAAAGGACTTCTATTTAAAATGTCTTCTATTTCTTCAGGAAAAACATTTTTACCATTATTGGCAATAATCACATTCTTTTTTCTACCACTTATGTGAAGGAAACCCTCTTCATCAAAACAACCTAAATCACCTGTTTTAAACCATCCGTCGTCAAAGGCTTCTTTCGTAAGTGCTTCATTTCTATAATAACCTAACATTACGTTTTTACCTTTAGCGTATATTTCACCAACACCATCTGCATCAGGATTATTTATTTTTATATCTACATTTGGTAAAGGAATACCTGCTGCATTATCTTTAAAAAGATTTAATTTATTTAATGCTAATATTGGTGAAGTTTCAGTTAAACCATATCCCTGAAGAAAAGTGAAACCAAACTCTCTAAGACCTAAAGCAGTTTTAGGGTCAGGGGCTGCACCACCGGCAATAAATAGTCTAACAGCTCCTCCAAATTTATTATGCAGTTCGCTAAAGACAATTTTCTTTGAACTATTCCAACCAACTTTAGTTGTTATATCCGTAATTCTTATCAACGGTTTAATGATTTTACTTTTTACTTTATCTTCATTTATTGATTTATAAATTCTTTTGAACATCTTATCAAATAATAAAGGAACTCCAAGCAATACTGTTGCTTTTACTCTTTGAATATCATCTGTTATTGTCTTTAAAGAGCGGGCAAAAGAAACAGATGCACCACAATATAATGGGCATAAAAATCCACAGGTACATTCATAAGTATGATGCATTGGAAGAACTGAAAGAAATTTATCCTGAGGATAGATAAACAAAGCACTTACCATATCCATTAAATTTGAGGAAATATTTTTTTGACTTAACATTACCCCTTTGGCTCTGCCTAAAGAGCCGGATGTAAAAATTATTTCCGCCATTTCATCAGGATTTATCTTGGGTAGATTATTTATGTTTTCAGGAGGGTAACTGTCAATCAGTTCTTTCATTGATAAAAACTCTCCCTTATGAGCAAGATGATCCATACTGATAAAAAATTTCAACTTTTTGAAAATTCCTTTTTGTTCACTTAATAAATTTTCAAAATCGTTTGTAAAGACTATAGCTTCTGAATCAGATTCATATAAAATATTTAAAATTTCATTTGCATTTAAATTTTTGTCAATTGGTACAACTACATAATTAAATGCCATTGCTGTTAAATATGCGATACCCCATTGTAATCTGTTCTCACCAATGACAGCAATATGGGAACGTTCTTTTAGTCCTAAGTTTTTCAAGGCATTACCAAACTTCAAAGTATAATCAAGAAGTTCTTTGTATGAAGCCTTTGATATTGGATTAACAGCTATATCTTCAACTGCCAATTTATCACCATACTTATTAACAGTTTTAATAAGCATATCTTGAACTGAAGATATTTGTGGGACTTTATATAGTTTATAATTTTTCAAAATAATCTCCTGATTATAGTTATAAGTCATATTTAATCTAAGCAAACCTGACTAAAACTGAACTTTATCAAAAATTATTTTATAATATAATTATTATATTTAAATATAAAAAAGAAACTGAATATGAATTTACTATTACCGGATAATATTTTTAGCAGACTAATTTACAACCAATTAGGTGATGAACTGAAAAATAAGGTTCAATTTCATCCTTCTTCGGTTATTGCATCAAAGCTAAAAGAAACAGTAGATGATATTGGACTAATATCAACCGCTGATATTATTCAACATAAAGATTTATTTATTTCTTCAAAACACGGTATTTCTTTTGAAGGGGAAGTATCAAATTCCTTCCTATACTTTGCCAAAGAAGATAAGGAACTTAATGAAATATACCTTAACGGTGATATCTCCTCCCTGGAGGTAATATTCAGCAAAATATATTTTAAGGAAGTTCATGATATTGATGTGCAGATACATCTTGCAAGTGATATTAGTTTAGTTCATAAAAAAAATATTATTGTTGTTGGGGATAAAAATTATGAGCAAGGTTTATTTTCAAATGGATTAAGCTTCAGCGGTGAAATTATAGATATGATTGCCCTACCTTATGTTAACTTTGTATTTGCTTCAAATAGTCAGGATTCTTTAGAAGATTTAAATAAAGTTCTTGAAGGATTGGAAGAAAAAATTTACAACAGTATTGAAAACAATGAGTATAAAATAAAATTTTCCGGTGAAAGTAATAATTTTATAAAAGATAACTTCCAAAGCGTTATTTTTGATTTTAATGAACAGGATGTTGAAGGTATTAACCAACTTACAAGGTTACCTTATTATTATGGAATAACTCCTGATATAATTGATATAAAATTTGTTTAGTTATTTCTGAAGATTATTTATACATTTTTCTATATCAATTCCGGGACCAAAGATTCCTTTAAATGTATCTCCTCTTTTTTCTAAACGTTTGAAAATATTTTTGATTGTAAAATTAGATGGATGTAAACCTGGTTTTACTTCTTTCCAATCTAATGGAGTAGCCACAGTGGCACCTGGTTTTGGTCTCACACTATAAGGTGCTGCTAAGGTTTGACCTCTTCTATTCTGTAGAAAATCCAAATAAACTTTATGTTTTCTTTTTGAAGGACTTCTTTCAAGGCTTGTAAAATCAGGAACTAATTTATTAGCAAGGTTTGCAATAACGTGTGCAAAATCTTTTGAAACATCATAATCATATTTTGTTTTTAGTGGAACATAAATATGAATACCCGTTGCCCCGCTTGTTTTAACAAAACTTTTTGCTTTAGCTTTATCTAAAACTTCCTTAACAGCTAAAGCAGTTTCAATTACTTTATCAAATTCAATTTCTTCAGGGTCCAAATCAATCACCATATAATCAGGATTGTCTAAAGATTCTAATCTTGAGAACCAGGGATTTATTTCAATGCATCCAAGATTAGCCATATAAATTAAAGTCGCTTTATCATTGCAAATCATATAATTGATATCTTTATCTCCAGAATCAGAATGAACTACTCTGGTTTCAATCCATTCAGGAGTGGTATCACCAATGTTTTTTTGAAAGAAACCCTGCCCGTTTATTCCATTAGGATGTCGCAGTAAAGATTCAGGACGTCCTTTCAAATAGGGGAGTATGTAAGGCGCAGCTTTAAGATAATATTCTACTAAATCTTTTTTTGTATAACCATCTTCAGGCCAATATATTTTATCCGGATTGGTAATTATTAACTTCTTTTTTTCAATTGATAAAACCCAATCTTTTCCTTGTTTACCTTTTGACGATTTTTCTTCTGCTTCATCTGTTGAATTTTTGGAATCATCCATATCCTTTACTTCCATTGGTTTTTCTTTAGTAACTTCCTTTACGTCCTTATCTTTTCGTAATCCCATAAATACCGGATGACGCATTGAACCTTCCTGAGTCCATTCAGAAAAATTAACTTCACAAACAAATTTTGGCTTAACCCAATTTATGTTTGATGAACCCTTAACTTTTTCTTTGAGAGGGGATTTTTCGATTTTATAAGGTTCAAGTTTTTTCTTAATATCATTCAAACTTTTCTCATTAAAACCTGTACCTGAATGTCCTATATAAACCAGTTCATCGCCTTCATAAACTGCCAGAACAAGAGCACCCAAATCTTTTCTTGCACCACGAGGATTTGTATACCCGACAATTACTGCTTCCTGTCTTAATAAAGTTTTTAATTTTAGCCAATCTTTAGAACGTTTACCAATTAAATAGCCGCTATCTTTTCTTTTTGCAATTATACCTTCAAGTTGTTTTTCCTGTGCTAACTTGAAGAAATCCTTTCCATTATTTTCAATATGGTCACTATAAAAAATGCTGTCACTTTCAGGAAGAATTTCCTGAAGTATATTTTTTCTTTCTAACAATGGTAAACTGGTAAGGTTATAACCTTCATAATAAAGAATATCAAAAACATAGTAGATTAAATTACCTTCACCTGTCTTTTGATAATTTTGTAATAATTGGAAATCAGATTTTCCCTCTTCATTCTGTATAACAATTTCGCCATCCAGAATAGCTTCGAAGTTAAATCTTTTTAAGGCTTTATATATCGGGGCAAATTGGGTGTTAAATGAATTAAGATTCCTTGAATGTAAGTCAACTTCATTTTTATTTATTTCAGCAACTGCACGGTAGCCGTCAAATTTTATTTCATAAACCCAATCTTCAGAATCAAAGGGTTCTTTATATAAAGTAGCGAGCATAGGCTTTACCTTATGTAAAGCCTTACCCTTTAATTTGGGAGATATCTTTATGTTTGGACTTTTTTTTTCGATGACCATTTTTCTTCGGCTTCAGTATTTTTCTTTATATCATCGAGACTTTTATTCGTTTTAACTGACCTGTCTTTTTTTGTTATATCTTCATCACTTACATATTCATCTTTTTTCTTAATAAGAAGCCAGCTGTTATCATCTTTACTTTTTATCTTTACTAATCCAAAACCACCTTTAAGTTTTTTACCATTTAAGAAAAATTTTAAATCACCTTTAGCAAGTCCTTCGTGTAAAAAATTAATGCTTTCCTTAAAATCTTCAGATTGTAATGAATGATAAGTGCCCTCATCCCATACTATTACTTCCCCGGCACCATAATTATCTTTAGGAATGATACCCTCAAAATCTTTATAGTCATAAGGATGGTCTTCAACCATCATTGCAAGCCTTTTATCAGCGGGATTAAGAGAAGGACCTTTAGGAACAGCCCAGCTTTTCAGAACACCATCCAATTCCAACCTGAAATCATAATGTAACCTGGAGGCATGATGCTTTTGAATTACAAAACGAAGTTCACCTTTGGTTGCTTTTTCTTTTCCTTCAGGTTCAGAAGTCTTTTCAAATTTTCTTTTAGCTTTATATTCCTTAAGGCCCATATATTACCACCAAACTCCTCTGTTTCTTCTGCTGTAAAATCTGTCCTGAGAGTAATCTGTTGTATTATAATATTCATCATCAGAATCTTCAGTTGTCTGACTTTCGTGTTTGATTGCCTGGCGCAATGAATCTTCATAATCTCTGTCAATCACTTCATTACGATATTCAGGTAGATTATAAATTGAATGTTCTTTTATATCAACATATACTTTATCATCTTTTTCATCAATAAAAGCTTTTCCGATAGGAAGAAGAATATTCTTTTTCTTATCTTTAACAATTACTTCGATGTAACGGATTTTTTTAGCAATTCTATCATAAACAATATCTTCAACAACACCAATTTTAACATTGTCATTGCTGTATACATCCCATCCTGTTACATCAGAATATTTACTAAATAAGGAACCATCTTTATGCTCTTTGTATCTTACTAAACGCTGCTGATTATTTTCTGAACTACTAACTATATTTTTATCCTCGTAATCTTTATCGTTATAATAGTTATCTGTTTTATTGTATTTAGCTATATCCCTATAATATTGTTCATTTACAGGAACACCATCCATAATTGGAATTAACAATTCAGTTCTGGTTTCAATAGCAGATATGTGAACATTTTTTTTCTTTTCTTCAAGATGTGCCATACTAATTGGGAAAATCATTGTGTCCGATGTTCTTGAAACTTTTGAAAATATTTTTTCTTCAGGAGTCACTTCAAAATACTTTACCTTCATTGCATCGGTATCAACAATTACTTCTTTAACTTTACCAATTTTTATTTTATCTCCAGTATAAACATCCCATCCCCGAATATCCTGATCGGAATCAGAAACTTCGAAGTCTTTCAACTCTCCGTATCTTACTAATCCTCTTCTCTCGCTGCTCATAAAATCTCCTTTAATTATCTAAAATTAATACCATACCTGTATCAGGTTCTACTTTCTCCATTGTATTTTTATCGTCGTGTGTGAAATACCAATATGCGGCAATCGCAATTATTGCCAATACTACTATAACAATTACCCATGGTAGTATTGAGCGTTTTTTTTCTTGAATTTTTATTTCTGCCATTAATTTACCTTTCAATAAATAATCATTAAGCAGCTCTGTTTCTTTTTTCTTTAAGGCTCTTCTTAAGAAGTTCCATCATATCGACAACCTTAGTAGGCTTAGGTTCTTTGCCTTTAGGTTTAATCTTTCTTCCCTTTGCTTTATCTTCAATAATTTTTTTAAGATCATCAATATAAGTATCGTGATAACTTTCAGGATTGAACTTTGAAGTAAGCTGCTCAATTAATGTGAGAGCTAATTTAATTTCTTTATCACTTACTCCTTTTGTCTCAGGTAATTTTAATTCATCCATACTTCGTAATTCATCTGCATATCTTAATTGATTAAGAATTAAGCCTTTTCCATATGGTTTAAGAACGCCAATATTTTCTCTGTTCCTAATAACAAAACTTGCAATTCCAACTTTCTTAGATTTCTTTAGTGCTTCTCTTAAAAGAGCATAAGGTTTTGCTCCTGTTTTATCAGGCTCAAGGTAATACGGTTTTTCGTAATAACGTGAATCAATTTCAGATTCCATAACAAAATCAAGTATGTCAAGAGTTTTTGTTTTTGCAATATTAGCACTTTCAAAATCCTTATCATCCAATTCAATATATTCACCATCTGCATACTTATAACCTTTTACAATATCAGAATAAGGAACTTCCTTACCATCATTTGCAGCAACTTTAAGATATTTAATAGGTGAAAGATCTCCTTTACGGAGCATATGTAAATCCAAAGAATTACTTTCAGAACCACTATATAATTTTATTGGGATATTAACTAAACCAAAACTAATTGCACCACTCCACATTGCCCGCATATAAAGCCTCATCATAATTAAAATGTAAATACAGGTAAGTTATATAGTTATAAGCACGTAATGATTCTATAAAGATAATCACACTAAAAACCTACATTTGTCAGGAAGTATTTTTTTATTTAAAACTGCTGAAATATTATGTACATTAATAGAAGAATTTCAATTAATTAGGGAGTTAGGTTAATGATAGCCCTGGTTGTAATTGCATCAATAGTAATATTGATAGCTGCGTATGTGTTCTATGGTAGATTTATTTCTAAAAGGATTGAGATAAATGATACTGTTGCAACACCTGCGTGTGAGATGAATGATGGACTGGATTATGTACCTGCTAAATATTCACTTCTATTAGGGCAGCATTTTTCTGCAATTGCTGCTGCAGGTCCAATTGTTGGACCTATTTTAGCTGGATTATGGTTCGGGTGGGTTCCTGCAATCCTTTGGATTATTTTAGGTTCCATTTTTGTTGGTGGGGTTCACGATTTTACAAGTCTCATTGCTTCAATAAGACATAAGGCAGTTTCAATTGGTGAAGTATTGAAACAGTATATGTCTCCTTACTCTCATAAAATATTTTTAATATTTATATGGTTGACATTAGTTTATGTTATAATAGCCTTTACGGATATTACTGCTCAAACTTTTATTAATGTTTCAAAAGAAGATGCATTAGGACCAGGAGTAGCTTCAGCATCAATAATTTATTTATTGCTTGGTGTTGCTATGGGGATTGTACTTTATAAGTTTAAAGCAAATTTAAAGATTACTACTATAATTTTTATTCCGATCTTAATCTTTGTAATATATTATTGTGCAAATCTTCCACAGCCTTTAGTAAATTTCTTTTCAGGTTTTAGTGTAAAACAATGGGATACTATTTTATTAGTTTATTGTTTTATAGCATCTGTATTACCTATGTGGCTGTTACTTCAACCGAGAGGTTACTTAGGCGGATGGTTTCTTTATTTAACAATAGCTATAAGTCTAATGGGTTCTTTGTTTGGAGGATTTTCAATTAACTATCCTGCATTCAATACAGAAGGTTTAAAGAGTATAGACAATGCAAAGATGTTATTCCCATTATTATTTATTACAATTGCTTGCGGAGCCTGTTCAGGATTTCATGGAATAGTAAGCTCCGGTACAACATCAAAACAAATTGAAAAAGAATCTGATGCAAAAAGAGTAGGTTATGGTGCAATGCTTCTTGAAGCTTTAGTTGCAGTATTAGCTTTAGGTACAGTAATGATGCTTTCAAAAGGTTCTGATTCATTGAAAGCTGATCCTAATATGATATATGCAAAAGGTATTGCATATTATCTTGGATTGATTGGAGTAGATCCAAATTTAGCATTATCATTTGCATTATTAGCCTTTGCAACTTTTGTTTATGACACTCTTGATGTAACCACGCGTTTGGGAAGATATATTATCCAGGAATTATTTGGATGGAATTCTAAAGCAGGAGCTTACTTAGCAGCTTTCGTAACATTATTACTTCCATTTATTTTTCTTATGATAAGTGATGAAAAGGCTTATTTATCAGCTTGGGCTTTATTTGGTTCAAGCAATCAATTACTTGCAAGTCTTGTTTTAATAGCAGTATCAGTGTGGTTATTTAAAACAGGAAAGAAATATTATTATGCACTTTGGCCGGCAATACTTATGACAACAATGACTTTATGGTCCTTGATACTTTTAATAGTTCCTTTTGTTAAAGATACTCTCAACTTTTGGGTTAACACAAGTAAAAATGATATTATTTCAGGAGTTGTAGGAATAATATTACTTTTAATGAGTATATTTATAATTACAGAAGCTTTTAAGATTTTAGTTTTAAAACCAAAAACACCAAAAATAAATGTTCAGCAAGTATGAAGTGACATTTAAATTGAATAAAATTTTTAATATTTTTTTATTAAACAATATATAACATAGGAGGCTTAATGTTCGGTAAAAAAGTGTTACTGTGGTTCTCTTCAGTATTGTTGTTATTAAGTATAACAATGATTACTGGATGCAAGAAAGATGATAATAATCCTACTGGTCCTGGCGGCGGAGGTGGTGGTGGAAATAATGCCATAACTATTAATGGTGCCGGGTTTAGTAATGCAGGTATGACAGTTGTAGCGTCTTATTCAGCTTTTGTTACAACTGAAAATTTAACTTATGTAAACCTTATGGGTTCATTTACCAGTGATACAGCTTTTGTTGTTGTTGCTTTCCCAGGACAAAATGGCACTTCTACTTGGGACGGTTTATCTACCGGAGCTTATTTAGTACTTTATGGTACAAGCAGATTCTTTACAGCTATGCCTAATTCAGGTACTACTACCGTTACATCTTATGGAGCAGTTGGAACAGCAATCGGCGGAAGTATAAATGGAACTCTTTATGACACTCAAGGTGACAGCTTAAAAATTTCAGGAAATTTTTCTGCTACAAGATTACCTGACCAGGATTCAATCGGTGGTCCTATCAAATTAAATAACTTACAAATTAGAACCTTCTAATTTTTATTTATTAAAATGCCATTCATTATTATGAATGGCATTCCTTCTCTTAAACCACTTTCCATCTTCTCACATTAAAGAAATTAAAATTTTTATTCTTCAAATTCTTCTAAATTTTCTTCGGCATAGTTATTGGTTAATATAAAATGATTTTTCAAAAAATTAACTTTTCATAAGCCTCCTTAACTTATGATTCAAGGGCTTGGCAGTGGATTAAGAGCCTACCAAGTAGTTCTTTAGTCAAGCCCTATTTTATTTTAAACTTTTTATGAATGCAGAATTTTTTTCAATTTATCATAACCTGATTTACTTACAGGTAACGATTTATTGTTTTTTAATCTTATTTGGTATGTTTCTTTTTCAAGTAATTCGATTTTAGTTATTTGAGCTACTGCAGTTATAAAGGAGCGGTGAATTCTTATAAAGTCTTCAGGATTTAAATGCTCTTCAAGGTATTTCATTGTTTGCTGTTTAATATATTTTTTATCCTGAGTATGGATCATTACATAATCATCCTGAGCTTCTATAAACAAGATGGAATCAACAGGAACAATGGAAACTTCAGGACCATCCTTAATTATAATTCTTTCTAAATAATTGATATTTCCGGCATTATGGATAATTAATTTATTTATTTCCGGAGCAGCATTTTCTTTTCCGCTAATTTTCTCAAGAGCCTTATTAACAGCTTCATTAAATCTTTCTAAAGAAAATGGTTTTAATAAATAATCAACAGCATTAACTTCAAAAGCTTTTATTGCATATTGGTCATAAGCAGTTGTAAAAATTATAAAGGGAGGTTTTTCAAGAAGTTCCAGCATTTCAAAGCCCGTTATTTTTGGCATTTGAATATCAAGAAAGATTAAATCAGGATGGTGTTCATTTATTTGCTTAATTCCCTCAAATCCATTGGAGCATTCGGCGGCTAAAGTAAATTGAGGAAAAGATGATAAATATTTTTTTATTATCTCTCTTCCTAATTTCTCATCATCAATAATAATAACTTTAAAAGGCATTAATTATTTTTCTATAGGTATATATAAGATTACTTTAAAAATACCTTCATCTTTTTTAACTTCCAAAAGATTTTGAGCATTGTAAATAAGCTCAAGTCTTTTCCTTATATTTTCTAATCCTACTCCGGCACCTTTTTTAACAATGCTTCCTTTTTCATAGTTATTTGTTAAAGATATGATAAGAATGTCATTTTCTCTTTTGCATTCCATTTTTAAAATTATTTTTTCAAGACTTTCATAAACAGCGTGCTTAATTGCATTTTCAAATAATGGCTGAAGAATCATATTTGGTACATATACATCGCAGCATTCAACAGTAATATTTTCTTCAAAATCAAATTTATCTTCAAACCTAATTTTTTCAATATCAAGATAAAGCCTGATGTTTTTTATTTCATCTTTTAACTTATTTTTCTGCTTGTCATTGTTTGACAAAGTATATCTTAAAAAATCAGCAAGTTTTAATATCATTTCACGAGCTTTATTAGGATCAATTGAAGTAAGCGCGCTCATTGAATTTAAGCTGTTAAAAATAAAATGAGGATTTATTTGAAACTTTAATGACCTTATTTCAGCTTGAGTAATAAGATTTTGTAATTCAACTTCCCTGGATGATTTTTCTTGAAGGTTCTGGTAATAGATAATTATATAATAGAAGGAAGTTATTAAATAATAAGATAACACTCCATAAACAGCTCTTAAGGAGAGTGTTTTATAAAAAAGGTCAGGATAATTAAAACCGGATAAAATATAATTTGTTATAAAGTAGCTTAGAGAGATACAGATAAGAGCAAAGATAATTCCTGCGAAAAAATGTAATGAAATAATTTTAAGAACAGGGATACCTTCATTAAAAATATACTTTGAAGGGTACCAGAGAGTTAATCCGATACCACTTAACAAAGCATTTATAATTAGCGCATCTATAATGGCTATTGAATAATTTACATCATAAAAGTACCATAACAATAAAGCATAAAAAGCTGATATCAATAACCAAATAAATATATAGTAAAATAAGTTTTTTAGTTTCCTGGTAATTGGATTTTTAAACATTCTAACACCTTAGAATTTAAGTTATTAATATGATTTTATTTCTCCGCCGCCGAAGATTGCTAATCCCTTAATAACTAAATATCTGCTTTTATCCGTAGGCATTTCCATATAATATTTATTTTTATGGCTAAAGCCTCCGAAAATAGGTGTAACAGCAATTCTAACATCCCAATCACGGGGAACTATAATTTCAGCACCACCAAAAAGAGTAAGAACATCAATTATATTTTCACCTTCAGCAAGTTTACATTGAGTTAGGTTTATTTCAGAACCTCCGAATATTGCAGTAATATTACCACCTTTGAAATTATCTGATTGAATTATCTTATTGCTTCCCCCAAAAATTGACACTTCATCCAGAACATCTTTACTATAATTACCCTTATCAAAAGGATTAATATTTCTTCGGAATGAGTAATTAGACCTTTGTCTTAGTATTATAAAAATACCAATTGCAATAATTATTGCAGGAAATACTAATTCACCTCTTCCAATTAAATGAGTAAGGAAGAAAAAAGCACCTACTGCAGTTAGAATTATCCCGAAAGTTTTATTTTTAGAGTTTAGAAGAAGCAAAATTCCAATCATCATCAGGAAGAAAGGGAAATTTATGATTCTATGCATTATTTCATAATCAAAAACATCAAGGATATTCAGGGTTAATAGAACTCCTATAAATATTAAAATAATCCCAACAAAATTCTTCGCGTTTGAAGTTTTATAAGTGTTCGGATATTCTTGTTTTGTATTCATATCCATGTTATCCATAACGGCTCCATAAATTAAATTTATCTTTATTGTCAAAAGTAATAGCAAATACTAAAAATGAAATAGTAAATCGGTGAAAGTGGGAAAAATATCGGGGAATGTAGAAAATTCACATACTACGTAATATTTACCTAGTTAATAAAAAAAAAGTTTGATTGTACATCAAAAACAAATGGCATTAAAATTGTGTTAACTATATCACATTATTCTATATTGTCAATAAAACAGGTCACAAAAATGAAAAAATTATTACTAATACTTTTTGTTGGGGTCTTCATATTTGCTGGATGTAATTCAGATACTGTAATTACCCCGGAAATTAGTAACAATACCCAATCTAATGCTAAAACATGGTTAAAATTTGAAAATTCTAGATTAGAAAAAGATTTTATTGTTTCCAAGACGATAAATGGAGCTATTGGCGGTAGGTTAGATATTAATAATAATTTAGGTAGTATTCTTGTTACCGGCAGCTTAGTTGTACCTCAATGGGCTTTCCAAACAACTGAAAACATTCAAATTACATTTGACCAAAGTTCGACATATGCAGAATATAAGCCATCTTATTTACAATTTGATACTCCTCTTATTTTAACATTAAAGTATACCAATGTTAACTTAAATAATGTTAATCCAAATGATATAGATTTTTACTATGTAGATGATTTCGGTAAGTTGGAAAAAGTTCAGTATGATTCTAAAACCGTTGACGTTAGTAATAGAGTATTGGAAGTGGTTAATGCAAGAATTCCTCACTTCTCAAGATATGGTTGGGCAAAATAATTTTCAATAGTTCTCCTTTGGAAAACGCAGGTCTTTATTCCCTAAGACCTGCGTTTTTTATTTTAAATAAATACCTTTAATTACATCAAAAAAAATTGGTATATTTATTTTTTGTATTTTTAACAAAGGATAAAATTGGCCGAAAAGATCATTGTTACAGCTGCACTTCCTTATGCTAATGGACCAATACATTTAGGACATCTCAGCGGCGCCTATTTACCTGCGGATATCTATGTTAGATACAGTAGATTAAAACAAAAAAATATATTGTTTATCTGCGGTTCAGATGAACATGGGGTACCTATTACAATAAGTGCTGATAAAGAAAAAGTTAAACCTAAAGAAATTATAGATCGCTTTCATAATATTAACAAAGAGGCTTTTGAAAAATTCGGGATGAGCTTTGATATTTATTCCCGTACAAGTTTACCTATTCATCACGATACTTCAAAAGAATTCTTTTTGGAATATTATAACAGAGGAATTTTAAAAGAGAAAAAAACATTACAATTTTATGATGAACAGGCAAAGATGTTTTTGCCTGATAGATATGTTGAAGGCACTTGTCCAAATTGCGGAAATGAAGAAGCAAGAAGCGATGAATGTGAAAATTGCGGTGCTTTATATGAACCAAGTGAGTTAAAAAATCCTAAGAGTAAAATAACAGGTGCAACTCCTGTATTGAAGGAAACTTCGCACTGGTTTTTCCCATTAGGTGATTATCAGGAACGTCTTGAAAAATATATTAATGAAGTCAGTAGTAAGTATAAATGGAAAGAGAATGTACTTCAGTACTGTAGAGGCTGGTTTAAAGATGGCTTACAGGATAGAGCAGTAACCAGAGATTTAGATTGGGGAGTTCCTGTTCCAATCGAAGGCAGCACAAATAAAGTTCTTTATGTTTGGTTTGAAGCCGTACTTGGTTATATATCTGCAACAAAAGAATTATCAAAACAAAAGGGTAATCCTGAACTTTGGAGAGAATATTGGCAGGATAAAGAAACAAAATATGTCGCATTCATTGGTAAAGACAATGTAGTGTTTCATTGTATTTTTTTCCCGGCAATGTTAATGGCTTGGAATGATGGTGATAAAGAAAAATATATTCTTCCGCAGAATGTACCTGCTAATGAATTCTTAAACTTTGAAGGAAAGAAATTTTCAAAGAGCAGAAACTGGGGAATTGATGTAATAGATTTTCTTAAAATATTTCCGGCTGATCCTCTTAGATATACTCTTGGCTCTAATTTACCCGAGACCAGAGATACTGATTTTTACTGGAAGGAATTTCAGGCAAAGAACAATAATGAACTTGCGGATATTTTAGGAAACTTTATCAATAGGACTTTTATTTTTGTTCATAAACATTTTGAGGGAAAAGTTCCTGAAAGAAAAAATCTTCAGCTAATTGATAAAGATATGTTGACATTAGTTGAAAGTTATCCGGAAAAAATTTCAGTTTTGTTTGAAAATTATAAATTAAAAGATGGAATCAATGAAATGATGAATCTTGCGAGAGCAGGAAATAAGTATTTCAATGATTCAGAACCCTGGAAGAGTATTAAGGCTGATAAAGAAAAAGCAGGTAATACAATAAATGTCTGTTTGCAAGCCATATATACTCTTGCTGAATTATTTTATCCTGTTATTCCTTCAACATCTGAAAAAATATTTTATATGTTGAATGCCAAACAAACAAATTGGGACGGTTGCAGTAAAAATAATTTACCTGAAGGACATCAGTTAAATAAATCAGAAATATTATTTACTAAAATTGAAGACTCAATGATTGAAGAACAAATATCGAAATTAGGACAAATAGATGAACCTAAAGTTGATGATACAATAACAATTGATGATTTTATGAAAGTTCAGCTTAAAACAGCTGAAGTTATTGAAGCAGAGAGAGTTCCTAAAAGTGAAAAATTAATTAAATTAAAAGTAAAACTTGATAATGAAGAACGTCAGGTTGTTGCGGGTATAGGCAAGAGTTATAGTCCTGAAGAAATGCTCGGTAAGAAAATTATTATAGTTGCTAATTTGAAACCGGCAAAGTTAATGGGATTAGAGTCTAAAGGTATGCTTTTAGCTGTAACAAAAGAAGATGGTTCATTACAAGTATTAAATGTAGACGCATCCGTTAAGAACGGAACAAGAGCAAAGTAAGGAAAAAACTTTATGAAAAAACTAGTACTTTCTTGTATACTTTTTATTTCAGTTTTGGTTTTCCCTCAATCTCCTCTAAGTAAAACCACCGATGAATTGAACTATGTGTTAGGTATTAAATCATCAAATGATATGGTCCTTGTATGGATACAATTTACTGACAAGGGAGATAATCTTGAAAAGTTTTATGCGAATCCAAAATCAGTAGTTAGTGATTACTCAATTAAAAGAAGATTGAAAGTATTAGACAAACCTATCGATTTTGATGACCTTCCTGTTAATATGGAATATGTTAAGCAGCTTGAGGAAGTTGGTTTTCAGGTTAAGCAAAAATCAAAATGGTTTAATTCCATTAGCGGTTATATTACAAAAGAAAATTTACAGAGAGCTTTAGAATTAGGTTTTGTTGCTAAATCAGATATAGTTTATACATTAAAAAAAGATTACAAGAGGGAAGCAAGTTTACCTAAAGAAGATATTAAACCCGTTGAACTTTCAAAAAATCTTTCATTGGATTACGGTACGTCCTATACTCAAAATTTTCAGATGAATGTACCTGCACTTCATAATGCAGGATTAAATGGAACAGGTGTTAGAATCTGCGTTATGGATGCAGGATTTAGCAATCTTCCTCATCCTGTATTTTCTCAGATGAATATCATTGCCAAATGGGACTTTGTTAATAATGACCCTAACGTTGGAGATGGTACTGATATGGGTGAAGGTTCACACGGAACAGAAACCTTATCCTGCTTAGGTGGATATAAACCCGGCAGCTTAATTGGACCAGCTTATGGTGCGACTTTTATTTTAGCTAAAACTGAAAATACAGATTCTGAAACTCCAATTGAAGAAGATAATTGGATTGCAGCGTTAGAGTGGGCTGATAGTATTGGGGTAGATTTAACATCCACATCATTAGGCTATATTGATTTTGACCCACCTTTCACAAGTTACACCTGGCAGTCTATGAATGGTAATACTTGCAGAATTACTATTGCTGCTGACTTAGCAGTTAAAAAAGGAATTGCAGTATTTAACTCAGCCGGTAATGAATATGATAACACAACACATAATACTCTTGGAGCTCCAGCTGATGGAGATAGTGTTATCTCTATTGGTGCAGTAACAAGTACAGGTACAAGAGTTAGCTTCAGTAGCGTTGGTCCCACAGTAGATGGAAGAATTAAACCTGATTTAATGGCAATGGGTTCAAGCGTAGTAGTTGCAAATCCATATTTAGGTTCAACAACATTTACTACCTCAAGCGGTACTTCATTCAGTTGTCCTTTAGCAGCAGGTGCAGCTGCATTATTGTTGCAGGCTAATCCTAACTTAACTCCAATTCAATTGAGAGATGCAATGAGAAACACAGCATCAAGACACAACACCCCTGATAAATATTATGGCTGGGGCATTATAAATGTTTTGGATGCTTATACTTTAATTGTTCCAGTTGAATTAACTTCTTTTACTGCTTCAGCAAGTGATGAAAAAGTTGTATTGAATTGGTCAACCGCTACTGAAAATAATAACAATGGTTTTGAAATTCAAAGAAGAAAAGCCGGAAGTACTTCATATGAAACAAGAGGTTTCGTAAAAGGTAATGGTACCACTTCTGAAAAAAGTAATTATTCCTTCCAGGATAAAATTGAGCAGGAAGGTAAATTTTATTATAGATTAAAGCAGTTGGATTTTTCTGGCGAATATGAATATAGCCAGGAAGTCATGGTGGATTTGAAAAAGAATTATAGTTTTGAAGTATTCCAGAATTATCCAAATCCTTTTAATCCATCTACAAACATTAAGTTTACATTGCCTGAACAAATGCACATTAAGATGTCATTGTTCAACATTATTGGAAAAGAAATTAAAACGTTAGTTGATGATAATATGGAAAGAGGAGCTCATACATATACATTAAATGCGGGTGACCTTTCTACTGGAGTTTACTTTGTTAAGATTTCCGGAGGAAGTTTTACAAAGACAATTAAAATAAATTTAATCAAATAAATCGCCTTGATTTTCAAAAAGGCTATAATTAAAATAGTTAGTCATTAAATAATTAAAAAAAAGTTAGAGGAGTTAACAAATGTTTTTTCGTGCTGTAACGTTATTTTCTATATGTTTAGCATTCTTACTTACATCTTGTGCACCTAAACATTCTGAAATAGTACTCGCTAAATATAATAGTGAGGAAGTAAAGATGAAGGAATTTGAAGATGTTTATTCTAAAAATGCTGGTGGTTATGAGCAGGCAAAAGATGATAGCTTAGATAAATTGAAAAACTTTTTAGATTTATATGTAAACTTCAAAATGAAATTGAAGGATGCAAAAGTTAGAGGTTATAATCAAGATCCGTCTTTAATAAATGAATTAACCGATTATAAGAAAAAAGTTGGTGTCACTTATTTAATTGAAAAAGAACTGGTTGAACCTGGTATTAAAGATCTTTATGAAAGAAGAAAAACTGAATTAAGAGTAAGTCATTTAATGATAAGACCTGATTCAACTGGTGAAGAAGCTGCGAGAAACTTTACTCAGAAAATATTAGACAGTATTAAGGCAGGTGCTTCATTTGAAGAGATGACTGCTAAATATTCCCAAGATACTTATTCAAAAAACTTAGGCGGCGATATTTTTTATGTAACTGCTGGTTTACTTCCATTAGAATTTGAAAATGCAATGTATCAAACCGAACCAGGAAAAGTTTATCCTGAAGTTGTTAAAACTCCTTATGGTTTCCATATTATAAAGGTTAACGAAAAGAAAGACAGAATAGCTTCCGTTAGAGCAAGTCATATCTTGGTTGATTTTAATAATGAAGATGGTACAGTAGATTCAGCAGCTGCTAAATCAAGAATTGATTCAGTTTTAACTGCATTGAAGAATGGTGAAAGCTTTGAAAAATTAGCTAAGCAGTATAGTGAAGACCCTGGTTCAAAAGAACAGGGTGGAGATTTAGGATTCTTTGAAAGAAGAATGATGGTTAAAGAATTTGATGAAGCTGCTTTCAGATTAAAAGTTAATGAAATTTCTGATGTGGTGAAAACAAATTATGGCTATCATATAATTAAAGTTACTGACATCAAAAAGATGCCTACTTTTGAAGAAGATAAAGAAAACTTAAAGAAATTATTTAAGCAAACAAGATATCAGAAGTTATATGATGAATTCGTCGCTAATCTTAAAAAGAAATTCAACTTTAAGATTAACGAAGATAATATGAAATTCGTTATGAAACAGAGTGACACTCTTTTATTCAGCGAACCAAATCCAAAGTTAGATGAATTAAAAGATAAAGAACTTATCTCTTATAATGGTAAATCAGTTAATTATGGGACCATTGAAGAAAAAGCTTTGACATTATCAGAGTTCTCAGGAAGAACTTATTCATATGATTCTTTCAAGAGCTTGCTTGATAAAGTTGGAACTGATTTAGTTCTTGAAGAGGAAGCAATGAATCTTGACCAGAGAAATCCTGAATTCGCTTCTTTAATGGATGACTACAAAAATGGTATTTACATTTTCAAACTTCAGGATGAAGAAGTTTGGGGCAAAATAAAATTAGACAGTGCAAAATTAGTTGACCACTATAATGCAACTAAAGAAAATTATAAATGGAATGACAGAGTTAGTTATAGCGAAATCTTTTCAAGTAAAGATTCTTTAATCAATCATTATTATTCTTTACTTCAAAAAGGTGAAAACTTTGATTCAGTAGCAGCTAAATATACTGAAAGAGCCGGCTTTAGAGATAAAGCAGGGTTCTATGGTTTAACTGAAGCAAATGCAAACCAGATGTCAAAAGAAGCTTATAATCTTAAGAATAAAGGTGAATACAGCAGACCTTTCCAGGTTCCAGGTGGATGGGCAATTGTTAAATTGAATAATAAAGAAGCTTCAAGATTAAAGACCTTTGAAGAAGCAAAAGCTGAAGTTTCCGGTTCATTCCAGGAAGCTGAAAGCAAGAGATTGGAACAACAGTACATTGATAACTTAAAGAAAATTTACAAACCGGAATTTAATTATCAAGAACTTGGAAAAGCTTTTACTACTGAAGACTAATTGGATAATCATTTTTATAGCTGCAGCCTTATTAACAGGCTGCAGCAAAATATCTGAAAAAAAGAATTTTGCTGCCAAAGTAAATGATTCATATTTATCAGAAGAGGAAATAAATAAGCAAACCGACAGCACCTCCAAACTTTACCGAAATGAAGTAGTAAACAGATGGGTTGAAGATGAAATATTATACCAGGAAGCCCTGAAAAATGATATTGAAGAAGACCCTGCTTACACTGACCTTGTAAATTCAACTAAAAGAAAACTTGCAATAGAAATGCTTCTTCAAAAGAAGTCAAAGGAATTAAATATTGCCATTTCTGATAATGAACTAATTGACTATTATAACAACCACAAAAATGATTTTGTTGCAGGCTCTGAAGCATACTTAATAAATAAAGCAAGTTTTCAGAATGAAAATGAAGCCATTGATTTTAGAAATCTGGCTTTAAGCTCAGGTTGGAACAATGCTGCTACAAATAAAAATGCTGAAAATAATAAAATCATTTATGCTGATGAGGTATCATCTTTAGTAATGATGAACTTATTAAAGGAATTATATCCTAACGAAGTAAGCATTATATTTAAAGATGATAATTTAAAATATACTGTCATACAGCTTCTTAAAAAGTTTGAAGATGGAACAATAATGCCTTTTGAAAATATAAAAGAAGATGTAAAAGGCAGACTCAAAGCGATTAAAATAAAGCAGTCAATTCAACAATACATTGAACAGCTATATCCCAAATATGAAATTGAAATAAGAGAAAAGAAATGAACATCAAAAAAATATTATTAATTTTTATCCTTTTAGCTCCTATTATGGCTGCTCAAAATGTAATAGATAGAATTGTTGCGGTAGTGGATAATGAAATTATTTGTCAAAGTGAACTTGATTTCCAGACCAACTTAGTTGCTTCTCAAAGAAAAATTGACCCTAATACTCCGGGATTAAAAGAACAGGTTTTGAATACTTTAATCGAAGAAAAGCTTTCTTATGCTCAGGCAAATTTTGATTCCATTATTGTTACTGATGAAGAAGTAAACCAAAGAATAGATTATCAGGTAAATTATTTTATTCAGCAGTATGGCTCTAAAGAAAATGTTGAGCAAACTTATGGAATGCCAATTGAAAAAATTAAAAGGGAATTAAGAGATAATATCACAAAAAGTTTGATGATTCAGAAGCTTCAGGAAAAAAATTTCGGTATGGTTAAAGCTTCAAGAAGAGAAGTTGAAGAATTTTATAATACATACAAGGACAGCTTAGGACTTATTCCGGAGAAGGTAGAAATTTCCCATATCTACCGTAATCCCAAAGCGGCCGAAACTGTAAAATTAAAATTTAAAAATAAAGCTCAAGCTATTCTTGACTCCATCAAAGCAGGAAGAGATTTTGATGAAATGGCAAAGCTATATTCAGAAGACCCGGGAAGTGCAGAGCAGGGAGGCGATTTAGGTTTTGTTAAAAGAGGTGTCTTCTATCCTGAATTTGAATATGCGGCTTTTAATTTAGCTCCCGGACAATTATCAGAAGTTGTTGAATCACCTGTTGGTTATCATATTATTCAGCTTATTGAAAAAAGAGGTGAATCAATTCACGCAAAGCATATTTTAATCAAAATTAAAAATGATGAAGATGCTGACCTTAATGCAATTACTTTCTTAAGCGATATTAGAGATAGTGTACTAAGAGGTTTAGGTTCATTTTCTGATTACGCTAAAAAGTATAGTGAAGATAAAGAGACTGTAAACTTTGGTGGTGACTTAGGTACTTTGTATGTAGACCAACTTGATAAAACCATGCAGGACATAGTTTCTAAATTAAAAGATAATGAAATTAGTTTTCCTAAAAGAATTGAGTATGGTGCTGAATACGGTTATCACATTGTTTATTTAAGAAAGAGAACTCCTCAGCATACTGCTGATATAAACACTGACTTTGCTGAGATTGAAAGATTAGCAGGTGAATACAAAAAGACTAAGTTATATAAAGAGTGGATTGAAAAGCTAAAGAATAAAATTTATTGGGAAGTTAGATTATAACAATAAAATTGAAGGTTAAAGTTGAATTCAGAAATTAAAAGTGAAGATGTTAAATTAGTTGAGCAACTTAACCATAAGGTTAAAGAAATTAAAAATGAAATAAGTAAAGTTATTATTGGTCAGGATGAAATTATTGACCAATTATTAATTTCACTTTTATGCAAAGGGCATTGTTTGTTGGTTGGTGTCCCCGGTTTGGCAAAAACACTTATCATCAAAACACTTGCTGAAGTAATGGATTTGAAATTTAACAGAATCCAGTTTACACCGGATTTAATGCCAAGCGATATTACAGGAACTGAAATTCTTGAAGAGGATGCTTCTACTAAAAAGAGAAACTACAGATTTATTGAAGGCCCAATTTTTTCTAATGTAATATTAGCAGATGAAATAAACAGAACACCTCCTAAAACTCAATCTGCTCTGCTTGAAGCAATGCAGGAGCATAAAGTCACAATTGGAGGAATTACCTACACATTAAAAGAACCTTTCTTTGTACTGGCAACTCAAAATCCAATTGAACAGGAAGGTACATATCCATTACCTGAAGCCCAGCTTGATAGATTTATGTTTAACCTCTGGGTAGAATATCCAAGCACTGAACAGGAAAAAAACATTGTTAAAACAACTACAAGTGAATACTCTGCAAAATTAAACCAGGTTATTGATGCAGAAACAATCATTAAGTTTCAAAATATTGTAAGGAAAGTTCCAGTTGCTGATAATGTTATAGATTATGCAGTTGGCAAAGTAAATTTAACAAGACCTAACAATGGGAGTTCTCATAAATTTGTTAAAGACTGGATAAGCTGGGGAGCAGGACCAAGAGCATCTCAATATCTAATTCTTGCAGCTAAAGCAAGAGCCATAATGAATGGTAAGTTCACTCCAAATATTGAAGATGTAAAATTTGCGATGATTCCTGTACTAAGACATCGTATAATTACAAACTTCAGTGCCGAAGCTGATGGAATAAAATCTACAGATATTATAAATAGAATTGTTGCTGAAGAATAATCTTTAACTTCTTTTGTCTTGATACAAAAGAAGCAAAAAATCAAGCCTTATGAAAAATTAGCTAAAAATAATTTTCACTCCGCTAAAACAAAATAACTCGTCGTCCCGAAAAATTTCGGGACTCCTTAAACAAATTTTGTTTTTTAACGCTTCGTTCAATCATTTTCTTAACGCAATTTTTCATAGGGCAAAAATGACTCGAAAACCCTCTCTCTTTTAATTTACTTGTGTGTTATTAGTAGCAACTCAGAGAGTTGCATCAGTAGTAACAAGATGATAAAAAAGAAATTAGCAAGTCGGAGACTTGCTCAGAAATTCAATATATTAGTTTAGTATTGTAACCCATCCCCCTACCCCCTTCCCTAAAACAGGGAAGGGGAATTTTTTCACTCATAGTTTTTCTACTATTGATGCAAACCTCTGGTTTGCCAAATCAAAATCTTTAAGGATTACTTCATTAACACCATTTTTCTTTAGCATCTGTTTTTAGCAATGTCGATTGCATATCACTTCTAATATAATTTATAATAAAAAAAGTTTATATTTTAAGATTGAATCTTGAATTATGTAGAATAATGATTTTTAAAGAATATTATAAAAAATATAAAGACCCTAAAAACTTCTTTAACAGGGATTTAAGCTGGATTCGCTTTAATGAGAGGGTACTGGAAGAAGCATTAAATCCTGACCTTCCGCTGCTTGAAAAAATTAAGTTTGTTTCAATTTTCAGCTCAAACCTGGATGAATTTTATATGATTCGTGTATCAGGATTGAAAGAACAGATTGCTGCAAATGTACTTGAACCTACTTTAGATGGCTTGACTCCAATTGAACAGCTTAATGAAATTAAAAAAGCTTTGAAACCTTTAGTTGATGCAGTCCAAAATCTTTGGATGAATGAAATTGTTCCCGGTTTAAGAAAAAATAATATTGTTATTGCAAATTATGATGAAGAGATTACTCAACAGGAAAAAGAAAAATTAACTGAGTTTTTTAAACAGGAAATTTTTCCAGTACTTACTCCATTAGCTTTTGACCCCGGAAGACCTTTCCCATATATATCAAATTTAAGTTTAAGTCTTGCAATACTTGTTAAAAAGCCTAATGGTGATGAACATTTTGCTAGAGTTAAAATACCTACCAGTCTTCCAAGATTTTTACAAATAGATAATATTATCGGGAAGAAATCTGATAATGGTTTATTTAGTGCAAAGTTTGTATGGCTGGGAGATTTAATTAAAGATAATTTAAACCTTCTATTCCCGGGGATGGAAGTAATTGAAGCGCATCGTTTTAGAATTACCAGGGATACTGATATAAATATTCAGGAAGATGAAGCTGATGATTTATTGAAGATAATTGAAGAAAATATTAGGCAGAGAAGATTCGGTTCTGTTGTCCGTCTTGAAGTGGCAAGCAGAATGCCTGAGTTTATGCTTGATACTTTAATGGATAATTTACTTATAGATAGAGATGATGTTTATATTTATGAGGGTCCTTTAGGCTTAAGTGATGTAATGAGTCTCTATGACCTTCCTTTGCATCAGTTAAAATCAAAACCATTTTATCCTGTCATCCCGAAAGTATTTGAAGATGAAGAAGATATTTTTGGAATAATAAAACAAAAAGATGTTCTACTTCATCATCCTTATCACGCATTTTCTCCTGTGATAGATTTTATAAAACAGGCTGCAATGGATAAAGATGTTCTTGCCATTAAACAGACTTTATACAGGGTAGGTCCTGATTCCCCAATTATCAGATATTTAATTGAAGCTGCTGAAAGAGGAAAGCAGGTTGCTGTTCTTGTTGAGCTTAAAGCAAGGTTTGATGAAGAGAATAATATCTTTTGGGCAAGAGAACTTGAAAAAGTTGGTGTACACGTTGTGTATGGATTAGTGGGATTAAAAACTCACGCTAAGATGACTTTGGTTGTCCGTAAAGAATTTGAAGGTGTTAAAAGATATGTTCATCTTTCAACAGGTAATTACAATAGCAATACTGCTAAAGTTTATACTGATTTAGGGTTGTTCACTACTAACAATGATATTTGTACTGATGTAGCTGATATATTTAATTTTTTAACCGGATATTCAAAACAAAGTTCATTTAAGAAACTTATTGTAGCTCCTGTTACAATGCGTGAGAAAATGCTTGGCTATATTCAAAGAGAAATTGATAATGCCAATGAAGGGAAAGAAGCTAGAATAATTTTAAAGATGAATGCTTTAGTTGACCCTATTGTAATCAGTACTCTATATGAAGCATCAAGCTGCGGAGTTAAAATTGATTTGATTGTAAGAGGTGTTTGTTCCTTAATTCCTCAGCAAAAAGGATTAAGTGAAAACATAAGAGTAAAAAGTATTGTAGGAAGATTTCTTGAACACAGTAGAGTTTTTTATTTTTACAATGACGGTGCTGAAGAAGTTTTTATTTCAAGTGCTGATATGATGCAAAGAAATCTTGATAGAAGAGTTGAAATAGCAATCCCTATTGAAGATATTCATTTAAAAGAACATTTAATAAAAACTGTTCTTAAGGTTTGGTTAAAGGATAATGTACAGGGAAGGGAGTTATATCCAGATATGCATTATGAAAAAATAGTTTCAGAGGATGGTAAAAAAGTTAGTTCACAGGAATGGCTGATGAAGCATACTATGAAGGCTAACTTAAGATTTTCAAAAAATAAATTGTAAGTTCTGTTGAAAGGAAAATATGGCTGATATTACGAAAACCGAAGTTCTCAATATTCTAAAAAAAGTAGAACATCCCGGTTTGAACAGTGAATTTTTAATATTAAATACTATTAGAGCTTTAGAGTTCGAAAACAATAAATTATTTCTAAAACTTTCTTTACCTGCTACCATTGAAAAAGCTGATAAGCTAATTGAAAAATTTGAAAAAGAATTAAAATCAGGTTTAAAGATTAAAGATGTAAAAGTTGAGATTGAAAGTAAATCAAAATCAAAAAAAGAAGATTCTATTATTCCCGAAGTTAAATATACCATTGCAGTCGCAAGTGGTAAAGGGGGTGTAGGAAAAAGCACTGTAGCAGTTAATCTTGCAGTTGCATTAGCTAAATTGAATTACAAAGTTGGTCTTATTGATGCTGATATTTATGGTCCATCTATTCCTATGATGTTAGGAATTAATGAGAAGCCAAAAATTTATCAGGACCAAAAATCAATGAAAATGGTTCCTCTGGAAAATTATGGTGTTAAGCTTATGTCAATTGGATTTTTGATTGATGATAATACACCGGTTATTTGGAGAGGTCCAATGGCAAGCGGTGCATTAAAACAGTTTTTAACTGATGTTGAATGGGAAGAACTTGATTTCTTATTATTCGATATGCCTCCCGGAACAGGTGATATACAATTAACATTGGGACAAACTATTCCTTTATCAGGCTCAGTTATTGTAACTACTCCGCAGGAAGTCTCTCTAATAGATGCGAAGAAGGGAATTAAAATGTTTGAGAAGGTTAACGTTCCTTGCTTTGGCATTATTGAAAATATGAGTTACTTTATTGCTCCTGATACTCAAAAAAAATATGATATATTTGGCTCAGGCGGTGGAGAAAAATTATCTGCTGAAATGAATGTTCCATTTTTAGGCGGTATTCCTATTGACCCGAGAATCAGAATCGGCGGTGATAAAGGTGAACCTATTGTAATTGGATTACCGGATAGTGAACATGCAAAACAAATTTTAGACATAGCTAAAAAACTTGTTGAATATGCTGAAGAAAAAACAGATAACAATAATATTGATATAGTTATTTAATGATTGATCAGGAAGAAATATTAAAAGCTCTTGATACAATGAGACCATTTCTGCAGGCAGATGATGGTGATATTGAATTTGTAGAGTTAACTGCAGATGGAATTGTTAAGGTTCGATTTGTTGGTGCCTGTGGAATATGTCCGCTTAATCAATTAACATTACGAGCAGGTATTGAACGCTCATTGATGCGCCAGGTACCTGGAGTAAGAAGAGTGGAATCTGTAGAAAATGACTAAAAAAACAAAAAATATTTTATTACTATCAGCAGCCATAATAATTTTATTTTTAATTATTTATTGGCTATCAGATGTATTCATTGTTTTTGTGCTTTCAGTTTTGCTTTCATTTTTATTTCATCCTTTGGTTAACTTTATTGAAAAAAGAGGTCTAAGTAGATTCCTTTCAACTTTAATAGTTTTCATAGTTGTTGCAACAATTTTTTATTTTGGATTAAATAATTTCATCCCTCTGTTTACTGATCAACTCGATGCCCTGATTAATGCAGCGAAAGATTTCCACTTACAAAAACAAATTGCAACTATAGATGTTGAAGTAAGAAAAGTTTTTCCGATATTTAACCGGGGTGAACTTTCAAAAAGAATTGAAGATTTCTTTTCAACAGAATTACTTAATTCATTTGGTGTATTATCCGGTCTTCTTACATCAATTATTTCTTTAGTAGCTGTTCTTGTCATCGTACCCTTTATAACATTTTTTGCATTAAAGGATAGCAGAAAAATTCTTCATAATTTATTAGATATGGTTCCGAATAAATATTTTGAACCATCATACTGGATAATTAAAAAAGTTTCAATCCAACTTGGCAGATTTGTACGAGCCTGGATATTTGATGCAACCTTTGTTGGTTTTACTTTGGGATTTGGATTTTATTTAATTGGAATACCAAACTCTCTTCCTTTGGGTGTTATTGCAGGCTTTGGACATTTAATTCCATATTTTGGTCCTGTAATAGGAGGAATACCCGCTATAGCAATTTCTATAATTCAAAATGGCGACTTTTCTCAAGTCCCCTTAATTATCGCAATAATTCTAACAGTATATGCATTGGATAATGGAGTTGTTCAGCCAATGGTGTTTTCAAAGAGCGTAGATTTACATCCAATAATAATTATTTTATTAATAATTGCAGGCAGCCAAATTGCAGGAATATTAGGAATGCTTCTCGCAGTACCTACAGTAACTGTCTTAAAAACATTCATCAAAGAAGTTTACTTTGCCTGGAAGAATTATAGGATTGTAAGGACGTAAATAAACGAAGTGTCATTACTCGAAAGGCAAGCCTTCTTAAAAAGAAGAATGACTAAAAGGAAAGGGTCTTTCCCATAGGGACTCCTTCGGAGCAGTGTTTTCGTCCAGAGGACGAAAATGTATCGGAGAAGCCCGGCAAAACATTCTGACTTCACTATGTCAGAGATCCCTACGGTCGTCCTTAAAGCACCGCTCAAGGCGGAGGACTTCCCTCTGGATGACAGTTGGGGTGTGGTCATCATTCATCGCAATGACACATGGATATAAAAAAAGCGGCTTGGAGCCGCTTTTAACTTTTTATACTACCTGATGTTCAGGGACGAACAACTTTGTGAACTCTTTTGGCTTTCTGTTTTTCCAGGAACCTTTGTGGTATCCATATCCTGCAATCAAAGGAACTGCAAGTGTAGCTTCTGAATATACCATTTGTTCGTAAGTTGTTTCTACTTTACCCCAGCTGCTTGCTTCTTTTAATGTTGAGCTTGATAACGCACCATCTCTAACATCTGCAACTGTAATTTGAATCGCATATTTATGCATATCTGCTGAACCTTCAAGTATATCTGCAGCTACAACAATATCCTGTGTAAAGTTTTTAGGAACACCGCCCCCAATCATAAAGATACCTGATTGTTTAGCAGCTAATTTAATTTTTGTTAACTCAAGAAAATCCTTAGCTGAATCTAATGATACGTGCTTAGTTGGATTTTGTGTTTGATGCATAATAAATCCAAAACCAGCAGAGCAATCTGAGAATGCAGGAACGAAAATAGGAACGTTCTTCTGGTAAGCAGCAAAGACAACTGAATCATCTACTTTTGGTCCACCATGGTTTTCTAAATATTTACCCATCTCCCAAATAAATTCACGTGATGAATATGGACGAGGTTCTAACGAATCACAAATCTTTGCCATAGTATCGTCGCAAACTCTTAATTCATCTTCATCAATATAAGTATCATAAATTCTATCTATTGCTAAATCACGAAGCTGGTTATCATCGCTGTATTGCGAACCGATATAATGCTTGTAGCCAAGTGCTTCAAAGAAATCCTGGTCAACAATTAAAGCACCGGTAGATACAATAGCATCAACCATATTATTATTTACTAAATCAAAAACAACTTTCTTTAATCCGGCACTGAAGATACTCCCTGCCAAAGTTAAAATAACTGCACATTCTTTATCCTTTAACATCATATCAAATATTTGAGCTGCGCGGTTAAGGTCTCTTGCAGAGAAAGCCATCTTCTCCATTGATTCAACCAATGAAACAACATTATGCTGCTTAATATCAATATGCTGAATTACGTCTTTTAAAAAATCTTTTTTACTTGCCATTTTGTCTCCATTACATTTTAAACTAAGAACACTATTTACTTCAAAACTACATAAAAAGTGAAAACTTGAGTCACAAATTTATAATAAAATTAGATATATGGAAATTAAAATTGTTCGCTTCTGTCATCACGAGGAGTTCCGATTTATCGGAACGACGTGCTTGTCCCTATGGGAGTAATCTCTGCTTTTGCATTTTAGAAAAATGAGTTTGCCACACCCCGACTGAAGTCGGGGTTCGCAATGACAGTTTGGGAAAAACTTAAAAGAACTTCTTTGCTACAGATAAAATACCTTGTTTCCATGGTACGCGATGAGAAACACCACTTGTATCTTTAAATTCATTTAAATGTTCCAGATACCATTTGTAATTTCTTATTAAGGCATCCTTATTCGAGAATTTTGGTTTATAACCTAAAACTTTTTCAGCTTTTTCAATTGATACGAATGAATCTTTTGATGCAGTTTCATAAACCCATTTATACAATGGTGAGAGTTTTAAAGCTTCAAGAAATTTTAATGTCCAGATGATCGGAGTTTCAGGAAGTCCGACAATTTTTTTATGATAACCTGCAACGTCAAGAACTGCCTGATAATCTTCCTTCATTGTTGTGAATTCTTTTGCACCAATATTAAAAGTATCATTAACAATATTTTTATTTAAGGTTGCTGTTAAATAAATTGCATCGCAAAGGTCTTCAACATCCAGTAATTGATAACGATTGTTGCCGCTTCCAATCATAGGGAAACCGTGACCATCTTTTGCCCAATCATAAAAGAGTGCAAACACACCTAATCTTTCAGGACCAATAAAAGATTTTGGACGAATGATTGGAACACACATTCCTCTATTTCTAAATTTCAAACATTCTTCTTCGGCAGCAATCTTTGCTTTACCATAAGGACCTACACCATCAAGCTTATCATTTTCAAATAATGGGTGGTGGTCTGGAATACCATAAACTGCAGTTGATGAAACTTGAATGAATCTTTGAACATTATATTTTTCTGAAGCTTCAAGTAAATTTCTTGTACCATTTATATCAGTTGTATAAATATCTTCCGGTTTGTACAATGGAAGTGCTGCCGCAGTGTGGATAACAATATCAACTCCTTGAACTGCTTTATCAACAACAGCCTTATCCCTTATATCACCTTTAATTTCAGTGATCTTACCTATCATATCTTTATAGTCAAAATCAACAATATCTAAGGAAACAATTTCGTGACCTTTTTCGTGTAAGTAGCGAATAAGATTTATCCCAAGAAATCCGGAACCCCCGGTTACAAGATATTTCATTTTAGACCTTAATTTTATTTCAGCAACAAAATTAAGAATAAAAAAAGTTTAATACGATAGAAATTTCTATAATTTTATATATTTGAAGATGAATTTTTTGCTAAAGTACATACAAGATGATGGAGTAAAGAGCTTTTTAATATCAGCTTCCTTTCACGCATTTGTATTTATGGCAATTACATTTTTAGCTAATCTAACTTATCCGGGAAGTTTTGGTTTGCCAACAGGGGCAGGTGAAGGGCAAGGTACAGGTTACTATGCAGCTGAATTTGAGGGAGAAAAAGAACCTGCCCAGCTAAATGAAAAAGTAACCAAGGAAGAAACTCCGGTTGAAAAGAATAAATCTGAAGATAAAATCTTTGATAAGAACTCTGAAAAAAAATCTATAGAAACAAAATCCACAAGCAAAAATTATTCTGAGGTTAGTAATTCCGGAAAAGAAAAATCTACCGGAATCAAGGGAACGGGAAATGATGCCGGACTTGGTAATGGAAGATTTTCAAATTATTCTGCAGGTTTTGGTGATACCACAAATCTTAAAAACATTTACAAAGAAAATACTCTTAATGTCAGAATATATTACCCAAGCGGATGGACTTTTGTAGACCAAAATGTAAAGAACAAATTAGACGGTGTTACTTTTTGGGCTAATTACGGAAACTTAAATCCACCGCCATATATCTTTCTTGAAGTAGCTGATAAATATCTATTTGATCCAAGGAGATATACCAAAAAGCTGGAGATGAATAATTTTACTTTGTATTATAATGACCCTGAATCAATCAGTGGACAGGTAAAGCAATCGGTTTACATCAGGACAAACACAGATGAGGATTATATAATAAAGCTTATGATTAAGGGAGAAACGGAATTCAAGGCATTCCAGCCTGAGTTTTTTGGTATGATAAAAACCTTTAAATTTGGGCATAGCTGGTTTTAATAACCTTCCAAATAGGCCAAAAATTGGTATCTTAGTTAATTCTTATAATTTAACTGGCATTAATCTTGACTTTTTAAAGGATAAAAGTTATTTTTTGTGTCTTATTTAGAATAAAAAAGTATAAGGTTCCGGAGGAATATTACGTGAAACAAATGAAAATGACGAAATTTATATCTACTGAGAATGCTGATAGAAGATGGATTTTAGTAGATGCAAAAGATCAGGTTTTAGGAAGATTAGCTACACAAGTTGCAAGCATAATCAGAGGAAAGACTAAACCAGAATTTACACCCAACTCTGATACCGGAGACTTTGTTGTTGTTATTAATGCAGATCAAGTTAAAATAACCGGTAAAAGAGGATTACTTAAAACCTATTCTCACCACTCCGGATATCCTGGTGGATTAAAGACAAAGAGCTTGTCTGAAGTAATGGATACGAATCCTACTTTTGTTATTGAAAATGCTGTAAAAGGTATGCTTCCAAAAACAAGATTAGGAAATCAGTTGATTAAAAAATTAAAGGTTTATGCTGGTAGTGAACATCCTCATGCAGCACAGAAACCTGTAAATTATAGTTTAACGGAGAAATAATGGCAGAGCAGATATTTGTAGGTAGAAGAAAAACATCAGTTGCGAGAGTAATACTAAGAAACGGTAATGGAAAATTTACTGTTAATGATAAAGAATTTGAACATTTCTTCCCTCAATTATTAAGCAGAGAAGATATCTTAATGCCTTTAAAACTTACTGATAATATGGGAAAATTTGATGTTATCATTAATGTTTATGGCGGCGGCATTACAGGTCAGGCACAAGCAGCAAGATTAGGTATTGCAAGAGCTTTAATTAGTCTTAATCCAGAATTCAGAGCAGCATTAAAACCTGCCGGTATGTTAACCAGAGACCCAAGAATGGTTGAACGTAAAAAATACGGAAGACCTAAAGCTAGAAAAAGATTCCAATTCTCTAAGAGATAATTTTTATATCAGTGTTTTTGATTTAGTAAATTTATCCTGCTTTTGGCAGGATAAATTTTTATATACAAGTTTTAATTAACAATAAACAATAATCATACTTTCGGATTTACCTCCTGTGTTCCATATAAGGAATGAAAAGGTAAAGTAGAAGAAAGTAGATGATAAACAGGAGTAAATAGAATGAAAAAAATCGAGCTAACTCAGCTTATTGAAGCTGGTGCGCACTTCGGACATTTAACCCGCCGTTGGAATCCTAAAATGAAACCTTACATCTTTATGGAGAAAAATGGCATCCACATTATCGACCTTAAAAAAACTCAAACATTACTTACTGAATCAGCCGAAGCTTTACAGAAATTCGTTGCTGATGGTAAAAAAGTTTTATTTGTAGGTACAAAAAAACAAGCTAAAATTATTATTGATGCTGAAGCCAGAAGATGCGATATGAATTGGGTTAGTGAAAGATGGTTAGGCGGAATGCTTACCAACTTTTCTACAATTAGAAAGAGCATTAAAAGATTAACTAATATCGAAAAACAGGAAACAGATGGTACCTTTGATCAAATCAATAAAAAAGAAAGATTGATGAGAACCAGAGAAAAGGACAAATTGAAAAAAGTTCTTGAAGGTATTGAAAATATGGGCAAATTACCTTCTGCTCTGTTTGTTGTTGATATTAAAAAAGAAGCTATCGCTATTAAAGAAGCTAAAAGATTAAACATACCTGTATTTGCCGTAGTTGATACTAATTGCGACCCTGATACTGTTGACTATGTAATTCCTGCAAATGATGATGCAGTTAAAACAATCGAATTGATTGTAAAATATATGGCTGATGCAGTGATTGAAGGCTCTATGAAAGCTAAAGAAATGAAAGCTGAAGAATCAGCTCAACCGGAAAGAGCTAAGAAAGAAAAAGAAGAAGAAAAGCTTGCTTAATAAAGAAAAAGGAATTAAATAAAAATGGAAATTACTGCAAAATTAGTAAATGAATTAAGACAGAAAACCGGTGCCGGTATGATGGACTGTAAAAAAGCTCTTACCGAAGCCGATGGTGATTTTGAAAAAGCTATTGAAATTTTAAGAAAAAAAGGTGCATCTGTTGCAGCTAAAAGAGCTGAAAAAGATGCTAAGGAAGGTTTAGTTTTAACTAAAATTATAAACGACTCAGTTGGTTATATAGTTGAAGTTAATTGCGAAACTGATTTCGTCGCTAAAAGTGCTGACTTTGTTAACTTAGCAAATAATGTGTTGGAAGCTGTTTCCACTAACGGTGCTGCTAATGTTGAAGAACTTCTTTCAAAAAATAACACCTTACAAAATAATGTTACTGATGTTATGGGTAAAGTTGGTGAAAAAATTGAAGTTTCACGTTTTACAAAAGTTGAAGCTGAGAATGGAATTGTTATTGATTATATTCACCCGGGTTCTAAACTTGGCGTGCTTGTAAGAGTTGATAACGTTGGTAATGGTAAAGAAGAAATGGCTGTTATCGCAAGAGATATCGCTATGCAGGTTGCAGCTATGAGACCTCTTTGCACTTACAAAGAAGAAGTACCAAAAGAAGTTGTTGATAAAGAAATAGAAATCTACAAAGAGCTTTCAAGAAAAGAAGGAAAACCTGAAAATATTTTAGATAAAATTGCTCAGGGTAGATTAAATAAATTTTATCAGGAAAATTGCTTGATTGAACAAGCTTTTGTTAAAGATAATTCAAAAACTGTTAAAGATCTTTTAAAAGATTTTAATCAAAAGAATGGAACTCAGGCAAAGCTAGTGCTTTTCAAACGTTTCCAATTAGGCGACGATAAAAAATAAGCTTAGTTGAAGGTCTTAAATTTTTTTAAGACCTTTTTTTTTATATTTTTATTATGCTCTTATATGGATTGTTTTTATTTTTTATTAAAAGGATTTTATGCAAGAATTAAAATTTAAAAGAATATTACTTAAGCTTAGCGGTGAATCGCTGATGGGCAAAAAAGGATTTGGAATTGATCCTGATGTAATAGATTTTTTCGCTACTGAAATAAAAAAAGTAATTGATATTGGTGTTCAGATAGGAATTGTAATTGGCGGCGGAAATATTTTTAGGGGACTAAGTGCAAGCGCTTCGGGCATAGACAGAGTTACCGGAGACCAGATGGGTATGCTTGCAACTATGATAAACTCACTTGCATTACAAAATGCAATTGAACATAAAGGAATTTACACAAGATTAATGAGTGCCATCCATATGGAAGAAATTGCTGAACCTTATATTAGAAGAAGAGCAATAAGACATTTGGAAAAAGGAAGAGTTGTAATATTTGGTGCCGGTACAGGTCACGCTTATTTCAGTACAGATACAGCAGCTTCCTTAAGAGCAGTTGAAATTGAAGCTGATGTAATAATTAAAGGTACAAGAGTAGATGGAGTTTTTGATTCTGACCCTGAAAAAAACCCCGGAGCTTTAAAGTTTGAAAATATTTCATATATTGATATATTACAGAAGAATTTAAGAGTAATGGACTTAACTGCAGTAAGTTTAAGTCAGGAAAATAGTTTACCAATGGTTGTCTTTAATATGGATAAACCAGATAATCTTCTTAAATTGGTTAAAGGAGAGTCAGTAGGAACATTTATTAATTAAAATATTATTTGAGAGAGGCATTTATGGTGGAAAATATTTTAAAAGATGCAAAACAAAGAATGGATAAATCAATGGAAGCGCTGCGTTCAGAGCTTTCAAAAATAAGGTCTGGAAAAGCTACAACTGCCTTGCTTGATGGAATTAAAGTTGATTATTATGGAACAAATACTCCTATAAGTCAGGTAGGGAACTTATCTGTTTTAGATGCACATACCTTATCCTTTACACCATGGGATAAAAGTATGGTTCAAGTTGTAGATAAGGCAATAATGGAAGCAAACATTGGATTTAATCCTGTTAGTGATGGAACTAATTTAAAAATTCCAGTTCCACCATTGAATGAAGAAAGAAGAAGAGAATTAGTAAAACTAATTAAGAGATTTGGTGAAGAATCAAAAGTTGCAGTAAGAAACATCAGACGCGATGCAAATGAACATTTAAAGAAAGAACAAAAAGATAAAAAAATTTCTGAAGATGATTTAAAAGAAGGTGAAAACAAAATTCAAAAATTAACCGATGATCATATCAAGATGATAGATGACATTCTAAAGCATAAAGAAAAAGAAATTATGGAAGTATAAAAAAAGCGGCTCAGCCGCTTTTTTGTTTTAAAGCAATTGTCCTTTTCACATTAACATCATCATTGTACCTGCCGATACATTTACGCTTCAAAAACTTATTTAGATTTTACTCCTTAACCTTAGGAGCTATATGAAAAGATTGATACTTCTTTTTGTCCTGCTATTTTATGGAATTCTTTCAGCACAAGAAGGATGGTTTTGGCAAAATCCTTTACCAAGAGGTAATGAATATTCGGAAGTTATTTATCTAAATTCTGGTGTTGGCTGGATTGTAGGAAGTTATGGACTTCTTTTAGAAACAATTGATGAAGGCTTGACCTGGAAAGTTCAACCATTTGATGCTACTACTCATCTTCATTCTATTTGTTTTCCTAATCAGAATATTGGATATATCGTAGGAGGAGAATGGTTTTTAGATGGTGGTGGTTGGGAAATAACTTCTATTTTATTTAAGACTCTGAATGGAGGGAATACTTGGATAAAAATGCCTATGAACTTAGGAGAATTTAATGGTAGTTTTCGTAAAATGTTTTTTTTGAATGCTGATACTGGTTATCTGGCAGGTGAATCTATTTACAAAACGACCGATGGGGGAGAGAATTGGACTCAAATATTGTCTAATTCCAATGGTCTTTTTTATAAAATCCATTTTTATGGTAATTACGGTATGGTAATCTGGGAGAACATCGATTCTCCAGGCACAACACTCTTTAGAACAACAGACGCAGGAAATTCTTGGTCTACAAGTGAGTACTATGAAAATGATTTAACGGATGTCTTTTTAATTAATGAAAATAATGCAATAAGTATTTCTAAATTTGGTAAAATTTATAGGACAACTAACAATGGAATATCATGGACTAAAGTTTATGATAATGGTACAAAAAGGCTTAGTTCAATAACATTTTTCGATCAGGATAATGGATTTATATCCTCGAATTCTGATGGTAGTATTCTTAGAACGAGTAATGGTGGAATAAATTGGGTTTCAGGTAACTCTAATTTTGCCGGATTAAATGATATCTCTTATTTTAATAAAAATATAGCTACTGCAGTGGGAAATTTCGGAGCCTTATTTAGAACTTCTGATGCTGGCTTAAACTGGACTTCTCAATATAATATCGTGACACAAAAAAATTTAAATACATTAACCTTTACTGATGAAAATAATGGTTTTATTATAGGGGATGATAACATAATATTGAGGACAACGAACGCAGGAACAAATTGGCTTTCAAATAACATAAGTGGTACTCATAAATTTGAAGATGTTTCTTTTGCTAATAATAACTATGGGATTATATTAGATAATAGCGGGAATTCTATTAAAACTACAAATGGTGGTATAACATGGTTTGCGTTCGACATGCCTAGTAACCTTAAAGCCATAGAATATATTAATTCCAATACTGCTATAGCAGTGGGGTCACAAGGTACTATTGTTAAAACAATGGATGGTGGACTTACATGGTCTCCACAAAATATTGGATCAAACTATAATTTAGTGGCAATTTCATTTTCTAATTCGAACTATGGTATAGTAATAGGAAATCAAGAATATAATCAAAATAGTAAAATATTGAGAACATCCGATGGAGGTACTACGTGGATTAGTTCAGTTTATGAAGGTCAATCTGCTGGATATTTAAAAGCTATTTCTTTTGCAGACCAGAAAAATGCCATGATAGTAGCACCAAATATAATTCTTAAAAGTAGCAATTCAGGAATTAATTGGATAGAAGTCAATCCATCAATAGGTAGTAATTGGCAATGGCAGGATGTTTCCTTAGTTGATGATAATTATGCTTTTATAGCTGGTGCTTTAGGAAAGATAATTGCCACCACAAATGGTGGAATTGATTGGATAGTTCAAAGGACTGCTGGATTAGAATGGAATTTATCAGCGGCAACTGTACTTAATGGGATCTATGCTACTAAACAGAATAATGTAACTGTTGTTGGCAATAAGGGTACTATTTTAAAATTTAAAGATATGTTAAATCTTCCAGTAGAACTCTCCTCTTTCACTGCTTCTCAAAGTAAAAATAGCGTAATATTAAACTGGCAAACGGCTACTGAAACTAACAATAAAGGGTTTGAAGTACAAAGGAAATCTTCTTCAAATGAATTTATAAGTTTGGCATTTGTTAAGGGTAATGGGACAATAACATCACCTCAAAGTTATTCTTATTCAGATAATAATATTTCTCCAGTAGAATATACTTATCGGTTAAAGCAAATTGACTTTGATGGAACCTTTGAATACTCGAAAGAGATAGAAGTTAAAGTTAATGAAATTCCAAAAAAATTTTCTTTAGAGCAGAATTATCCTAATCCATTTAACC
Source organism: Ignavibacteriaceae bacterium (assembly GCA_035654655.1). Classification (GTDB taxonomy): domain Bacteria; phylum Bacteroidota; class Ignavibacteria; order Ignavibacteriales; family Ignavibacteriaceae; genus DASRWI01. Next base: position 86,601 of record DASRWI010000043.1, on the reverse strand, counting down.
CATCTACAACAATAAAATTTTCCGTACCGGAGGAACAATTAGTTGAGGTAAAAATATTTGATGTACTTGGGAATGAAGTTGCAAAAGTTGTTAAGGAAAATTTTTCTCCCGGTTCTTATGAAAGAGAATGGGACGCAAGTAAATTATCCAGCGGAGTTTATTACTTGAGAATGAAGGCAGGAGATTTTAGTGAGACGAAAAAGATGGTGCTGATGAAGTAAGTTAATTTCTGTCATCACGGGCGAAGCGTGGTGATCTCTGGATTTTTAATAAGTTTTAAAATACAGAGATTGCCACACTCGTTCGATGACTCACTCGTTCGCAATGACAGTCATGGAGGTATCGTTATTTTACAATAGACTTTGTTATGTTAGATAGCAATAAAAAAACCCTGAACATTCCTGTCCAGGGTTTTTGTTTTTAGATATGTAATAATCTTATTTCATCAATATCATTTTTTTAGTATCTATAAAAGTTCCATTAGTATAGTTTGCAAATATTTTATATATATAAATTCCACTTGGTAAATCTGCAGCGTTGAAGTTTATCGAATGATTTCCTGCATTTACTTCTTCATTTAATAAAGTCTTAATTTCACTTCCGGTTACATCATAAATTTTTAATTGAACATTTGCCTGCTCAGGTAAGCTGAAGGAAATTTTTGTCTCTGGATTAAATGGATTCGGATAGTTTTGTGCTAATGAAAATACATATGGCATTTCTATTTTTACTTCATTTTGAAGTACATAAAATTTATATGTTCCATTCATATCAATTTGTTTTAATCTATAATTGTATTTCCCATTTGCTAAATTTTTATCAACAAAACTGTAATTGTGTTCATTTGTTGATGTACCATTTCCCTGAATAAAACTTATTGTTTCGTATTCATTACCATTACTTCTTTTTTGTAATTCAAATCCAAGGTTATTTAATTCTGTCTTTGTACTCCAGCTTAGAACCACATTATTATTACCATCAACATTTGAGGTGAAGTTGGTTAATTCAACAGGAACAACTAAAAATCCTTTTAACATTCCCCCTGTTCTTTGAGCATTCCCTTTAAATGTTGACCATCCGGTATTTGTTACTTTACCTTGTGTATCCCATCCGTATACTCTTTTGTTTAAACTTCCCGCAAAAATTTCCATATCTCCATCTTTATCAATATCAATTAAAGTTGGAGAGGTTTCAAATCCTTTTACAACATATGTATCTTCTGCTGGAAGAGGAAAACCATCAACTATGCTTCCATCAAATTTAAAAGCATAAATAAATCCTTTACTTGTTGGGACTATTACATCATTTAAACTATCTCCACTTACATCTCCAATAGCAACTGAACCATCAACCCATGTAGCCCATATTCTTTGAGGGTACCCAGGCATAACTGTACCATCTAATTTCCATACCCAGGCAAGTCCACTATCAACCGCAGTGACACTTCCGTATGCCAATTCCGGAACACCATCACCATCCATATCGCCAATAGCAACGTTAGCATCCGGATGTCCGTATCTTATTGGAAAAGGAAAATGAGGAAGTAAATTACCCTGGTAATCATAAGCATAAATACCATTAACCTGAGTTCTTTCTTCCATTATTCGAATAACAATTTCAAGTGTTCCATTTTTATCGAGGTCATATAAGGAAGGCGTATTACCACTTGATGAATGGGAAAATTCAATTGGAAAACCGGGCATCATGGTTCCATCTAGTTCGATAGCATTTATTTGTGCATAAACTCCGCCACTAAGAGAACCCCCATTTAAATATACTATTTCATATTGATTATCATTATCAAGGTCACCAACAACAGGTGAGCTTTCACATCCAAAAGGAAAATTTTTAGGGAAACCACTTAATTCTATAAAGGCTGAGCCTGAATATTTAAGTACATGTAGACTTCCATTTTCACTGTTATCTCTATCTTGTGTAGTTATTATAATTTCGCATTTACCATCATTATCTAAATCAACTAAAGCTGGAGTATTGCATTCCTGATTACTCCCAATATTAACAGGAGCTCCTGTTGGTATCTGACCATTGTATTGGTATACGTGAATGTTTCCATTTTCATCACCGAAGACTATCTCAAGTTTATCATCTCCTAGTACATCACCCATTGCAGAAATTTCTCTTGAACCGCTGCTTTGTAAGCTTCCAAATGGAAAGCTTTGAGGAAAATAAGGTAAGTATGTACCATTTTTTTTGAAAATACTTATCTTAGGCATATGTCCGCTGGATACAATATTTTCCGTAACAGAAACATCATAAGAACCGTCTTTATCTACATCGGCAATTGTTGGTGAATTCTTATATAAACCAAAATCATCACTTGCTTGACGGGGCCAGCCATATTGATAAGGGATTTGTGAGTGCAAAGAAATAAGTGAAAGTAGAACAAGAATAAAAGTAGAAACTATTTTCATATGAACACCTGCTTATTTATAAATGAGTTGATATAAACGATAATAATTTAAATAAAAAATTCAGGTATACAAAGAAATTTTTGATATTTTTTAAAATGGAATATGAAGGTAAATTATTTTTAGATAATTGATTATTTTAATAATTTAAGCTTAAAGAAATTTTGACTAAATGGATAATAACAAAAAACTACTTAATATTGATTTTTCTCATCTGAAATCATACATAAACATTAACATGTTTAAGAATGTTTTATATTTCAGCGGTGGAATAATAATATTCATATTAGGTGTAATAGTTTACGGAATTATCTTGAACCTTCGTGAAATTCCATTAAAAGATGAAATGGAAAAGAAGGGCATAAGCAAATTCCGTAATCCATCGATTGTAATTGACAGAAAGTCCTATACCCTGAACATTTATGAAGATACAATTTTTGTAAAATCATACAGGGTGAACTTCGGAAGAAGTATTTCTTCACCTAAAGCACATTTTGATGACGGAGCTACTCCAGTTGGTAATTATAATGTCTGCCGCATAGATAGTAATCACGTTTATTATAAATTTATAAGGATAAATTATCCAAATATTGAAGATGGCGCTGAAGCTTTGAGAAAAAATCTTATTACTCAAAAAGACTTCGATAAATTAAGATTTGAATATTATTATAATGAGTGTCCTGCATACAATGCAATATTGGGAGGAGATATTGGAATTCATGGTATGGGAAATTTCAATTTTATGATGAAGAATCTTCCTTTTGTATTTAATTGGACAGATGGTTCGGTTGCTTTATCTAACGAAAATATTGATGAAATTATAAGTATAATTACGAGAGGGACTAAAGTTGTTATTAAATAATAAGAAAATTATAGTATTGCTATTACTGGTTGTTTTGTATTCAGGATGTAAAAAAGAAGAAGAAAATGCAGGTCCTGATGCAGCTCCAATTACCCGGGAAAATTTAATTGATTCTTTAACCACTGTTGCAAAGAAGGAATTAAACACTGAATCCACATTTTACTTACAGGGTAATTTTAATGGAGATTCAACTATACAATTTATTTTAGGGACTGAAGTCAATAACCCCAAAGAGTGGGGTATTAAATTTCATTCATTTGAATATCGTAATAAAAATTTAGTGAAAGATTATGAAACTCATTTATTAAAAGGTTCATTCGAAAAAAGTGAAGTTCGAAAACAAAGATTCGAAGAATCTAACTATGATATGATCTACTATAATTCTATGACTTATTTTATGGGAATGAGTGGAGGAGAGATATTCTCTTATATTATTGATTTGAAGAATAAGAAGGTTTATTACGGTCATTTATTTTCAGAAGATGCTGAGCAGTTCAAATTATATCTATCAAAAAATTATGATGATAAGAAAATTCAGGGATATATGGTTAATAATTTAAAAAAGGATTATCCTAATGTTAAGCAAGTTAGTAAAGATGTAACTTTAGAATAGTATATGCATAGAATTTTTTATTGTCTTTTAATATCATTTGTAATTGTTGGAACTTCGTACTCTCAGGATTTATTTGAGTTACAAAGTATTAAGTTTGATGGGAATCATAACATATCTTCATCTACATTAAAGAGTATTATCTATTCAAAAGAAACGCCCTGGTGGTTTTGGAAATTCTTGAATTCTTTCACCAGCTTAGGTGCTGCTCCGGAATATTTTGATTCTACAAGCATTCCATTGGATTTGGAAGCACTTGAACAATATTATAATGCAAATGGTTTTTTCAAAGTTAAGTTCAGTTATAATTTTGAAGTCGATACTACTGATAAGGAAGTAAAATTATTATATCACATTAATGAAAGTGACCCTTCAACTTATAGGTACTTTAAATTACTTGGATTAGAAAAAATTCCGCAAAATTACAAAAAGGATATGGAAGAAGAAGTTTTTCAAGATACTACAGATACTTATGTCCAGGATGAAATTCAAGTAAATATAAATGAATCTGTTAATACATTACTTAACAATGGATGGATGAATGGAAGATTTGACAGCACCATTGTTCTTTCTGATACTTCGATAAATAAAGTTGATATGGATATTTTTTATTTCCCGGGTAGAAGATATGTTATTGATACAATTTTAACGGACTTAAAGGGGGAAGGAGTTCCATATGTTAAAAAAGAACTTTTACAAAAACTTACCGATATAAAAGCCGGTGAATATTATAACGCTGAAAAAATAAGAAGAAGCCAGGTACGTTTGTTTAGAACGGGATTATTTGATGCCATTAGTTTAAATGGTTCAGTAAAAGATACTTCAGGCACCCTAGTCCCGATGTTGCTTGCAGGAACTATTGGAAAAATGAATGAGCTTTCACCTGAATTTATTATTAATAATCAGCAGAATGGTTTTAATGTTGGTCTTGGGGCAACATATATTAGAAAAAACTTTTTAGGTGAAGCAAGAAAATTTACTGTTTCAACTTCTTTTGGTATTCAGGATATTTTTCAAGCTGATTTCAGTAATCTTATAAAGAGATTTTCCTGGAGAGATACAACTTTATTGGGGTATGTAGATTCGAGAATAACTATTGAGCAGCCTTATTTATTAAGTAAACCTATTTTTGCTACCTGGGAAACTTATGCTACCATAAATAAACAGAGAAGTTTTAACGCAACTATATATGGTTCCAAATTAACTTTTAACTATGAGTTGCCTGAATATACTTTAGTAAACAGACTTAGTACTTATTATAATGTCGAAGTAAGTAATGAAGTATATCGAACAAATAATGATAGCTTATCAAGAAAATTAATTTCAGTAATTGGTGCTGATATAGGAAGAACAACAACCGATAACATATTATTTCCAACTAAGGGTTATGTTATATCCCTTCAGGTTGAAAGTGCTAATATGCTTCCTTATTTGATTTCTAAAGTTGGTGACTATAAATATAATGGTTCATTGTTTTATAAAACTTTATTGCAAAGTGCCGGGTATACTGCATTATGGGCTAACAAAGATTATATAATGGCTGGTAAATTAAAATTGGGACACTTGCAAGCATACTATGGCGGTTTTTCAGGGGTACCATTAAACAGAACATATTATGCTGGTGGAAGTAACTCTGTTAGAGGGTGGAGGTCTAATCAATTGGTTCCTGACCGTCCATTAGGTGTTGTTAATATTAATGATAGCACTAACAGAATTAAAGGTGGTTCATTTATATTTGAAAGCTCAATTGAATTCCGTTATCGTTTTTGGGAAAGTTTTGGTATTACATTATTTACCGATTATGGAAACACTTTTGCCAGTTGGAAAGTATTTAGATGGGACCAGGTTGCACTGGCTGCAGGCATAGGATTTAGATATTTTACTTCAATTGCTCCGTTTAGATTGGATTTTGGATGGAGGGTTTATGATCCTTATGATAAGAAGTATATCACTCAAAAACCGTTCTGGAAAAACTTCGAATTCCACTTCGGAATAGGCGAAGCCTTCTAAAATGATGTAAATTACAAATTTATTTTAATTTAAAATAAGTTCTGCATATCCCTTTTTTTTAACAGGGAAAATCTTATATTTCAGATAGTTATGTAATTCAAGAAATCTTAATTTATAAATACCATCATATTTACCATTCTTTAAGCTATTTCTGTTGAATGCATATTTTTTAATATTTTTTATAGGAGTTTTTTTTATGAACATTTATGTTGGCAACTTATCCAAAGATGTTACGGATGATGAGCTTAAAGCTTTATTTGATGAATACGGACAAGTAAAGAGCGTAAAAATAATCAGAGACTTGTTCAGTGGAGAATCAAAAGGTTTTGGATTTGTTGAAATGTTTAGTGCTTCTGATTCACAGAAAGCTATCAATGAGATTAATACCAAAGAGCTTAAAGGTAAAAAGATTATTGTAAATGAAGCCCGTCCAAAAACCAACGACAGAAGAGGCGGTAGTGGCGGTGGAAGAAGCAGCGGCGGCGGCGGAAGAAGCAGCGGCGGCGGCTTTAATAATTCAAAAAGATGGTAATAAAAAAAATGCCCCATTTGGGGCATTTTTCATTTTAAAGAGAATTTAATTCATTTGGTATGAGTGCATCAGGAAAATCTTTTTTTACTTTATCCACATAAAGTTTGGCTCTGTCATTTTTGTTAAAACTCTTTTCATACATCGCTCTTCTTATCAGCATTGTACTTACCATTTTCTTTATGGTCTCTGAATATCCATCTTCTTCAGTTTTATATCGTATTGAGAAGTTGGGGTTTGTGGCTGGAACATATTGACCATCATTTTTTACAACTTTGAACATAAATAAATCGGGAACCAGTGTATATCCCTGAGGAAGAGAAAATTCACCTCTTTGCATTTCATTTTCAAATAATTCTGTTGTTATAAAAAATTCATGTTCATTAATGTTGGTTGAAATTATTTTTGTCATAATAGTACGATATAGGTTCTCCAATAATTGTGAATCAAATGCTTCACTTCTTTCAAAAGGTTTTAGTGCTTCAAGAAATTGTTCTTTTTCCGATTTAATACCTTCAAGTATTTTACTGTTGTGTGCACTTAATTGGGTATAATACCAGGAGCGTCTTAATAATTCTTTATCAATAACATTTACATCTTTTCTTAAACCTTCAACATTTTGGAAATAATAAGATGGTGAAACAAAATAATCCCACAAGTAGCTTAATATAATTGAGTTTTTAGGAACAGATGTTAAAATTTCTTTTGTATAATCTTCATAAACATAAATGCCGGATTGGTCCACTTTATTAAAATTAATGTAACTCTGTATAACAATAATTATAGCCACTATTGATAGAGAAGTAGTGTAGTTGATATTATTTTGTTTAAATAATTGAATGAGGGATTTAATTCCGAACAAAACAAAAAATCCTAATGATACAAAAGCTAATAAGAAATATGAATCAATATCATTGATGTCATAATTTATAGAATATAATACAGTTGAAATAAACAAAATAATGAAGAAGATGAAAAGCTTCCTTGCTTTTAAGAAAGAAGTAAATAAACCTATAATAATAAACAAGAATGAGACTGTATATTCACCCGGAAGAATATTGAAAAAATAAGCTAACTGTTTTTTCGCTGCCTCTGTTGAAGAAAAAATCCAAACCTGATATTGCTTACCTGATATATGTCTAAGTATCCTTTCCATATCAATTGGATTCCCCCAATTTACCATTGGATGAGCTGAAGCCCTTAAAGGCAGATAAGCATAAAGAATAATTAGAATAGGAATGAAGATTAAAAGCATATATCCAATTCTTATAATACTATTTTTATTGAACTTAAATTTTAGAAAATAAATATATGTAGCAGCAGGAATTACCAATAAAGTTGTCATATGATTCGTAAATCCAAGAGCTAAGGCAGCAGCAAAAAAGATTGTATTCTTAGTAAGATATCTTTCAGTTTCTACATCATAAAATATTTTGATTAGTGATAGAATAATTAAAGATAATAATAAAAGATGAAGCGAATAAACTTCAATGGAAGTACTTTGAAACCAGAATGTCCTGCTAAAAGCTAAAGCAAATGCTGCCAATGAAGCTAAAATAAAATTATAGTGATTAGATTCGTCAACGACATTTTGATTTTGCCTGACTTCAAAATCTTTTTTTGCTTTTTTAATTTTATCCCTTTTTATTTTTTGAACAGTTTGTTTAATAAAGATTGTATTATCTAAAATTATTCTAAAAGTATATGCAAATACACCTGAAGCAGCAGCACAGTATATAGCAGCCAGTAAGTTAGCTTGAGTTATAGTGCTAATTCCAAAAGGAATATGGAGGAATATAAATCCTAAGATTGTAAATAATGGATATCCTGTCGGATGTGCAATACCAAGTGTATATTGAACAGTTGCAAGCTCTCCGGCATCAATTTGAATGACTGAAGGAGCCAGAGTAAACATATATATTATAAATACGATTAAAGCAGTCAGGTAGGGGTAAAATTTATTTAATAATTTCATTTTATATTGTTAAAGATTTTTTTATTGCTCGATATTATTGAATTAAAATAATTACTGAATTCCTCAGGAAAAATAAAATTAAATCTATTTGCAAAATACTTAATTTCTTCTTCATTCATTTCAATATTATTATTCATCTTGTCGTATTTGCTTTGATAAATTATTTCCAACTCTTTAAGAAAAATATAATTATTCTTTAACTCGGTTAAAAATGGTTCATCAAGTTTCTTTAGGAAATAATTTAACTTTTCAAGGTTACTTTTATTTACAATGCTTTTCAAATTATTATAATTGAATAAAGCTAAATACTGAATTATAAAATCAATATCCAACAAACCACCAGGACTTTTCTTAATATTAAATTGATTAGATAAAGCAGGATATAATTTTTTCCTCATTTCAAAAATTTTTCTTTTAATTATGTCAGAGTTTTCTTTCTTTATTCTCTCTTTGATAAGATTAACAAACTTATTAAATAAAAAATCACTTCCGGAAATAAGTGAAGCTTTTGTATATGATTGAAGCTCCCATACATCTGCACGTTTTTCTAAATAATTTTCAAATGAAGATAAATTTTGCAAAAGCTGACTTGACTTTCCCTCAGGTCTTAATCTTAAATCTACTTTAAATGGTTTAAGTTCAGCAATCAATTTTGAAAAATAATCGACTATATTTTTATCATTGATGGAAGTATTATCATTTATAATAAAAAGAAAGTCAATGTCTGAACTTAAGGATTGGTCCTTACTTCCAAAACTACCAAGAGCCAATAGTATATAATCTTTTTCATCCAATACATTACTAAAGTATAATTTTACTTTATCAGAGAGGTATTTAAAAAGCAAATTATAAAACCTTAAAGGTTTTATAATATCAGCAGCGAACTGTGAAGTAAGAATGAATAATGCTTCTTTTATTTTAAATTGAGAAAGTTCATTTTCTTTTTCAAATACTTTCCTGGTTATTAGTATATCCATTAAATTTTCATCTAATGAGCAAAGATTTATTGCATATTTAGAATTGCTGCAAACCTTTAATACCTTATTGAAATACTTTTTATCTGTTAACTCCTTATACCAAATTGAAGTAAAGCTTATTGATTTAGTCAATTTGACAAAATTATCCAAGACTTCATCAGGGTCAATAGTATCTTTGATAAAATTTATTAGCTGAGGTTCAATTTTGCTGAACAACTCTATTGTAGTCTTATCAAATTCTTTTCTATTTAGTAAACCTGTACCATTTTTTAAGTACTCTAAGTTATTGTACGTTCTTGCTTTATTTTTAAAAATTATATTATTAGTCGTTAGACTTTTTTCTGTTCCGAAAATTGAATTGTAAAAATTTATAACTGCTTTTTTGTGTTTATTTAATTTTACATTGAACTGTCCTGATGATTTAAAATCCAGGAAAAGAGCCAGCTTAAAATGTGTTAATGGTTCTGAAGGAATTGTATGAGTTTGCCTGTCATTCATCAACTGAAGATAGTGCTCAATTCTCCTAAAGAAAATGTAAGCTTCTCTTAAATTATTATATTCTTTACTCGTAATTAAGTTATGGTTATTTAATTCCCTTAATGCTTCCAAAGTATTCCCGGTTCTTAGCTGCTTAAATTTACCTCCATTCAATAACTGCAAAGCTTGAACAGAAAACTCAATATCTCTAATCCCACCTGGAATTAATTTTATATCTTCTTCTTTTAACGAGGACTCAATATTTACTTTTAATTTATTGATTTGTTCAGCCGGGGATGTGAATAAATTGGAAGGATATATAAAAGGTGTTAGATAATTTATAAAAGATTTATATAAATCAGAATTACCTGCAAGATAATCAGCTTTAATAAGCATTTGCCTTTCCCAATCTTCCCCTTTATTTTCATAGTAATGAAGATAATCCATATACGAAGCACATAATGGAGCATTTCTTCCACCGGGACGAAGCCGCAAATCTATTCTATACAAAAATCCATTTTCATCAGCGTTAGATGAATAACCAATAAAAAGTTTTATGGCTTCAGTAAGTACTTCGTGAAAAGTAATTTTATTGTAAGTAGTATTTTCATCAAAGAAAATAATTAAATCTATATCTGAGCTATAATTAAGTTCTCTTCCTCCTAATTTACCTAAAGAAATTAAAGTATAATTACTTTTAATTTTTGTTACATTATATTTTTGTAGTACTTGCTGATAACAAAGTTCAAATAAGAACGAGGAAATTGTTTTTGCCTGAATTGATAATTCATTTATCACTTCCTCGGTAGGGATGAAATTTAAATAATCCCTAATCCCTGTAATTAAAACTTCTCTCCGCTTAATTGATTTAAGAAAATTTATTTTAGAGTTTATACTTTTATAATTATTCAACTTGGATTTTATCTCTTCACAAAAATCATTTTCATTTAATTTTTTTGATATTATTTTCTCGCTGGCAATAATATAGAAGTATTCAGGATCTTTAATCAGGATGTCACTAAGATAATTACTTGAATTGCTTATTTGAATTAAAATATCTATATAATGGTCATATAAAAGACAATATTTTAGAAAAGCAGTTTTATCAAATCTTGAAGAAATTATTCTATATAAATTATTCTCTGCTTGATTATCAAAATATATCTTGGATATTTTTATTTCGAAAAGAAATATCAGCTTATTAATATCATCACTATTCATAAATCCTGCTGTTGAATTTACAATAAGCTGAATGAAATCGTTGCTCAATATTTTTTTATTCTTTTTCAATCCGTGATTAATACGTTAGTCATTACAATTTAATAAAATAATTTCTTGTATCATTAAGTTTAATTTATATTTTTAAAATTAATTAAATAAAAAGAAAATAATGATAAAAATATCTACAATATTAATAGCAATTTCTTTAGTATTTGCATCTTGCAAATCAGATAATACACAAAAAAATGATAATTCATCATTACAGGATACCATAAGCAGTACTCCTAAAACTCCTCAACCTCCAGCACAAATTCAGATGAACCGTTCTAATGTAATTATTGAAGTTCAGGTAGTACAGAAAAATGCTGACAATACTTTTTCTTTAAAAGGAAAAGTACTGGAGGTAAAAGAAGTGGATAATTATCCAAGTATTGCTGTTCAAGGTGAAACATATCTTCTAAAACCTTTCTTTAGGACAAATGAAGATATGAAGCTTATTGAATCTGAACAAAGTAAAAATATGAAAGAGCTTGCTAACCTTAAAAGTGGAGATAAGTTTCAGGCATATATCTCTCTTGAAAATAATGGTTGGGTAATTCAGGAAGTTTTAAAGAAATAAAAAAGTTTAAAAATAAGAGGACATAATGAGAAGATACTATTACGGTTTAGTAATATCTGTTTTTACACTCATTTCATTTTTCATTATATCAGGCAATTTAGCAGATAAAAATGGATTGTCAGATTTCACAAAATGGAAAATTGAAAAGAAGAAAATCAGTAAGCCAAAACCTGGTGACCCTGATAAAGCAATGCAGTGGTACTATGAGCAGAGAGCTTATCCGCAGGGATTTATTCCTATTGATTGGAAGTATGCTGCTCTTAAGGAAATGGATAACATGCAATTGAATAAAGGAACTTCTTCATTAACCTGGAGTCTATTAGGTCCCACCAATATTGGCGGCAGAATAAGAGCAATTGCTGTTCACCCAACAAATCCTCAAATAGTATATCTTGGTTCAGTATCTGGAGGAGTGTGGAAATCTGTTAATGGCGGGGATTCCTGGGTTTCATTAAAAGATGATATGGAGAATATTGCGGTTTGTGCATTGGCAATAGACCCAAGTAATCCAAACATTCTTTATGCAGGTACAGGTGAAGGATTTTTCAATGCAGATGCAATAAGAGGTGAAGGAATTTTTAAATCTCTTGATGCAGGATTGACCTGGGAAAGATTATCTTCAACCATAAATCAAAATTTCTATTATGTAAATAAATTAGTAATTGACCCTTCAACCGGAAATATTTTTGCTGCAACAAGAAAAGGTTTGTATCTATCAAATGATGGTGGAACAACGTGGACAGCAAAAATTAATAATACCGGAGGTGCAGATGTCCATTGTACAGATGTTGAAGTTGCTTCCACATCACCTTCAATAATAATAGCCGCCTTCGGTCTTTTCAATCAATCTTATTTATGGAGAAGTCTTGATGCCGGTAGTACCTGGAATCAAATTTATAATGTTTCGGGAAGAGGAAGAATTGAACTTGCTGTAAGTAAATCAAATCCAAGTATGATGTACTCAGCTCATATGAGTTTAACTACTTATGGAATTGAAACGATATCATACTCAACTAACAAAGGTGACAGCTGGACAAATGCAAACATTCCAACCGGTGTTTATTCAGGTGCAGATAATTATGCAGGTGGTCAGGGATGGTATGATAATATTTTAAGAGTTGACCCAGATAATGAAAATATACTTTATGCCGGAGGTGTTGATTTATGGAAAAGTACAAACAAAGGACTTAATTGGGTGCAGATTTCTAATTGGTATGTTGACCCCAATGCTCCTCAATATGTGCACGCTGATTTTCATGCAATTGAATTTGCTCCCTCAAATTCCAACATAATGTACATCGGTAATGATGGAGGAATTTACAGGTCCGATAATAAAGGAATAAGTATACTTCATAAAAATAATAACCTTGCAATTACACAATTTTATTATGGTGCTGTTTCTGCAACAGGGACAAATTATTATGGAGGTACACAGGATAATGGTACAATCGAATCAAATGGCGGTAATCCGTTATGGCATGATATAATTGGCGGAGATGGTGGTGCAACAGAAGTTGACTATACAAATGACAATATCATTTACGGTGAGTATGTAAATCTTGCATTTTTCAAATCTGTAGATGGCGGAAACAGTTTTAACAAATCAATGAGTGGAATTCCTACAGGACCAAATTATTGGGATGGAACCACAGATAGAACATTATTTATTTCTCCATTTGTATTAGACCCTAATGATGCCAATATCTTAGTTGCAGGAACTTATAAATTATATAAAACAATCAATAAAGCAGGTAACTGGACAAGCATTAGCGGTGACCTTACCGGTGATGGTACCGGAACTAATGGTGCTAAAATATCTGCAATAGCAATTGCAAAAGGTAATTCAAATATTATTTATGCAGGTTGCACAAATGGTAAAATCAGGGTTACTCAGGATAATGGTACAAGCTGGGGGTTAAGCAGCAGCAGTTTGCCAAATGCATATTGTACAAGAATAGCAATAGACCCTAATAATCCTGCGGTTGCTTATGCTTCTTATTCGGGATTTGTAAATGGAACAAAAGTTTTTAAAACTGTTGACTATGGAGTTAATTGGACAAACATTTCCAATAACTTACCTAACATTCCAGTAAGTTGTATAATTGTAAATCCAACTAACACAGCAAACCTTATTATCGGAACTGATTTAGGAATTTTCTCTTCAGAAAATTCAGGAGCATCCTGGACAAGAGATAACAATGGCTTGCCTAATGTTGCTGTGCTTGATTTAGATTATAGAGCATCAGACAATAAAATATTTGCATCTACACACGGAAGAAGTATGTTTGTTGCAAATCTTGGAGGAGGTTCTAATATAAGCGAAATTAGTTATGATGATGGAACTCCAACCAATTCATATTATTGGAATCAATGGGGACAGATTTCAGCTAACAGAATTACACCTCCTACACTTAATTCAAAACTTATGAAAATAAGTATATACATTGTAAGTGTTTCAGAAGGTTCAGCTACATACAAACCAGTAGTACTAAATATGAGAAATGGTTTACCAGAAATTCAAGTGGCAAATATTTCATCAAGAACTGCACAATCAATTCCGGGATGGGATATGACTGATGTAAGTGCAATGGATATAAACTTAACTGGAGATTTTCTTGTCGGATTAATGTACGATGGAATTAACAAACCAACATATGGTGCAGACCCAATTGATAATAACAGAGCCTGGGATTATAATGGAACTGCGTGGTCTCCATGGACAGAAACTTATTTTATGAGAGCAACTGTTCAAACAGTTACGGCAGTTGTTGATATTGATACTAAAATTCCAAAGGATTTTATGATAAGCCAGAATTATCCAAATCCATTTAATCCAACAACTACCATTAACTATAGTCTTCCAGTAAATGAAAAAGTAGAAGTAATTGTTTATGATATTACAGGCAGAAAAGTAGCTGAACTGGTAAACAATTATCAGAATGCAGGAACATATGCAGTTACCTGGAATGGTAAGAATGATTCAGGTAAAAATGTATCAAGCGGAATGTATTTGTACTCAATTAAAGCAGGTAAATTCAACCAGGTAAAGAAGATGATATTACTAAAATAATTTATTTAGAAAAACGTTAATAATATTAAAGCTGCTTCAGTAAATGGGGCAGCTTTTTTTATTTCATTAAAATCATCTTCTTAGTATTCAAAAACTCCCCTGCTTGTATTTGATAGAAATAAATTCCTGAAGATAATCTGCTTCCATCAAAATCAACCTCATATTCACCTGATGGTTTTTCTTCATGAAGGAGGGTTTTGATTTCTTTTCCTAAAACATCATAAACTTTAATGGTAACTAAACCTTGCTTAGGCAGGGTATACTTTATTTTTGTAGAAGGGTTAAATGGATTGGGGTAGTTTTGTGATAATGTGAAACTAAGTGATTGTGGTTTTATTTCAGGTTGTATGTTTGTAATAGTTTCAAAATCATTTCTTTTTATTAGAAAACCTCTTTTAAAACTGGCACCCCATAGAGTATTTCCTGCAAATGAAAACCAATCTAATGTATTGGGTACATCCATATCTTTTATCCAAGTTTTACCTGAATCTAAAGTATAATAAATTTTTGAATATCCCCTATCCAAATTATAAGGACTTATGCAAGTAAAACCATATAATCTATCTTTTACCTTAATATATTCGAAAGCTTTAATTTTATCTATCTCATTCATTTCTGGTCCAGTACTTGGTTCCCAATTTAGTCCTCCATTGGTTGTATAATAAAAGGGTTTTCCAACTGCTATACCATTATTTATATCAGCAAACTTTGTTGCACCAACATTTAAGATGGCTTGTAGATTCCAACTTAAACCATTATCTGATGAAAATAATATATGCCCTAAAGAAACAATCCAAATATGATTTGAATCTAAATATTCAATTTCACTTGTGTTGGTTAAGTATTTTTCCCAAGTATCTCCTTGATTTGTTGTTTTATATAAATCATCAACTGTACTAAAATAACCAGTTGTATTATTTATAAATTTTAAATAGTAAATACTAGTACCTATTAAAGTTCTCTTCCAGGTTTTGCCTAAGTCTGTTGATTTAATTAAGTAATCCTCGGGAATATATGTTGAGGCAATAATTGTATTTGTATCAGGCATTGCTGCCCAGTTCAAATATTTAAAACCATCAAAATCAGTTTGAATTTTCTCAAAACTTTTACCCCCATCATAAGTTTTATAAATTTGATTAGCTATAATAAAGCCTGTACTATCATTAATGAAGTTTATCCCTTTTATTCTTCCAAAATATTCTGAATGATTAATTGAGTTAAAAGTTTCTCCCTTATCAGTAGTAATACATAAAAAACCATTATGACCTGTAAATAAAAAAGTTGAATCATTTATTCCTTCTACTTTTATTGCAGGTTCATAAAATTTACTATCCCTATTATTAATGTTATACCAGGTTTCACCATTATCTGTGGTTCTTAAGATATTGAACCATTGTTCTTCTGCAACATTTGTTTGTTCGCTATTATCATTTGTCTTGGGAAGAAACCACCCTATATCCTTAGTAATAAAACCTGTATTACCGACAAATTCTACGTCTTCCAGGTAAATATGTCCATCACTATCAGGTTCCAATTTCTTTACCCACTTTTTACCTCCATCAGTAGTTTTAAGCACTTCCATATAGGTTGACAATACAAAACCAGTAAGTGAATCTTGAAAAATTAAGTAATCATAATTCCCTGTATAATCTCCTTTTGGAGGAAGAGCATATGAATTCCAGGTCAATCCACCATCATTACTTTCGATAATTTTATTTGTAAGTACAACAATATTATTTTTATTTTTCATTGTATAATCAGGTAACCAAGAATTAAAAAAAGCTGAATCAATAATTCTATTAAATGTTTTTCCTCCATTTTTGGTTAAATATATAGTATTCCATGATGAGGATATACCATTAATTGAATCATAAAAGAAAATATTAAAAGGATAAAAATCCAAATACTTAGTATTCCAATTATATCCACCATTTGAAGTATGATAATAAAAAGTATCTGAAGTTAAATCGGAATCAAAAAAAGGTAATAACCATCCATTAGATGAATCAGATAAAAACAATTTGTTATAGTATGGGTATGGTAAAGTTGAAATTTTATTCCAAAGTAAAAAACCATCAGAAGAATTGAAAAACTCTCCGTTCGAATTTATCATTGAAGCTTTATTATTTACAATACTTATATCTTCAATATCAAACAAGGTTATTTTAGGATTAACTAGCTGCCACTGAGCAAAAATATTTAAAGTGACTACTAATACATAAAAAATAGTTTTCATAATAGATGTGAGTTTGTGTTTTATATCATAAGATATTTCTTTTTACGTTGAACTTATCAAAAAACTAAGAGGTTTGCTATGATTAAAATCATTGGTTTATTTTTTGTTTATTCAACTTTATCTTTTTCTCAGTATTATGTTTCCGAAAATGGAGACGATAATCTACCAGGTAGTAGTGATATGCCTTTTAAAACTTTATCTAAAGCATTATCAATAGTAGATGATAATGAATATATTTATGTAGAATATGTATTAAATGGCGCTTTATTAATAGAAGACCAAATGGATGTAACCAAAAATAATGTTCATATTATCGGCGGGTTTAGTATCAAAGATGGAGAAGTTATTGGAAAATCTAATTTAAAAGCTGAATCTACAAAAATAACCAAAAGATTTATTGAAGGGAAAAATTTACAAGGATTAGAGATTTCTAATTTTAATTTTAATATGGATAATCAATTATATCGTACAATATGGATTGAACTATGTTCCGGTGTTATAATCAACAATTGTTATTTTAATAATAATGTTTTGGATGCTATTCTTTTAAAGGGCACTAATAATTCAAAAATTATAAATAATTATGTTGATAATATTAATCCTGTAGGGGGAACTGTTAATTCTATTGGACTTGAAGGGTTTATTGATGATGTTACTGGAATTTATCATGGCTGTAATGATAATCAAATATTAAATAATACTATAAAAACAAATCCCATTCACTTTGGAATAAACCTTATAAATACAGGAAATACTAGTATAAACGAATTAAATCATAGAAATATTATTGCATATAATAATATTGATAATTGTTTTTCAGGGATTATGTTAGATAAGCAGACTGAAATATTGGTATTTAGTAATATTATTTCCAATTGCAATAATTATGGTATCCAAATAGCAAATGTAAATGATGCTTTGAATAGATTTAGGTATGATATGTTAAATAGTAAAATATACAATAATACTATTTATTATTGTAAAGAAGCTGGTTTATATATTTGGTATGGATTTAATTTTAGTATTATAAATAATCTCTATTATAATAATGGAAAAGCTGTACTTCTTCAAAATACAAAATATCAGGTAGTTATTGAAGATAAGCTAAGTGAATCTGATTATAAATTTCTAAATAACCTATATTATATTGATAATAACGCAAACTTAAAATTCAGCATTAATAATAATAATCAAATTAATTGGTTAACTGCTGAGGAAAGCACAGCTTACTTATACATCAATCCCGAATTGGTGAATCCTGCAAGCCTCGATTTTCATCTTACTAATAGTTCATTTGCAGCAGCAAGAGGATATAATCTACAAAATGAAGCAGGGTATATTTTGCTAGATTATGACAGTTTGCCACGTCCTTTAGGTTTTGGTTATGATATTGGTGCTTATGAAGTAAATGATAATAGTGTCAATTATCTTTTTGAAATTGCAGGAATACCAAGAACAATTTCTCCTTCATCAACAACTAACATAAAAAATAATAATAGGTATATTGTTATTGATAACAGTTATAATACTAATCATGTTTTTGAATCCGGAGGAGAAATTTTTTATAAAAAGAACTCAATTATTAGACATCTAAGCGAAGGATTTACAAGAGGTAATACAAACCCCTGCATTGCTGAGTACAATGGTAATATCTATGTTGTTTGGCAGAGGGATTTAGGAAATTCCAATACTGCTATTATGTTTGCTTATAGCAATGATTATGGTGTGAACTGGATAAAATATGTTCTGACTACAGTTACCAACAATATAGATCCAAATCCTGTCATTGAATCTGAGAGTGATAGAACATTAATAGTTTTTTCGGATGAAGGATTAAAATCATATTTTGCAAATTTATCATCACCAGGCATTAATGATTGGATAGTGAATAATGCAAGAGATCATTTAATTAGTAACCCTACTTTAGCAGAAGTAAATGGTAGTTTTATACTTGCTTATTTTTCAAATAATATAATTTATAGCAGGACCTATAATCCTGATAATTGGGGGAATCCTATAAATATCTCATCTATTGTCCCGGGAACAAATATTAATGCAAATCCAACCCTCAGTCATTCGCCGGGTTCAAGTAAAGTTCATATCGCATGGGGATTAACAACAAGCTTAGGTAATAAGAAAATTATTCATCGAATTTATAATCAAATATTAGATATGTGGGAAAATATATATAGAACTATTTTATATGATTATCAGGAACTTCCATCTTTGTCAGTTATAAATGAAGGATTATTGTATTATGTTTTATATAAAAATCCTAATACTTATAATTATTATTTAAGTAGGTATTCAAACGATTATTGGGGCGTACCTCAATTTTTTGATGATAAACTTAGAAAAGCTACATTATCGGAAACAAAATATGGCAGCTCAAGATTCGAAAAGGTTAAGGATTATTATGTACCGTATAATTTAGAAACTGGAAGTGCTTACATACCTAAAGTGCAGGATATAAACCCTCAGGAATTTTATTACAGAAGGATAACCATTCAGGATTCATTAGGTTTTTATTTTTCAATTTCGGCAAATAGCTTGAGAATTAAAACTAATGATGGTTCAATTAGAAATATTAACTTTAATAATGAACTAAATGATCAATTTACATCCTTGTTTCAATTCAATGAATTTCAACTAACTGAAGATGACTCTGAGTTGATTTTTGATTATGAAATTGAAAGTAGAGATTTAACTAATTTATTTAATGAGAACTATTCTTTTACTCCTAAATTAAAGATTATTAACAATGAATATACTTTAGAGTTTACAGGCGAAAATAAAAAATTTCAGAAAGTAATCTCGATAAATAATTTCACAAGAGGAAGTAAAAACATTGCTAAAATAAACTTCGTTGCTTCAAATCTTAAAGAAGGTGTATTCTATAGTGTTGGGCATATTCAAGATTATAGAAATTTAATAGTGAATAAAGAATTTGAACTTGCAGCAGCAAAAACCCTAATTGAATATAATGTACTTCAAAACTATCCAAATCCTTTTAATCCATTAACCAAAATTTATTACACTATACCTAAACAAGGTTTAGTAAGCATAAAAGTATATGATATACTTGGTAAGGAAATAACTCAACTTGTTAATGAAGTTAAACAACCTGGAAGATATGAAGTTACATTTGATGGAAACAGCCTATCTTCAGGAATATACTTCTATCAAATACAATCTGAAAATTATTTGATGACTAAGAAAATGATTTTGATGAAATAGCATAATCTTCAAAGATGACATCTTTCTAATAGATGTCATCTTTCTTTTTCACTAAAGCTTCATTTTTACTTTTAATTTAATCACCTTCCAAATCAAATACACCTTATTTTTAATTGCTTTTGCAGGATTAAAAAGATATTTTTAATCATTAAAAAAGAGGTATTTTTGAGTGCAGAAGAGATAATAAGGTCAGTTCCGAAGGTTTTGTTACACGACCATTTAGACGGGGGATTACGTCCAACTACTATAATTGAATTAGCAAATGAATTAAAATATAATAAGCTTCCTACTAAAGACCCCGGTGAATTAGCAGAATGGTTTCATAGAGGTGCAAACAAGGGTAATCTTGTTGAGTATCTGCAAGGTTTTGAGCATACTACTGCTGTTATGCAGACAAAAGAAGCTCTTGAAAGAATTGCTTATGAGATGATGGAAGATATGAAGAATGATGGCGTTTGTTATGTTGAAACAAGATTTGCACCGGTTTTTCATACTTCCAAAGGTTTGTATAATGAGGATGTTGTTCAGGCTGTATTAAATGGACTTGAAAGAGGTAAAAAAGATTTTGGTGTTGGTTATGGTTTAATATTATGCGGTATGCGTAATATGAAAAACACTCTTGATATTGCAGAGCTTGCTGTTAATTTCAGAAAGCAGGGAGTTGTTGGATTTGACCTTGCAGGTGAAGAAGGGGGCTACCCTCCAAAGAGACATATTGAAGCATTTCAATTCATTCAAAGAGCAAATTTTAATATTACCATTCACGCAGGTGAAGCTTTTGGTATGGAATCAATCTGGCAGGCTATTCAATGGTGCAGTGCGCATAGAATTGGTCACGCTACTCATTTAAGAGAAGATATTATTTATGATAAGGAAGGGCAAGTTGTCGGGTTAGGTGAACTTGCTCAATATGTATTGGATAAACGTATTCCTCTTGAAATATGTTTGTTAAGCAATGTACATACAGGCGCAGTTGATAAAATTGAAAACCATCCATTTGGTGTTTTATTCAGAGAAAAATTTAGAGTTACTATTAATACTGATGACAGATTAATGAGTGACACTACTATGACAAAAGAGTTTATGACTGCAATTGAACATTTTGGTTTAAACCTTGAGGATGTTGAAAAGATAACTATCAACTCTATGAAGTCAGCCTTCATTTCTTACAAAGATAGACTTAATTTTATATATAAAATAATTAAACCTGGTTTCCAGGAAATTAAAGATAAATTACTTTCATTAAAAACATATTCGATAAATTATGAAGAAACTGTTCACAAACTATAATTTTGATTTTGATAAAAACGAAAAAAAAATTTTAACAACATTCGTTAAACAAATATTTAAACAAAGTTCTGCTGATGAAAAATATTTTCAACAAAGTAAAACAAGTGCATCAATACTTGATAAGTTAAATGAAAATGGTGAGACTGTCAGGTTTACAAAAGCAGAAAGAGAATTTTTAAAATTAAATTTAGAAACTACTTTAGCTCATTATAAAAAAGAAACAAGTAAAGCTGGATTTTTAAAGAAATGGCTTTATAAATCTATGATAAAGCAATATGATAATATTCTTAATAAGCATTTCAAAGGTTAGTAATGCAGACCTCTGATGAAAAAGTAATTATTAAGGCTCCAACCGGAACTAGTCTATCCTGCAAAGGATGGCTTCAGGAAGCAGCAATGAGAATGTTGATGAATAATCTTGACCCCGATGTTGCTGAAAATCCTGATGAACTTATTGTATACGGCGGTAAAGGAAAAGCTGCGAGAAATTGGGAATGCTACTACGCAATAGTTGAAAGCTTAAAAAATCTTGATAATGATGAAACTCTTTTAGTGCAGTCAGGAAAACCTGTTGGCATTTTTAAAACTCATTTGAATGCACCAAGAGTAATAATTTCTAATTCTATGTTAGTCCCTGATTGGGCAAACTGGACAGAGTTCCGCAGACTTGAATCATTAGGGTTAACGATGTATGGTCAGATGACAGCTGGAAGCTGGATTTACATTGGTACTCAGGGAATTCTTCAGGGCACTTATGAAACTTTTGCTGAGTGTGGAAGAAAATATTTCAACGGAGATTTAAAAGGAAAATTCATTCTTACAGCAGGCATAGGCGGTATGGGGGGTGCTCAGCCTTTAGCTGCTACTATGAATGGTGCAGCCTTCCTTGGAATTGATGTTGATAAATCAAGACTTCAAAAAAGAATTGATACTGGTTATCTTGATGTCCTTACAGAAGATATTGATGAAGCTATTAAGCTTGTATCAGATGCAAAGAAAAATAAACAGGCATTATCAGTAGGTTTAGTAGGGAATGCCGGAGAAGTACTTCCTGAGTTAATTAAGAAAAATGTTATTCCTGATGTTCTTACAGACCAAACATCTGCACACGATGTTTTAAATGGTTATGTACCAATGGGAATGTCATTTGAACAGGCATTGGAATTAAGAAAAAATAATCCCGATGAATACATAAGGCTTGCAAGAAAAACTATTGTAGCTCATATGAAGGCAATGCTTGAAATGCAAAAGCTTGGAGCAGTTTCATTTGATTACGGCAATAATATTCGCGGTGAAGCAAAAGAGAATGGGGTAGCCAATGCTTTTGATATTCCGGGATTTGTACCTGAATTTATCCGTCCATTATTCTGCGATGGTAAAGGTCCATTCAGATGGGCTGCATTATCCGGTGACCCTGAAGATATTTATGTAACTGACCAGGCAATACGAGAAGCTTTTCCTGAAAATAAATCCTTAATCAACTGGATTGATTTGGCTCAAAAGAAAGTTCACTTCCAGGGTTTACCTGCACGTATCTGCTGGTTAGGTTATGGTGAGCGAGCTAAGATGGGATTAATCTTTAACAAACTTGTAAGAGAAGGAAAGATTAAGGCACCAATAGTAATTGGAAGAGACCATTTGGATTGCGGTTCAGTAGCATCTCCAAACAGGGAAACTGAAGCAATGAAGGATGGAAGTGATGCTATAGCTGACTGGCCGATACTCAATGCATTGCTAAATGCAATCGGTGGAGCGAGCTGGGTATCAGTACATCACGGAGGAGGAGTCGGAATTGGTAAATCTATACACGCCGGAATGGTTGTGGTTGCCGATGGTACTTCGGAAGCAGATGAAAGACTACAAAGAGTTTTAACTTATGACCCCGGAATGGGCATAATGCGCCATGCCGATGCAGGTTATGATAGAGCTATTAACAATGCTAACAATATGGGAATAAAAATCCCAATGTTAAATTTATAAAATAAAAGGAATGAGTTATGAAAGTATCAGTCTTAATTGCAGACAAATTTCCTGAACAATACATACAAGAATTAAAAGATTTACAATTAGATGTAATCTATAACCCTAAATTAGGAGAGAAAGATTTACCTGAAGCAGCAAAAAATGTTGATGTAATTGTTGTTCGTTCAACTGTAGTAAATGCTGAAACAATTAAACAAAGTACAAATTTAGATTTAATTATCCGTGCAGGTGCAGGTGTAAACAATATTGATATTGCAGCAGCAAATCAAAAAGGTGTTTATGTTGCTAATTGTCCCGGTATGAATTCAATTGCAGTTGCTGAATTAGCAATTGGGTTAATGTTATCATTGGATAGAAGAATTCCTGATAACGTTATTGATTTTAGAAATGGTGTTTGGAACAAGGGTGAATACTCCAAAGCAGAAGGAATTTATGGAAAGACTTTAGCAATTGTTGGTGTTGGCGCAATTGGAAAAGAAGTTGCAAAAAGAGCTTTGGCATTTGGAATGAATGTTTATGGAAAAGATATTTCACGCATTGAAGGAGTTGCAATTAAAGATTTTTCAGAGATGGACCAGGTATTACCTATGGCTGATGTTATTTCAATACATTTGCCTTCAACTCCGCAGACAAAAGGATTGTTCAATAAGGAAATGTTCAGCTACTTAAAACCAGGTGCTTTACTTATAAACACTTCAAGAGCAGATATAATTGATGAAGATGCAATGCTTGAAGCAATCGAGCAAAAAAATATCAGAGTTGCACTTGATGTATTCAAAGGAGAGCCGGAAGCAAAGAGCGGTGAAGTAAAATCAAAACTTCAGGGAAATAAAAATATTTATGTAACACATCATATTGGTGCATCGACCGAGCAGGCACAAAATGCAGTTGCTGAAGAAACTGTTAATATTATTAAAGCTTTTATTAATAGCGGAGTTATTGCACATTGGGTTAACCAGGCAAAAAAATTAGATACAAGTCATCAATTAGTTGTTAAACATTTTGACAGACCGGGAGTGCTTGCAGATGTACTTGACGTAATAAAAGAAAGCAAAGTCAACATTGAAGAAATAGAGAATGTTGTTTTTGATGGTGGAGTAGTTGCCTGCTGTACTATGAAATTAAGAAGTAATATTCCGACAGACCAATTAAAGAAGATACAACAAAATCAAAATGTAATCAGTGTATCTCACGTAGCTATATAATTGTTTTAAAATAAAATAGCCTGGAATTTCTCCAGGCTATTAGTCTTGCAAATCTCCTCTTCAAGGCTAACAAAATATTTATATCGCTTTCCTTAGCATAAGGGTCACTGCAATAATATAATTAATCTTCAATCCAAAAAAGTAAATGATTCACTAAATGCTTTATGTCAATTTTTATGTACCTAAACAAAATCTAATTTTTTATAAATTTTTACTTAATACAACTATGATATTTTCGATTATAAAGTATTGTATAACACTATCATTAAAATGTTGGGTAATTAACTTCTAAGTAGTTCCCTAAAAATTTATAAAAACCTTGAAAAAATTAATCTATTTCTTACTCGTACTCACATCATTAGATACTTTTGCTCAAAGCAGGTTACTGAGTCTGCAATTCTATAGCCAAGCTCTTCAAGCAAATAAAAATGTAAATGTTTACCTGCCTGATGGTTATAATGAAAATGATGCTGTTCACTATCCTGTAATTTATTACCTGCACGGTGCAGGCGGGAATCAGAACTCTGATGCTTTTATTAAAGATACTCTTGATGCAATGATAAGTTCGGGAAGAATTCAACCTGTCATTCTTGTTAAGCCTGATGGAAGTACTTTAAGATATCTGGGAAGTTTCTATACCAATAGTACCCTGTATGGAAATTTTGAAGATTACATTGTAAATGATTTAGTAAGCTTTATTGATTCAGCTTTTAAAACAACCAGTAAAAGAGGAATTATTGGACATTCGATGGGAGCTTTTGGCGCAGCGAAGTTAGCTTTCAAACATCAGAATAAATTTATTGTTTTTGCTGCACATAGTGGTCCCTTGGATTTTTCAAAACTGGTAGATTTGAAGGATAGAATTATATATGAGTCAGGTTCTATACCATATCACTATTCTCCTGCAAATGGAATATTTTCATTGCTTGGTTTTACAATGGCTGGAGCATTTTCACCCAACTTACAAGCAACTCCTGAACCAGTTGATTTTCTAATAGACTCAATGGGAATTATTATTGATTCTATTTTTGAAAAATGGAATGTTCATAATCCAACCAGGCTTGCACAAAGTTATGATAAAAGCTTAAGAATGAGTATTTATTTTGATTGCGGTACCTATGATGAATTAGGAATGTATTCATTTAATACTGCATTCAGAGATTCTTTAGTAAGCTTAAACATTCCTCATAAGTTTATTAGTTTCTCCGGACTTCATTCACAGCAACTAAAAACAAGAATTCCGGTAAGCTTAAAGTTTGTAGATTCTGTATTTAATTCAACTGCAACTTATGCTAAAAATGATAACGCTGTGCTAATTAATAAATTTACTTTGGAACAAAATTATCCTAATCCATTTAATGGTGAAACTATTATCAGGTACAATGTTCCTAAAAAATCTACAGTTAAAATTAAAATATTTAACGTTATCGGTAGGGAAGTAGACACGATTCTTGAGGAAGAAAAAGAAGAAGGGGAGTATAGTGTAAGATATAGTGCAAAAAGTTTATCTTCAGGGGTTTATTATTACCAGGTTCAGGAAGGCGACCAATTTAATATAAAGAAGATGATTCTTCTGAAATGATGCAAAATATCATAATTAACCAAACTTTAAGGTAAATTACTTGAGTTTATTCTTGACTGAAGAATAGTTAAGTGCTAATTTTGATTATCATAAAATGAATTTAAATTGGAGAAGTAATGCCAAAAATAAAAACAACATTGATGTCTATATTGCTATTAGGATTCCTATTTGTAGGATTTCAATGCTCATCGACAGAAATGACAAGTGCCAAATTGTATATTCAACAAAAGAATTATGATAAAGCATTAGAATCTTTGAATAAAGAAGTTCAAAAAAATCCAAAGAGCGATGAAGGTTACTACTACTTAGGAGTAGTTAATGGTGAAAAAGAAAACTATGCAGAAATGGCAAAAGCTTTCGAAAAATCTTTATCTATCAGCAATAAGTTTGCTCAACAAATCCAGGATTCAAGAAAATATCATTGGGTAAATCTTTTTAATAAAGGCGTTGGCTTTTATCAAAAAGGTACAAAGGATGCAAACAAAGATACTATGAAGATTAATTTTGATAAATCTATCAGTGCTTTCAATAATGCAATTCTTGTTTTACCTGATTCATCAAGCGCATATAAAAATCTTGCATTTGTATATTTAAGTTCAGATAGATTAGATGAAGCTATTGAACCCTTGCAGATTTTAATTAATAAAGATAAATCAGCTGAAGGTTATAGATACTTAGGTGAAATTCTTTATAATAAAGGTACAGAGTTAAAAGAAAAATATAAAACCTCAAAAAATCCTCAAGATAGTATTGCTGCGCAGGATGCATTTAATAGAGCTATTACAGTTTTGGAAGAAGGCAGAAAAAATCACCCGGGCAATAGCGAAATTTTATTGTGGTTATCAAACTCATATATTGGTGCAAACAAGATTGATGTAGCTATTGATGCTTTCAAAGCAGGTGTTGAAGCTGAACCTAATAATAAATACTATAGATATAATTATGGAGTATTACTTTTAGGAGCTAATCAATTTGAACCAGCAGTTGAGCAATTTAAGAAAGCTATCGAAATTGACCCTAACTATCAAAATGCTATTTATAATCTTGCAGTAACTTATGTTAAATGGGGAACTGTAATAAATAAAGAAGCTGATGAAAAAGGTGTTATGCAGGGTAATGATTATAAAGATAAATATACTTTAGCTTTACCTTATCTTGAACAAGTAGTAAAAATGAATCCTAAAGATGCTGCTATTTGGGAACTACTGGGAAAAGTTTATACAGTACTTGGTGACCAGCAAAAAGCAAAAGATGCTTTTGACCAGTTAGATAAATTACGTTAATTAAGTTTTGTAAAAGAGAGTTTAGGTTTTATGAATAACAAAGACAAAGAACAGCCGCAAGGTCAACAAATAAATATTGAGCTTGGTGAAAAAGAAGCCGAAGGAATTTATTCCAACTTAGCTATCATTACACATTCACCTGCTGAGTTTATTTTAGACTTTACCAGAATTGTTCCGGGTGTTCCAAAGGCAAGAGTATTATCAAGAATAATAACTACGCCTCAGCATGCAAAGATGCTGCTAAGAGCTCTCAAAGAAAATATTGACAAGTATGAGGCTATGTTTGGTGAGATTAGAATTGATCCTCCACAGGCACAGCACTTTGGTTTTACTCCCGTTAAAAAAGACGAAAAGATAAACTAAAAAAAACATATCAATTTATTAGGAATATGGAGCAAACTTTTACTCCATATTCCTTTTTTTTTATCCTCGACATACACTTCTAATTTCTTTTCTCATAATGAGAATTATTTAAAGTACTTCTTCATTCTTTCGATTATTTGAGTAGCTATATTGTCAATTTCAAAGTTCAAAATGAAAAAATTTCTACTATTCTTTTTAATATTTTTACTTTCATTCATTTATGGTTGTCTAAACTTACCTGATGATGTAATTATGCCTGAATGGAATGTTGATTTAAACATTCCTGTTATAAATAAATATTATACCTTGGATGAAATAATTGGTAAACAAAATAATCTTTCTGTTGATCCCACAACAAATCTTTTTATAGTTACATCAGATACCTTTAAGCAAGCAAGTAATCTTTTAGATTTTATTAAATCAGACCAGGAGTTTACTTCGCTTGATAATAATATGAGTCCTGAAAATGGAACAAGAGATGCATTTATAGAATTTAGAAGTGATAACGTTGAAATTGATAGCGCAGTTTTTTCTAAAGGATATATTCAAATCAATGTTCAGAATAATTCTTCAGTATCTGTTTATTTCAAAGCTTATGCACCTGGTATTGTAAAAGATGGGACCCCTTTAATTTTAGAAACAAACCTTGAACCTCATAAGGGAATAAATATTTATAAGGATTTAAATGGATACTCTTATAAAATTCCTCCAGAGCAATTAGCGCTACCTCCATTTTTCTGGAAACAATTTTGGATTAAATCAATTTCCTCTTCAACAGGACAACCGGTGAGTGGGGAAAAAGTGAATTTTGATGTTTCAATAAGCGATTTTTATTTTTCTAAAGTTTCAGGAAAATTTTCAGAAACACAAATTGGAAGAAAAAGAACATCTTTTGCTTTTGCAAAAAGTAGTGAGATAGAAAGTTACAAAGATAAATTATTCTTAAAAGAAGCTAACTTAAAATTAAAAACAATTTATAATCCTTTTTATAACAATCAATTTTCTTTAAAAATTGATAGCATAAATATTATGGGGATTAAAGGAAACCAAAGAATATATTTAAGAGATAGCTTAGGAAGTCAATTGTTAAATCTTTTTGTACAGGAAGGTTCCAATACAATAGACTTCAATGAAAATAACAGCAACATAAAAGATTTTCTTACCTTTTTACCTGACTCAATAATCATCGACGGCAGCTATAAAATACTTGGACAAAATACTAACGGTACTGTAACCAATATTGACCAAATTGAATTTCAAACATTGTTTAGTACTAAAAGTCAGCTTGCCATCAGAAAAACTAATATAACTGATACTATGAATGTAAATATAGATGCTAACCAAAGACAGGATATCCAAAGAGGGAAGTATGCTAAATTAAATTTTGAAGTTGAGAACGCTTTACCTTTTAATGTTATTGTTAAGGTTATCATGCTGGATTCATTATTTAATCCTTTATTTACTTTAACGAAGTTAAATGGACAGGATTCTATTGAATTTTCCTCTTCTGTAATAGACCAAAATACAGGTGAAACAATCTCTCCATCGTCAAATAAATTCTTTATTTATTTAAATGAAGATGAAATTAAATTATTTTCAAAAGCATACTATGCATCCTTATCTGCTGTTATTGAAACTGAAGGAGCAAATCAAATCATCCCTCCGGTTGTATCAATAAAAGCTTCTGATTGGATAAAGATGAAGGCATATGGTTTAATTAATTACAATGTGAAGATAGATTAGTAGTAAGATGAATAAGTTTTTTAAAATATTAGTTGCTACAATAATTCCATTTTTTACATACGCACAATATGGCTCAACAGGTTTAAGTAATTCTATGAATATGGGAATGGGGAACACTCATAATGCATACTCATTTGGGATTTATAGTCTGGGAGTAAATCCTGCTAATACTTTAAATGCAGATGATAATAGTTTTGAATTTAATGTAATTCCTCTAATTGGCACAAGAGGAGGCACCAATTTTATCAGCGTTAATGAATTCAATTATTATTTCGGCGGAGTTGATGGAGAAGCAAGAAAATTAACACAGGATGACAAAGATAATTTAATTAATCTTTTTAATAATGGTGGAAGAGTTTCTGCTGATGTTAATGTACAAAATTTAAGCTTTGTTTATAAAGTATCAGATAAAATAGGAGCATTTGGTTTTGCCATAGATGATGCAATGGGAATGAACTTGCAGCTTCCTTATTCCGTTCCTGAATTATTATTATCAGGTAATATTTTAAATAGAAATTTTTTATTTAATGATGCATTCATTAAAACCTGGTGGTTAAGATATTATTCACTTTCATATGCAAGAGAAATAGAAAACATAGGTAGTAAATTATTTAGTAAGGTAACGGCTGGAATTTCCTTAAAATTAGTAAATGGATTTTATTATGTAGGTTCAGAAAGAATTAATACTTATCTAAATACATCTAATACTGAAATAACAGGCAATGCTGATTTATTAATACGTTCAGCATTTTCAGAAAATATTGGAATGAATTATGATTTTGATTCTTTATCAAACAAAAAATCTTCTATGGGAGTTTTTCCTTCACCTGCAGGTAAAGGTTACGGTGTTGATTTAGGAATTAGTACCTTCTTAAATGATAACATTGTTTTTTCAATTGCATTAACTGACTTAGGCTCGGTTAATTGGACCAGGAATACTGCCGAATATTCTTCTCAAGGGAAAATCTTAATTGATGATATAACTAATGAACAACAAATTGATACATTAAAAAATAAAATTACAGGAGAAGGGAAATATATTAATGGATTTTCAACTCCATTACCAACCGCATTTAGATTTGGAGCAGCAATAAAATTTAATTCGGATGATGATTTTATTCCCGGACAATTAGTAGCAGCATTTGATTATAACCAGGGGTTTAATGATATGCCTGGTAATTCAATTAAGCCAAGATTCTCTTTAGGAATTGACTGGAAACCTGTTGATTGGGTGCCATATATAAGAACAGGAGTTTCAATTGGAGGACCGGACAAATTCAATTGGGCTTTAGGGTTGGGTTTCAATATGAACATTGCTGAAATAAATATTGCAACATCAGATATGCAGTCTTTAGCTTCTTTGAATGATGCACATAGGGTTTCTTTTTCGTTTGGGACTAAATTTAAATTTTAGCTACTGCTTAATTCTTGGTAAGTTAATTAAAGCAGCAGCAAGAAAAATCATATTAGCCATCCATGCAGTTACTATAGGTTCAATGGTTCCATTCTTGCCAAATGCCTGGCTTACTTTCATAAAAACAAGATAGATGAATGTAACAAAAATATTGAATCCAACCTGGACAGCTAATCCTCCTTTTCTTTTATTGGCAGAAATTGGAAGACCAAATATTACCACAATTAAGCTTGAAAATGCAAATGCAAAACGGGAGTGATATTCAATTAAAACATTTGTGGGGTCATTCCCAGAACGCTGCTGAGTCATTGATAGTTCTTTCAACTCAGATAAATTCATTTCTTCAGGTTTCTGCTGCTTACTTAAAATATCTTTTGGGTGAACACTTAGATAATTTAGATTAAGAGTATCAAAATAGAAAGCATCTTGGCTATCTTCCTTGAAGGTTCTCTTACTTCCAATTATCGCCTGCCAATCTTTTTTTGTTGAATCCCAATACATTTTTTCAGCATCTATTCTTGATACCATTTGAGTTGGATTATTAGCTGAGAATTCCTGAATACTGATCTTGTTTGCTGTATTTCTTGAATCATCAAAATATTGGATGTTTATAATTCTTGTTTTAGAATCCTGAAAAAAGATGTTTGAACCTGCATAGACAATACCTTTTTTCAAATAGGTTTGCTCAATGTTAACTTTAGTTTTATTAGCCATTGGAACCAGGTAACCAGAAAAATAAACTGATAATGCACTGATAAAAAAAGTTGTTATTAAAAAAGGTGCCATAAATCTATATAGGCTTACACCACTTGCCTTAATTGCTGTAAGTTCACTTAAGTTTGCAGATTTACTTGCTGTGAATAATGCAGCAAAGAGAACAGAGACAGGTGTAATAAGTCTTATAATTTCGGGAGAGAAAACAAAATAATAATGTGCAACTATATCAACACTAACATTTTGATCAATAAAATCATCAAGATTTTCCATCATATCTATTACTACAAATATCAGTGTAAAGGCAAGAATACCAAAAATAAAAGTTTGTAGGAACTGCTTTACTAAATAGCGATCAATTATTTTCATTATTGTTCCTCCACTTGCTCATCAGGAGGTTCATTTATATCCCTTAATGCTTTCGGAATAAATCTCTTCCAATTAGAAATATTAATATTTACAATTTCTTTAGCAGAACGGATCATTAAAAAAACTCCAATTATACCAATTATGAAATTAGCAGCCCACATACCTAAAAAAGGAGAAAGCAAATTTCTATCTGCAAGCTTTTCACCGCCAATGAGAAATGCCCAATAAATTAAAAAGAAGAATAAGCTTATTCCCGCAGCAACTCCAAATCCACCTTTACGAACCATAACACCAAGAGGAGCACCAATTAAAACGAATATAATGCAGGCAGCAGGTAAAGCATATTTTTTATGAATCTCAACTTTGTATTTATCTATTTCACCCTGCATATATTGAATGCGGTTAACATTTGAAAGTGTAATGTTCTTGGCATTTCTAATATTTTCAATAACCCGTATGTAGTTAATACTTTGTTGAGGGAAATTTTTTCTAAAAGGTGTATTTTCTTTATAGATGGATTTTGAAGTTTCCTTGGTATATATGTCTATATAACCTTTTTTTATTTGTGAAAGGCTATCAACAACAGCTCTCATATCTTTGGAACTCAATTCTCTATCACCTCTATTCCCGATTGGAGAGGATTGTTGAAATGAGAATTGGTCAGCATTCATAGCTATTCTATGTTTATTAAAAACAAGTTTCCTATATAGCTTTGTTTGTCCTGCATTAGTTTCGTGAATTTCACCTTCACGTAAGTCCATAATAAGTTTTGTCTGGTCACCTGAGAAAAAAATATTACCTTCCTTGGCAGTAACAACATTAACTTTATTAGGATTTGTATAATCGTAAATAGTAACGTCAGTAATTTTATTTGAACTTTTTTCAATACCTCTAACAAGAATTGCATAATTTGAAACCTCTTGAGAAAACACACCAGGTTCAAGTGAAAGGGTAGGTTTCTTTCTTGAAATATCCTGCATTAAATTTTTTGCCTGATGATTAGCATCAGGAAGTACATCATTATTAAAAAGCAAAAGAAGATAACCAACTACTGCACCTGCTGCTAAAGGTGCTACCATCATTCTATATAAACTAACACCCGATGATTTCATTATTGTAACTTCATTATTCTGTGACATTGCTCCAAATGCCATAAGGGATGAAACTAAAACTGCCATTGGAACTACAAGCACAACCATCCAGGCTAAGTTATAGACAATAAGTTGAATGACTACAAAAGTATCCAATCCTTTACCAACTAATTTGTCTGCAAACTTCATCATAAATTGAAGAAGGAAAATGAACATCAATGTTGCAGCAGCAAATAAAAAAGGTGCGAAATGGTTTTTTAATATGTATTTGTATAATATCATTAAAATCTAAATTATGCTAATTACAAAATTAAAAGAAATTAGCATAAATATTATGTAATAAAAGTGTTTTACAAAAAAACTTTTATTTTATTAAAATTTACTATATTTGACATCTAACTATAACAGATAATGAATTTCAAATACACATATATATTATTTTCTTTCTTAATTCTCGGCTGTGGATTAACAAATAATTATAATAGCATCAATATTGTTAAAGATGAAAATTTTCCTAAATGGCTGGCCAGCGAACAAGACACTGCAAAGCAAACCTCAGGAGACATCTTTATTGGTGTTGTAAACAATAAAAAACATTTTCTTATCGTTGATGATATAGGTAAAATTCACAGAATGATAATTGATGAAAATGGAACCATTACACTTCAGCCGGTTAACCTTTCTGATAAAGTAAATGAATACTTCAAAGATTTCCCCAAAAAAGATTTTGAAGAAATTACGATGGACAAATCAACAAAATATGTTTATTTATCTGTTGAAGGGAATATTCCTGATCCAATTAAATATACTGGAATCTTTAGATTAATTTTTGAGAATAATGATATATTTAATAATAACATTGTAGATATACAACAGATAGATTTTGAACCCAAAAAAGAATTTGATAAATATCTTAAAGATAACATAGCTTATGAAGGATTAGCTGTTGATAATAAATATTTTTATTTAGCTTTAGAAGGATTCGCTGAAAAGGGTATCTTTGCAGATAGTACAATTATCTTTATTGCTGATAAATTTACAAAAAAGATAATTAAAGAGATTAATACAAAAAAATATGGAATTTCAACTATATGCGGTTTATACAAAAATGAAAATGATTTGTATATAATAGATAGAAATAATAAAACTATTTTTAAATTAAATTTTGATGGTCTTGAAGTTAAAGAATTTTCAAGTATTAAATTAAAAACTAATATAGCAGGTTTTGAAAATTTAGATTATGTTGTTTCCTTTGAATCCATTACAATGGATAATGAAAATAATATTTATTTAATTGATGACCCCTGGAGTAGATATTATATACCAGGCAAAGAAGTTCAGAAAAAATTAGATTCTTTCACAATCAATAACTTTAATAAATATATACCCGCTATTTTCAGGTATAAAATTATATAGGAGGTTACTTGCAAGAAATTATACAACATATTGATAGTAATTATGAAAACTATATAGAGGAATTGAAAGCTTTTTTAAGAATTCCAAGTATAAGCACATTACCTGAAAATAAAGAAGATATTAACAAGGCTGCTGAATTTGTTGAAAACAAATTAAAAGATGCCGGGATGAGTAGAACCGAAATCTTTAAAACAGAGGGACATCCTATTGTTTATGGAGAATGGTTAGGTGCACCAGGTAAACCAACTGTTTTAATATATGGACATTATGATGTTCAACCTGTGGACCCTATTGAATTATGGGATAATCCTCCGTTTGAACCCGTAGTTAAAGATGGTAAAATCTGGGGAAGAGGAACAACCGATGATAAAGGTCAACTTTATGTTCATATAAAAAGTGTTGAAGCAATCTTCAAAGTAATGGGAAGTCTTCCATTAAATGTAAAGTTTTTAATTGAAGGTGAAGAAGAAATAGGTAGTGAAAGTCTTGAAGCATTTGTTTCAAACAATGTAAAGTTATTAAAATGTGATACCATTGTTGTTTCTGATACTTCCCTATATGAAAAGGGAATACCTACTTTAACATATGGACTAAGAGGTTTAGCTTATCTTGAAGTTGAAGTTGTAGGTCCGGATAAAGATTTGCATTCAGGAAGTTTTGGCGGAGCAGTTGATAATCCAATAAATGTATTGGCTAATATGATTGCTCAACTTAAAGATAAAAAAGGGAGAATAACCATTCCTGGTTTTTACAATGATGTTCTTGCAGTAACAAAAGTTGAAAGAAAGAATTTTACAAAGCTTAAATTTTCTGACAAAGCTTTTAAGAAGGAATTAAATGTAAAAGAACTTGATGGTGAAAAAGGTTATACCACTTTAGAAAGATTGTGGGTAAGACCTACATTAGATTGTAATGGTATTTGGGGTGGCTTTACCGGTAAAGGCGCAAAGACAGTTATTCCGTCAATGGCTACTGCTAAAATAAGCATGAGATTAGTTCCTAATCAGGACCCTGATAAGATTGCAAAACTATTTACAAAGCATATTAAAAAAATTGCACCTAACACTGTAAAAGTAAAGGTAACTAACCTTCACGGTGGTTATCCTGTATTAGCACCATTAAATCATCCCAGCACAATTGCAGCAGCAAGGGCAATGGAAAAAGCTTTTGGTAAAAAGACTGTATTTGTCAGAGAAGGTGGTTCAATTCCGGTTATTGCAACTTTTGCAAAAGAATTAAAAGCTCCTGCAGTACTGATGGGTTTAGGTTTAAATTCTGAAAATCTTCATTCTCCGAATGAACATTTTGACTTAAACCATTTTATGCTTGGCATAAAGAGTTCAATGTACTTTTTATATGATTATTCTAAATAAAAATTGTATTTAATTAATACATTTTCTATTTATTGGAATCAAAATAGGTTGTAAAAATAGATTATTTGTTGCTTTTGCAAAGGCATATTTGTTGTTATTCTTTCTTTATCTTATAATAAGAAAAAGTAAATGAAATACATTTTTATATTTTTTATCATACTTTTCTTTTCTGGATGCGGCAAGGAAGATAAAAAAGAAGCCATTGGTGATATTAACCAGCAAGTAGAATATTCTCCCGCTAAGGATAAGAATATTCAAGAATATAATATTGAGCAATTAAAACAGCAATCTATTAAGAGAACGCCCTGCGATACTATTTCATTGATGGAATACGTCCTTAATAATTATCCTGAAGGCTCTTATTTAATTTACTTTGATAAAACAATTTCTACAAGCGTACCAAGACCTGCGGTAATATACACTAATCAAAATGGAAGATATGTATTTGGAATAGTTGCAAAATCACGTCCCGGGGAAAGATTAATTGAGACTAAAAACATAATTGGATTTGATCAAAGCTACATAGACCTTGATAGTACAGAGTTAGGGACAGCTTTTTTCTATTTAACTTTATTTGAATGCGTTGAAGAAAATGATGCTTTTAATGTTGTTTGGGAAGCTCCAATACCATCGCATGGAGGTTTTAATAATGTTACTATGGAAAAATGGTTTTACAAAGGCATTCCTTACTTAAAAATAAATTTTCATTATGCACAAGGAGTTGGACATATAGATTATAACTATTTCCTTGTTGATGGATTGTTAAGTCAGCCTCATTTGTTAATGACTTATGAAGGTATAAATTTTAAAAGAACCATTGCGAACATAGATAATGATAAATATCCTGATTACTATGAACATATCTTCTACGACTTAGGGGATAGAGTATATTCAAATGACTCGGTAGGCTTTGTTTGGAGAGTAAAAGATAGTGTTTATGTAAATACAAGAAATTCAAGACAAACAAGACCTTATTGATAGTTGTTTCTTTAAAAATACACATCTAACAAGCTTTTATAAACTATAAAATATCCGAAAAAAGGTAGATTTACATTGCTTTTTTTAAACTATGTATCTATTTTAATAAGTTAATTTTTTTCATTATAAATCCGGAGAGAATTTAATTATGCCCATGATGGCTAAGATGAGAAGCTTAGCTCCTGCCTTTATTATAACTGTAGGTGCTATTTTTGTTCTTTTTATGATTGTTTCTGATTCCAATTTGTTCCAGGCATTAGGAAATAGAGGAAATAATTTAGGTTCAGT
This sequence comes from Ignavibacteriaceae bacterium, assembly GCA_035654655.1. Lineage (GTDB taxonomy): Bacteria > Bacteroidota > Ignavibacteria > Ignavibacteriales > Ignavibacteriaceae > DASRWI01. The sequence continues at coordinate 49,257 of DASRWI010000043.1, read as the reverse complement.
AAACGGAGATGAAATCACTGTTGCCGAATTTAACAATATGTACAATCAGCAGGCTGAACTTCAGAAACGTCAGACAGGTAAAGATATGGATGACGAACAAGCTGAGCAATTCCGCGAACAAATTTGGGATGCATTAGTAACACAAAAACTTATTGATCAACAGATGAAGAAGTATAATATTGTTGTTACAGACCAGGAAGTAGAAGAAACAATTTTTGGGGAAAATCCACCGGATTTTCTAAAACAATATTTTATTGATTCGCTAGGGAATTTCAATCGTCAGCTTTATGATCAGGCTTTAAGAAGTCCAAACAACAAAGCTGCACTTACACAAGCTAAAGATTTAGTTAGACAACAAAAATTAAACGAAAAACTTCAAAGTATGCTTTTTGCTTCTGTTAACTTTAATGAAGATGAAGTGAAAAAAGCATTTGAAGAGCAAAGCAAAAATTACAATGTAATGTTTGCTCTTGCAGATATCAATTTGATTCCAGATAACCAGATAAAAGTAAGTGATGATGAATTAAAAGATTATTATAATAATCATCAGGATAAATATCAGGTTAAAGCTCAAAGAAAATTAAAATATGTTTTGTTCACAAATTCAGCTTCACCTGAAGATTCACAATCAGTCCTAAAGGGTTTGACTGAAGTTAAAGATTTAATGCAGGGTGATACTGCAACCTTTAAATCATTCGTTGAAACATATTCATCTGAACCTTATTCAATGGATACATTAGATCTTTCAAGCATTCCTGAAACGGCAAGAGATTTATTATCTAATGCTCAGGTTGGTTCTGTAGTTGGGCCAGTTGCTACACCTGGAGGATATACTCTTTATAAAGTGAATGGTGTTTTTCAATCAGGTCAGCCAATGGCAAGAGCTTCTCATATCTTGATTAGCAATACCGGTGATGATGCTAAAACTTTAGAAGAAGCAAATAAAATTTATGAGCAATTAAAAGCAGGTGCTAATTTCCAGGAATTAGCAAAAATTAAATCTCAAGACCCTGGTAGTGCTAAAAATGGGGGAGACTTAGGTTGGTTTGGTAAGGGTGCTATGGTTCCTGAATTTGAAAACGCTGTATTCAATGGAAAAATTGGAGAAGTTCAAAAACCTGTAAAAACTAACTTTGGTTATCATATAATTAAAGTCACAGGAAGATCAAACAACAAATTCATTGTTGAAAAAATAGTTAATCCTATAAAAGCTTCTGCTTCAACAAAAGAAAATGCATCAAACAATGCTAAAGATTTTTATTATATAGCTGATAGAGATGGTTTTGAAACCGCAGCAAAAACAATGAACATTCAAGTTCAGGAGACTCCTCCTTTCTTAAAAGATGCTAATAATGTTCCTGGTTTAGGCTCTAACAGAAAAATAATAGATTTTGCATTTGATGAAGATTTAAATGATATAAGCGACCCTTTGAAAACAATGAATGGTTATACTGTAGCAAAAATTTCTGAAGTTGTAAATGAAGGTGTTGAACCTTTTGAAAAAGTTAAAGACTTATTAAAGAATCAGGTTATTAGAGACAAGAAATTAGAAAAAGTTAAAGCTATTGCTCAAGATGTTTATAAGAAATCAAACGGCGATATGTCAAAAATTACTGGCATCAATTCTAATGTAAAAGTTGATACCACAGGTAAGTTCAATTTTGCAGGTCATAATATTCCAAAAATTGGAAGAGATTATGCTCTAATGGATAAGATCAATAGTCTTGAATTAAACAAGGTATCTGAACCAATTAAAGGTTTAAGAGGATATTATATTATAAAAGTTCTTGAAAGAGATGCTTTTAATAAACAGCAATATGAAGCTGCAAGAAATACTCTTAGACAAAATATGATTCAGGAAAAAAGAAATTTCTTCTTCCAGCAATGGTTGGAGAAATTGAAAAAAGATGCAAAAATTGTTGATAATAGACAATAAAATTTAACATAAAGTTTATATCATTAACCCCCTTTATGGGGGTTTTTTATTTTACTTGAGAAATATTTTGTTAGGTTTATATTTTGCAAAAAGAAAATCTATTATTACTATTAGTCTTAATTATGAAGAATATATTTATAGCATTATTAATTTTATTTTCCTCCATAGGTATTTGTCAGGAAAGAACAAAAAAGTTCAGCTTGTCTGTAAATGGAGTTTATACAACTTCAGCTAAAATTTATTTAAACCCTAATGCATCGGATGTTTTAATTAGAAATAATTCTTTCTATATGGAAGATATCTTTAATCCCTCTATCGAATTACGATATAATGCAACAGAGTATTTAGCACTAGGACTTAATACAGAATACATTGAAAAAAAATCCGGAGGCTCAAGCCTAACTGCATTTGCAGGGGGTTCAACAATAGCCTTAGATGTTGTAGATGGTTTTAGAGTAATCCCCATAGAATTTAATATTTATTATATTCTTCCTTTTTCAACTTCTACCTTCAAATTATTAATGGGTGGAGGAGCCGGATACTACATTGGTGAACATATAAGAGAAGTTGGTGATGTCACTGTGTCTAATGTAAGCCGTAAAATTGCTTATGGAATTCAGGTAGTAATAAGCTCTGAGTATTTCATAAAAGATTATTTATCCTTAAATCTTGATATGAAGTTTCGCGATCCTCAATTTGTAGTTAGAAGCAGATACAGTAAAACGAGCGTAGCTGATAGAGGAAGATTTTTTAGATTACCATCGGAAGAATTTGATTCTAAAATTAATATAGATGGTGTTACTTTTGTACTTGGAGCAGCTTTTCACTTTTAATGATGAAAAATAAAATTATATATCTTACCGGGTTTATGGGTTCAGGTAAAAGTACCATTGGTCCTATATTAGCAAATACATTAGGATGGAATTTTATAGACCTTGATAAAGAAATTGAAAAAACAGAACAAAGTTCAGTTACAAAAATTTTTGAATTAAAAGGGGAAGAACACTTCCGGCAGGTTGAAAAAGATTTACTTCATAAAATTTCTAAAGCAAATAAATTAATAGTTGCTTTAGGAGGGGGCACTTTAATTAGTGAGAAGAATTTGAACCTTATAAAAGAATCCGGATTTTTAGTATACCTAAAATCTTCTCCTGAAATATTGACTAAAAGATTATACTTTAAAAGAGATAGACCTATTTTAAAGTTGGATAAAGAAGAGTTAAGCGAAAATGACCTTCTTAATAAAATCCGCATCCTTTATAATCAAAGAAGCAAGTACTATGAGCAGGCGGATTACGTAATTGATACTGATACAAAACAATTGGGTAGAATAATAGATATGATTGTGAGAGAATTATACAAAAAAATAAAAAAAAGTAATGCAGAAGGAATCAAGTAATTGAAAAAAGTTAAAGTATCCTTATATAAACATTCTTATCCGGTTTTTATAGGGGAATCATCTTTTTTATCATTAGATACAAAGTTAGATAAGTTAAGTAAAAATTTATTTTTAGTTGTAGATAAAAATGTTGAGAAGTTTCACGGTAAAACTCTCAATAAAGTTTTTTCTGAATTTGATAAAGTTGAGAAACATATTATTAAACACGGGGAGAAATCTAAATCTCAAAATGAATTAAATAAAATTTATTCTGACTTATTAGAAAATAATTTTTCCAGAGATACGACTTTAATTTCAATTGGCGGTGGAGTTACCGGTGATGTTGCAGGTATGGCAGCATCAACTTTTATGAGAGGTATTAATTTAGTTCATATACCTACAACTTTATTATCTTCTGTTGACAGCAGTATTGGCGGCAAGACAGGAATTAACTTTGAAGACGTAAAAAATGTAATTGGTACTTTTTATCAACCTAAACTTGTTTTAATAGACCCTCTTTTTTTAAGAACATTACCTCCTAAAGAATATCAAAGCGGTTTGGGTGAAATAATAAAGTATGGCCTGCTTTCAAATTATCATTTCTTCTTTTATGTAAATAATAATCTTCACGATATAATGAACAGAAACAGCAAAGTACTCGAAGATGTTATATATAAAACTGCATCATTAAAAGCTTCAATTGTTGCCCAGGATGAAAAAGATAATAATGTTCGTCAGATTTTAAATTTAGGACATACATTTGGCCATGCAATTGAAACAAATTCAAACTTTAAGGTTACTCACGGTGATGCTGTTATGGCAGGAATTATTGCAGCATTATTGATGTCCTACAAAAAAGGATTTTTGCTAAAATCCAGATTGGATATGTTCTTGAAATTATTGAATAGAATAAAACTTCCAAAAATTATTCAAAACCTTGATAATGAAAAAATGTATAAAGTTATGAGTCAGGATAAAAAAAATAAAGGTGGAAAAATTAAATTTGTACTTTTGGCTGATATAGGAAATGTACTAATTGATATTGAAGCAAATAAGAAAGAAATTTTTTACTCTTTAGATAATATGAAGGAATTAATAAGTTAAAGTTGGTTTAAAAAAGTAATACTGTCAAAGTTGGGAGTCTTTGACAGTATTAAGTGTCTTTTAATGGAGGGGGTTGCTATGCTTATAACTATTTTTTCAGTTTGCTGAATTAATATGTTCAATGATTGTGCCACAAGATACATCTTGTTATTACGTTTATTTTGAAACAATTTTATTTATAGGAAGTAAAAATTACAGTAGTTATGTAAATTATTACTTGTAAAAAGGATTTAAAGAATGTTTGATTTAGAAGTTGATGAAAAAATTGATTTAGCTCCAGAGATACTTAAGCTTAAAGAAGAGCTGAATGCAGTTATTTTGGCTCATTTTTATCAAGATAGTGAAATTCAAGACCTTGCTGATTTTGTTGGTGATTCACTTGAACTTGCTAAAAGAGCTAAAGAAACTAAAGCTGACGTTATCGTTTTTGCTGGTGTGCATTTTATGGCAGAAACTGCAAAGATTTTAAATCCAAACAAGCTGGTTTTATTACCAGACCTTGAAGCTGGGTGCTCATTGGCTGATAGTTGTCCGGCACCTTTATTTAAAGCATTCAGAGAAAAACATCCTGACCATATTTCAATTACTTATATAAACTGCTCAGCTGCAGTAAAAGGATTAAGCGATATAATTTGTACATCCAGTAATGCTGAAAAGATTATCAATCAAATTCCAAAAGATAAACCTATCCTTTTTGCACCTGACAGAAATTTAGGAAAGTACCTGATAAAGAAAACCGGCAGGGATATGTTATTATGGGATGGCACTTGTATAGTTCACGAGACTTTTAGCGAAAGAAAAATATTAGATATAATGGCGCAGCATCCAAACGCAAAACTTATTGCTCATCCTGAATGCGAAGACCATTTACTTGATAAGGCAGATTTTATCGGTTCAACAAGTAGGCTGTTAAATTATGTTAAAGAAGATGATGCAAATAGTTATATAGTTGCAACTGAACCGGGTATAATACATCAGATGATGAAAGCAGTACCTGAAAAAGAATTTATAGCTGCTCCACCTGAAAAAAATTGCAATTGCAATGAATGTCCATTTATGAAATTCAATACAATGGAAAAATTGTATTTATGTATGAAGAATAAGAGACCTCAAATAAATATGGACCCTGAGGTAATGCGCAAGGCATTACTGCCAATCGAAAGAATGTTAGAGATGAGCTAAATTTAATTTGTCATACTAAGTAAAAGTACCAACTAAAATAATATAGAAAATTTTTGCACAGAACACCTTCGTATAATTCTCACTTTATGAAAATCACTCAGTGAAATTCACTTCATTTCTTTATAAATAAGCACTGAAGGTGCTAATCCATCTATAGCCGTTAGCGTAAGCAATGGAAAGAAAATAACATCCCTGAAGGGGCTGGTCATTCATCATCAAATAAATAGTAATCTTTAAATTCTATTCCTACAGATTTTATAAGATTTTCTTTTTCTTCTTAAGATGTAACTTTTTGGATTTATTAAACTCTATGAAGAAGATTTATAAATAGGTTCCCACAATTAAATATAATTATAAATTTATAGAAGCACCCCTTCAGGGTGCATAATTTTTTTTATAATATACCATTAGCTCACGCTAACGGCTATAGATAGATTCGCATCTTCGATGCTAAAAAATTAAAATTCTTCAAATAAAAATTAATATAAAAAGTATAGAAACTTAATACCGTTGCTATCCTTTATTTAACACTTCATCAAAATTATCTTAAAAGTAGTTCCTTCACCAGGAACAGATGATTTTACAAATATCTTTCCATTATGGTATCCTTCGATAATCCTTTTGGAAAGACTTAATCCTAATCCCCAGCCTCTTCTCTTTGTACTATAACCTGGTCTGAAAACATCTTTTCTTCTCTTAATATCAATACCTTTCCCATTGTCAGAAACATCAATTTCAATTTTGTTCTTGCAATCTTTAATGTAAAATTTTATTTCACCTTTGCTGTTTTCAATTGCATCAAGTGAATTCTTAACCAGATTCTCAATTACCCATTCAAATAATTCAGGATTTAATTTTGCACAGGCAGAATTATCTCCTTCAATTAACAACTCAACAACCTTACCTGAGTGTGGAAGTCTTCTTTGAAAGTATTCAGTTACTTTTCTTATTTCTTCATAAACAGATTTTGCTTTTAATTCAGGAGTTGCACCAATCTTAGAGAATCTATATGTAATACGATTTAATTTCTCAACATCATTTTCAATTTCATCAGTAATATCCAAAACTTTATCAAAATTCCGGTAATTTAGCTTTAACATCTCAAGCCAACCCATTAGGCTTGATATTGGAGTTCCAAACTGATGCGCAGTCTCCTTTGCCATACCAACCCAGATGTTACTTTGTTCATTACGCTTAATGTTGCTGAATCCTATGTAGCCGAAAATAATAAATAAGGCAGCAATGAAAATTTGTAAATATGGATAAAACCGCAACCTGCTGACTAATTCAGAATCTCCAAAGTGAATCTTTTGAAGAACAAGAGTGTCATTATAAGTAACAAGGATAGGCTCGTGTATGCCATCCATTTCCTTAATTTTATCTTTAAAGAAATTATGAATATCAGCTTCTGAAAGAGTGGAATCATAGGATATATTTTTAATGTCGGTTTTGCTTTTATAGTTTACATTATTATTAGCATCAGTAAGTATTAATGGAAAATCAATAGGTTTAATGATATTATCAAAAAGGAATGTGATGTCGCCACCTTCAGTGCCTGTGCTGTTTGCAGCATACTCAATACCATCAGCAAATAGCTCTGCTATCTGCCTTTCTCTATTTTGTAATCTACTTACAAGGTCCTGGGTATAAAAAAGTGTACCTCCTGCAATTACAACAGCAATAATGATTAAAATAATTTTGATGTTAAGAGAAGCCGGACCGCCTGACATTTTCATTTACAAATTCCTATGTTTTTGAAATAGCACAACTAACAAAATATCTATTTAAGCGGATTGATACTAAATATTAAATAAGGTAATTTAATCATATAAAATTATAAAAATTGTTGAGGATTAAAAATCCTTTTAAAATACAGGAGAAATTAATGAATAATTTTATAGAAATTAAGCCAGCTGTTAGAACTGAAGAGATAAAATATGCAGTAAGAGATATTGTAGTTCTTGCTCAGCAAGCTGCAAAATCTGGTAAAGAGATGTTGTATTTGAATATTGGTGACCCGAATTTGTTTGATTTTGCACCACCGAGATATATGATTGAGCATACCTACAAGGCAATGCTTGATAATAAAAATGGTTATTCTCCTTCATCAGGAATTTCAGAAGCTGTTAAAGCAATTGAAGATGAAGCTAATAGAAAAGGTATTGATAACGTTCTGGATGTATTTGTTACAACAGGTGCAAGTGAAGCAATTGAAATTTGCCTGACTGCCTTAGTTAATGAAGGTGAAAATGTACTTCTACCAACTCCGGGTTATCCTTTATACACAGCTATCGGAAGTAAGTTAAGAAATATGGAAAACCCATATTACCTTGATGAGGATAATGGATGGCAGCCTGATATCGAAGATATTAAAAGCAAGATTAACAATAAGACAAAAGCAATTGTTTTAATTAATCCTAACAATCCAACAGGTTCATTATATACTGAAGAAATTTTAAGACAAATTATAGATTTAGCATTAGAGCATAATCTTGTAATCTTTGCTGATGAAATTTATGACAAACTTTTATTTGACGGCAAAAAACATATTTCAATTGCATCATTAAATAAAGATGTTTCCTGCATTACCTTTGGCGGATTATCAAAGAATTACTTTGTGCCTGGATTTAGAATAGGATGGGGAATTGTAAGCGGAAGACAGCAGGTATTAGGCAGTTATATTGAAGCAATAAATAAAATTTTAAGAGCAAGATTATCAGCAAATCATCCTGAACAGTATGCAATTAAACCTGCACTTGAAAGCGACCAGTCTCATTTAGTTGAAGCAATGGCTAAGTTAACTAAGAGAAGAGATATTACAGTTAAGATGTTAAATGAAATTCCCGGTATCAGCTGTGTTAAACCTGAAGGTGCTTTTTATGCATTCCCAAGATTGCATACAGATGAACCTGATATGGAATTTGTTAAACAATTAATTAGTGAAGCAGGTGTTGTGGTTGTTCCTGGAAGCGGATTCGGACAAGTACCGGGTACTCAGCATTTCAGAGTAGTATTCTTACCAAATGAAAATATACTGGAAAAAGCTTACAACAATATTGCAAGACTTTATCACCCAATGGAACTGCTGAAGTAAGAGTCTTTATGAAATAGCTGTCATGAAGTGGTTCATGACAGCCAAGGTAAATTGATTGAAGGGCTTCAGGAAACTGAAGCCCTTTTTTTAATTTTACTTTAGATTATACTTTTAGTGATAAATGTACTCTCCTTATCCCACTTGTATGTTGTAGCAAGTTTTAAATGTCTTTACTTTTATTTTTCCTTAACACTACTTGGGAGTATAAGTTTAGTAATTCTTTAACTCGTAATTATTTATTTAAAGGTTGTAAGGAATTTTATGCTTCCGGAGATTCCGGTTACTTTGCAAAATCTACGGACTGTGGCGAAACTTGGACAGAACTGCCTTTTAATGTTCTTAATCCAACAAGCGTTAATGAAAGAACTACAATTATTGATTATAGTTTAGAACAAAATTACCCCAATCCTTTCAATCCATCTACAAAAATAAAATATGCTGTTCCTAAACAAGGTTTGGTAAGCATTCGAGTCTATGATATTCTAGGCAAAGAAGTAGTGCATCTTGTTAATAAAGATATGAATGCAGGAGAATATGAAGTTGATTTTAATGGGAGTAGTTTATCTTCAGGAATCTATTTTTATCAAATACAAACAGGAAGCTATTTAGAGACTAAAAAAATGCTTTTAATTAAGTAAATGTATCTACTTCTCGTTTTATAAACGATACTCAAAGCCTCTAATATGTTATCAATAACCAACTTCTTATCATAAATTCTTTATTTTGTTCTTTTGATTATTTGAGGATTTGATGAAGAAGAATAAGTATGGTATTTTTATCTTAGTTACTGCCATTGTTTACTTTGGGGCATATTATCTTTTTTTCTTTTCCAATATGGGTTTTAGTATTAATAATTTGAAGAAGGAGGGAGCAGATGCTTCTGAAAGAGTTTTTGTTTATTCTCCTGAAACTGCTTACGAATATTATAATCAAACCGGAATTCCCGATTTAAGGTTTTACTATTCACGCTCTCATATTATGTATTACTTCACCCAACTGGATGATATTGACTTAAGTAATTATAGAAAAATCCTTTACTTTGATTTTGTCTATGCTGCAATTTATGGTTTATTCTACTTCTCTATTATTTTATTTTTTGTTAATCGAATATGGAAGGGAAAATTCTTCTTCTTAATTTTTATTCCTTTCATTGCTGTTATTCTGGATTATATAGAAAATTTTAATCTGCTGCAGCTGCTTAATGGCACCAAAAACTTTAATGATGATGGATTAGCAAATCTTGGAAGTATAACTGTAGCTAAGCATTTTGCAATAATGTTAAGTCAGTTTACTATACTTATTTTGATAATTTTATTTTTTAGAAGAGGGGAAAAATCTGAATATATGAGCAGACATTATTAACAACATCAATTATATCTGTTTATTTTTATCATAAATTTCATTTATTTGTATTTCCATTAATTTTAGTTTATTCAATGCCTAAGTGGTTAAAAATAGTTATTGGCTTAGTCGTATCATTCATCATCGTTTTTGCTGTAGCAGGAATAGTTTTTTACAATATGGTAAAATCTTCCATTCCGGAATATTCAGGTGAAGTTTCAGTAGGAGGATTAAGCGAGAATGTAGAAATATATTCAGACAGTATGGCTATTCCTTATATCCTTGCTAATAATGACAATGATGCTGCTTTTACTTTAGGGTATCTTCACGCTAGAGATAGACTGTTTCAAATGGATTTTATCCGCAGGGCTGCTGAAGGAAGATTAAGTGAAGTATTTGGAACACGCACTATTCCTTACGATAAAATGTTTTTAACAATGGGGATTAAAAGAACTGCTTATGCTAATTTAAAATTAGTTCCTCAGGATAACTTAAGGTTACTGCAATCATACTCCAATGGTGTTAATGCTTTCATCAAAGAAAATAAGAATAAACTAACTATTGAATTTGATTTTTTGAATTATGACCCTGAAGAATGGAAGCCTGTTCATAGTATGGAAGTCATAAGGATGATGGCGTGGGAATTAAACATTGGCTGGTGGACTGATTTTACATTTTATAAATTGATAAAAAAGTTTGGCAAGCAAAAAGCAGGTTCATTAATTCCTGATTTTGGTGAAGGTCCAAAGGGCGAAATTCAAATGGATACATTGCCAGAAGTATCAGACAACTTCCTTAAGACATCGAAGGAATTTAGAAATTTTATGGGAAGTTCCGGAACTCATATTGGCTCCAACAACTGGGTAGTTAATGGAACTAAATCAACATCAGGAATGCCAATCATTGCCAATGACCCTCATCTTAGCTATTCAATGCCTGGTAAGTGGTATGCTGCAGTTGTAAAATCGGGAGGCAACACTGTATCGGGTTTTACTCTTCCTGGAGTTCCAGCATTTGCTATTGGAAAGAATGACAACATTGCCTGGACATTGACCAATGTAATGAATGATGATTGCGATTTTTATATAGAAGAATTAGACCAAACAAAAAAGAATTACATTGTTGATGGTGAACCTAAACCAATTACAACCATAAAGGAAATTATTAAAGTAAAAGATTCTCTGGATGTTGAACATACCATTAGAATCACTCATCGTGGACCAATTATAAATGATACTCACTTGTTTACTCTTTTATATCAAAAGGATAAACAGCCAAATGCAGTTATGAGTATGAGATGGATGGGGAATGAACCGAGTGATGAGTTTTCTGCTTTTGTAAAAATTAATAAAGCAAAAAATTGGAATGAGTTCACTTCGGGTGTTAATATGTTTTCTGTTCCTGCACAGAATTTTGTTTATGCAGATAAGAATGGAAATATTGGATACAAAATGGGAGGCAGAATTCCATTACGCACCAACAATAAACCTCAGCTTGTTTATGATGGTAAGCTTGGCTCAAGCGATTGGACAGGTATAGCTCCTCCTTCAGATTTCCCTGAAATTTTTAATCCAACAGAAAATTATATTGCAACTGCAAACAATAAAGTGTTAGAAGGTGTTCAAACTTATTTAACAAATTTATGGGAACCATCTTCAAGAATTGATAGAATAAATCAACTGCTCACTTCGAAGGATAAGCACAGTGTTCAGGACTATAAAAATTACCAGCTGGACCAAATTTCACCTTATGCAAAAGAGATTACTAAAGAAATATTAAAAGCTTTTGAAGGCTTGAAAATTAAAGATAAAAATTTAAAAGAGACGTTACTTCTTTTTGAAAAATGGAATTATGATTTTGATGAAAACAGTCAGACACCTGCAATATATTCTGTATTCTTAAATACTTTGTTAAAAAATATTTTCATTGATGAAATGGGGGATGACCTTTTTAACGAGTATGTTTTCGTTGCCAATGTTCCATATAGAATTTTACAAGAATTACTTTTAAATGAGAATTCAATTTGGTATGATGATACAAAAACTCCAAAGCGTGAAGATAAAAAAGAAATAATAAGAAAAAGTTTAGCCGATGCCTTAACTGATTTGGAAAATCAATTTGGAAAAGATTTAGCTGAATGGCAATGGGGGAGACTACACAAAGTAAAGATGAAACATCCATTCAGTGGACAATCATCATTGATTGATGAAAAGATTAATATTGGTCCGCAAAGTATAGGCGGAGATGGTACAACTATCTTTAATACTGAATACCCATTCTTTGCTGGTAGTCCTGATTATGCTGAATTAAATCACGAGCCCTATGAAAATACACTTGGTCCATCAATGAGATTTATATATGATTTTTCTAATCCAAATGTATTTTATATGATAACAACAACCGGTGAATCAGGGAATATAATGAGTGACCATTATAAAGATATGTATGGACTATGGATAAGCGGAAAATATTTGACTATTAAGACAGATGAAGCATCAATTAGAAATTCAAACAATAAATTATTTACATTAAAGAAGAAAGATTAGTTATATTTGTAAAATATAATAATAGAGGTTATTAAGAATAAGAAATGAAAGTTATCGAACATCTCGCTAATGCTACTGAGCCGTTAATTAGTTTTGAAATTATTCCTCCCAAAAGAGGTGGTGATATAATGAGCTTGCTCTCTATTATTGAAGACATAGCAAGATATCATCCGCCTTTTATTGATATCACCAGCCATTCGGCTGAAGTGCATTACGAAGAAACTACTACAGGCATTAAGAAAAAAATTAAAAGAAAAAGACCCGGGACTTTAGGAATATGCGCTTTAATTCAGCATAAATTTAATATTGATACTGTACCTCATATTTTGACAAAAGGATTTACAAGAGAAGAGACTGAAGATTTTTTAATTGAGTTAAATTACCTTGGGATTGAAAACGTACTTGCAATAAGAGGTGATGACAATGCATATGATAAACCTGTTCCTGAAGGTAAAAGCATAAACAGGTATGCAGTAAATTTGGTAAAACAAATTGCAGATATGAATAATGGTAAGTATCTGGAAGAAAATCTTCTTGATGCTAAACCTTCTAATTTTTGTATTGGAGTTGGTGGTTATCCTGAAAAACATTATGAAGCACCAAACTTGAAAACAGATGTTAAATTTGTTAAAGAAAAAGTTGATGCTGGTGCTGACTATGTTGTTACACAAATGTTTTTTGATAATAGGGTTTATTTTGAATTTGTTGACCTTTGCAGAAGTGAAGGCATAAATGTTCCTATTATTCCGGGATTAAAAATTCTAACAAACAAAGCTCATTTAATAAATATTCCAAAGAATTTTCATATATCAATGCCAACTGAATTTTCGGATGCAATTTATTCCGCCAAGCCTGAACACGTGCTTGATATTGGAGTGGAATGGGCGGCAAAGCAGGTTGAGGATTTATTGGCACATAAAGTTCCCTCAGTTCATTTTTACATTATGCAGAACTCCAAACCAATTGTTAAATTAATGGATAGATTGAAAATATTTAAATAATGATTTTACCTGATTTAAAAATAGATATATCTAAAATTAAAGATAGAAAATCTAAAAAATTAAAATGGGGAGTGGCAGGTTTAGGCAGATTTTCAGAGCAGGCAATTATACCAGGCATACAATTTTTAAGAAAAAGCAAATTATATTCAGTATACAGCAGGGATTTATCTCACTCAAAAAGTATTGCAGAAAAATTCGGAATTCCATACCACTTTGACAACTATAATAATTTTCTTAAATCAGATATAAGTGCTGTTTATATCGGTAGTGCAAATAACCATCATTACGAACTTGTTATTAAGGCAGCTGAAGCCGGAAAAAATATTCTTTGCGATAAACCATTAGCACTAACTTCAAGAGAAGCAGAGGAGATGGTAAATGTCTGTAAAAAGAATAATGTTTTTTTAACTATAAACTTACCATATAGATTTCACCCTCTAATTAAAAAAGCAAAAGAGCTTATCAATGATGAATTTCTTGGAAAAATAGTTACCATCAATGTAAACTTTAATATTGATTATGCCCCGAATGATAACTTTAGATTTGTAAAAGAATATGGCGGGGGTGCTTTGATGGACCTTGGTCCGCATATGCTTGACCTACTTAGATTTTTGAATGGTGAAATAAAACTTATTACCGGATTTGTAGATAATGTAGTTTACAAATCTCCAGTTGATGATTTTGCTGCCGGAATTGTTCAGTATGAACGAGGAGGTTATGGGTACTTTAATGTTTCTTTTAATAATAAAAAATCATTCAACCGTATTGATATAATTGGACATAAAGGCGCAATTTCTATTGAAGGTTTGATTAGAGGAAAAGCTCATTCAGCAAAGATGACAATCCTGATGGAAGGAGAAGCAAAAAAAGCTTTCCGTAAAGGAGGAAATAAACTTCATTTGCTTTTAAAATCAGTCCAAAATTCATTTATAAAAAATATTGAACCTGAAGTTACTGGTTATGATGGACTGGCAAATATAAAGCTTATGGAAGAATTGGTGGAAGGATGCAAGAAGTTACAAGGCTGATAAATATCTGCCATAAAGTATATGAAAAAGGATTTGTAGCTGCTTATGACGGTAATCTTTCCTGCAGAACAGAAAAAGGAAATATCTTAATTACACGTTCAGCAATCTGCAAGGGGGAGGTAACTGAAAAAGATATTATCGAAATAGATATAGAGGGAAACAAAATTTCAGGTGAAGGAAGAATATCTACTGAAGTAAAAATTCATCTTAATGCATACCATAAACGGAAAGATTTAAATGCTGTTATACACAACCATCCTCCTTATTCCACAGCCGCTGCAAGCATAAAAGAAGAAATTCCAGAAAATATTTTTCCTGAAGTAATTTTACTTCTTGGAAAAATTGCAAGATGCAGTTATGCTACTCCATCAACTGAATCCTTGGCTGAATCAATGAACAGATATATTGATAAGACTAATATTTTTCTCCTCAACAACCACGGAGCAGTAACTCTCGGCAGTTCCATTGAAGATGCATACTACAAAATGGAAAAACTTGAACACACAATGAAAATACTTTACCTTGCAAGAACCTCCGGTACCCTGATGGAAATCCCTAAAGATAAAGTAGAAGAATTAAAATCCATTGCTGAAAAGGTGTATGGAATTCATCTGAATCGCTGATTAATTGGGTCATCCTGAGCGAAGCGTACGGATCTCATTTCTTAAAAAGAAGGTGAATTAAAGTCCAATTTTTCAGTATCAATTTTCACCTCTTAATCCCAATCATTTCATTTATTTTTTAGTTTTTTAATGTTAACTTTATCTCTCTAATGTTATTATTTTTTGCTTAAGGAACCAATGAATTTTAATGACCCAAAGACACATACTTTGTTAAATTATTTTGAAGATATGAATTTTACAGCTTCCCAGGAACCTGAAGGAAGAGTAATAAAAGTGTATTCTGATGTTAATGAGGAGCTTAATACTCTATATAATGGAGTAGGTCTGCGCAATACTTCGCACATGGGGATTATAGAGCTTAAGGGTGCTGATGTACTCGATTTTCTTCATAGAATTACTACAAATGGTTTAAAAGATTTAAAGAAGGAACAGGTTACTCAGACAATCTTTACTACTGAAAAAGGACGTATTATTGATGTTGTGGAAATAATAAATTTTGAAACGCATCAACTAATGATATGCAGCCCAATCCATAAGTCAAAGTTGAAAAGTTGGATTGATAAATACACAATTTCTGATGATGTTAAAGTAATTGATACAGAAAATAAATATTCAATAATCGATGTACTTGGTCCACAGGCAAATTCATTCTTAATGTTCATTTGTGGAGGAATGATAAATAACATTCCAGAAAATTCTTTTAAAATTGTAAACACTGAAGGATTATTATTCTTTGTTGTTAGATTAAATTTTGGCAGAGAACAGTTTAGGATTATTGCTGATAATGAAAATGCAAAAGGATTGGTTAAATTCATTGATGAAAATAAAGGTCCTTATGAAGTAAATTTTATTGGCGAAGATGCTTATGAGATTTACAGAGTAAAAGCAGGAATACCTAAAGCACCTAATGAACTTAATGATGAATATAATCCTCATGAAGCAGGATTAAAACATATAGTCAACTTTACCAAAGGATGTTACATCGGTCAGGAAGTAATTGCGAGATTAGATACGTATGATAAAGTTCAATACTCTTTAACTGGAGTAAAATTAAATTCAGAAAATCACGAACTAAGCAGCAAAGCCTTATTTGATGAAGAAGGGAAAGAAGCGGGTGAAATAACATCGGTAGTTTTCGCACCAAAGTTGAACAGGAATATCGGGTTGGCTTACGTGAGAAAAGCTTATGATAAAGAAGGCATCCAATTGTTTAGTCAAAATTCTAATGGTAAAGTTCCTGTTACAATAGTTAATTTACCATTTAAAAGATGAAGATATATACAAAGACAGGCGATAAAGGAGAAACCTCATTATTCGGAGGAGAAAGAGTTCTAAAGAGCAACTTAAGAATTGCTGCTTATGGAACTATAGATGAACTGAACTCGTTTATTGGTCTGGCTGTAACTGAATGTAAAGATGATGAAGTAAAAGAATTACTATTCAGCATGCAGAATATTTTATTTAATGCAGGGAGCGACCTGGCAACTCCTATTACTGAAAAAAATGCTAAGTTAAAAATTACCAGGATAGCAGATGAACATTATCTACCCTGGGAAAAAGAAATTGATAAATTTACAGAAAGACTTCCGGAATTAAGGAATTTCATACTTCCGGGAGGCTCAAAATCTGCAGCATTACTGCACGTTTGCAGGGTAGTTTGCCGCAGAGCAGAGAGATTAGTAGTAGAGTTGGAAACTAAAGAGACAATCAACCGTAAAATAGTTATATTACTGAATCGTCTCTCAGATCTTTTATTTGTATTAGCCCGTTACGAAAACAGCATACAGAACAAACCCGATATAACCTGGAAAGTTTAATTGGGGGTGAAATTGGCTTCGACGGGGTTAAAGAGACAATGAACAGCATACCGTGATCCCAAAATGTCACGTTAAACGTTGGACAAAAAATATAACTGGCGAATATAACTACGCCTTAGCTGCCTAATATAGGGTAGCCGTTCACCAAGCGCTTAGCACACCGGTAATTGGATGAACGCCGTTTAGATGTGCTTACCTTAGGATTGTAGGTCCGGCATTTTAAGGGAAAATAATCGGGCAAGCTTATAATGAAGTTTGTTTGTTTGATAATTATAAGCTTAAAAAAAACGAACTAAGTATGTAGCGGTTTATTGGATCATAACTTCGGACGCGGGTTCGACTCCCGCCACCTCCACAAGATAGGTGATTGAACTTAACATCAATATACCATTATAGACCTTACCCTTCAAAATTGAACTAAAATCAAAGAAATAAAAATTCTTCAGTCTCACAAAATCTATCAAAGTGACTCATTCGTGTGTGAAAACTGTGTGACACTTATTATATTAGTTTGTAGTCGAACTTAAAATTTTGATAGTGAGGAATAAGATGAACATACATTTTTACTTAGAAAGAAAAGAGCTTAAATCTCCTGAAAGGGCCATTTATTGTTACATTCGTGGCTTGGCTAAAGGCAAAACAATCCAATTAAACACTAAACATAAAATCACACACGAGCATTGGGATAAAAGTCTTGAACTTGCTATAGAAAAGGGTAAAAACAAATATCCCTTGGCAAAGGAATTAAACTCTTACCTTAACAGCTACAAAGATGAGATTAAGAAAACTGTATTGAAAATACAGGCTGCCAATCCAACAACCGATTATGAAGAGATCAGGTCTGTCATACTTGAGAAATTTGGTAAATTCCAGAAAGAACAACTCAATTTGTTTCAGGCTTTAGAAATCTTCAAAGATGTCAGAAAGAAGGATATGAGCCCTGATTCTATACGAAAGTATGGAACTGTAATTAAACATCTAAAGGGATTTGAAAAAAAGAATAGAGTTGCATTAAATTTTGCCAAGCTTGACCTGATGTTCTATGATAAATTTCTTACTTATTTACTCGAAGATGATGGAAATGAAAAGAAAGCTATGGTGAACAACTCTGCATATAAAATAATAGGTTTGTTCAAGATATTTCTTAACTGGGCATATGAAAGAAATATAAATACTTATTCCTATTATAAAAAATGGAAGGTAAAGGAAGATAAAATTGAGGTAATTGCTCTTACAGAGAGGGAGCTAAAAAAATTATATGCCATGGAATTTGATGAGAAGAACAAACATCTGAAAAGAGCAATGGATTTATTTTTATTTGGATGCTACACAGGAGGTCGATTTGGTGATTTGGCCAGAATTGAACATCAGGACATAAGGAATAACAAATGGTTTCTGCGGACTGGAAAGACCAGAGATGTTTTGGAGATTCCCTTAAATGATTACGCAATAAGTATTCTTGCAAAATACTCGCATTTACCTACTCCACTTCCGAGATTGTCGAATCAAAAACTTAATCAATATATAAAAGAAATTTGTGCAACAGCTGAAATCAATGATATTATTAAAACTGTAAGGTACAGAGGAAATAAACCAGAAGTAAAAGAATTTCATAAATGGCAATTAGTAACAGTCCATACAGCCAGAAGAACATTTATAACTCAATCTCTTATGCGTGGTATTAAAGCAGAAGTAATTATGAGTATCTCCGGTCATCAGAATTATAAAACATTCAAAAAGTATATTGATATAACATCCAGGGAAAAGGAGAACGCAATTAAAAGTGCATGGAATGAAGAAGGAAATGTAAAGGTCTTTAATATCTAAATTTATCATTTACTTTTTAGAATTAAGACCTTTCAATATAGTTTGCTTTGGGAATAAAAGTCTCCTTCCTCTCAAAACATATTAGCTCGAAAAATTATGGTTGAATATTTTAGACCTGATTTCCCACTCTGTCTAACTTTAAAAGCTATAAAATCCACAGTTGGCCACTATTTTAATTTATAAACTAATATTTTGCTTGCCAATTATTTTTTAACTTCATAAGTTTAAATTGTTCTTGCGTGAACAATGGGCAGATACGATACACTGACATTTTTTTGGAAACTTACCGACAGATCATTATTATTAAAAACTTGTTTTAAAGTGCAATTTAGCAGCAGGGCTTGATTATACAATGGAATCAATTTACAAATATATTTCAACATTTATTGGCGGAGCATTGTTAATGCACGTTTGGGATAAATTTATAAACAGAATTTCTATTTTAAGATATACCGTATTTCATCAACATATTGCCATTTCTTCAAATATACCTGCTATTGGTTCTATAGAGGTTCTTCATAATAAAATTCCAGTAAATAGTTTATATATTTCAACAATCTATATCGTAAATGATACAAATAGAGATTTATCCAATATTGAATTTAATCTATGCTGCGACTCTGATAGTATAATTTTAATTTCTCATGGTAATAATAATTCTAGTGGGAAAAATATTTATTTCACAGACAAATATTCAAAAATATCGTCTGATAGCAATCCCGAAGTTGCTCGGCAAACTCTTTTATTCAGAGATTATATTGTTCCAGTTATGAATAGAGGTGATACTATAGAATTTTCCTTGCTCATTGTTAATGAATTAAGAAATTATCCTTTAATCTCTGTGGCTTGCGACCACATAGGTGTGAAAATAAAGTTTCAAAAAGCACCTCGTCAAAAATTATTTGGTGAATCAACATCTTTAAGTGCCTTAATCGGAATAATTATAACTATTATAATTTGTTATTTCTTTATTTATTATAATTTCTCGTTAAATCTTGGTGTGTGGTTATCTTTTATGTTAGGACTATTTGCATCTTTAATTGGTCTTGTTATAATAAAAATATTTAAGAAATTAAGAAGATTATTTACATAAATAAGTAATCTAAGAGGTAGCTCAATCCAAAATAGTTTTTCACATTCAGAACATTATTCTGAGTTGGAGTTAAGTATAACGCCATTATACATATAGAAAAATTGGAGAAATAATGAATAAATATTTCACAGATGACTTAACGCTAAAAATCACTTCAGTTGCTGTAATATTATTTGCAGTTTTTGACCTCCTTGGTATATTAGATAATATTCCGTGGTTCGCAGAAAGAATTCCTAAAATCATTCTTCTCTTACTTGGGATGATAGTTCTCTTATTGAGTAGTTCAATGCAAAATATATCAAATATTGTAAGTAGATTAGGCGGAGAGAAAATAGAAATAATAGAAATTGATAATGCTGCCGAAATGTATTATTTCATATCAAAACAATTATTAAAAGCTAAATGCTCAATAGAAGATATAACTTGGGGTTCATATACTGGTTATAGGACTGCAGAAGAACAAGATGCCTATGAATACTATGTAAATACAATGCGGAAGGTTTGTAAAAGAGAAAATATTATGTACAAAGAAATATCTAGTTTAAGCGATAAACATTATTTTGAAAGAGCAAAAAATCTTTTTGATAATTATAATTATCATCTTGCTTATCATAATATTGATAATGTAAATGTTCCACTAATTTCATATACTATAGTGGATAGCAATCAAGTCATTTGTGGTTTTTCAAGAATTCCCGGGCAAATAAGACCTTTAGACGGAATTAAGTATATGTCAATAAGAACACCCTTGCTGGTAAAATTTTTTAAAGATTATTATGATACGATTTGGGATAAAGCTGAAAAAATAAAAGAATCTTTGCACGTTGATTTAGATAAAATGAATCAAATTAAGCAAAAAGTAAGTTAGAACATTTAATATATATAACCTGCACTTCATTCGGAAAGATAAAAGTCTTTAATATCTAATTGAAACAATTTTACTTTTTAGACTCAAGACTTTTTAATATAACTTGTTTTGGAAATAAAAGCCTTCTTCCAATCTTGCGATAAGGAACTATACCATTTTTCATGTGCTTGAACAGGGTTGGACGAGAGATTTTTAACAACCGAAGAGTTTCATTAAAAGAAATGAAATCCTCATCCTCTGTATTTGATCTTGATTGTGCTTGAAGTACTGAACTCATTTCTTTCCGAATTATTTCAGAAAGAATTTGTTCAAGATCATCCCGTAAAATAAGGTATAGTTCCTGTTTCATCACGAATATAATCCAACAATATACAACAAAAATGCTTTCATTATTTTATATATCCCCAGTCTTCAGAGTTTATGTCACCGTATCCGCAATTGATGATCTTCTGATCCATAGGTTTTATACGCTCTTCCATTTTAGTAACTGCTGCCCATTTTCTATCAATCGGCATTAATAAATTTATCGAAGTAGGTTTCCCATTAACCAAAAAGTCTTCACCGCTCTTATAGTTTAAGTCTTCATACATTATGTCTTTTCTTCCCTGTACTCGGGAGACTTTATCAGCTATCAAATCCTGATAAGATAAATTTTTAAGTTCATCCCAATCAAAATAATTCAAACCTTTGTTCTTGAAAGCCTTGGCACCATATTGAGCCGTAACCTTTTTAATGTTTAATACATCATTGTAATCACCATAAAAAGGCATGGCCATAACTCTGACAAAGATCCCATTATCAGATAACAATTTTATGGTATCAAACCTCTGCTGTGTTGAAGGGGCTGAGACTTCTATTTTTCTTCTAATATCCTCAACTATAGTGGCAATACTCATTTCAACCTGAACCATATGTTTCATTTCAATCAGTTTATCCAGATGAAACCTTATTAATGGACTTTTGGTCAGAAAGTGTAACATCCATTTATTTCCCTTATCCCATTGCCTCTGAAATATATTTAATACTTCAAGCATTATGTCAGGAAGAGTACCATCCTGAATTCCATTTATTATCCTGGGAAGGTAGTAATCGCTTGTTTCATTTATCTGAACCCTTTTCAAATGGTTAGGAAGAACTGAATACTTTTCAAGTTCCTTTTCAAGTAATGCCGGTATTTCCTTTTTGAAAATTACTTCTTCAAAGAAATCCTTTCTCCTGTCAGTTAATTGTTTCTTAACAAATACAGGGGAATAACAATACTTGCATGCAAAATGACAACCAATAGTAGGATTTAGAGTGAGGGGGAATCCATATTGATCTATACTGCCTTGAGGATTTAATGCTATTGATGAATTCTCTCGCACGGAAATATTATAATGCCTTACCATAAATTTCTCATTTATAATCACTATTGTTGACCCTCTGGTTTATTGTTCGGTTTAATATCTTGTTCAATCATTAAAGTAATTAATTCAGATGAATATTTATAAGCTTCATACATTGCTATATTTAAAGCATGCTTTGAATTATTATAACTCACATCTTTTGTTGCATTCACAATTTTTCTGTCAAAATCGTCGACAGTCGCATCAAAACCTAACTTCTGTAATGCACCACATAATTTTTTCGCTGATTTTTTGTTAATTGCTCCAAAGTCACAGAACAATTTTCTTGTTTTATCCGGATCATTAATTCTAACAGCTATGTCATCTAGATATTTTATATCACCCTGATCCATAAAAATACAAGCTTTTAATTTTGTTATAATATTATCCATATTTTTTATTTTTCCAATTTATTTATAAATTTAAGAACCCTAAGTATTTAGGGTTCTAACAATATTTGCTTATACTTGTTAAATGTCTTTAAAGTTATATTTTAAACTCTTAAGAACATTCTTATCTATAGCATCCATTAGCCTATCAATTTCTAAAGCAATATCTCCTAATTGATTGTACCTAATGTCCATTGGAAGAGTATATAAAAAAGCTTTGCCAGGATTAAGCAGTTTTTCTTTACCAAAGATTTCACAGAATTTAGGTGCTTCAATTTGGCTTACTAAACCAGGTAAATATTTAAAATACGCATCTAAAATTGCCCCATATTCTGGCCATTTATCAATAGGACATTGTTCAGAAGGTCCGAGTATTATAATATCTACCAGCATAGTATGGTTGGTAATGAATCTTATTGTAGGTACATAATTTTTATATTGCTCTTTAGAAACCGTTCCTTCACTAATAGTAATAGCAAATGGAAATCCAATTAATTTCTCGACTGCTATATCATAAGTTAAGGCGCGAGGGAAAGCTATAGAAGCTTTACCGGCAACACCATTATTAGTATTGTGTGGTACTTCTTGAATCCAGGTCAATAGGTTTTCTTTATAATAAACATGGATTTTATAGAAACCATATTCAATTTTTTTAGCTTTAAAATTATCCATATTAGATATGTATGCTACTGCCTTATCAATTGTACTTTCAAAAGCATACATAGGATAACTAATTATTTCATTTTTTTTAACTTCATTTTTCATGTGTAATCATTAAAATTATTTTCAAATTGATTTTTATCTTTAATTAAATTGCTCTCATTTTATTTGGAATGTAATTCAGTTACATCTTCAACAAGGTAATCGAATGTTCCTGTTGCAACCTTTTAATAAGAAATAGTTGCTGATTAATAATATTTTCATTTTTTATACGTCTCTTTCAAGAAAATAATCATCAGCATTCTCATAGATTTTTATACTAATATTATTTTCCTTAGCAAATTGATTTATTATTTTCTTTAATTTATTTAAGTTATTAGGATCCACGAACATGGTGTATGCATTATCAGGATCAATAACAGTATTTGTTAAATGTAATTTTTTCCGGATTTTCTCTTCTATTCTCTTTGTATGTTTCTTCTCATCAAATACAATAGCTATAGCTTGTGCTTTTGCCAAGTTACTTGCCCATTCAATGATGTTAGAGGTGTCTTCATTATATTTGTCTTGATATAAAATAAAAGACTCATTTTCGTATTTTGTTTTATAACCTTTAGGTAGAGTTTCGAATGTTAGAGGATTTATTGATTCATTGAAAGTAATTGAACAGTGATCATCTCCAATATAAAAATCACTAAAAGGGTAGCTTTTACTATTCAAGTTCATGAAGGATTTTAATATTAAGGGACTTTTTAATTTTATTTTCTTTTTCAATTTTTTCTTATTTCTTGTATATTAAATATTGATAAAAAGAATACCGGACCCGATGGTGTGGCAGTGACCATCTGTGCCGTCCTAGCTTTCGCAGGTCCGGTAATTATTAATATGGCTATTAGTGTATTAATATTTTAACCTTCTTTAATAGCTCCTTTAGTGGCTGTTATAATCCCATTTTTAGAAGGTCCCAAATACCATTGTAATTGGAAATTGAGTCCAGGTAAATCATTTGAAACTGTTTTAAGCCAGGTGCGTGGAGGGTTATCTTTAGTAATAAATTTTATGATAGCTTTTTGAGGCATACTCAACATTATGGTCGAATTCGCACTATACATGGTTCCCCAGCATTTTTGAGCCCAATCATATCTATCAATGATACCAGATTCCTTGAAAAAAGTATATGCCTTATAACCATTTTCTAAATCTGCTTGTCCCGTTGTTAATAAAAAATTTTCGAAATCTTTGACAGTAAACTTGTAAGGTTTATCAATTTCTCTGCTTAATAAATTCTCACAATGATCCTTATATTCTCCATAAAGAAAATTTTCTATATCAATTAAATCTTTATGTGTTATTTCCTCTGCATTTCTTTTGTACCAAAGAACTATTCCTGCGCCTATTGTTGAATCCCTATAGATTACATAGTCGATTTCGCTTCGACAAGGTTTCCAACCTTCAACGGCAAAAGCTTCATTGTATACTTTTGATTTCTGTAGAAGACTATGAAGTTGATGTTCATCTTCTTGGTTTGGAGCTTCAATAATTAAAAAATTACTGCATAAATCTTCCATTGGTTATCCTTATTTTGGTTAATGAATTTGTTTATATTAAACTTCCTGACGCATTAGCTGGTTAGCTAATCCTGGTTTGATCCGGAGTCCAGGTCTGGATCGTCATCGCGTCAGGAAGCAATAAATCTTTAATCTTAAAAAACTGGACCTGATGGTAAGGCAGTGATCATCTGTGCCGTAGTTAGCTATTGTAGTCCGGTAATATTATTTGTTTTATCCAGATTATCACAAAATCTTTTAGCTTGTTCATCTCTGTGATAGTCAAATTCATCATATTCTATTTCGGTAAAAATTCCATTTTTAATAGAATAAAAAGTAGCTTCATTCTCCATATCCCAATAAAGAAAGAAATTCAGGTTAGGTAAATCTAAGGATACTTTCTCCAACCATTCAGTTGGTGGGGCTGAATGAGTTTTAAAATCTATAATGACCTTATTAGCTTTTCTATAAATTATTTCCGGTTCAATGCAATCGCTGGTAGTACCCCATTTTTCTTTAGCCCATTCATTTTCATCTATAATCCCGAAGTTTTTATAGTACTCATAAGCTTTTTGTCCATTTTCTAAATCTGCTTGCCCTGTTCTAATTAAATGGCTTTCTAAATCATCAGAAGTAATCTGAGGTTTATATTCATGGTAAAAATGTTTTTCGATTTCTTTTAAATCCGAATTCTTTATCTCTTCAGAATTTCTTTTATGCAATATTACCATTCCAAGCCCTATAGGTGAATGAGGATACAAGTAATGATCCACTGCATTTGCGGGCGGGATCCAGCCTCTAAAAGAAAATACACGATTAGGTATTTTAGATTTCTGTAACAGTTTTTCTAATTGAAGTTCACCATCTGCATTGGTAGCCTCAACCACTAGACAATTATAACATGTTTTTGGAAGTATATAGATTGTTTTAGACATATTTTTAATTTTGGTTTATTTATTAATTTAGAGCCAGTTAAATACCGCCTCTTTTTGTTATTTAATATCATTATGGCATGAAAGTATCCATTATTATAATGCTGATACTCTCCATAATGTCTTCTTATTACGTTAATATTAAGCTTCCTGCTTAAGTAACTAATCCTTAATCCGGAGTCCGGATGCGAATTGTCATCACGGCAGGAAGCAATTATTTGAATTTATTGAACTGTCCCTTTTTCCAAATTATCTACTATTTATTTTTTATGTTGTTAATTTTCTTTTTTGATCTTTCTATTTGCTTGATTAAAGTATTCATCCCATCAAAATGAAATTCGAAATAATCTCTATTTGGTATTTCAAATGAGAGTACACCAAAGACAAAAAATTCAAGTAATATTCTTAATCTTGATATTTCATCATCAATTTTTGCAAATTTTACTTTCATTCTTTCATATTCGTCTACATCTTCTTTTCCTATCCAGTGGGATTGAAGATATTCCAGGACGCTAATTGACAGATATTTTGATTTATGCTGCCCTTGTTCAAGAAATTTTAAGAAATTTCTACCCAGAACCATTTCTGCTACGTACAAAAAATTTCCTTCGTATATAGGGCTAACTGTATCGCTGAAATCAATTTCTTTTTTATTATTCATGTTTACCTCTATTAAGAAATAATATGAAAATCGGAACAGTCCTTCTGAATTGCTTTTTCCCAGACTTTCTGGCTGGTCAATCATAATGTAAAAGAACATCATTTAAGCTGCACAATAATAGAATGAATATTTCTTAAAAAGTTTTAAGAAATTTTCTTATTCTTTTCATTTTTTTAAGTTTTTTTATTTTATGAATTAGAATAGTGAAGGAGGGAGGTATTTGCTTTAATTATTGGTAAAAAATAAAAAATGCAAAAACAATTTCATCATGTTAATGGAGTAGATAATTACTAATTAGGTTGATTATTCAAAAATTCTTCCAATACTTTAAAGTAATTATTTTCAAACAAAGCCGAATTAAATCCAAAAGTATCGTCTTTAATATCTACTTCAATTATTTTGTCCGGTTGTTCTACAAGTTGGTTATTAAACTTAACATACCTATTTTCAAATGTTATTTGATTTCTAATAAAATTTTTTAATTTTGGAGGTAATTTTTGTATCCCTTTACTTTTGAGTGCGCTATTCAAAGTGAAATAATCCTTATCATGC
Source organism: Ignavibacteriaceae bacterium (assembly GCA_035654655.1). GTDB lineage: Bacteria > Bacteroidota > Ignavibacteria > Ignavibacteriales > Ignavibacteriaceae > DASRWI01. The sequence goes on along the minus strand of DASRWI010000043.1, from coordinate 22,293 downwards.
GTATCTATATCTTTACTCTCTATTCTTTTTTTTAAATTTATTCTCTTCTGAGGAAAATACCAATTTATTATATCTACTAGTTGTTTTTCATGAATTCCTCTTCCGTTATTCTCTTGCGAATATTTAATGATCAAAATAAAATACATTATACCTTTATTATATTTAATTAGTTTTAAATCTTTTCCATTAAAATTAAAACAAACATAATTTCCCTTTTTCTTAATGCTCACAGTATATTTATTATTATTCTCTGATTGTACTGAAGATTTAGAAGATTTGATTTTCTCCTGCATTAAATTTGTATAATTTTCTCTATACTCATACCAATCATATTGGGAACGATAATTGAAAGTTAATCCAGGTTTTTGGTATATATTTATTATGGCTCTATACATAATACTATAATCTACTTCATAGCCTTTAATAACTATTAGATTGGCAAAACTATTCTGATCAATGGCTGATTTAACTTCATTATCAACTATTTTCTTTGCTTCATCTGGAAGCAAAGAATGGAATACTTGAGAGATATTATTATTAATTTCACCGGTAGTATAATCCAATATTAATGAGGGCTCTAATTCAATAAACAGACTTCTTGGTTTGTTCTTATCAAAAAAAATAACTTTGCGATTTATAGCACCTTTATTAATTAAGGAATTCCAAAATTCTTTCTGTTTCTTATTATCTTTAATATTATTTATATTTTTTACATAATAGTTTGTATTGTTTGAAAATATTGGTTTACTATTTACATCTGGTATGACTTCCTCAACAGGGTTGGTTGAAAGCTTTTCATAATAACTTAATATTCTTTGATTTATAAACTTATTTTCACATTTAATATATAAGTAATGTATATCATCACTAATGCTGAATTTTTGAAGAGAATCAAAAAACTTTTTATTAATCACCTCTAAAAAGTTTAAATGGTACTCCATACGAATAAATGAATGCTCATCTTTATGACTGATAATTTTATGTAAGTCTTCATTTATCTTATAAATCTTGAAATCATATATTTTGTTGGTAGCTTTATTTAAACCTTTAGCAAACTGATTTTCTTTAAATAATCTTAATAAATCTTCACATGGCTCTTCTAGCAGATAGACAAAACTTTGATTCCTGATTGTATCAATTTCTTCCTTACTTTCCCCATAAAGTATAGAATAAGACAGTTTACTTAAAAAGTATAATACATCTTCTTCAACATGGATATTAGCTCGTGGTAATAATGTATCAACAATAAATTTTTTAAGTTCTAATATTTTATTTTTTAGTTCTTTATTGGTAATTTGACACAAAAGAAATGTTAGGGAAAGGGTATTAATTAAAGATAATTTAATGATAATCCTTGATGGATTGTATAATAATTTTTTTAATTCTGAGTTGATTGGTTTTTCTGATAATAATTCTTTTAACTTCTTGAGTATGGGAGCTGCATCTATATTTAAATTCTCCTTGATTACCTTATAGTAGGATTTAGGCCAAAATAATTCTATTTCAGTAATTTTCTGCTTATGAAGTGTGTATTGTTGAAGTTTAATATATTCAAAGAAAAGTAAAAGGAAATAGTCTATAAATGTATTTATTGAATTTTCTTCAGATTCACCCCTTGAATAGTAACAAATGAATTCTAATTCCCTTGATGTTAAAAATACATAAGGGGACATGAGTAATTTCTGTTTTGGCATAATTTCTCCATTGAAAAATTATTAGGTGTGCCATCCCTAATTAAAATTATTTAATTGTGGTAGAAATATCCCTCATGTATATATAACTTAATAATAAGTTAAGAAATAGAATGTATTTTTAATCAATTAGAGTCTTCCTGGACGGGCAAAATTAATCTTAATATAATATAAAAAAAATTAAATTCCCCCTTGATTCTGGAACCATATAAGCTTATAATTAGTTAAATAAGTATAGACTTGTAATCAAAATAATATATGAATGTTTATGTAAGTAAAGATTTTTACTTAAGTGGTTATTTAATATGTAAGGGCTTTAAGATGACGGATTATGACCGTCAGCAGGGGTTCAGCATATTTACTTTCCAAAATACTCCCAAGTTACAGGATGAGATTAAGAAGTATTACAAGAGCGAGACAGTAATTGATCCGCTTATGTATGGTCAAATCCTTCGTCAGCTGAAAGGTGTCATGCACACTGAATCAGTATCAATACAAAATCAAACAACAAATAATGGCAAAATATGCTCAGAAAGACAATAAATATGATATTTATGATTTCATAAATGATAATGTACTTTTAATTGAGGTTGCCAAGAAGCTGGGTCTAAAGCTTCATAAAGCCGGTACAAAATTTCAGGGAAATTGTCCTACTGGACACTCATCAACAAGTGAACATTGTTTCACTATCTTTTCAACTAACTTTTTCTGCTTTAACTGCTCAGAATCTGGGGATGCTGTCAGGTTAGTAGAAATTGCAAAGAAACTCTCAAATTCAGAAGCCATCGATTGGCTGATAACAGAATTTAATCTCGAGCAGAAACTAAAACAAAATAAATTCAAATTTAACACTCTTTCAGAAAGTGAAAAGCTTGAGCTTTCCAAGCAAAAGCTAAAAGCATCTCTGTATCAGGAAGCTTATAGCTGGATGCATGAACAACTTTTTCAGGAACATGCCGGGGAAGAGCTTGCTTATCTAACTAAAAAAAGAAAATATAATCTTGAAGATATAAAGAACAGTGAATGGTGCTATTTCCCTAAGGAAGTTGAAATCAGGAATTACCTAAAATCCAAATTTCCTGAACAAGCTCTTGAAATAAATGCTTTAGCTTTCAGAGGACAAAAAGAGGATTTTTCTCATCTTGCTTTTCCTTATAGAGATAGTAAAGGAATGATTACAGGTTTCATCAAGAGGTCTATACTCCCAGAGGGAATAGATATCAATGGTAAGCTCTGCAGATGGGACAGTACTTACGGTATAAGTAAGAAGGATATGTTTAACTTATATAACTGTAAGACCCAGGAGTCTATAGTACTTTTGGAAGGCTATCCAGATGCCTTGATGTTTCCTTTGCTGGGAATGGAAAACATATGCGCAGTGGGGCAGGGGAATTTATCTGTTGCTCATCTTGAGGAACTCCAAAAGTCAAAGATAAAATATGTAACTATAGCTTTTGATAATGATAAGGTTGGTCCTGATAATACGGAGAAAGCTGTCAGGCTCCTATTGGATGAGACAAATATCATCCCTTTTGTTTTAGAGCCCACATTAATGGGAATAAATCATAAAGATCCTGATGAATATGTTAAAGCTAATGGTATGGATGAGTTTAAGAACCTGTTGAAGAAAAGCGAATCGGGGTTAGTTTGGTTGTGCAAGAGGATTACCGATAACCTGAATGCAAAAGATCCTATAGAAAAAGACAGATGCTTAAAGGAATGTATTGAGCTTATTTCAAAAACAAAGACTGTTTATGATAAGGAGAATTGTATAAATATAATCTCTACAGCTTTCGGTATTAAAGCTAAGGCTGTTAATGAAATGGTTTCTGGCCAGCTAAAGAAAGATAAGGTTTTCAAGTATGCTCAGAACAGAGTAAACGAAGAAGAAAGGTATTTCCCGTTCATTGAAAGAAAAACCAGTCAGTATGCGTATTATGACAGGGTGAAAGATGAAATACATCTTGGAGTAAATAAGGAAATCCTCAGCACCATTTTGGCCTCAGCCGGACAGGAATTTCCTGAAGTTCCTTTTGTTCTTTCTGCAGAATTTGATGTAAAGAGCAATGAAAGGATAAGTCTTAATGAAGAACAAATAAACCTGTTTGTTCCCTCAGAGTATATGCTGATGGAAAAGACTGAACAACAAATAAACCCCTATAAAAGTTTCCCTCATATATATAAACTACTAAGTAATATTATTCCTGATTACCAGGAGAGAAAACTATTTTTGAACTGGTTAACCGGTATACTACAGACCAGAGAAAAACAATTGACGGCATGGGTATTCAAGGGAGAGCAGGGTGCAGGGAAGGGTTTGTTATTGAATATGGTTTTAAAAGAACTCTTCGGAAGAAGACAGGTAGTGCAGGTGGAAGACCAGCAGCTGCAGAATGAATTTAACCCATGGCTGCAGAATACTTTACTGATTGCTTTTAATGAGGTAGCAAGTAATAACCAGATGAGGAACTCAATTAACTCAAAGCTAAAAGCCATTATAACTGACTCAGAGATACAGATAAACGAAAAGCAGGTTCGTCAATTTTATTTAAGAAATTATGTTAACTGCATTTTCTTCAGTAATGAAACTATCCCTGTTTTCATTGAAGCAAACGACAGAAGATATAATGTAGTTGAAACCAAAGGTAACATTAACCAGAATATCTGGTTCAGGGAAAATCCTGATTTATTCATCGAACAATTGAAGGAGGAGCTTCCAGTATTTGCTCAGTTCTTAATGAACTGGAAATATGATCCAAACAAAGCAAGAAGAGTAATCAGGAATAATACAAAAGAAATAATGATTTCATCTGGCAAGAGTAAATTTGAAGAATTTGTACATGCTCTTAGAACAACAGACATTGAATGGTTTGAAGAGTATGGGGAACTTACGAGTCCATTTGATGATGTTAAAGAATCCATAAAACAGAAGAAAGTTGAGAAAAGGAGTCTGAGGGATCTGTTTGTTAAGATTTATGGTAATGAAATACCTGAGGTATCTCTCGGTAAAAAGCTTGCAGAATTAGGCATAAGAAGTGTAAGAGTAGGCAACCCTAAAAAACCCTACTACACCTGGGATTAACTGGACTGGGTAGGACTGGGTTGAGGACTGGGTATATAAACAAAAAAAACTAAAAAAAGATGAGTATTTAGTTAAAAAACAAAGCTGGACTGGGTTGGACATAGTAGACTGGGTTAGTTTACCTTTATTTGAAAAATATTTTTTAGAAATAAAAAAAATCTCTAACAAGTTAAAGGACCTAGGTCTACCCCGTCCAACCCCGTCCTACATTAAATGGAGGTAACATTAAATGATTAAAATAAATGATGCAGATGGTAAAACAAAAGAAAACCCCATCGTGATACTGGAAGCTGCAGATAGCAATGAAGGGTGGATATTCATATTTAAGTATATAGAAGATTATATGCAGTACCACGGATATGATAATTATGACTATGATGATATAGTTGATACTTTTGACTTGGAATTAAGAGAATTCAAGTTTATCAAAGATGGTAAAGTTGTCGATTACTTATATATAGACTGGACTACACTATTCCATGTATGGGACAAATAATATGAAAGATAAAGCCAAAAAAATCTATTTGAAATTATTGAAAGATAGAGGAAAAGGTGAACTACCTAATGTAAAATATATACAGGATAGAATATATGCGTACTTACACCCAAAAACACCCCCTCGTCCAGATCATGATTATGTTTCGAACTGGATAGAGAGATAAGCAGTTACCCGGTAGTAGGTGTTTATGTTAAGGAGCAGAACTAAAACAGCATAGGCACAAAAATTCTTTTCTTAAGTTAACATTTATTATCGGGTAATGTTTTTAAAAGTGGGTAGGTAGATCCTTTGATTTCTTACTGTATTAAGGGTGATAACCTTGTTTACCAAGATTACCCACTTTTTCTAAGTTCAGTATGTAAAAAATAAAAAAAACACAACAATATATATAGCCATACTGCTATATAGCTATGGTTGTGCGCGCAAATTTTTTTACACCTGGGGTTCATGTGTTTCAATGAATAAAGCGGTAAAGTGGGTAGGTTAATAAAAGTTAATCTCAGAATAGAGGATTTTTGAAACCTACTTGAAATTAAAAACTACCCTGATCAATAGGGTTCATTTTATTCCAGGATAAAAAGTCGGATTTAAAAATTTTTAGGGATTAAAATAAATCGGCTATATAGAACTTTTACAAATCTTTCTCTGCTCCAGATATAATTTGTTAAAAATTAATCATCAAAAATTTACTTCGTTAAAATGCGTATGTACCAAAAATACTTAATTACCAAAGTGTAATTAAATCTGGCTTAATAATTGAAGTAATTCATTAAAGTTTTAGATTTTTGTTCTTGAATTTGCATATAGTTATTGCTATTATTTATCCATATTCAACAACAATTATAAATTATTTGAGGATTAATGATGAATGTATATCGTATTACATTAAGATTAAATGGCACAAAAACAAAATTTTTGATAAAAGCTAAAAGTATACTAGAAGCATTAAGTGAATGGTTAGTTACTTCATTCGACAAATTATCTTTAAGCCAGGAACTTATAAAAACAATTCAGAATTCCGTAAAAACAAATTCAGATTATAATTTTATATATGAGAATAATGGTATAATAATTGAATGTTCGAAAAGTATGAATATTAATCAGGATAAATTATTCTATTACGATAGTGATGCTGAAATATTTATTTATCAACATCTTTCTGAAGAAATAAAGTTAAGTATGGATACTGAAGATGTTGCGTTTATTTTAGAACTGGAGTTTGAATATTTAGAAGATAATAATTTTATTGATGTAGATGAGCAAATTATTTCACAAGAACCCCCACCTGTTTTAGAAATGGAAGTGCTTTCAAAATTTATTCAGAAGAGAGCCATGGATGAAGGTATTTTATTCTCAATAGATCAAATTAACGAAGTATTAGAAAAAGAAGAAAAGTATATGGAATATATAGGTATAATAAAATCTTAATATCGTGAATAATGGAATTTTTTAAAGTCTTTTTTACTAACTAAGAAGTTTATGATTTATAAAATAGGAGTTGAAATTTTCAACTCCTACAATCCGAATAACCGGCTCAACCTCAGCTGATAAGCTGCTCTCATATTATATTCAACTACATGAGATATGTACCAGGTAATGTAGTTGTATAGTATCCACTGATTACCGGGGCTTTTTTGGTTGTGCACTTGTTTAATTACTTTCTTACCTAATTGTTTATCAACTGATTCAATAAGGGTTTTAGTAACTTTCATTCCTTGAAGCAGTTCAATTCTTTCTTTTATAACTGGTATGCTATCATAAGTCTGATTAACCTGTTCAATTAGATTGTTCAACCTGAATCCACTTGTATGCTTACTGTAGAATTTACTTAACACTTTTCCGAAGACCATTCCGTTAGTACAAATGAATCTAATCGCGCCCCAGTGCATTCTGATTCCCTCAGAGCCATCATAGCTGTTATTCAGGAATAAGCTTAATGCTATATCAGATCTCCCATCATTAAATGTTAAATCAGGAAAGGTAACCTGTAATCGCATTCTATTATCCTGAACAAAACTATGGCTTTCATCGATATACCATTTTGAATCTAACTTACTTAGCTGTTCAAGTAGAGGTTTTATGATTTCAGAGTTGGGGATTAACTGATAAGTATTATTCATAATTGAAATAAGCTTACCTGTATCAACACGAATAATGCTTTTATAAGCCTGAGTTTTTTCTAATGATGAACCTCTTCCTTCAAAATATACTTTCTTTTCTTGAACAGGGAAGAGATATTCTTTTAACTTATTTTCTATCATTTATCCTCCAAAACCATTGTTGTTTAATTTTGAACGGGCTATGAAAAGAGTTATTGCAATACGGTTAACATCAACCATTCCATTAAGCTTCTCCTGTATCTTAATTGCATCTTCATAACTGCTTAGCATAGCTTCAAAATAATTGTCTTTTATTGTTTGAAGAGTATCATTGTTTGATATTATTTTCTCAGGTGTCTGAACCTGCACATCGTATTTAGTAACTATCTTAGAACCTTTTTGCTCAGCAAGTTTTGTTAATGTTACTTTATCACCTTTCTTTAAGATCTTAAGCTTTTCATGAACTTCTGCAGGTGCAAAGAAATTATATTCAGTCGAACCATCACCATTCCTTATTCCATACAAATAATATTCTCCGTACTGACTATTACCAACAGTAGGTTTATCAAACAGCAACTCTATTGAGCATGGTTGGTTTAATTGGAGTTCCAATTTCTTTCTGTCTGCCATCCTCTTCCTCCTTTCTTTCAATTATTTTATAACTAAATTCTTCTTTTCCTTTAATTAGTTCAACTCCAGGTATTTTCTTATAGCTTATCTGCTCCTTAATCTTTGACAGATTTGGCTTAGCACTTTCAGGAATGATTGTAAGCAGTTCAGGTTTTGCATTCTTTAAGAATAATTCAAAATCAACTATCTCTACTTTGTCCTGCTTCTTATGAAACTTAAGTGTTCCATTACTTAGTTCAATAGTTTTTAATCCTTTATCTCTGATAAATGCTTCAAGCTTTTTCTCGAGCCATTCTATTTTATTTTGGAGCTTTGAGTTTTTCTCAAGTACCCATTTATCAATAAGAGCTTTTTCTTTATCTGCTTCAGCAAAGTAATCTGCTATCTGATTATTGATATTCCTGATTGCCAAAAGCATCATATCATAATGAGCGTATGTAAGTTGCTCTTCTTTCTCTTCAGCCTCCTTTACTATTTCTTCTATGAATGCACTAAATTCTTCGGCTTCATTTTTTATCATCATCATCATCCTTTTCGTTTAATGCTTCCAATAATGTTCCCACTGCAAGCACTACAGCCTGCGCAACAAATATCCAATTCATAACTTTACCTTCTTTATAATTTTAGATGCTTTAATTATTATTTTTATCATAGCTTTAATATTCAATTTCATTATGTTTTATTGCCTTCCTTCTCAAGATATTCCTGTATTATTCTGTTTACTATCTTCGTCATGGGCCTCTGTTTACTCTTTGAGAATACATAAAGCTTTCTGACAAGTTCTGGGTTTATTTTTGGTGAGTACATTAAAATATTTCCTCCTCCATAATTTCCATTCCGCAGTTCTGGCACCTGTTAGTTAATCTGCCTGTTCTAAAAAGAGTATTACCTAAACAATGTGGGCATTCTACAGGATAACCATCATCAAAGAAATCATAACTTCTGTAAGATGTTTTTGGATAATATTTCTTATAGGTATCCACACCATCTTTATTGATAATCAAAGCGTGATTATTCTCCATATCATAATGATGGAAGTTTCCCTCACCAAGATTAAAACCTCTCTTTAATATTTTATTTATGTTCATTGCATTCCTGATTATATCTGCCTCGCTGCAGAAGTAAAGTATATCATCTGATTCATCGTAGTATAATTCTAATGGATTATCTTTCTTAACAAGTATGAGAGTATCAGGATAGTTTTTGTCTATAGCTGCAAAAGCAAACGAGCCTTCAAGTAAATCGAATATTCTTTTTAATTTATCTGCTTTACCTGGCTTCTCCAGAAGTGCTAATATTGCTTCACTATCTACTTCAGCATCTCTTTTCTGATTTAATCCGAATATCTCCTTATCGTTATAGATGATGCCATTATGAACTATGGCTATTTGCTTATTGTGGATGGGGTGGTTGTTTTTGTTGTTTTTCTCCGAGCCCTGAGTCTTTGCTCGGGCATGTAGAATCAATACTTTGGGAAGTATTAGCTTTCTCCAATCCTCTTGCTTAACAAGTTCAGAGGATGGGACTGGTGCCTTAACAACATTAAGACACCTATCTTTTACATACGCAAAGCCTGATGCATCTGCTCCTCTTATCTGGAGTTCCGAAAACATCATTGCAAGTTTTTGTTTATCAGGCAGAGCTTTCCCAAAGGAATAATAGCCTAGTATTCCGCACATATATTACTCCTTAAAATATTTTATTGAAGAAGTGGTTTTTTAACTTGAGTTGTTATTTTCCTGATGAGCTTTAATATTTCTGAAGAATTGTTTTTACGAAGCGAAAGACTTATTCCTAATCTATTGCAGCCGCTTCCTTCAGATATTTTAATCCCAGAAAGATTAAGAAGAATAAATTCTTTAACATCTTCGATTATGTTTGAACTAGCAGAAATTTGATATTCATCCCTGTCCTGCAATCCAAATATGTAGATTGATTTTTCAACAAGTCCGACTTTATCTTTAATTGCTTGCAGATGATAATCGTTTTTGTTAATGGTGATGAGTCTTTTATTTTCGATGTTACCTTGGAGCCAGTTTCTTGATAAATGCACAATCAGCTCTCTGTCAGCTTCAGATACATCAGGATTATCAGGAGCGTCATCATCATTCTCATTACTCCAGCAATCATTACAGAAAGGTTCTCCATCGTCATCATATATGGTTAGGTTACGAACGATTACTTCATCGCAATGACTGCAATAAGTATAATTATCGTCGAAGCAGTCAGAACAATAACAATCGTCATAAGCCCACCGGACTTCGCCATCTGGAATGACATCATTACAATTAGAACATCTCATGCTGCCACCTTAATTCCCCAATTAGGAAGAATGTTCTCATCCCAATTTATTTTCTTGTTGAGGAGAGTATCTAATTCTTTAAGTCCTTCTGTGCAATCATCAGGAATAGTATAAAGATTATGTTTTAGGTGTCTTAAGAAAGTGCAGCTATGCTGTCTTTGCTTAAGTTCAGTGAAATCAATACTATCTTCCAGAACTCCAATAATCGCAAGCTTAGAAAGAGTAAGATTAACAAGAGTAACAGAAGGTGAGAGCAGAAAAGAGCCAGGTGTCCGATATTCAAAACCATATGATTTTTTTCGGTATGCAGATTTCTTCCCGTAACCTGTTGTTTCTCTTTTTAATCTCTGAGACTTATCATCAATGCAGTTGCTTAAAGAACCAAGCACAACATCAAGAGCATTGATAATCTTTCCAGTAGGTTCGATTGAAAAATGAATGTGTCCGCCTATAGCATAATTATCAACGAAGTGTCCTGAATAGAATTCCAAATCAGGAGCTTTATCATGACCATACTCTAGTATCTGAAATACTTTAGAAGTAAGATCGAGAGGGGATTCAGAGTAGCCTGGTCTTATTTCAGCTGTAGCTTCACATCCATCCAGACCAAAAGATGAATTTGCTTTGAAGTAATTATATGCCGGTACAAACTTTCCATTTAGCCTGCATATGAGTTCAGGGTCAGCACCAATCGTGAAAGACATAAAAACCTCATTGAGTTGTTATACCTTTCTTATACCTTTTTTTTAATTCCCTCCTTCAAATTACCTCTTCCTTAGTATACAGTTAGCATAAGTGTAATTGATGGAAAGGTGATTTGCTTGTAAAATCTTAAACTGGTTTATTTGAGTTCAAATTTCTAGACATCTGAATAATAGAATATATCCATTCTTTGTCTAACTATTTTATTGCTTCTTGATATTCAGATTTTCAATTCTGTCCAAAATTTCTGTATGGTCATTGGGTATGAACCAGTTCGTGAAAAATCAAATAATTAAGACCATATCCGGAATCGGGCAGTTGAATGAAAGATTTTTGTCTGCCGAACAGTTGGCCGGTCTCGATTAGAATCTTACTGTATTTGAATTTGTGCTCCTTTACAGAGTTTTTTCCTTTTCAAATTGTCTAAATACTTCTCATCATACCAGATATGCAAAGGGGTCTATTATACTGACAAATAAACTTTCAATAATGATTGGTGTAGTATCTTCCCTGATCCAATTATTATGGACAACACACACCCAATTTTAAAGAAAGGAAAATCAGCCTCTGTAAAATTAACAATTACGTTATGATAATCTTCTTTAATCTTTAAACAAATGTCCAGCATATTGACCAGTCAGGTCAAACAGGAATTTTAACGTTTGTAAATTTATTATTTTTTTTGTTTATCCGCTTCCAAAATCGAAAAAGAAAATAAAAAAGATTCTGAACTCTATGTCCTGAATGATATGTTTTAAAATTTGGATTATACTATGAAGTTATTGAGGATTTTAATTATTATCTGAAATCTTTCAATTAGGTAGTAAGGCTAATTGCAGACGCGCAGTTAAATATATAGTCGCGTTGTTGTATCCGAGCGTAGCAATTCCATTAACAAGAAGACAAGAGAATAAGTGAGTTTTTCACAATAGATTTTTCGACAATAGACGTCCCCTTATCTGCTTTATATTAAATGGTCCATGCTATTACTTAATTCTAATGTAGTCGTAAAGTACCTTATTGTCGATTTTGACTAAAAATAAAAAAATATAAACTTAAAAACATAATCAGTAAGAGTGTTATTATGGATATAAATAAATATTTTCTATTCAGTAAGATTTTGTAATTGTCATATACTAATTTTAATAATTTCGTTCATTAGTGCAACTAAATGATATGGTTTCATTGTCTATTACAAATATTTTATCGTAATAATTATTAGATATCTCACCATGAGAAATAAAGATATACGTAGTATTTGAAAATAAAGTTTTAATTGTTTCTTTTACTTCCAAATCAATTTTAAGGTCTAAAGCATTAAAGGTTTCAGCAAAAATTAATATTGAAGGATTGTTCAATATACATCGAGCTAAGAATACTCTTTGTTTTTGACCCGCCACTTAACTCAGCAAAAAATGAATTTATTTTTGTATCATACTTATCAGGAAGATTATTGTTCAGGATAGGTTTTATATAAATAAAAGGCTAATTTAATTTAACATCTTCTTCTATTAGATTTATGTTGAATTAAAAGGACTTCAATTTATACATAATAAACTCTCATTATCTTCTAGAAAGAAGTTTCTAACCATTCTCACCTAGTGGAGCCAAGACAAGAATTATGATCATAAGTCAAAGAACTTGGGAATATTCATTTCCGCCACTTCTTTACTTAGTAACGATAGTATACTCATTTCATTTCAGTTAGTTTATGAAAATGATGGTTTATATTTTTGATCACCTTTATATCTCTTTATTTAAGTTAATTAAGAGTTTAATTTTTTGTATATTACAGAATTATCGATTATTTTCAAATTTATTATTTAATATGGTTATTTATGGGAAGATTACTTGTTAGTGTTCGTGGCCCGATTGAAGCTCTTGAAGCAATTAAAGGTGGAGCGCATATTGCGGATGTGGAATATCCTATTTCAGCATTAGGAACAGTCTACCCTCTAAATATTTTGAGTGTAAGAAATATACTTGATAGAAATAGATTCAAAAAAATTCCTATCTCGACAAATATAGGTGAAAAACAAAAAATAAAAAGTAGTTCTTGTCAGGCTGCATTAGGAGTAGCATTAGCTGGAGCAGATTATATAAAACTTGGTTTTGCTGGTTTAAACTATGATGAAGCTTCTGACCTTGGAGATACTATTGTAAGGACAGTGAGGCACTGGTTTCCTAAAAAGAAAGTATTTCCGGCAGTTTTTCCTGAACTAAAATATTCAAAAAAATTTGATCCATTAAAAGATGGTCCCAAATTAGCAAAAAAAATTAATTGTGATGGATTACTTATCGATACATTTAATAAAGATATAGGGAAAGGTTTGTTGGATTATTACACGATTAAGGAATTAAAAAAGTTTGTAACTGATTTACATAAAATAGGGAAAGAAGCTTGGTTGGCTGGTAGCATTACTAAAGAACAATTACCAGATTTATGGAAAACTGGAGTTGATGTGGTTTGCATTAGAGGTGCAGCATGTGAAAAAATTGACGGAAAATCTAGATTGGGACAAGTTAATAAGAGAATTGTTAAATATATTTTAACTACGCTTAAATAATATGTATCTATCAAAAGTTAAGATTAAAAATATACGCTGTTTTGAAAATATTGAGATTGATTTTGATTCCATCTCAAATAATCCTGATTGGACAATGATTGTAGGGGACAACGCAACTGGAAAAACGGCTCTTTTAAAAAGTATAGCAATTGGGCTGTGCGATGTTTCAAGTGCCGCAGGATTGTTAAGAGAATCAGATTCAGGATATATTAGGCATGGTAAAAATATAGGTAATATTTTTATAGAGTTGAAAGATCCAACAACTAGTAGAGTCTACAAAATATTAACCACACTTGAAAAAGTTGCAATCAGAACAAGTTCTTCTAGGACAGATTACTATGAGAGAGTTAGTCAAAAAACTAACCCAAATTATCAAAAATTCCCTTGGGGAAAATTATTTGCTTGTGCTTATGGCGCCGGAAGAGGCACTAGTGGTAGCGGTGATATTGTCGGATATTCTATAATTAATGCAGTTTATAATTTATTTAACTATTCTGAGGGTTTGCAAAATCCTGAACTAATGATCAGAAGGTTTGGAGTAAATTCTCCAAGGATCAAGAAAGAGTATTTTTCTATTTTAGAAAGTATATTATTTGAACCCATAAAATTAAAAAAGAAACCTAGGGTGAGTTTAAATCAAACAGGAATTTTAATTGGCGGACTATGGGAAATAAATATGCCACTTAGAGACATTGCTGATGGATATAAATCAACTTTTCTATGGGTAACAGACTTTCTAGGATGGGTTCTGAGTTTTAATCCTCAAATAAGTACATTAGGGGATATTAATGGAATAGTTATAATAGACGAATTAGAGGAACATTTACACCCAAAATGGCAAAAAAGAATAGTGGGTTGCTTAAAAAAAGTATTCCCACATATACAATTTATTACAACTACACATTCTCCACTCATAGCATCAAGTATTTTGAAAAGAAGTAATCGAGACGAGAATTATCGATTATTACATTTAGAATTAAATAAAAACAACAAAGTAAAAAAAACAGAACTTAGCAATGAAGTATCTGGTTTGGATATAGATCAATTACTTGGTTCAAAAATTTTTGATTATGTTACAACTTATGACTCTGAAGTTGCTCATGTTTTTGAGGTTGCATCAAAATTAGCATCTATATCAAACAGGAATCAAGTTCAAGAAGATAATTATCAAAAGTTAAAAAAATTCATTAAAAGATATATTGATAATGATGGAACAACTCTCATTGAACAAATTATTAAGGATGAACGTTTCCAAGAGATAAAAAACAAAGTAAATGAACTTGAAAAAGCATTATTTGAAAAATGATTAAAATTAAACGCCCCCAGTGTCCACAACTTCTAAAAATGCAAAGAAAAAATTGTAATGACTATAATAAAACTAAGGTAGTAAAAGCACTATGGAAAATGCAAAAGAAAAAGTGCTGTTATTGTGAATCTTTAATTCCTGAAGCAGGACATATGAAAGCAGTTGAACATTTTAGACCAAAATCTATTTTTAGAAATTTAACTAATCATTGGCCAAATCTTTTATTGTCTTGTTCACAATGTAATGGTAAAAAATCAGATAAATTTCCTATGAAACTTTGTAATAAAAACGGACAGAACTCTGTAATTTGGCTAAAAAAAGATTCAAAGAATCGTTCCCTGATAAACAAATTCGGGAAATTGTTATTAATAAATCCTTCTGACCCTAATGTAAATCCAGAAAATGAGTTGGATTACATACTTGACGACACCGAGGTTTATTTTGGGCAGATTATTCATAAGACCGAACTAGGGGAAGCTACAATTAAAGTAATAGAATTGAACAGCGTCCTATATATAAGTAAGAGAAGAGATTGTTATCGTCGAAAATTATATCCAGCTCTATTAAACTTATGCGAAGCGATGGATAGAGAAGATATTAATGAAATAAGAATTAAAAAAGCAACGTTTGAAGCGTTATTAAATTCTGAAAGTGAATTAGCAGGCTTTGCCAGATCTTTTGCTAGGTATAAAAAGATGGATAAAAGATATAAAATTACAATACCAACATAAATGGATTTATATAACATTAGCTTTTTTTCAATTTTTAGAGAATTAATTAAATGAAATCGTATGGAAGAGAACTTATTATTGATTTACATAATTGTGACATTTTAACTTTTAACAGAAAAAGTATTAGAAAGTTTTTCAAATTATTATGTGAAGTAATAGATATGAAAGCAGAAAAATTATGCTGGTGGGATGACCATGGGTTGGAACCTGAATATCAACAAAAAGAGCCTCACACTAAGGGAACTACGGCAGTTCAATTTATATTAACAAGCAATATTACAATCCATACTTTAGATATATTAAAAAATGTCTATATTAATATATTCTCATGCAAAGATTTTGATGCCGAAATGGCAATGAAATTTTCTATTGATTGGTTCAAAGGGGAATTAGTAAATTCGCATATAATTGAAAGAAAATAATGATTTTAAGAGAAAAAGAATTAATAATACCTAAAAGAGAAATTGAATTAAACTTATTAGAATATTATTCTAAAGTAATTGCTAAAGAATTAAGTCCTAACGAAATTCTAAATCGATTTATTATATCTATTACTGATGAGAATAATTATTTCTGTGAATTAGGTACATTAAGTAATGAGAATGATTATCCGATTTCTCAAAGAGAATCTATTTTTAACTTTAATAAAAGAGAATTTGAAAGTACTGAAAAATTTAATGCCGTTCTGTTGATCCCGACAGGTATAGGCGCTGAACTAGGAGGGCATTGCGGCGATGGCAATGCAGTAGCTAGATTACTTGCATCTGCTTGCGATATATTGATAACCCATCCAAACGTTGTAAACGCCTCTGACATAAATGAAATGACCGAGAATACTCTTTATGTTGAAGGAAGTATCATTACTAGATTATTAATGGGACAGATTGGATTACAAAGGGTAAGATCTAATAGAATTTTGATGTTAATGGATAAACATGAAGATAAGTTTTTTAATGATGAAATATTAAATGCTATTTCCTCTGCCCGAATATCATTAGGAATTGATTGTGATATCTATGAAATGGATAATATAATCCAAAGTGTCTCTTATTATTCAAAATCAGGTAGGGCAGTAGGAGTAGTTGAGCATTTGGAACGCCTTTTTGACGTTATAAATAATTTCAAAGATAAGTATGATGCCATAGCCTTATCAACTTTCATTCAAGTCCCCAAAGAATACCATCTAAATTATTTCCATAATGTGGATATGGTCAATCCTTGGGGGGGGATAGAATCAATGCTTACTCATAGTATAGCTGAAGAGTTTAAAATTCCTTGCGCTCATTCTCCGATGATGGCATCAAGAGAAATCATGGATATGGAAGTTGGTATTGTAGATCCAAGAAAAGCACCTGAAACTTCTTCTCTGACTTATCTGCATTGTATTCTAAAAGGGCTTCACAAAAGTCCTAAATTAGTACCTTATGGTAAAGGATTAAATGTTGAGGATATTTCATGCCTTATTATTCCAGATGGGTGTGTAGGATTACCTACTTTGGCTGCATTAGAACATGGCATACCTGTAATTGCAGTTAAAGAAAATAAAAATTATATGCGTAATAATCTGGAAGAATTACCTTTTCAGAATAACAAACTATTTGTAGTTGCGAATTATTTAGAAGCGGTGGGAGTTATGCACTTGATTAAATCTGGAGTATCATTGGACACGGTGCGCCGTCCAATTTTGCAAAAAAACATAATGCAAAAAGAACAAAACTATTTGAATGGAAATGATGTATCAAAGAGGAATTTATAGATTTGAAGTAAATGAGGCAGGGAGTGTAATTTATTCTCAGAATAATGTAGAATTACTTCGTAAACTTTGGCTGGATAGAAAAATAATTAATTTTACTGAATTAGGACCTGGAGATCCAGGAGATTTCGATTATGGTGCTTGGCATAGTGCTTGTCATCTTGTTGCTGCTGGGGGAGTTCGAAAACTAATAGATGGTAGGTTAATGTGGTTGGAGATTTCTTATAACTACGATTTGAATGTTTATTATCCAACTTTAACAGCCCGCTTTAATAATAATATACTAACTATTCCACTGAAATCTCCAGAAGCAAAGGAATACATTTATAATTCAGAACTCTTAGGCTTTGTCGAAGGAACATCCGAAGGAAGAATTTCGGCAAGAGGAATTCTTGACAATGATAGATCATTCAACAACAATCCTAGGCAAGAATATGACCAACATCCAGGAGACTCAAAAGAAGGGGGAAAAGTTTGGGAGCATTGGTGTACTACTCGTGATATCAGCGAAACTTCTAAAATAGGTTTATCAGTCTTAGATTCATACTTAGTACTTATTTCTGCATGTGGGGAAATGTTCGTTTCTGCTGTTGCAAGAGGACGAACTGATTATTTTCATCCCCAACAACTTGATGCTTTAATAAAGGCTGGTTTTATTTCTAATACAGTATCACAGCACCTTATTCAACCCTCCCTCATATCTGATAATTGTTCATTATTATTGCAAGAGGCTACACCTGAAAATAGTTTAATAGCAATTGAGCTATTAGATTGGTGTTCTCCGTTGAAATATTATATGTTTAAAAGATCTATAAATAATTGGAATAATAGGTTAGCTCTAAATAAATAGGACTTATTTTTAAAAAATAATCCATACTGTTTTTTAGTATCAAAGTCACCTAGGGAAAAAAACCTGCACGCCCTCGATTTCTATCACCTGTAAAATGGATATAGTTTATATTAGTTTTTAATTCTTCTGGGGGTTCCTTGTTATCTAATATAATTATTTGTCTATTATTATTAATAGTAGCAACATTCTTAAAAAATGCATCCTGCATATCATGAGATATTTCATCTTGTGAATCTGCATCTTTACCATGATAAGTTGTCAGTGGGCTATCAATGACAACCAATCGAGAATGTGGCAATCCATTCTCTATACAATACTCCATTAAACCTAAAATAAATGCCGTATAGGTAATTGCTCTAACTCCTTTACCATGAGCTTTTCGGTTTTTACCATTTAGAACAATATCACACACACCATAAGTTGAATCAAAGTTTACAGTAGAAATATCTGTATAATTCCAATTTCTTAGATAATTCTTAATGTTTTTGCTCAATTCAATAAATATATCATAATTTACTGATCTTGCGTGATCTTCGATTTTTGGCTTTTTTGTTAGATCAACCTCAAGTAAATTCTTTTGTCCATAATAGTGCGTAAGCTGCTGCTTCTGAACATCTAACTCCTTTAATAACGAGAGCTGATTAATTAATTTATCTATTTCCTGCATTGTACTTGATTTAATAGGTAAGATTTTGCTCTGTATTTCCGTTTCTATTTTGTCATACTCAAGCTGAAACTGGTTTATTTGAATATCTCTTTGAGATTTATCATACGTTGACTCATTAATAGTACTTTCGAGATCAATCAGCTTAATCTTGATTTTTTTAATTTCGTTTTCTACTGAATTGATAACATTAGGGCTCTTTTTGTCCTCAATTATACAATTGTAATGATCTTTATCCATTTCACCGCCACATAATGGACATTTAATTGTTTTGAGTTGTGAAAAATAATCTTCACCTTGCGTGATAAATTCTAATCGCATGAGATCGTTCTTATAGTGCTCTTTTAGTAATTGAAACCTTTTATAAAGCTCTTCATGCATAATGTCTTTAGAACGAAGTTCATTTAATAAATTAAATATTTCTCTCTTTTTCTGAGTTAGAACTTCAAGTTTTTTACTTGTCTCAAATAATTCATCAGAAAGAGTATTGACATTTACTTGTATTTCCTCTTTTTTACCAATTAATGCTTCTTTTTCAGATTTAGATATTTTTTCATAGAGTTCTCTTATCAAAGAATCAACAAATTCTATTTTACCTTTGATTCTTCCTGCATAGACTTTAGCTTCCTCAACTTTTTCAAGTCCCTTTGAATCATTTCCTGTTAAAAGAATCTCGAGTACGGATAATTCTTGAGTCTGTTCTGTATACTGTCCAGCATGTATAGGTGATTTCTCAGTAATAATTTTCGTTTCATCAATTAAGGTCAGTTTAACTATATCTCTAAAACTCAGTTCCCTTGTTTCATTTCTTAGGTTTTTTTTAACATACTTATTATCAAACCCACATAGTTTAAGTAAAAACGTGGAGATATTATCATCTGCTCCCCTTACCTTTCTACTTTTCAGCTTAAATGAATCTGGGTCACTATTATAATTGTCAATATCTGTTTTTTTTACTGTAAAAACGCCACCTTTCAGATCTCGAGTCAATGTAAAAGTATCATTCTCAAATGTCTTTATTTCAAGTTTAATTGAAGAATAACTCTTCCCTTCGGGAATATCCTTCGGAATATCTGCACCTCCTAGCATATAATTAATACAACTAAATATATATGATTTTCCAGTATCTGATAGCCCCGATATAACATTAAAACCACGACTAAGCACTAATTCCGCAGGTTTCACAATTGATCCAGAAACAACTATTCTACTTATATAAAAACCGTTAGTACGATTCATTTTGAGTACCTCTTAGTAGTGATTCTTTTGAAAATTCACCTCCCCATACATCCATATTATTCTTGATGTATTGAGATAAATCTTTGTCAGAATATGACTCGAATTTATTAACTAACCAGTGAGCAACTAATTTCAGCTTGTTTGCATATTCAGAATTAATGTAATTCAGAAACGCTCCAGTAATATCTGAAGCAACATATAGGATCCCTTTTGAATCAAATAATACTTTAACTAACTGCTTACTGTGCATGAGTGTTAATCCCTTTTTAACTAATTCTCTTTTTACCAATATTTCTGTGGAGCGAAATGGGACATTAGGATGAATACTTTTAGGTCCCTCGGGAATGTCGCTTGAATGCAACAAAATGTAGTCATAAAAGATAAGTCTCTGTAAATCACAAGTTGAAGGCTTTAATGCATTCAAAACATAAAGGAGCCTTAATCCAACTTCAAGAGGTGTATTAAAAACGTTTACATTTCTTTCTTCAAATAAATTCATCTTTTAACCCAAATAAGTCTATTTTCATTAGCCAAATGATGGCATATTCCTATTCGATCCTGAGTTTGCACAACGCTTAACAATGCATTACTTTGTATTTGTATTATTTTTGCTTCATGTGTGGTTTTTTTGATATTAAGGTATCCGCTCTGATGGATTTCATTGGAAACATCAACAATACCTTGATAGATTTCCTCTTTCAAATCTTCAAAGCAATGACTGTCAGGAGGTAAATGATCTCTGCTAAATTGATTTAGTGCATCGGCCCAATAGAAACATTCTCTTTGCCTGTTGAAATGCAAATATTGTTCTTTATATTGGCTGAGCATTACTAAACTATTTATTTCATTGTTTATATGGTCCGAATAAGCCTCAAATAACTGTTCAATATATCTTAATGAATATTCATTTTCTGTAAATTCATTAAGAACTGGTTTATAACGTTTTTGTAATCCGCCTCCAAATCTGGTGGCATAATAATTTGTCTGCTTGTGTTGTTCGATTAACTCCTGTGGATCAAGAAATGTAAATATTGAAAAGTCAATGGACTCTATGTAATCCTTAAGTTTTTTTGTAAGAACAATCTCTTTAACGCTCGTTATCAACTTTTTACACTTGTTATCCCATTGTTCAAATAATTTTGTTTTTAATTCCATTGGCCGCTGTAATAGATCTCCAAGTGTGGGACCAACACCAAGTGGTGCAACAAAAAAGTATTTATGAGGTAAGTTATAATCTCCTTTGAATGAGTAATAACATAGCTTACCGATTTCAATCCAAATATCACTAGGAGCTAAAGGATGATCATAGTGTTTGCATTGATAGTTTTCATATTCTCCCTCCTCATTTATAAACCCAATCACATCTCTCCCTTTATCATTCGCACCACCCGATCTTCGAATTTTTATATATTTGCTTTTGCAATAGCCTGAAACCCATTCACGAATAATATCTTCAAACTCATCATCAGAAATGATTTTGAGTCTGTTAATTGCTGGGATTGGGGTACCAGTCAAAATTGCTTGATTTGTTAATAGACCTATAGATTTTGGTTCTTCGGGCTCACATAAGTCATTTTCCATATATAACCTTCTTCATTAAGCCACCTTAATTTTACATAATTGTATTGCAGATTGAACTATATACTCAATTATTCCTCCCGTGCTTACGTAGGGTCCTTCAATAAGGCGATCATCCCAGGTATTAGGAATTTTTTCTTAATCCAGTTAATTTATTTTTACTCTTGTTAATTAGATATAGGACTTCTTCTCCTTCATCTTTATTTAGCATTACTTTATCAGGATTATTTGATATTTCTGAATAATCCGGTTGGTCATGGCTCCAGTTATACTTGTATAATAATTCTGTTCTAGTCAGTAGGGGCATAGTTTAATCTCCATCGAAAATATTTACAAGCTTAATCTATGAAAAAGTCAAGTTCTGCGCATCCGTACAATTACGAATTATTTTATTAAAAATATCCGTACTTATACGGATATGAACATTTTGAAGTTAAAGAATCAAGTTTATTACTAGCCGTGATAGTCACTTCTAAATAAAATCCCTTTCGTCTATAATCAACATAAAATTGATTATTATTTTTTAGATAATTAAAAGAAGTATCTTGATGAATCACACTGTCTTTAAGTAAATACGATATCTCAGATTTACAATATGCA
>DASRWI010000042.1:0-1728 GCA_035654655.1 Ignavibacteriaceae bacterium | reverse complement strand
GTATAAAAATGTTATATATTCCATAAATACCATTTAACTCCGATATATGTATTAAAGTGCTATATATTCCAAATTCAAAGGGTTGAAATATTGAAAAATGGTGTTATAATTAATATTAAAAATTATATTGAAATTCATTGTATACAAAGGGATGATTGTTAAAATTATTTGAATTTTGCATGTATTATTTATTTAAAAATAAATGGGTGAGATTGTTGTTTGGATGTATAATGTATTATAGATTGAACTTTTGTTTGTGACGGGTTGTTTTTTGTTGCCACTGAAATTGAAAGGTGGTGAGGAATGCATTATAGTGAATGAAGTATTGATTATTATATAAAATTTTTCAACAACTTGAGAGTTGAAAGAACTTATTAACTCAAGAAGCCTCTTCGTCATAGAGAAACAAGGAATCACGTTGAAAGTTTTTAATTATCTTCAAAGTAGCGTAGTCATTGACTTTGTAAAAATCCCATAATAGTTCCTCTTGAAGAGAAAAACGAACGGTTTCGATAGAAACAGTTTCTGATTTTCTAGTTCTAAGCCAACCAGAATATTTAACCCAAACAGTTTTTGGATATTTTAAAGCAATCATTTGAAGAATACCTGTAGCCATACAACCAAGGAATACAAATACTTCAATTGCCTTTAATGCATTAATGATGCTTTGTTTATCTTTAGAATCAGTTATCAAGGAAAGATCAGTCTCAATATTTTTACGAGAAAGCTTCGGCATAACTTTACACCAGAAATGATAAAAGAAACAGCCCATCGTGTTTTTTAAACTTTTGAAGGTTACTTCAATCTTGAAGCGATAGCTATAAAGCTCAATAATTGTAAGAGGATCTATTGTGATATCCGAGCACATCAGAATGAAATTTTTGGAATTATGCTTTACCAAAACAAATCTAATTAGATCATTGGCAGATTTCCAGAGCAAATCCATACAACAGTATTCAATAGTTTCCTTTTTCCCGTAAAGCGAGACTTTTTGAGATTTAAACCGCTCAGCTTCTGAATCAAAAACTTTTTTAAAAGACACTTTCTCTCCATATTTTTTAGATCTTCCCTTACGGTTAGTATTTTTTTCTGTGGGACGATGATATGCTACAAAATTTTTTTTAGCTCGTACAATTAAAACTAAAAGTTTCTTGTTTATAGCTGCAGCATCAAAAGCAGGACCTGTAGCGAAAAAAGCATCTAAAAGCAGAACACTTTTTCTGCCTGTTGTTGAGATATATTCTGCAGCCAAATAAACCATCTTTTCTACAATACTTAGAGGTTTCTCAGGATCTCTCTTGGTATATTTTTGAAAACCTTCTGATTGTTGTTTTGGAGTAAAATCTTTTATTTGATTGACTCCTTCTTGAAGTTCCGATAAGACTGGAATGCAAGATAAATTTTTATTTGATTTAGCAAGTACTCCAATCACACCATAATTATGACCACATATATGCTCTGCTTTTCCTGAGTTATCTGAATCTTGATGAAGTCTTTTTACCGCAGGCATTTTCTTGGCTTCCTTAGCCACTTTTATATTATCACCAATCAATATACTGTAATCATTAATCGTTAATATATCTGCATTCTCTTCAACACTCTTGATCCATGTTCTTTTTAAATCTTTGAGTTCGTAAGCTGTTGATCTGAAAAAATGAATTAGATTATCATAACATTTTGGCTTTAATCTTAAAGTACTGACGATAGAGCTTATGCCTCTATGATCTC
>DASRWI010000041.1:0-101987 GCA_035654655.1 Ignavibacteriaceae bacterium | reverse complement strand
ATAAAGGAAGATGGTTATTAGCTGAAACCTCTTCCAAAGAAAATTATTCAGGTACACAAAAATTTTATATGCGTAATGGTTTTAGCATCATTGCTGAGATAAATGATTTCTACTCGGTTGGTGATGACTTATTAGTGTTTGGTAAGTATTTCGTTAATAAATAACAAACAAAAAGGTTGCAAAATGGAACTGTGGCAACAGATGATCAGGGACAGTGTTCACACTGTTGATCAGCTTGTAGAAAAATTTAATATCGACAGGCAAGCCGCTGAAGAACTTGATGAATTTTTTCAAGCCCGTATAAATCCTTATTACCTTAGTTTAATTCGCTATCCGGGTGATCCAATCTGGATGCAATGCGTTCCTAATAAGGCAGAGCTCGAGGATTTTGATGCAGAAGCAGATCCATTGATGGAAGATATGATGAGTCCAGTACCAAATATTACTCATCGTTATCCAGATAGAGCACTATTTCTTGTAACAAGTCAATGCGGATTATACTGCCGCTTCTGTACAAGAAAAAGAAAAGTTGGAGATTACGAAAAAATCTCAATGAAAAATCTTGAAAGTGCTTTTAAATATGTTGAACAACATACAGAGATTAGGGATGTAATTCTTTCAGGTGGTGATCCTTTAATGTTAACTGATACAATGCTTGAAAAAATATTGCAGAGACTAAGAGCAATTCCACATCTTGAGATAATTAGAATAGGAAGCAAGATGCCTTGCGTACTTCCTCATAGAATTACTGATAAACTTTGCAATATGCTAAAGAAGTATCATCCAATTTATTTAAACACACACTTCAACCATCCATGGGAAATAACTCCAGAAAGCAGCAAGGCTTGCGAAATGTTAGCTAACGCCGGAGTTCCAGTTGGAAACCAGATGGTATTGATGAAAGGTGTTAATGATGACCCCGAAACAGTAAAAGAATTGATGCATAAACTTTTGAAGATTCGTGTTCGTCCATATTACATGTATATGGCTGACGAAACAAAAGGTGCAAATCATTTCAGGACATCAATTGAAACCGGATTAGATATAATTGAAAACTTAAGAGGACATACAAGTGGATTAGCAATTCCTCACTTTGTAATTGATGCACCTGGCGGCGGAGGAAAGATTCCATTGCTTCCAAATTATGTTCTGCATAAAGACAGTGACAAGATAATCTTAAGAAACTATAAACATAAAGTTTATGTTTATAAAAATTATAAAGATAAAAATAATCCTGAACCTGAAGTTGCACCAGTTGAACATCAGGTAGTAACTCAAAGAGTAGATAAGCAAAAGGCAAAGAGAATAACTAAAAACAAACCTGCTGTAATGCACGAGGATAAGGTTTAGGAAAGATTTATATTTATTTTAGTTTAAAAGGCTGTCCGATTTCGGACAGCCTTTGTTGTTTTAAAAACTGTTATGTCAGAAGTATGCAGTCATTGCGAGCAAAGCGTCGCAATCTCATTTTTCAACCTAACATCACTATGTCAGAGATCCTTACGGTCGTCCTGAAGTCACCGCTCAAGGCGGAGGACTTCCCTCTGGATGACAGTAGGAGGTGTGGTCATTAGTTAATGAAGCAGCTTGTCTTTTTGCATTCTCCTCTCAATTGCAAGTGATTAAAGATATCATATCCAATAAAGTGTGTGACCTATCTACTCTCTAAGTTTGAATTAATATTAGTTTTTATTGCATCATCTTAGGAGCAGTATGAAAAAGTATTTAGTTATTATATCATTAATATTCACCTATATTAACTTTTCACAAACA
The DNA here is from genome assembly GCA_035654655.1 of Ignavibacteriaceae bacterium. Classification (GTDB taxonomy): domain Bacteria; phylum Bacteroidota; class Ignavibacteria; order Ignavibacteriales; family Ignavibacteriaceae; genus DASRWI01. The sequence goes on along the minus strand of DASRWI010000041.1, from coordinate 100,214 downwards.
ATTGATAAAGTTTATTTCCTTACTCCAGATATAGGTTGGATTTCATACAGTACAACAAATTACTTTTCATTTGACCTTTATAAAACTACAGATGGTGGTTTGAGTTGGAATTTCCAAATAACTGGTGGTTTCCATGATATTGAATTTGTTAATGATAGTGTAGGTTATATAGTGGGACCAAAAATTTTGAAAACAATAAATGGAGGAAATACATGGGAAGTAATAAGTGGAAGTGAATTTTATAGGGTAAGTTTTTCTGATGAAAATAATGGAGTTATTCTGGAAAGAAGAAGGGTATTTAAAACTACAAATGGGGGAGATACATGGATAAATCTAATTGAACCAGGTTATGAACTTTATGATGCTTGGAGTCATGATTCTAATAATATAAGCATAGTAAGTGCTCGAATTTCTGTAAAAAAAACAACTAATGGAGGGAGTACGTGGTTTGAACAATATCTCCCTAGTGAACACGGATTGAGTAGTATTTTTTATATCGATTCTTTAACGGGGTTTGTATCATCTGCTTCAGATGGTACAATACCGGGGGTAGTAATTGGAAGTATTTTTAAAACTACTGATGGAGGGTACTCATGGCATGAAAAATTAAAAAGCCTATCTCTCTGGAAAGTATTTTTTATAAATAATTTAGTGGGTTTTGCTCAACTCGGTTTTAAAACTACTGATGCAGGTGAAAATTGGATGGAAATTGATATTCCTTCTGAGGAGTCTTTTTATTATTTCTTTTTAGATTGTAATAATGGATTTGCAATCGCGAAAAATAATTATTTTGCGAAATCCACTGATTGTGGTGAAACTTGGATTCAATATCCTTTTAATGTAAATACAACTTCTGCGAAGAAATTAATTAATCCGTTTATATTTTCCCTTGGACAAAACTATCCCAATCCTTTTAATCCATCTACAAAAATAAAGTATACCTTGCCTAAGCAGGGATTAGTTACAATAAAAGTTTATGATGTTTTAGGAAAAGAAATTTCTCAGCTTGTTAATGAAGAAAAACCATCAGGTGAATATGAAGTAGAATTTGATGGAAGGAAATTATCTTCCGGTATTTATTATTACAAAATACAGGCAGGGGAGTTTGTGCAGACTAAAAAGATGGTGCTGATGAAGTAAAGCGGTACACATTCGATACATTTTTGCTTCGCAAAAACACTCAGTGTACCGATCACAGAAGAGTGAGTGTCATTGCGAGGAGTTCTACAACAGCTTGCCCCTATGGGGAAGCAATCTCTGACTTTAAATGTTAGATTTTTCTTTATGATTAATTAAAAATAGCTGCAGAGATTGCTTCGTCATTCTCCCAAAGGGACCACTTCGCGGGAAGACTCATTTCTCGCAATGACACAGACGAACAGAGATTGCCACGCTTCGCTCGCAATGACAGAGGAACAGAGATTGCTTCGTCATTATTTCTCGCAATGACACAAATTGACTATGATTTTACTATTTCCACTAAATCATCTTCGAGCATTAACTTTGGCGCTTCTTCTATTCTTCCTTTTTCTTCGCCATCTTTATAGAATATTATGGTAGGTACAAGTTTAACATCATATTCTTTGATATCTACATCACCGCCTGATTTTGCTCTATTTACATTTATGATTTTTATTTTGGAAACATCATAATTCAGATAGTTTAATATCTTAATTACTCTTGGGACTTCTCTTCTGCTGTCGCTACACCAGGTTCCCATTATTATTGTGATATCATAATTTTGTATTTTATCTTTTATTGGAATTACAAGTGCAGTATCTACTTCATAATTTTCTGTTTCGGAATTAAACCACCAGCTATATGTTGTATCTTCAAAAGCTTCTAAGGTTGTCTTGCCTATTAAATGCCATTTACCTGATGTTGTATCCTGATATTTCTGATTTACATCTTGTGCAAAGGCTATTGTGCTAATGAAAGAAACAAGAAAAATATATTTTAACATTATAAATCCTAATTATTTTCTGTAGGTAAATTTCTTAAATCAATTCCCCATAGTAACTTTTTTCTTAAAGTTTTGAAATAACTTGTTAACGAAGTATGAACCAATTTAAGGGGATTATCACTTTTATTTATTATCAAACTTAATGGAGGCTTGAATGCAAAAACTCTTTGCCCATCGCAGTTAACCTGTATTTCTTTATGCAATGAATCTGCTGTTATTTTGATTTTTTGGTCTCCATTTAGAACTATTGGTCTTATACTTAAACTATGGGGACAAATAGGAGACAAAGTAATAACATTAGCCTTTGGATTAACTATAGGACCATCAGCTGAAATGGAATAGCCGGTTGAACCGGTAGGAGTTGCTATTATTAATCCATCAGCAGAAAATTTTGTCACATACTCATCATCGACTTCAATTGTAATTTCAATCATCTTAGGCCAACCTGCTTTATCAATAACTATATCATTTATTGCATAAAGCTTTTCCATATTATGTCCTATACAGCTGCCTTCAATAATCATCCTATCTTCTATTTGATGAACACCTTTTTTCAGTTCATCGATAAGAGAATCAATCTGGTTGATATTTATTTCAGCAAGAAATCCCAATTTGCCAAGATTTAGTCCAAGTACCGGTTTGTTATACGCATGAGCTTTAATTGAAGTTGCAAGCATTGTACCATCACCGCCAATGGAAATGACAACATCACTTTTTTTGAAAAAAAGATTTTCTTTAACAAAGCTGCTTTTTTTCAGCTTCATTTTAGATATGTTCAAATCAGTCTGAAGTTCATCAAATAAAAGAACTTGAAATTCGTTCGCCTGAAGTTTTGATATAAAATCTTCAAGTATAGTGTAAACATTTTCTTTTGTAAGATTAACAACAATGCCGATTATCATTTTAATCTTCTATTTGTTTTTAGATTTTCTTTCAAGTTCCCACAATTTACAATATTTTGTAAAAACATATAAGGACGAAAAAACAGCAAGGATAAATCCTTGGATGCCGTCCAAAAATCCTGCTTTTAGAATGTACATCTTTAAGAACATAAATACAGGGCGTAATAAAATATCATAAATTCTAAATTTCTTCTTTTCTTCAAACAATGAATTTGCTGCCAAAGAAGTATAGCTATTAAATTTACTAAAGTAATGGTTGATGTTTCTATCAGTGTAGTGAAGAATATCTCCCTTTAATCTACCTGATTGACCGGAGTAATCTAAACCCTCGTGTACTTTTTTACTGTTAAAGCTGACTTTATTTTTGTTAAATAACCGATGAACATAACCGGGATACCATCCGGAATGCAAAATCCATTTTCCTAAAAAATATGCTTTGCGTGGAATTTCATAGATGTTATAATCAGGATGTGTATTCTTAAAATTTTGAATTTCCTTGGATAGTTCATCAGATATTACTTCATCCGCATCAATCCATAGAACCCAATCATTGTTAGCCAAAGAAGCTGCATATTTTTTTGTTTCTGCAAAACCTTCCCATCTTTTTACTTCATATTTAACTTGAGGGAATTCTTTAACTATATCAAGAGTTTTATCGGTAGTTTTATCATCAACAATAACAATAATTTCATCAATGCAGTTAAGCTGACGGTTTATGCATTCCCGAATATTGGCTTCTTCATTCTTAGCAGTAATAATTGAAGAAATTTTTATTTCACTTACTTGTTCCAATTACCTGAAGCTTTTCTATTTATTATTTTATAGAATTGAAGTGGAGCATAAAATCCACCTATTAATATACAAATATTCGTTCCAATTACTACACCACTGATATTATTGGTTAACTTTGCAAAAAGAATTGATGCAGGAACGCTTACAATTATTAAAAATATTGCATAATAAAATTGCATTCTTATTTTGCCGGAGCCATTTATAAAATAGACAAAAATATTATACCAATTTATTAAAATTACAAAAACTCCAAGCCATATAGTAAGGTCAAGTGGTATTATAGTCCCTTTGCCAATCCAAAAATTGTAAACCCATCTTGAAATTAAAATCATCGCAAATGCTCCCAAAGTGAATAAGCCCCAAACGTAAATCATTTTCTTTATTGAAATTTTTATCCATTCATATTCCTGCTTGACAAATGCCTCAGTATAGGCAGACCACAATGGTGTTGAGATAATATTGAATACCATTACATTAAGAAACATATATTTATACGCTATGTTGTAGGTGGTTACATCTGATGGACTAAATAATTGTATTATGATAATATTATGAGTTGAATAAAGGATTAATACAGCAAGCTGAATTATGAAAAATTGAAATCCTAATGAAACAAGTTCCCTGGAATATTCTTTTCTATAATATTTTATTGAAGGTGCAAATGCTCTATTTTCTTTTGAAAAAAATAAATAAGTAGATATGAAATAAATTAAAATAGGAATTAAACTTGAGCCTATGCCAATATAAAATAATGATGGAGCTGAAAATTCTTTTAACAATATAATAAGTATTAAAGTTAAAAAATTAACAAACACACTTATCAATCCATTTATGGCAGGTTTTTGAACTGCAGCAATGATGGAATATATCAGTTTTAAAACAAATTGGGAGGAGAACAAAATAAATAAAAGAAGTACAAGAAGATATAAATTCTCTTGAAAATCAGTAGATATATTTAAGATAGTGTTCCAGGGAAGAAAACTAAATACTGCAGCAAAGACAATCCAAAGAATTAAGATAAAAGCACTAAAGATTACATAAGATGTGCTTACATATATTTTCGATTTAGTAATATCATTATTCGCTAAAGATTCAGCAAGCTTATTTCGAAGTCCATTGCCAATTCCAAAATCGAGATAACTTAACCACGTAAGAAGGGAACTAAGTGTAAGCCAAATACCATACTCAGCCGCGCCTAAATATTTTAATGTAAATGGAACAGCTGCCATTATGAAAAGGAAATTAAAGACATTAAGGAAAAGCAGGTAAAAAATATTTTTTTTAGCTTTTACTGTTCTATCATTCCCTTCAAGACTGAAAATATTTGCAACTATTTTCTTTATGTCAGTCATTTATTCTTCCATTTATAGTTGCGCCACATTTTAACTGTATTACTTAGACCAACTTTGCTTAAAACATTCTTTACTATAGTTCTGAAATATCTTTGATAATAGAATTTTCTTCCGTGATAATCCCAAAGGTCGTTTAATTTAAGGGCTTTTTTAATTTCGTAAATACTCTGGAACTCATTTTCCCAGCTTGTTCCGCCGGCTCTCATTTTAACAAATGGATATTTATTCAAATAATATGAAATTTTTTCAATATCATAATTTTTATAAATCCTGCAATAAAGTTCAAAATCCATCGAAACTTTGAAAGATTTATTATACATCCCTATCTTATTATATAGTTCTTTCTTTATGAACATCCCGGGATGGTTGAAATGAATACCTGCTGCTTTGTTTTTTAATGGTTGACGTATATTTGAGCCATATTTCTTATCTTCAAAGAAAATATCTCCGTGGACAATCAACAAATTAGGATTGTTTTGAAAAACCTCAACAACATCATTGAAAAATTTTGGTGAATAGAATTCATCATCGCTATTTAATATTACTGTCAATTCACCAGAGGCAGCATTTAATCCTTTATTAAAGGCATCAGAAATCCCCTCATCTTTTTCACTAATAATTTTAAGTTTTTCCCCGATATTATTATTAAAATAAAATCCATCGATAATGTTTAGGGTATTATCAGTACTTAGATTATCAATGATAATATGTTCAAAATCAGCATAATTTTGTTCCACAACGGATCTAATATTAGCAGCAATAGTGCTTTGAGAATTATATACCGGTGTAATAACGGAAATTTTCATTTAATAGTAGATTTAGGGTAAAATATGCGAATTATAGTTAACTTTTAGCTTAATAACTTATTTCTTATTTTAAAATATAATTGTTTTAAAGATAAAGAGAATATTTTAGATTTACCTATTTGAAAAAGATTTTAATAATAAAAATAGCCGCTATTGGGGATGTTGTAATGTCTTTGGCAATGCTTGAAAGGATAGACAAAGTATATCCTAATGCAGAGATTACCTGGGTATGCGGCAAAATAGTGGAGCCTGTTTTAAGAGAAGTAAAAAGAATTAATAAGCTTATAGTAATTAATGAAAAAAAACTATTAAGCGGAAATTATTTTCAAAAACTTTCTGTTCTCTCAGAAATTTGGAAAAAATTATTCAATCAAAAATATGATTTAGTTGTAAATGGACATTCTGATAAAAGATATAACTTATTAAACCTTACTGTTCGGAAATTAAAGTTCAAGAAATATATACAGAATTCCGGAAGAACCATTATTCCAGGAAGGTATTACGCTGCTGATTATGCAAAGCTTATTGATGGAGTGGATGATTACAAAATGACACCTGCTGTTCTTCCTAAACTTGTAGTGGATGTTCCTGAAAAAGATATATTGCTTAGTAAAATGAAGGGGAAGAAGGTAATTCTCAATCCCGCAGGAGCTAAAAATTTACTAAATGGCGGAGAAGTAAGAAGATGGCCAATAGAATATTACGTTAAACTTGCTGAAGATTTAATAAAGTCCCATGTTAATGTTATTATTGTTGGTAATGAAAATGATAAATGGATTGATGAATATTTTCAAGGTTTAAGTGTTTTAAATCTTACAGGAGATTCTAATTTATTAGATTTATTATGTTTGTATAATAATTCTGATTTATTTATAACTCACGATACAGGACCATTTCATTTGGCTAAACTTACTAACGTAAAAATACTTGCTTTATTCGGACCAACATTACCATATTCTTTTTTCAATCATCCAGATGAGCAGGTTTCAACGCTGTGGAAGGGGGATGAGCTTACTTGTTCTCCTTGTTATAATGGAAAGTCCTTTGCTGATTGTAATAATAATATTTGTATGAAGAATTTATCAGTTGAAGAAGTTACAAGAACAGCCAAATCAATGTTAAAGATAGTATGAAAAAACTTGAAGTAGGCTGCGGTGCTAATAAAAGAGCCGGATACCTTGGAATGGACATTGTCCCTCTTGAAGGTGTTGATGTTGTTTATGATATGAACACTCCTGATTGGCCTTTTGCAGAAAATACTTTTTCTGAAATTGTTTTTGATGATGTGCTGGAGCATTCCAGAGATTTTTTTACAATATTAAAAGAAATATATAGAGTAGCTGAAGATGGAGCAATTATAAAAATTTCTGTTCCTCATTTCTCCTGCGATAATATGTACACTGACCCGACTCATACCATTTTTTATTCAAGTAGAAGTTTTAATTTTTTTGATAAAAGTCTAAACCATAAACATAGTTTTTATTTGCCTGAAGTTAATTTCAAGATTGAAAAAGCATATATAGCATTTAGAGAATATTTTACTCACGATGGGAAAAAGCCATTTAATCCATTAAGAATAATTGGTTTTGAATTTATGGTTAATAAATTTAAAAGAATCTATGAAAGATTTTTCTGCTGGATTCTTCCAGCTGCTGAATTGTATTTTGAATTAAGAGTAATTAAAAAATGAATGAACGGGGAAGTTTTAAAAATAAAATTATAGATAAATACATTGGTATTCCTGCACTTTTATTTTTAAGTTTATTCAAAAAAAGGAAATCACTTCCGGAAAATATTCAAAGTGCAGCAATAATTATAACCCCAGCCATTGGGGATACTTTACTTCTTCAACCCTTGCTAAGAAGCCTCAAGAAACAAAGGATAAAAGTAACTTTGTTCGCACCTAAAAGTACTATTTCAACTGCCGAATTAACTGATTATTATGACGAAATTAAAGAAATTTCCTACTTTAGTCCTTACTCTACAATAAAAGAAATTAGAAAAGAAAAATTTGACATCTTTATAGATGCAGGGCAGTGGACAAGGTTGAGTTCAATTTTAACTTACTTCTCTAAATCAAAATACAAGATAGGTTTTAAAACCAAAGGCCAGGCTAAACATTTTATTTTCGATAAACAGGTTGAGCATTCAAATAAAATACACGAAGTTTATAATCTTTTTAACTTGAATGTAAAAACTGATGAAGAAATTATATTTCCTAAGATTACTTTGGATAATATAAAAACTGAAAAAAATAAAATTGTTCTTCATCTAAAACCTGGAGGTTATTTATCTTATTTAAAAGAACTTCCTGGAGAATATGCTGAAAAGGTTATTAGATATTTACTCAGCAGGGGATATTCAATTTATTTAACAGGTTCCAAAGATGATTATATTGATTTATCAAAAATTGCAGGTAAATTTGATAGAGAAAAAATATTTAATGTTGCAGGAAAGTTGAATATTAAAGAGACTGCTGAATTAATAGCTTCATCTTTTTTAGTTGTAAGTGTTAATACTGGCATTATGCATTTAGCTTCAGCTTTGCAAGTTAACTTAATAGCTATACATGGTCCAACCAATTCATTAAGATGGGGACCATTAAATAAAAATTCAATAATAATTAATAGTACTTATGCTTCTGCGCCTTGTTTGAATTTAGGATTTGAATATAATTGTAAAGATAGAACTGGTGAGTGTATGAAAACAATAAGGCCTGAAATTATTATCAATGCAATAAATAAATTTATTGATACACAAAAATGATTGTTAATAAAAAATCACGCAACCTATTCAGGATAATTGTTGATTTAATCATTCTTAATAGTATTTTCCTTTTTTCCGCCATAGCTGCACAATCATTTGGAATATTATTGCAAAAAGATCATATGTTTATTCTTATGATCCTGTTGAATGTTGTTTGGTACTTCACTTCTAATGTTATTTCCTTTTATGATGACTTTTATTCAAAAAGTTTATCCCTTCAATTTGTAAATATTTTAAAGATAGTATTAGTCCAAACTTTTACTTCAATCTTCTTTATTTTCATTGTTAAGGAAGATTTATTCACCAGAAATTTTATCGTTTATTATTCTGCTCTATTGATTGTTGTAGTCAGCATACGAACTTTAATATTTAAGCTTCTTCTGAAATCATTAAGAAGAAAAGGGAAAAATGTTAGAAGTTTAATAATAATTGGAAAGGGAGAGACTGGATTAAATTTTGAAAAAATGATAAATGAGAATCCTGATTTTGGATTTAAGGTTAAAGGTTTTCTTGATGATTATACTATCAGAGGTGATGATATCTTAGGAAAAGTTGAAGAACTTGATAATATATTGAGTAAAGTTGAAGTTGATGAAGCAGTTATCGCTCTCCCTGATTCTGCTTTTGGTGAACTTGATGAGATAATTAGAATATGTAATAAGTATGCAGTTAAAGTTCATATTATCCCGGATTACTTCAGGTTTATGTCAAAGAAGTTTATTATCAGCAGCGTTGCTAATTTTCCTATTATTACCGTTAGAAAAGAACCGTTAGATGAAGTTCAATGGAGAATTGTAAAAAGATTTTTTGACCTATTGTTTACTATTATTATTTCTACACTCTTACTATGGTGGTTATTCCCTATAATAATGATAATGATAAAGTTATCATCAAAAGGGAAAGTATTATTTGTTCAGAATAGGGTTGGAGTTAAGAATAAAGAATTTAAATGTTATAAATTCAGAACGATGCATCAGGTAAATTCCTCGGAAGATGAATTTACTCCGGTTATTCATAATGATCCAAGAATTACAAAAATTGGAACGTTTTTAAGAAAATCCAACTTGGATGAATTGCCTCAATTTATAAATGTATTGTTAGGTGATATGTCGATTGTTGGTCCACGCCCTCACGCTATAGCTTATCATAAAAAATATGGAAGAATTGTTGAGGAAATTAAATTAAGGCATAATGTTAAACCCGGTATTACAGGTTGGGCGCAGGTTCACGGATTAAGAGGGGATGTACAGAATGAAGAAGAAAATACTCAAAGAACAAAAAAAAGAATTCAATTCGATTTATGGTATATTGAGAATTGGTCCATTTGGTTAGATATACAAATTATCATTCTTACAATCTGGCAGATGATAAAAAGGGATACTAAAGGAAAATAAAAAAAATATTTTTCTTTTTATTTTGGGAAAAATATTATAAATTGATTTGTGACCTTTTACACTAACTAATTTAAAGGTACCTCAATGCGTATAAAATACTACAGTATTTTCTTACTTTTCTTTTTCTCAATAATTTCTCTAAATGCTCAAGTAAGTGAAGGTGGAATGCCTTATAGCTTTAACCATGTCGTTCAATCCAGTTTTGTTCATCAGGTTGAAATGCCTTCATTCGATTTAGCTCAAGTTTTAGCAGAAGATGCTATTGATGAATCAAAAGGAGTCCCATTAAGATTCGGCTATCCTTTCGAAGTTAATTTCAATATGGAAAATTCAGGGACCTGGGATTATATGCCTGATGGCAGCCGTATTTGGAGATTGCAAATTCATTCACCTGAAGCAATTACAATCAATTTAGTTTATAATGATTTTTGGCTTCCAGATGGTGCAAAGTTCTTTGTTTATAATTCAACAAAGACAGAAGTACTTGGTGCTTTCACATCAAAGAATAATAAAGAAGATGGAATTTTTGCTACTTCATTGGTAAGAGGTGAAACAACTGTTCTTGAATATTATGAACCTGCTGTTACCAGATTTCCCGGAAGAATTAATGTTTCTTCAATAATTCATGGATACAAAAATGTATTTAAAATTATTGCTGAAAGAAATGACTTTGGCGAATCTGGAAGTTGTAACAATAACGTGAATTGCGCTGTAGGAGACAATTGGCAGAATGAAAAAAGAGGCGCTGCTATGATTCTTACTGCTGGTAATTTCAGATTATGTTCTGGCAGTATGATTAATAATATTAGACAGGATTTAAAACAATATTTTTTGACTGCTAACCATTGTATAAGTGGACAAACAACCTCCACCTGGATTATCATGTTCAATTATGAAAGTCCTAATTGTACAAATATTGATGGACCTTTAAATTATACAGTTCAAGGAACTACATTAAAAGCAAATAACGCAGCTTCCGATTTTGCATTATTAGAACTAACTGAAGCTATTCCTGATTCATATCAAGTTCACTTTGCCGGATGGAATGCTATTGATGAGGCTGCAACAAGCGGAACTTGCATTCATCATCCATCAGGTGATATAAAGAAAATTTCTTTTATATCTGTTCCTTTTACTAATGATACATGGTCAGGAACTCCTGCAAATAGTCATTGGAGAGTTCAATGGTCGAATGGTGTAACTGAACCAGGTTCTTCAGGTTCACCTGTTTATGATCAACTTCATAGAATAAAAGGACAATTACACGGTGGTCCTTCATCTTGTACTGCTTCGGATAAATCTGATTTATATGGCAAGTTCTCAATGTCTTGGAATTATGGAACTTCAGCATCTACAAGATTAAAAGATTGGTTAGACCCTGATAATACGGGTTTATTAATTGTTGATGGTTGGGATCCTTCAATGGGACAACCAGATACAGTACCACCAACAAGAATAACTGATTTAGCTGTTGCTAATCCAACTTCAAATAGTTTAACTCTTACCTGGAGTACTCCTATGGATACATCCTTCGGAGGAATTAAATCATATAAAATAGTTTATTCAAGCAGCCCTATTACAGATACTGTAACATTTAATAATGGTACACCAATAAATTATGTTGGACAAATTGGGGATTCAGGAAATCCTCAAAGTTTAACTGTTACCGGATTACCATTTACTTCAACTTACTATTTTGCAATTCGTTCAAAAGATTTATGGAACAACTGGTCATTAATTTCTAATGTTCCTTCAGGAACAACATTAGCTGCTCCAGTAGCAGTAGTAAATGTAACCGACATTCATAAAGAAATTTTGAACAACGTTTCCACTACGGATTCAGTAATGTTGAAAAATAATTCAGCAACTCCATCAACTTTGGATTATCAGGTGACTCTTGATAATAATACATTCCCAAGCGGATATGTAAATATTCAAATAGTTCCTGTTGAAAATAGTGAAGTATCTGCAGTTGATACAAAAGAAAATCCTTATCAATATCCAGGTATTAGCATTAAAGGACTAGGTGGTCCTGATCTATTTGGCTATAAATGGATTGATTCTGATGAACCAAATGGGCCTGCTTATGTTTGGACCGATATTTCAACATCAGGTACATTAGTTACGGGATGGGTTCCGGATGGTACAGGCACCGCCTTGGATGATGGTCATGCTGGACCTTTCAATATTGGATTCCCTTTTAAATTTTATGGTACTCTTCAAAATACTGTAAGTGTATCTACGAATGGTTTCGCTTACTTTAATAATTTTACAAGTGCAAGCAACTATTCAAATGCCACAATACCAAACACAAGCCAGCCTAATGGCGGCTTATTAGCAGCTTTCTGGGATGATTTGGATGGAAGAACTCAAGGAACAGTTCACTATCAATCTTTCCCTGATAAATTTATTATTCAATATACAAATTGGCAGAAATATAGTGCTACCGGTGCACTTACTTTCCAAATTGTATTAATGAAAAATGGTAAAATCTTCTTTTATTATAATAATATGGTTGCAACTCTTAATAGTGCAACAGTAGGTATTGAGAACCAAACAGGTACAGATGGTCTTCAAGTTGCTTACAATGCTAATTATATTAAAAATAATCTTGCGGTTCTTTATATGGCAGAACCAGAATGGTTATTTGGAAATAATTTAGCAGGTACATTAACAAAAGATGCAACTGCTCAAATTAAATTGACATTTAATTCAGAAGATTTCCCTGTTGGTGATTATTCAATGGATATGATTATTACCAGTAATGACCCTGTTAATGATTCAATAGTTATACCAGTATCAATGACAATTCTTTCAGTACCTGTTGAATTGACTTCATTACAAGCTGAACAAATGGACAACAATGTTGTATTAAGATGGTCAACAGCTACAGAAGTAAACAATAGAGGTTTTGCTATTGAGAGAAAAGAAAATGGAAAATCAAGCTGGGCTGAAACAGGATTCGTTAAAGGAAATGTTACATCTACTGAAGTTGTAAAATATTCCTTTACAGATAGAGACCTTAAGATTGGAAAATATTCATATAGATTAAAACAGATTGACCTGGATGGTAAAGTTCAATATTCAGATGCTATTGAAGTTGATGTTAAGGCACCAAATCAATTTGCATTATTCCAGAATTATCCGAATCCATTCAATCCATCTACAACTGTTAAGTTTAATCTTCCTGTTAAAACTCAGGTTAGCTTAACATTGTTCAATAATCTTGGTGAAAAAGTTATGGACATTTACTCAGGAGAATTGGAAGCAGGTTATCACGAGGTAAAATTAGATGCTTCTAATTTATCATCAGGTATGTACATTTACAGACTTAACTCAGGTAAGTTTACAAGCACAAAGAAAATGTCGGTAATAAAGTAGTCAAAGGTGAATAAATAGATAGTCTATTAAAGAGAGTCCTTTTTAGGACTCTCTTTCTTTTTAAATATAATCTGGTATGTAAATTGCATAATAAGGAATTATATTCTTCTAATAAATAATTTCAATAAATATTCGATAATATAAGTATATGGCTTTGTAAAAAATTCCGTAAATATTTCCGCTATCAAAATAATTACAGGTATTATTTACAAAATTATACACAAAAAAGAAAAAACAGTATGAATAAACATAAACTCTTTTTATTATACCCGTTGATGGTAATCTTTACAATAACTTTATCTTTCTTTGGTTGTAAGGATAAAACAACAGATCCTGCAGAAGAAGGGCAGGCTGAAGGTTATACCCTTGTTAAGGGGAAAGTAATTGATATGGTAAGCAATCTAGGAATAGATAGTGCTTACGTAAGAATAATTGGTTCAAAAATCGATTCTGTAGCTTTTACAAATGCAAATGGAGAATATTCAGTTAATATTCTGCTTGATAATAGTGAAGACTTGACAGTAATTGGTTATAAAAATAATTATGAAAATGATACCGTAACTGCATTTGTTACAGTAGGGAAACCTGCTGATGTACCGGTATTAAGGTTAAAATCTACCGGGAATAATGAAATCATTTTATCAGGTCCTCCTGCGAGTATTTCTTTAACAAGTGCTTCTCCTAATAACATTAATGTAAAAGAAAGTGGTGGAATTGAAACTTCATCGATAACTTTCCAGGTTTATGATTCAAGTGGTTATCCAATAAATATTATAAATGCTGTTACTGTTAACTTTAAATTAGCTAATGTACTTGGCGGAGAATTTTTATCTCCTTTAAGTGCTAAGTCCGATAAGGAAGGAAAAGTAAATTGTTTCCTTACTAGTGGTACAAGAGCAGGGATTGTTCAGCTTTATGCAGAAATAAACCAAGGCACCAATAAAATAATTAGTAAACCGGTATATATATCCATTCATGGAGGTTTACCTGATGTTGACCATTTTAGTTTAGGTCCTTCAGCTTTTAATTTTCCGGGTTTAGATATTTATGGGGAGATAGATCCTATATCTGTGATAGTAGGAGATAAATTTGGAAACCCTGTAAAACCAAACACTGCCATATATTTTACTACTTCAGGTGGTATCATAGTTGGCTCTTTATTAACTGACGCTGAAGGAAGAGGAACAGTTAATTTAATTTCGGGAAATCCTGAACCAAATCATCCTTCGTTAGGTCCTGGATTTGCAACTATAACGGCAACTACTTCCAATGAAAATATGGAGAACATTTCGAAATCAACTGTTGTTTTATTTTCAGGTGCTCCCTTTATTACAGTAACTCCAACTTCATTAAATGTATCAAATAATGGTTCCCAAGCTTTTACATTTAAGGTTGCTGATCGATATGGTAATCCTTTATCTTCAGATAATAAAATTTCTGTATCTGTGGAAGGAGAGGGTGTAGGAGTTCAGGGAGATATAGATATAACTTTACCCGATACACAAAGTAAAGCCTGGACTCAATTTGGGTTTACTGTTTATGATAAAGATAGTACAAATACATTAAAACCAATTACCTTAAAAATTAAATCAGATGGTCCTAATGGTAAAGCATTTTATACTATAACAGGAACAGGGTATTAGATTATAAATAAATATAAATAAAAAAAAGCTGATTAGTGATAATCAGCTTTTTTTGTTTAATAATCGTCTGCAATCATTTGTACAATTTTGGAATGGATGTTAGTTAGTTTACTTGATGAGCCATCATAATTATTAGTGATTATGCTGAAGGAAATCAAATCTCCTTTTTTATTTTTTACATAACCACTATGACTCTTTACTCCGTTTATTGTACCTGATTTTATTCTGGCATTTTTAGCGATTAAGGTATTAGCTCCAAAATTTTTAAATGAGCTTATATCATTAGGATCACCTGCAATTCCCAAAGAATTATAAAAAGCATCATATGTAGGCTGAGTAGTCATAAAAGATAAAAGCTTGCACATCATTTTTGTTGTAATTGTATTAGTTCTTGATAAGCCTGAGCCATCATATAAATCCAGCCCATCAGTAGGAACGCCAACAGAATCTAAAAATCTTTTTACTGCTTTAACACCATTGTATGTTGTTCCTTCACCAAACATTTTTAATCCTGCTGTTTTAAATACCTGTTCAGCATAAAGATTAAAACTGATTTTATTTATCATATAAACTATATCTTTTAATTCAGGAGAATAATGCTTGTAAATTAATTTTGAATTTGTATAATCTATTTTATCATTTACAACATAAGGTGAACTGCTAATAGTTATACTATTCTTTATTAATTCATCCTGAAGCAAATAACAGGTTGTTAAAGGAGGATTTGGTATTGAACCCCTTATAGAAAACTCATTTACTCCAGAAGGAATTGTCCCGAATAAATAAGCATTATTACTATAAGGAGCATTATAGATATAACCATTGTCTCCTGAACCTTCTTCCCCTGTCTTCATATCATTTTCGAATTTTAAATTTTTAATAAAAGGATACGTTCTTAAAACAGAAGCAGAGTCATTAATTTGTTTGCCAGGTTTGAAATATAGATAATAAAGATTGTCAAATATATTTAAGGCTGAAGTTCCTGCACCATAATAATTACCTATGTCAATCCATGGATAATAATTAGGAACAGTAAATTTTTCATACATACTTGCATCAGCAATAATGCTTCCATAAATCTTTGTAATACCTAATTTTTTTATTTCAGAACTCCATAATATAAGAAGAGAATCAAGTGGAGTAGAAGTCTTTACCCGATTTGAGCCCAAAGTAGGATCGCCTCCGCCTTGAATATAAATATTACCATTTAGAACACCATCTTCAATGTTACCTGAATAATAAAGATTAGTTTCATATTTGAAATCAGAACCAAGCAAACATAAAGCAACTGCTGAAGAAAATATTTTTAAATTTGAAGCTGGTGCAAGTGCAAATTGGCTATTGTAAGAAAATATTTCTTTACCGCTACTACAATACTCAGCATAAACACTAAATTGAGAATTTTTTAATTCAGGTGAGTTATTGTACTCTACTAATTTTTCATATAACTGAGGGAAGGTATTGGAACTAATTATGACAAAAAAGAAGAAAATAAATTTTTTCATATTACAACATAGTTATTTTGAAAAGTTAAATAAAAAATAATAAAATAAAGTTTAGATATGAAAATTTAATCAGGCTGATTTTAAATATTTAAGGAAATAATAAAGGGAGTAAGTGAAGAATAATGCCGCCATTACATCAATTGAATAGTGTACGTGCTGTAATATTACACTGATTCCCACAATGATTGTACAAGTAAAAAAAATGGTTTTAACAATTTTATTTTCAGCGGTTAAGAATAAAATAAAAAGAGTTGCAGTATGACCTGAGAAGAATAAATCCTTAGATAGAGTTTTACCTGTACCAAAAAATTCAACTAATGGATCTATTAAAGGAATCATATTAGCTGGTGGATTTAATGGAACAATGTACATAGCGATTATTCTTGTAAATACCATTAATGCATAGAGCTGAATAGCAAATAGAAGACGGTCAGGATTTTTAAATAAGTAAAATACTGCAGTTAAAATTCCAAGATAAATTAAACCAAATATTAACCATGTTAAATTTATTGGAGGGAATAATGCTAAAAGGGGATCATTAAGGACAGTACCTTCCCTTTGTTCAATGAAAACCAAAAAAGAAGCCAAAGATATTAATACTGCGATTAATACTATTATAGAAATAATAAATTCTAATCTAAATCTTTTATCTTTAAGCCTGTTCAGCATTTGCTAAGTTGAAAGCATTTAAAGTTTCTAAAATATCATCTTTAGAAAATGGTTTTACTACGAACTTATCGGCACCTGCATTTAAAAACTTATTGATTTTTTCTTCCTGGAATTCGCTGGATAAAATAATTATCGGTCTGTTATATTTATCAAGCCTCTTAATGTCTTTGCAGATTATAATACTCTGGTCCCAATGACTTTGATGGACATCTATTAGGATAAGGTTATATTCTTCCTTTAATAAGAGCTCAAGATTAAATTTTCTAAAATCATAAATATCTATTTCATAATGGCTTTTTAAGAAGGCATTCAACAAACCATATGAACTGTTGGTCTCATCAATCATCAAAACTTTTTTAAATAGAGGAAGAATGTTTTTCTTTCTCGTTGTTATTGTTTTATTTGCAGTAAAAGGTAAAGTAAAAGTAAACGTTGTTCCTACACCTTTTATACTATCTGCTATAATTGAACCGCCTAATTTTTCGATATACCTTTTAGCTAAAGCTAATCCTAACCCATTACCTTCATAGTTTCTACTAATATTTAAATCCTCCTGGCTAAATGGAGTGAATAAATGGTCCATATATTGAGAAGAAATTCCTATACCTGAATCCTTTATTTTACAAACCATTAAATCTTTGTCTGAAAGAACATCAACCTCAACTTCAATAAATCCCTGCTGAGTAAATTTTATCGCATTCAATAATAAATTATTTACTGCATTCTCTATACACTGCAAGTCAACTTCGACCATTAGAGGATTAACATTAAACCTTGTTTTTATATCAAGATTTTTTTCTAAAGCTTGATTATAAACTGCATCAATACAGTTTTTAAGAACAGGAATAATATTAATTTTTTCAACCTTAACTCTAAAATCACCTGCTTCTATATGTGCAAACTCAAGCATTTGAGCAATACTCTTAAACAATCTTTCACTGCCTGAATAAAGATTGTCGATATAAACTTTTTCTTCAGAATTTAATTTATCTTTAAGTGATTCTTTAATTATTAAAGAATATCCCAGAATAATATTTAAAGGAGTTCTTAATTCATGTGAAAGTACATTTAGAAAAGTATCTTTTAATCTTTCAGCTTCGTGAGAGCTTTCTCTGGCTTTTTTTAATTCTTCTTCAATTAAAACAATTTCAGTATCATCTTCATGTTCAAATACTACAAAATCCTGTTCATTCCAAGAAATATAAAACATCTTGGTTCTGAATATTGGAGTGGTTACATCTTTGTTTTTCAATAATGAATCAGAATAACTTTCAACAAAACAGGAAGATTTATCCTCAAAAACTCTTGAAATGATATGCTGTAAACCTGCCCGTCTTACTTCAGGGTCTTTATAAATATTATAATTTTCTAATTCAGCAATATCATATCCCCAATGAAATGAAAAGGATGGATTAACGTAAACTACTTTTCCATCTTTATTGATAACTTGAATGGGGACGTGTATATTCTCATAGTATAAAGCGAAATTCTGTTCAGGTGTCATAATAAAAATTAATTAATTGGTAAAGTAATTAAAAATGAAGTTCCAGATACATTCTCCATAAGTTCAATAGTGCCATTATGTCTTTCAACTATGCTATTGCATAAAAATAATCCATAACCGGTTTTACTTGCATCAGGAAGGGCAAAAATTTTCTTTTTATTTTCTTCAGAAATACCATGTCCATTATCTGAAACATGTATTAAAATTTTATTCTTTTCACTCCAGGTTTTTATATTAATAATAGAATCATATTTCGCTTCAGCAGAGTTATTGAATAAGTGCACGAACAAATGCTGGAATTGATCAGGATCGTATTGGAATAATGGAAGAGCATTTAACTGAGATTTAAAAACTACTTTGTTGAATTTCTTCATAGGTGAAAGAAGTTTTATTACTGAAAGTATAGTACTATTCAAATCTCCATTATCTTTATTTAAATTTTGAACTGAAGTTTCCTGAAGCACCTGAGCATATTTTTGAATATTTCTAATGCTATCAATTGCAATTTTAACTTTAAGTTTTAACCTGTCAAATAATAAGGATTCACTATTTTGTTTAGGGTCAATATCCTTTTGAGATTTCTCAATTATTCTGATTAAACTTTCTGTTTCAAGAAGAGCAAGGTGAACTAATCCCTGAACTGATTGTCCGATTTCAGAGTTAATACTTGATTTTAAGGCTTTTCTTTCAATTTGTATTAGATGTGCATTTACTTCATTTAAAGCATTATATGCAGTTACCTGATTTATGTAAAGCTGAGCATTTGCAATAGCGATGGCTGCCTGACCGGCTAAAATTTCAAAAGTTTTTGTTATTTCACTTACATTTATTTTATGCAAATGTTTACTATCTACATAAATAACTCCAATTTTTTTACCTCCTGCTATTAGAGGGGAGCAAAGAATTGTCTGCAGTTCAAGAACTAAAATACTCTTAGAGGGGTCATTATCATTATCACCTTGAGCATTTTCAATAAAACGCGATTGTCCGGTTTCAGAAACATCTTGTACAACTGAATTACTTATATGGAATGAACTTTCAGGTAGACTCTTATTATCTGCATTGAGTCCTAACTTAAACTCTAAATTGCCTGAAGGATTTTTAAGTACAATGAATCCCCGATCTGAGTTTGTAAGTTTTATTGCATTCTTTAGAACTAATTCAAGGACATCTTCAAGGATTAATGAACCATTAATACTTTTTACGATATCTAAAATTAGTTCAAGATTTTTTAATTTTTCTGCTGAAACGTCTTGTACACTATTATTATCAACTAAGCTCTTAAATTCTGAGAATTTCATATCATAAACTAATATTTATTTTAAGCAAGATATTGCTTTTAAATTAAAAAGGAAAGAAAAATAATGTTAAATTATCCGATTTTAGAAGTCGTTTTTTGGGTAAAATCCTTAATTAATCCATTGACTTTTTTAATCATAAAGGAAGAATTGATTAATTTAAATTTGATTAAGGATTTCTTGAAAAATTGTAATGCTTTTTTATCATTTTGCATTACATACAGAGTTCCGTACTCCATTAATGTTTCTGCTTCATTAAGAGTATTTTTTAACTCTTTATTAAGGTTGAGACTAAGTTCAAAGAATTTAATTGCAGCTTTAAAATTCTTTTTATCACGCTCAATGATTCCCATTATTTTATAAACATCAGCTAACGTCAGTTTATCATTTATTGATTCACTGATTTCTCTTGCTTTGTCTGCATAAGCTAATGCAGCGGGAAGGTCTTTAAGAACGGTATGGATATAAGCCTTACCGGCATAAGCAATTCCTAAAGAATAAATTAATTTATCAGTAGTAGACATTTTAATGCTTTCATCAAATGTCTCAAGTGCTGTTAAAAAATCTTTTTTGAATGTATAATAAAGTGCAAGGTTATTTTTTACTTCAACTATTCTTTGAATATCATTGAAGGATTGAAATACAAATAATGCTCTTTGATAATAAGTATAGGCTATATCAAATTTCCCCAATATAGAATAAATGATTCCCAAATTTATTTCTATCATTCCTGATAAGGTGTCATCACTATGGATGTTGAGATATGATAAGCTTTTTTCAAAATGTTCTAATGCCTTATCAAGTTTTCCTTTATCACCGAAAATAGTTCCCATTAAGTTTTCACAACGCGCCATCCCAACATAATCTTTTTGTTTCTTGAAGCATTTCTTTGCTTCCTGAATATAGTATATACTCGATTTCCATTCAGCGTGTCTACTATAAATATCACCCAATGAAAGAAGGGAATAGGATGAGTAAACAAAAAGATGTGAACGTTTTACTGAATATTCGTGTGAGAATAGGAAGACACTTTTTGCTGAATTAAGGTCTCCGTGGAATAGGAAGTATTCGCCTAATAAATTCAATAATTCAAGGAATTTATCCTCTTCCAGGTTTATCAGACTATAATCAATTATTTGTATTAATGTAGGATTATAATCTAATAATGTAACATTTTCCCCCTTTTTAGCTATTTCTCCTGAAGGAGTAAATTTAGTTAAAAGGTAGTCAATATCTTCTTTTTTAAAGAAATTAAGAAGTATTTTCTTTATTTCATTGAGGTTTAAAGGCATTAATAGATTTAATGATTAATTCTTTAACAACTTATAAGACAAAAACCATTCCCAATTTTTTTCTGAGCTGCTCCAAGCGTGAGCGATCCCTGCCGAAAATGTTGATTCAAGATTAAACCAATGCTTAAAAATGAAATTTATCTGAGCTCCTGCATCAATCCATTTATTATCTGAATCTGTTTTCAAAACTAACAATTGTGAATATATGGAAAAATCTATATGATTCAAATAGTGTTGACCGATATTCCAATCAGCAAAGCGAATTGGTGGGAAAGTATTTTCAATTAGTAATTTTCCAAACTGTTCTGCAGGAAGACTATAGATTGGAATTCCTGGAAATCTGAAAACACTTTTATACTGTTTAACATCTACATTTTCGACTTCACGGTTTCCAAAGCCGCCAAAGAAAAATCTTGCCTGATATAAATTATCATTTTTTTTATGATATCCACCTGACAATTTGAAGTGTAGAACATTATGGTTAAATAAAAATAAATTGTAATTATCCCATTCTATGTGAGACTCCCATGCATACTGAGGTTCTTTGGGATTACTTCCAAAAACCATAACAGTTGCATTGAATTCATTACCTGATTCGAAATCTGATGAACCAATTGTTCTTCTTAAATTCTTTGAATTGAAAATTGTTTGTGCAACTGCGAAATCAGGTTCAGAAACTTTTACAAGGTTATCATTTATAAATTGAATATCCTTATATAAAGCTAATTCTGTTTTTTGTGTAACTTTAAGAGGGTTATCATAAACCCAATAATAATTATGTCCTATTCTAAATTTAGAACCTATCATTCCTCTTTTTCGTGTATTGAATAAATCATAAAAATCCGTTGCATTATGATCAATAGATACTTCAAGTTTTTTCAAATAATCGTACTTCAACTTAAAGTGGAATTTAGGACCCAATGGATTTTCTTTGAAAGGGGAATACCCAAATTCAGTTACAATATCGTGATTAATCAAAGGGTCAGATATATGAGCATAAAATCCTAAAACTTTTTGTTTTTGAAATCCGGTAATTACAGGAATAAAAGTTAAAACCTTTAAGTGCTCAAGTCCATTATATTCATCAGGGGCAACATAAATAGCTGCATCAATATTATTATTTAATGCAAACTGAGTTATTAGATTTTTATTTTTATTTAATAACTCTTGTCCATAATAACTTATCGCAGCTAATCTATCTGCTTTTTTATTCTCAATTAAAACTGGATAAAAACCTTCAGATGAAAATTCAAAAGCAAAAATTGAATCTTCATTTAAATAAAGAGGTCTGAATAGCCCTGTAAGAACATTTGTTAAAGGCTCAATATCATTATCTAAAAGATTCATTCTATAAATATTTGAAACACCATTTACATAAGCATTCCAGAATAAGAAGTTTTCCTCATTACTCCAGGATGGATTTTCAGGAGAACCTTTATCAGTTATAAATTTAAATTTTAATTCTTTATCAAACAATAAAGATTTAATTGATGATATAATTAATTGCTGAGTCCCATCCTGCTTATGAAGAATTATAGCTACTAAATCTCCACTTGGACTTAATGAGATTTGCTGTACCTCATCTCCGAAAGGAAATGTTTTAATAACATCTATTTGATGGTAAGGATAAGCTGAATGAATGATTGAAACTTTTCCTAATGAATGTTGAACTCCAAATAAATCGTTTGTTGCAGGTGAAATACTTAACTGTCCCACACGGCAGTCTTCAAATAATAGTTTATTTTTATTTGTTTTTGTATCAAGAACCCAAACATCCCGATAAAGTTGATTATTATTTGTGGTAAAGAAAAATAATTTATTGCTGCTATCGTAAGCTGTTGATGCAACCTGATAAATACTCGGTGAAGGAAGTGTTGCAATATCTTCAGAAGTAGAATCCTTCAATGAAAATTTTTGTATTGCTGCCAGGTGATGAGGTTTATGATAACCAAATAACAATGAATTTAAATCTTTATCATAATATGCTGATGTTACCCAGCCAATGGGTTCTTTAGTCAATCTGTTTATTCTTGTTACCGGATTTTTTTGAATCTTTTCTACATTCTTTTCTTGAAACTTTCTTTCATAATCTATGAAGTTTTTCCAGGCTTCATTAAAACTAATATTGAAAATTGATTCAAATGATACTTTGAACGAAGTAGTTATGCTATTATTGTCCTCACTAAACCAATGAACAAGTTTTTCAGGACCATAGGTTAAGCTAAGATAAGCGGCGAATCTTCCTCCATAAAGATAAAATAAAGTTTCAAGCAAATAATTATTGTGACTGGTTTTTGCATCTAACTCAACATCAGAAGGGAAGTGGTTTTCTCCTAAGTACAAAGACCTGAAGTACATTTCATCAAAATTACCAAGAACTCTTCCATAACCTCCACTTAACCATGTTTCACAAAAAACAGCAATTGATTCCTGATGCCAACGTGGAGTATATCTATTCCCATTGGTTAAAAGACTAAAGAAAACTGAAAGAGGTTCCATTTGTTCAGGTGCAACTTTCCCAACAATTGAGCGGAGGAAATTCCCAAATTCCGAATTTTTATCATTAACTACTATGTGTACAAGTTCGTGACTGATAAGCCATTGAATTCTTTCATTAAAAGGAATGTTTTCATAACCCGCTTCAAAAGGTTCTATTTCAAGACGGATGAAGTTTTCAGGGACATTGGTTGCGGAGGCAAAACCATAATCATTTATATCATAAACATTAATGATTATTTTTTCAGATAAAGTGTAATTAAAGACTTTTGATAATACAGCAAAAGACCTTTCTGCAGAAGCAATAATGTGCGGAATTATGCCAGAATGTTTTTCAAGATAAATGATTTTAAAATTTTTACTTTCTGAAATAAGCCAGGTCGATTGAGGGAAAGAAACTCTTAAAAAGAGAAGAAGAAAAACTAATATTAATGTTCTTTTATTCATTAGGACAAAAAAAAGCCTTTAATAGATATTAAAGGCTAATGTACAATGTTTTGTTTATTTAGGCAATAAAAAAATTTTTTTTATTTAGCCCAACCGTAGCGGCTACCTAATTCATCTAATTGTGAACTAGATTTAGCCCAACCATAGCGGCTACCTAATTCATCTAATTGTGAACTGGATTTAGCCCAACCATAGCGGCTTCCTAGTTCATCCAATTGTGAACTGGATTTAGCCCATCCATAACGGCTTCCTAATTCTTCTAGTTGGGAGCTAGATTTAGCCCAGCCATAGCGGCTTGAAAGATCACCCACGTATGTTGATGTATCTTCTGTGCTAGTAGTGTAGTTATCAGCTGCAGCTTGCATAGTAGCCTGATATCTCTGAGCTTCCTCTACAGTAGTCGTTGTCTGGGCACTTCCGAAAAAGAAAATACCGCTAATAAAAAAGAGTAAAACAGTTATTTTCATGGACCCACTCCATTAGTGAAAAATATCATCTAAGAGATGATTTATTTAAAGCATAGCAAGTGAGTAAGGACAAGGTTTATGCCATTACATTTTAATCGTTTTTATTGGATAACACGGGTATGAAACTTGATAAATGGTAGAGTTTACCGATTTAAAAAGAAAAAAGGGGAAAGTTGTAAATAAATTTTACAACTTTCCAATAAATAGGTTAATTTTATTTATTTTAGAAAGAAAATAAATAAAGTGGGTCCTAAAATAGTTTATTTGCTATGCTAAACTGTTTTATTCTTTTCATAAATAATAACAATATATATGCCGAATAATAAAGATGAGTTTTTAAGCTAAAAATCAACTATATTTTAAAGGCATGGAAAATTTTACCTGAAAAATGTCTGAAAATGTTACTTATTTAAGTAAATTGTCCAAATTGGGACGGGAAATATTTAGAAGTTTTGCTGTTCTGAATTTATTACCATTAAGCTTAGATAGGACTTCTTTAGCATAGATTTTTGAAAGTTTTTTTAGAGGGATGGAATTATAATTTAGGTCCATTCTTATTAAATGTGGGAGTAATTTTTCATCAGACATTACTTTGGATTCTTTTTGCAAGTCCTTAAAGAATTGAGAAAAATGAGATAATCTTAATTTACTATCTTCATTCAATAAAACAGCACGTTCAATAGAATTTTTCAATTCCCTTATATTACCGGGCCAGGTATAATTTAATATGAACTGTTTTGCTTCTCGTTCTATCGTTTTAATGTTCTTATTAAATTGTTTATTATATATTTTTATAAAATGTTCAGCAAGTATTAAAGGGTCATTTCCTCTTTCTCTTAAGGGAGGAAGAGTAATGGTTACTACATTTAATCTATAAAATAAATCTTCACGGAATATTTTGCTCTCAACCAATGAAGCTAAATCTTTATTAGTGGCAGAAATAATTCTTGAATTAACCGGAATATCAATTAATCCGCCTAGTCTTCTAATAACTTTCTTTTCAATTGTTCTTAACAATTTAGATTGCATATTTATACTAAGGTCGCCAATTTCATCCAGGAATAAGCTGCCTTTTTCAGCAAGTTCAAAAAGACCCACTTTTCTATTTTTAGCACCTGTAAAAGCACCGGCTTCGTGGCCAAATAATTCTGATTCAATTAGCGATTCTGGAATTGCTGTACACACTATATCAATGAATGGTCCAGGTGAAAAGGCATTGTTATGAATGGCTTTAGCCAACATCCCTTTACCAGTACCGGTTTCTCCCATTATCAAAATATTTATATCATTTTTATCAGAAACTCTTTTAGAAAGATTTATTATTTTTCTAATTGATTCAGATTCACCTATAATAAGATTATAATTCATTTCATCGCGGCTTAAATACACGCTTCGGGTTAAATATCTTTTGGATTTAATTAGTTCGAATAAATAAGAAGATAAATTATACCGTTCGGTAGGAAGAACAAAGAAATTATCGAATCCCAACTTTGCTAAAGAACTTAGTAAGTAACCATTATTTTCTTTGGTTACAATTACAATTTTATTTTTATAAGTTGTTTTATATTTAACCAGTTTATCTAAGTAAATAGAATCAATTTTGTTTGCATAATAAACAATTATTTCATTATCATTTATCGAGAAAGTTTTTACAATAGATGAAGAAACATTTGTATCCTTCAACTCTAATTGCTTGAGGGCAGTAAGTAAGTCATTATTATCTTCAAAATCCGAAAATATTTTGATTTTTACTTTGTTGCTCATTAAAATAAAAGATTAATTATAAAACTTTAAGACTTCACTAAAGGCTTCTTTTCTAAAGCCGTTATTAAAAAACACTTCTCTCAAGGAATCGTCCTTGATCTTATCAACTATATATTTAATTAATGGAATAAAATATACATTTAATTCTTTAACTTTTGAAGTATTTCCACGTTTATCATAATTTAAAATTAATCTATATAATATCATCCAGGTTAATTCATTAATAGAAAAATCATCAATAATATTAAGTGCTTCATTATAATAATGAAATGGACTTTCTAATTTTTCTTCCGGGAAAGATTCAGCTATTAAACCCATATAATAATTCCATAAAGCTGTTAAAAGCTTATTATTGTTTATAACATCAGTTATGTTATCATTAACAAGATATTGCAAACCTTTTTTATCGTTATTTTTTGATGCATATATTCTGCTCAGAAAAATTGATGAGAGCACAAAATTCATAGCATCATCCTGCTTGAGGTATAGGGCGTTTGCTTCCTCAATTAATATTATATCGCTGCCATGAATTTTTTCTTTTTGAAAAATTCTTAAAAAATTCAAATTAGCTTTTGTTCTCTCGGATTTATTTTTATTCGCTATGACTTCACAATCTTTAATGATATTATCAAATTTATCCTGGCAGCCTATTAGAAGTAGAAGTTTTCCATACAGGAATAAAACTTCAGCTAATTCCTCCTGATAATCAATTTCTACAAATATTTTATTGGCTGATTCAAAACACACTAAGGCTTTTTCATATTCACAAATAATGGTGTAACATTCGCCCAGGTTCGTCAATGCCAGACCTTCACCTTCTTTGTTCCCAATATTTATAAATATGCTTAAGCTATTATGATAATTTTCAAGAGCATTTTCATAGAGTGATTTTTCAAAATAATAAATACCAAAGTTCATATAAATGTTAGCTTCCTGTTTCAGGTTACCAATTTTTTTATTTGTATTTAAGGATTTATTCCAATAGTATTCTACTTTTTCGTTATTTCCCTGAATATTATAAATATTCCCAATATTCATCTGCATTTCTGCAGTTTTAGCCATCAGGTTATCTTGTTGGAATATTTTTTCAGCTTCAAGAAAATTATCCAGAGCGGCTTTGAAATCCTTATCTTTAGATACATTGATCAAGCCATAAAGATTATATGCTCTTCCTTTTTCCTTGTTAGAAGCTTTATCTGAATTAATTATTCTTTTGCATAAAGATTCAGCCGCATCGTGGTTGAATACATTAAACTCAATGGTAGCCAAATCCATTAAAACTCTATTTCTTTCCCTTTCACTTTCTGTAAGAGGGAGAACTTGTTTTAATTCTTCTTTAGCATCTTGATTTTTACTCAAATTAATGAGGCAATTACCCTTCAAAATTTTCAACTCTTTAAAATATGGGGCTGCATTGCTATTTAATAAAAGTTCATCAGCCTTATTAAAACATTCTAAAAAATCTCCAAGCGAATACAGTGTTCTGGCATATTGATAATCTACTTCAATCTTTAATTTTGCTTCGAGAGGCAGCTGTCTGAGATGTTCTATTAATTTTTTCTTGTAATTAAATGCGAATAATGAATCTGCTTTTTTTAATTCTTCAAAATAAATATCATAACTGATATTATAATTTTCAGCAATTTCATAATGCCTGGCAAGTTCTATCCTATTAAGCTTGTTATCATTTTTCAAAACTGTTAGAATAAAAAGATGCCAGTATTTTACATCTTCTATTAAAGAATAAATATGTTTCTTGAAGTTTAAAGAGGCAATCTGAAGTTGATTCCTATCTTCAGAATAGTTTATAATATTTTTACTTTTTAAATTGAAAAGTATCTGCTCAATATCTGAGGGTTCAAGGTTTAGAAGATTTTTAATTATTTCTTCATTTATATCAATATCAAATGATGAAATAATTTTTGCAGCTTCAAATTCTTTTTTATTTAATTTACTAATTCTTTCCTTATAGATATTAGACTGAAGATTACTTAGATATTCCTTATCAATGTTATTGTTGATAGTTAAGTTATAATCTTCAGATAAACATATTCCTTCTAGAAGGAAAAGGTCCTTAATATAATTTATTATGTTACCCGGAAGAAGATCAGAATAATTTATAATAATGTTTCGTAAATTATTTTTAAATTCATTATCTATAAACAATTCATTTAAAAGAGCTTCAACTTCTTTTTCATTGAATGAACCTAATTCTACTGAATCATCAAAAGATTCTATACTTGAAGAATTATTGCTATCTTCTGCAACAATTAACTTATACTGGTTTATTAATAAGAAGGGTGTTAGCTCTTTTAAGATAGATTGAGTGAAATCATCATATAGATTAAAATCATCAATAAGTAAAAGTAAACCTTTGCCTGATAAAGAAGAGAAGATATATTTTATATCATCTAATGAGCATTGATTATTTAATTTTAATCGGAGCTCATCCAGTAACTCTATGTTAATCCTTTTTACAAAGTTTTCATTATATAATAATCTTTTTAAAACATTCCGGAAGAATTCTAATCCCTGTTTATCTTTAATTTTTTCTATTATGAATGCATTACTGCTGCTGAAAGAAATATATTTAAGTAAGGCTGATTTTCCTGAAGCTTCACTTCCTTTAATAAGTAGAACTTTTTTCTCTTGATTATTAGTAAAGGAAATTAATTTTTTTATCAGCTCAAATCTGCCAGAAAAAACAACAGGTAAATTCCAATATCTAACATCAAGCTTTCTGTTGATTAAGAACTGAAATGCTTCTGCAGTATTCTTAAATCTATTTGATGGCTGTTTAACAAGCAGTTTCTTAGTGAAATCTAAAAATACTTCAGGATAATTTGTTTCTGGAAAATCAAAACGTCTTTCAACCTGTTCTTTGTAAATAATGTTTATTTCATCTGAAGAAAAAGGAAATTTCTTATAAAGAAGCTTATACATTATTATACCAAGGGAGTACAAATCTATTCTATGATCGAATGGTTCGTTCTTTATTAATTCAGGAGCTATATATTCAGCAGTCCCACGTGGATAATAATTATCTTTTTCATTTAGATTTAAGATGAAGCCTAAATCAATAATTTTTACTTCAGGTTTTCTATTCTTAAAGCTAATTAAAATATTTTCAGGCTTTAAATCAAAAAATACATAATTAGATTTATGTAAGTAAAATAAAGCAGAGCAAATTTGTTCTAATATCAGTAATAAATTATTTTCATCAAGTTTATCTTGATAGTAGTTTAAATTCTTACCATCAAAATATTCCATTTGGATGAAGTTACTATCAAGCTCAACCTCATCAGAGTATATGTTATAATCAAGAAAATCTGTTTTTTGAACATTACCTAACTGAAAACATTTTATAATATTTGGATGATTTAAGAACATCCCGGCAAAGTATTCTTTTCTAAAGCTTTGTTTTTCCTGTTCACCGGCATTAGAAGGAAGTATCTTTAGGGCATATATTGTATTATTGTTATCCTTATCTTCACAAAGAAAAACTTTACTTCTGCCTTTACCAATAATATTCTTAATTATGTATTTATCGTTAATCATTTTTACTTAGCGGATTTAAACTTTCTGATATTCTTTTGCCTAAAATATTAATAAAAGATAAGGTTAATAAAAGAAACATTCCCGGGAAGAAAATTAACCACCATCCCTTATATAAATAACTTTGACCTTCATTTATCATTTTACCCCAGGAAGGAAGGTTACTTCCTGTACCCAACCCTAAATAACTTAATGCAGACTCAGCAAGTACAACATTTGCAAATTGATAGACAATATTAACAACTACAATAGGAATAATTGCCGGTAAAATTTCTTTTAACAATAATTGCTTTTTATTTAATCCTAACAATACTGCTGATTTATAATAGTCCTTATTCCTTATGGAAAAAACGTCAGTTCTAACCAACTTGTATAAAGGCATCCAACTTGTTATTCCTAAAATTAGGACAAGTATAAAGAATGAACTTCCCCATAATGATATTATAAAGATAATTAAAAATATTATCGGAAATGCTAAAAATAAATCTGAGAATTTATTGAGAATAAAATCTGGAGCTCCTCCTTTATATCCAGAATAAAATCCAAAGAAAACACCCAGGAGCATACTTATTAAAGAAGCAACAATACCGATGCTTAATGAAACCCTGGCTCCATAAACTATTCTTGAAAAAACGTCTCTTCCTAATTCATCTGTTCCGAAAACAAAATAAATTCTTTTAGAATTGGAGCCAGGTGGAAGAAGCTCTTCTGTATCTTTTTGTTGAAAGGATTTATTATCTGATGATACATTATCAACAAAAAACTTATTGCTATAAAAAGGCTGATTGATTGTTGAATTTCTTAGAGAAATAAATTTGTCGAATACTGATTCAGAAGCCCCTTGGATTCTTTGCTCAATTAAAACTTTGCTGCTAAAGGGTTTTAGAAGTTTTGTAACATTTATATTTTTATGAAAGTCAGGGTGAAAATTTGCTATTACAGGTGCAAACAAAAATATTGTTAATAAAATAATTGCAATGACTGATATAAAGTTTAATTCTTTAACAAGTAACTTGTACTTTCTATATCTATATGTTAATAGAGGTGCTACTATAAATAAAATAGCTGATAAGAAAACATCCAGCAGCATCAAATCAATATTAGAAATTGTATTATTAAATTCAGAAAATAAAGAGCCGATGAATAGATAAAGCAAATAATATGAAGATATTATTGTATTAAATTTTAATAGAAATAATAAACCGAGAAGAAAAAAGATAATATGGGAATTTTTAATCTTCATTAATTATTCAAAGTATTTATTATTCTTTTATCAAATACTGTTTTTAGAAAATCAGCTAATAGGTTAGCAAATATTATCAACAATCCGGAAATGAAAGTACAACCAATAACTAAAGGATAATCTCTGGTTAAGATAGCGGTAATGGTTAATCGTCCCATACCGGGTAATCCAAATAAAACCTCAGTAATTAGTGAGCCGCTAAGTAATGCACCCAATTCAAGTCCTGCAATTGTAAGGATTGGATTTATAGAATTAGGTAAAACGTGGTACAAAATTATTTTGGATTTTTTTTCTCCAATTGCTTGTAAATTTAGAATGAAGTTTTTTCGAGAAACTTCAGAGACACTTTCTTTTATGTATTTATAGAAAATGAATGTACCTGTTAAAGAAAGAGAAAGTACAGGAAGAATTAGATGAATTACATAATCCCAGAATTTTCCTAAGACTGATAAATCATCGTGATTGATTGATGTTAATCCATTTGACGGAAGTATCCCTAAGATAATTGAGAATATATAAATTAAAAGTAAACCCAATAGAAATGATGGTAATGCAAAAGAAAAAATTGCAACACTATCCAGGACGCCATTGAGATATTTATTTTTTTTATAAACAGAAATAAAAGCAAACAAAGAACCTGCTTTAATCTGAACAATCAAACTGATAAATGAAAATATTACGGTGAAAATTAGATAATCTTTAATGACTGAAAATACAGGAAGATTATAATTATAAGAAGTGCCAAAATCTAATTTCACAGCTTGTGCAATGAAGGAGCCGTATTGCTCAAATAAAGTTTTATCTAATTGAAAATTACTTTTAATTTTTTGTGAAAGTTCAATACTAAAGTCTTCAGAAATAAATTTTTGTACAGGACTTCCGGGTGAAATTCTTAAGAGGAAAAACAATATTGTTATTATTAAAAATATTAATAGCAGGGAAGAGGCTATTCTTTTTAATAATAATTTTAATATTGTTTTATTCATTTCAATATGACCATTGCCAGCAATTATGTAATGCTCCTAATGGAGTAATGTTAACGTTCTTTAAGCTGCTATTATAAAAGACCAAATTATCAATCCAATATAAAAAAACAATTGGTGAATCGTTATAAATTTTTTCCTGAATTAATTTATATAGCTCATTCTTTTTGGTTTTGTTTTTTTCTGACTGTGCCTGCTCTAAAAGTTTATCTACATCCTTGTTTGAATAGTTAAATAAATTAAATATTCCTTCTTCTCCGGAATGGAAATAAGGTTCAAGCTGAGTTGGTATGGGAACAACCCAGCCAGCCATCCAGCAATCATATTTTTTTTGAAACATATTATCAAAGAAAGTACCCGGCTCAACCTGCTGAACTGTCAAATCTATTCCAGCTTCTTTCAAATTATTTTTAATAACATTAGCAGCAAAATCTCTTCTTGGATTGCCGGCAGGAATGTACATTGTGAAGGAAAATTCTTCCCCACCTTTTTCAAGAATACCATTTTTGTTATTATCCTTCCAACCTTCAGAAGTAAAAATAGATTTTGCTGCATTAATATTATAGTTTATTGGCTGTAATGATTTATTGAATTGTCCCTTAAAAACAGGAGCTACAGGAGCATTGGCTAACTCACCGTAATTCAAAAGAAACTCTCCAAGTATTTCATTTTTGTTGATTGAATAACTAATACCTTTACGAATGTTAACGTTCTTAAATAAAGGTGAGTTGTTATTTAAACCTATATAATCATATTCTCTTCCTTTAACCTGAGCCATTTTAATTCTGCTATTTTCTTTCAGTTCATCTGCATCATCAGGTTTTACATCTTCGCAAATATCAATCTCGCTATTTTTTAGCTGTAGAATTCTCGTATTATAATCAGGAATAACTTTGAAAATTATTTTTTCAATATTGCCTACTGAAGCATCAGAAAAGTTTTTGTTTCTCTTAAGTGTAATAGATTGTTCCTTTGTCCTTTTATCTAAAACAAATGGACCACCATAAATATTTTTTGGGTCTTCCTTCGGATTATTCTTATTAAATGCGTGTGCAGGGAGAATTGGGAAATCAAAATCAAAGTAGGAAGGTTTGGCTTTATCCTTAAAATGTAAAGTAAATGTATTTTCATTATCCAAAGTAAAAGTTTCTTCAATTAGAATCCTTAAATCTTTATCCTCCTTAAAGTTTTCAAATGTTCCGTAAAATCTGCTTTGTAAATCGGCATTGGAATAAATTTCCAAAGAGAATTTTACATCTTCCGGAGTAATCTTTTTCCCATCACTCCATTTAACATCTTTAAGAGTAATCTTTACTGCAGATGAATCATTAAGCCACTCGATATATTCTGCAATCCAGGGTTCACTTTTTATTTCTCCGGCATTATCATCCCAGCTATGTTTAACCAGGCTTGGATAAAGAAGTTCAGCTATTGTTGGTTCTATTCCGGAATAAGCAAAAAGCGGATTTAATGATTCAACATCTGAATCAACACCAATGACCAATGTATTCTTTTTAGATGCATCATTCCCTGAACAGGAGGCAAATAAAAAAATTAAAAGGAAAAAGCTTAATAATTTGTATAAGGAAGACATAGGCAGAAAATAAATTTTAATTGTTTGAACTAAATTTATTATTTTGACTTATAATTACAAAAAAAATTTTTATGCT
Source organism: Ignavibacteriaceae bacterium (assembly GCA_035654655.1). Taxonomy (GTDB): domain Bacteria; phylum Bacteroidota; class Ignavibacteria; order Ignavibacteriales; family Ignavibacteriaceae; genus DASRWI01. Next base: position 66,322 of record DASRWI010000041.1, on the reverse strand, counting down.
GCAAGTAGAAATAAATAGAATTTCATTAAAAAAGGATAATTCTGAAGAGGTTTTACTTAAGGATGTTGACTTCAGTCTGAATGAGAATGAAGTGCTTTGCATTCTTGGAGAAAATGGCTCAGGTAAATCTACTTTGATAAAATCTTTAGTAAGACTATTGGATGATAATGATTACAAGGTTGAAGGCAGTATCAAAATAAATGGAAAAGAGATTTTAACTGCTAACGAAGATGAACTTCTTGAAATAAGAAAAAAATACTTTGGCTATGTTTTTCAGGATGTGCAGAATACTTTTGACCCACTTAAAAAATTAGAATATTACTTTAAAAAATACTTGAACTCAAAAGAAATCAAAGAACTATTTAATTACTTTCTTTTAGATGATGTAAATGTAATAATCAAAAAACACCCATATGAATTAAGCGGTGGAATGCTTCAGAGGTTGTCTTTAATTTTTACTCTTCTTAGAAATCCAGATATTATTATTCTTGATGAACCAACATCAAATGTGGATTATCCTATATCCAACTTAATCCTATTGAAGATTAAAGAATTTGCCGAACAAAAAAACAAATCGGTATTAATAGTTACTCAGGACTTAGAATTTGCCAAAAAATTTGAAAGAGTTCTTCTAATTAAAAATAAAACTATCAATTGGATAAACTCCCAACTTATCAATGAAAAGATTTTAAGCAATGGATAAGAATATTTTATCTTTTAATAGTGTAAGTTTTAAGTATCCTGATTTTACTCTGCAGGATATAAACTTTAATATTCAAGAAGGAAAAATTTTTGGTATAGCAGGAGAATCCGGCAGCGGTAAGACAACCATATTAAAACTTGCATCAGGGTTTTTAAAACCATCTTCCGGTGAAATAAAAACTAACAGTAAAAAGAAATTTGGAATTCAAGTTTTATTTCAAAATAGTTCTGAAATAATAAATCCATATAGAAAAATTAAAGATATTCTTTATGAAGCTTATAACTTACATCATAAAAATTTTAAAAATATTGATGATGAAGTAAATGTAATTTTGGAATTGGTTAATTTTAATCCTGGTTTACTAGAGAGTCGAGGTTCTCAGCTAAGTGGAGGGGAGCAGCAGCGAGCAGCATTGGCTAGAATACTTGCAGTTGAACCCGAACTTTTAATTCTTGATGAACCTTTCTCTGCTCAGGATTATAAATCGCAGCTTAATTTTATAAATATCATTAAGCAGCTTAATAAAGGAAAAGAAATTTCCATTCTTTGTATATCCCATAGCTTAAGCAGTTTAGTGGAGTTTGCTGATGAAGTGATTATTCTTTATAAAGGAAAAATTATTGAAATGGCTGAGGCTAAAAAGCTTGAACATTTTTATAGTAACTTTTTACTTGAGGCTGAAAAATATAATTTAACCAAAAAAGAAATTGAAGAATGTCTAAAACAAATGTAATAAGGATTTTAGAAGCTGCCGGAATTCCTCATAAAACATTTACCTATGAAGTCGATGAGGAAGATTTATCCGGAGAAACGGTCGCCAGGAAAGTTGGCTTTGATGTGGATGTTGTTTTCAAGACATTAGTAGCAGAAGGGGATAAAGTAAAGAATGTTGTTTTTTGTATACCCGTCAGTCAGGAATTGGACTTAAAGAAAGCTGCTAAAATTAGCGGAAATAAGAAGGTTGACCTTATTAAACTTAAGGAACTTCTTCCCCTTACCGGATATATAAGAGGTGGATGTTCTCCTATTGGAATGAAAAAGAAGTTTCCCACTTATATAGATGAAACAGCCCAACTTTTTGATGAAATATGTATTAGTGCAGGAATTAGAGGAATGCAGGTATCACTCAAACCTGATGATTTGATTAAGATTGTGGATGGAGAATTTGCTGATTTAATCTAAAATAGTGTGATTATGGCACATTTTTAAGATTATTTCTGAAAAAAATATTGAAAATTATATTTTTTATTTATAAACTTAGTATTATATTATATTACTTAAATTTTGGAGATTTATGGCTAAAACGCAAAGCTTTTCCGATAAAGCTAAAGGCAAAAAGAAGGACTCAACAGTTAACGTTAAGATGATTAAAACGGTAAAAACATCTAAGGGTTCCTTTAAATTCAATGAAAAATTTGTAAAAATTGATGATATCAGTAAAGTGACTGATATAAAATAAACTTTTTATGAGAAAAAAAAAGCGGTTTATCCGCTTTTTTTTGTTTTAAAGAGAATTGTAAACTGTCATCCAGAGGGAAGTCCTCTGCCTTGAGCGGTGTATTTTAGGACGACCGTAGGGATCTGACATAGCGTTGTTAGAATTGCTTCGGACTTCTCGATACATTTTCTTAGCTTCGCTAAGAAAACACTCGAAGAACCTTTAAGGCTTACTTTATCAACACCATCTTTTTTATATCCAAAAACTCACCTGATTGAATTTGATAGAAATAAATTCCCGAAGATAAACTGCTGCCATCAAACTCAACTTCATACTCACCTGATGGTTTTTCTTCATTAATGAGAGTTTTGATTTCATTGCCTAAAACATCATAAACTTTAATGGTAACTAAACCTTGTTTAGGTAAAGTATATTTTATTTTTGTAGATGGATTAAAAGGATTAGGGTAATTTTGTTGTAAAAAATAATCAAAAATCTCAATATTATTTTTAACAAATGTTATTCCTCCATTGGTAGTTTTTAATATTGCGCTAAAATGTTCTGAGGTATTGTTGTCAAAACCTGTACCAACTGCCCAACCTGTTGTACTATCAAACATAACTATTGATTCTAACCAATCGTATCTACCCAAATTCGGTCTCTGCTGAGTCCAGTTTTCTCCTCCGTTTGAAGTATAAAGTATGACACCATATATATCCGTTACCCATCCTTTCAAATCATTCAAGAAATAAATATCTATAATATCATAAAGACCAATCATTTCAACAAAAAGAGTGTCCCAAGTATATCCTTGGTTAGTAGATTTGAAGAAAAAACTATTTTCACCAAATATATATATTGTAGAATCAGTAATAAATTGTAGAGAAGTATGTTCTATTTCAAAGATCAAGTGATTTAAACTCCAGTTTTCACCTCCATCAGTTGTTTTATAAATTATACCACCTAAATTACTAACCCCGACAGCTAAACCAGTACTTTGATTAACAAACCTTATTGAATTGAACCATTGTAATGTTGCACTATATTTTAAATTCCAGTTTAAACCTCCATCTGTTGTTTTATAAATTACATTTTTTCCTGCACACCATCCAATTAATGAATCAATAAAATAAATAGAATGTAAATCACTTGTTATATTGTTATTTATTTCTGTCCAACTTTCACCAAAATCATTAGAATAAATCATTATGCCACTATCACCAACTACAAAAGCTTTATTATTTACAATAGATATATCTGTATAAGTTTTTGAAGTATCTGAGGGTATTATGTTCCAGTTTAAACCTGAGTTTGTTGTTTTAAGAATTGTACCTTTAGTACCTACTATAATTCCTACTTCAGGTGAAAAGAATTTGATGTTTTTTAATATAATATTTGGCAGCTTTGGTTCAATATAAAACCACTGAGGATATGTTTGGTTGAATGAAAGTAAAAGTAACACAACTACATAAAATTTCTTTTTCATTTTATGACCTAAACTACTTCAACAATAGTTTGACTTGTCTCAACATAATTATTTGTTGGAATACACCATCCTTCCATATAATGTCCTTGTGTAGTAGAAAACTTTTGATTAAATTTTATTGCTTCAGGATTACAATAATCATCCCAAATTTGACCATAAAGTTCTAAATCCCAGTATGCTGGTTCAGTTATAAAAGTCCATATCCTTAGGATTAATTTTACCAGAAGACGGACTTTGAATATCCCAATAAGAAAGTGTAGCGCTCATAGATTCTCCCATTTTTTGTTAAAACTTATTATTTAAAATAATTAAAGTCAAGCAACTTTACATCACCTTCAGCTCTCCTTGATAAGTACTTCTTTTTATTCTTACCCATAGCAAATACAATTGATTAATTCTATAAACCCTGAATGGAAAGAATTAATAATAACTTTCCCATAGGTATCTTAACAAATATATGTCAGAGATCCCTACGGTCGTCATTAAATTCACCGCACAAGGCGGATGACTCTCTTGGGATGACAATTGTATAGCTAAAAAAATCAAAGTCATTGCGAGCGGAGCGTCGCAATCTCTGACATAGTGTTGTTAGAATACGTTCCTTGCTCTGCTTCGGAAAACTCGAAGACCTTCGCTTCTTCTATTTCATCAACACCATTTTCTTTGTATCTAAAAACTCACCTGCTTGTATTTGATAGAAATAAATTCCTGAAGATAAACTGCTGCCATCAAACTCAACTTCATACTCACCTGATGGTTTTTCTTCATTAACAAGATTCATTATTTCTTTTCCTAAAACATCATAAACTTTAATGATAACTAAACCTTGCTTAGGTAAAGTATATTTTATTTTTGTAGAAGGATTAAATGGATTGGGATAATTTTGTTCTAAGCTATAATCAATAATTGAAGTGCTTTCATTTATGCTTGTTGGATTTAGTACATTAAAAGGCAGCTCTGTCCAAGTTTCGCCACAGTCAGTTGATTTTGCAAAATATCCACTATCTCCACAGGCATAAAATGCTTGACAATTATAAAAAAAGTACTTGTTTGCATTTAAATTTGGTCTTGGTCTTTCAGTAAAAGTTTTGAAACCATCATTAGTTAATTTATAACCTGCAACATAAAAAATACCATTCAAAGAATCTGCCATCGAAATGCGTTCACCATCAAGAATACGAGAATATCCAAGTTTCTCCCCCGTCACTTGTACTATAAATTCCGCTAAAATCAGGGTCCTGTGGATTTGAAGTTACTGTTGTAACAAACCCATGAAGTGTATCTGTAAATTGTATATCTGCGAGACCCCTATCAGAGTTTGCATAAATGGTATCTCTATATGGAAATGGAAATTCCTTCCCTTCCCAGGATATTCCCCCATTTGTAGTTATAAAATATCTATCATCATCAGCAGTTGAAAGGAGAATAACTTTATCTTTTGTAATGACTTCAAATTTGGATGTATTTCCACCACCTGGCTGCTTTAACCAAGTAATCCCTCCATTATTTGTTTTTGCTGTTCCTGCATCAGCATATCCAACCATTTCATCCGCAAACATAACATTATGTAAACCTTTAAGAGTATCAGTAAGAAAATACCAGGTTTTACCCTTATCTGTAGTTTTATATAAATTTTTACCTTGTAAACCATCTTCGAAGCGGAATCTAAATACTGAAAACAAATAACCCACTGAATCATTTATAAATTGTATGTTTTTATAATTAAACATTGTATCTAATTGAATCCAGGTAATACCACCGTTAGTGGTTCTAAAAGTTTTAATAGGTATTTGAGCATAGCCTATTGTTTGTATCCAGCCAATATCTTCTGAAAGAAAATATATATTACTCAAAGATTGTGCATTTACACAATAATAAAATAATAGAAAAAACAGGATCATCTTTTTCATTGGTGAATCCTAATAAATCAGAATCAAAAGTAAAATAAGCACTAATAAAATCCTATGTAACACCTTACAAGCAATTTGTTATGCTTTTAATCATTTGTTTTAGAACACATTAAAGAGATTTTAAGTGATATAGAACAAAAAGTTTGGAAATAAAGAGAAAGGAACTCCAAATGTGTAAATATTTTATGTTCTTTTTTGTATTGGTGATTAACTCATTCATATTTCCTCTAAATGCTCCCACAAATTTTACAGCTATCGGTTGTAATGGTTATGTAAAGTTAATGTGGACTAATGCAGATAGTTATACCTCTATTAAAGTATATAGAGATGGTACACTTTATGAGACTTTATCTGGCTCTGCAATCAATTATGAAGATAAAAACAAAAGTACATTTTTACCTCGCCACATCAGACATTCATATTTTATAAAAGGTTATCGAAACGGTGCAGGTGATTCACCTGCTACTTCATCTTGTAGTTCACACTCCATAAGAACAGCGTATGTTAAAGAAGGTGGAATGGGTGATGAGGATGGAAGTAATTACTGGGATGCTTTTAATATTGATGCATTTCAGAATAATACATCCGATGGAGGAAGTGGATGGTTTACAGCTAATAATTTTGTTGATGGTGATGGTAATGGTTATGGATTTTGGAAAGGAGATAGTATTATTGTTTGTGGTTCCTCACTTTCGGGTGGTAGTAATTCTATGTCTGAGTTTATTTTATCAAAAAATCCCGATTTTCCAAGAAATGTTTATAGTGGGCAAACTGATAAGTTGTTATTCATTAGCAGACATTTAGTGGAAAATGGGTCTACTCAAGCAACTATAGGTTATCTGATAATAATAGAGATGGTTTTACTACGAACGGTGCAGATTATATCGAAGTTAAAGGAATAGAATTTAAAGGGACAAGTTATGATTACGATGCAGTGAATATAACAAATTCTTCTTATTGTCTAATAACTGAAAATTTATTTACATTCACTTCCGGCGATAAATGTATACTAGCTCAGGCAAATGAGGATCCTTGTACTTATAATGTAATTTCTAATAATATTGTTAATGGAGGTACGTTAGGTGATGACTATTTTAAAAATGGAGATTTTATTCAGATAGGTCGTGAAGACGATGGTAGTAATTTGGTTTCAGAAAACAGTGTAGAATATAATACTGTTATATTACAAAATTCGTGTGTAGGTGCAAGTAACAATTATCATCACTCTGATATGGTACAATTTTATAGATTAAAAGTAGATGATGTAAACACAATTAAAAATAATTATTTTTGGTGGAAAGGTACACGAATAGATGGATATACTGTTGGCATAGATGCAACTGGCTCTACAAGTAACCCAGGGGGTATATTAAAGATTTATAATAATATTTTCTTTTTTCAAACCACCGGGAAAGGTGCAATAATGGTTGACAATGGTAGCAATGGGAATATAATTGTTAAAGTTTGGAATAATACATTTTATGTAGCACAGGATTGGCAAATGGATAATAATGATAGCTTTATATATATTACAAGAGCTGGTACAAATATTAACCATCCTAATGAATTTATTAATAATATTTTTGCTGACTACTCAGATGCTTATTCTTATAATGGTAGCACTTTTAAATTGACTACGATAAACTTTTCTTCCAATTTTTCTTCTGGTAATCTTATTTTAAATGATAATTTATATTATGCACCTAATAAAGGTACTTATGATACCTGGTTGATTTATAATGGTAATAATTGTTATTCTAAAAATATGGATTGTTGGCGCACTCAAACTGGACAAGAGGCTAATGGTTATTATGGTGATCCAATATTTGGAACAAAATATACTCCACAGCTCCCTGATGGCGATAGTCCTAATGATTTTATTGCTTGGAATGTATCTGACAGTGGAACTGTTTTATTTACAGAAGGAACAAATCCACCACCTGAGTTCTTAATTGATTTTAATGGTTGTTATAGAGATATGTACTGGAATCGTGGAGCATTTGAAGAAGGAGATCGAACAGCTGAAATTCCCGGAATGGAAAAAATAAACAATAAGAAGATTAAAGAATTTTTATTAGTACAAAACTATCCGAATCCATTTAATCCAACGACAACTATAAGTTACTCATTACCTTCCAATGGTTTTACTACTCTTAAGGTTTATGATATGTTAGGAAATGAAGTTGCAACTCTTGTTAATGAAGACAAGCAGTTTGGTAATTATGTTGTTGAATTTAATGCTTCTAATCTTTCATCTGGAGTTTACTTTTATAGTTTAACTTCAGGTAGTTTTACTATGAATAAGAAAATGATTTTAATGAAATAAATAAACTTACTTTTTTTAGCTGCTTCATTAACTTGAGGCAGCTTATTTTACTTCAAAACAACTCCATACACAATGAGCCTTCGAGTTCGAGGAGACTTTCTTTAACTTCAAGTCCGCAGGAGAATCCACCTAAGCTGCCATTGGTATTCAATACTCTATGACAAGGAATAATAATTGGTACCGGGTTAGCACCTATTGCTCCGCCGACTGCTCTTAGTGCTTTTGGATTTTTTATTTTTTCTGCTATTTGTTTGTAGGTCTTAGTTTGTCCAAATGGAATTTTTTTAAGTTCTTTCCAGACCTTCTTTTGAAATTCTGTACCTTGTATATCTAATGGTACTGAGAATTCTTTTCTTCCTTTATTGAAATATTCATCAAGCTCATCAAAAATGCCAAACAAAAATGGGTCATCATTTCTTAATTTAATTTCATCTGTAAAATCGTGCACAGCAGGTTTATTATTAATTAAAACTTTTTTAATTCCCTTTGCAGTTCCAAATACTTTGAAATTTAATTTTGCAATGACTGCTGAACTGTAATATAAATGTACTTCGTGCTTCATCTTTTTTTGGGACACTTTTGTTTGGATTGAAATATAAGAAAAGAAAATAAAAAAGGGAAGATAAATCTTCCCTTATGTCTTAATCGGCAATTACCTGTATTGATGGGTCAACATTTCGTTGGAGTAAGTTTTCAATAGCTCTTAAAGTTCCGCTTATAGCTGTTGGACAGCTTCCGCAGGCACCCTGATAATGTATCTTAACAGTCTTTCCGCTTAAACCAACTACTCTTAAACCGCCGCCATCACCTGCCAATGCAGGTCTAACTCTTAAATCTAATTCTTCATTTATTTTTTGAAGTAAAGAACCGGCTTCTTCAATCTGTTCTTCTGTAATGACTTCTTTTGGAATTAAATTCTTGTCAAAAGATTCAATAAATTTTACTAAAGGTTTTTGAATAGCACCCCAATTAACATCTTTACCTTTTTCAATAGTAACAAAATTATCCATATAAAATACTGAAACTACACCTTCAATTTCAAAAATTCCTTTTGCCATTGGGTCATTTTCAGCTTCAGTTTTTGATGCAAAGTTCCTGGTTTCAAATTCTAATAATTTCTCATTCAACATAAATTTCAAAGCTTGTGGATTTGGAGTCAAATCTACATCTTCAATCCTTAACATAAATTCTCCTATAAAGTAGTTTTTTTATAATGTAAAATTAAATATTTTACTTATTACATCATAAAAATATTATTGTAAATTGATAATCTAAATAAAAAATAGTTTCAAAAAATGGACAAAATTCTTATAGTATTTACCGGGGGAACTTTTTCAATGATGATTGATAATCAAACCGGTGGAGCAATACCAAGGTATTCCGGCTCTGAATTGATGGATAAAATTCCCGGTGCTAAAAATCTTGCTGATGTTACTACGTATGATTTCGGAATGTTCCCCGGACCGCATATGACTCCTGAGTTGATGCTGAAATTATCCTTGAAAATACAGGAACTTATTGCTCAGGATACCTATAAAGGCGTTATTGTTACTCATGGTACGGACACTCTGGAAGAAACTGCTTATCTACTTGATTTAACCATCAAAACAGAAATACCTATTGTTGTAATTGGCTCTATGAGGAACAGCTCAGAACCTGACTGGGATGGTCCGAGAAACTTACTTGATGCTATGTATATTTGCTTAAATGATAACAGCAGGAACCTTGGAGTTCTTGTTTGTATGAATGGAGAAATAAATGCAGCAAGTGAAGTAACAAAAGCTTTTACAGATGAGGTTGATACTTTCACAAGTTTTGATTTTGGTTCTTTGGGTTTTGTGCAGAATGGAAGAGTTGTATTAAATCGTCTTCCAAGAAAACTTGAATACATTAAGACCGATAAAGTAAATACTAATGTTGACCTTCTTTCTGTATATGCAGGAATGAATGAAAAGTTTTTTAAGTTCTCTGCTGATTCAAAAGCTGATGGGATTATCGTTGAAGCTCTTGGTGTTGGGAATGTACCTCCTACAGCATTTGAGGGAATAAAGTATGCAGTTGAAAAAGGTATTCCTGTGGTTTTAGTTTCAAGATGTCCTGCAGGTGAAACTCTTGATATTTATAGCTACCCTGGAGCAGGGAAGTGGCTGCACAAGTTAGGTGTTATTTTTTCTGAGTATCTTAATGGTCCAAAAGCAAGAATAAAGTTAATGCTTATATTAGGCGTTACAGATAAGATTGATGAAATTAGAAAATATTTTGAAGAATAAATTTAATGTTTGAATATAAAGGAGCATTACATATACATTCCCTGTATTCTGATGGTTCAGGAACTCCGGATGAAATTGCAAGGTTTGCTGATGAAGTTGAACTTGATTTTATCATATTAACTGACCACAATACTCTTCGTGCATTAAAAGAGGGATATGAAAAATGGTATGGGAATACTCTGCTCCTTATTGGCTGTGAACTAAATGATAAGGAAAATAAAAATCATTACCTGGCTTTTGGAATTGATGAAACTTATTCAACAAGAATGTCTGCACAATCTTATGTAAAAAAAGTTAAGGAAGCGGGAGGCATTGGATTTTTAGCTCATCCTCACGAAAAAAGGGATAATATGGCTGAGCATCCTCCATACCCGTGGACTGAGTGGGGCACTGAAGATTTTACAGGCATTGAAATTTGGAATCATATGTCTGAGTGGATGGAAAACTTAACAGAACAGAATAAATATCAAGCATTTCTTCATCCCTTAAAAACTGTTACTGCTCCTCAGGAAGTTACTTTGAAACTTTGGGATGAATTAAACTTAAAAAGAAAAGTTGTTGGTATTGGCGGAGTAGATGCACATGCACATAAATATAATCTTCTTGGATTTTTTGAAGTTGAAATTTTTCCTTACAAAGTTTTATTTAAATCTATAAGAACTCACATACTATTAGATAAAGAACTTGAAAAGAATAAAAATATTGATAAAGCAAAAAAAGAAATATACCTTGCATTAAAAGATGGCAGAAGTTTTTTTGCTAATGATTATCTTGCTGATTCAACAGGATTTTTATTTTATGCTGAACAGGATAAAGTTTATCATATGGGGAGTACAATTAAACCAAAAAGAAAAACATCTTTAAAAACAATACTGCCAAAAGGAGTTATTGCTGAAATAAGATTGATAAGAAATGGTAAGCTGATAGATATGATTGAAGAGAATGAAGCTGAATTTATAGTTGACCTTGCAGGTGTATATAGAATAGAAGTATATTTGAATGGTAAAGCCTGGATATATTCTAATCATATAAGAATGTTTTAAGCGCCCATAGTTCAACTGGATAGAATGTCAGATTCCGGTTCTGAAGGTTGCAGGTTCGATTCCTGCTGGGCGCACAAATTTTTACTTCTTATAAAACCCGCTGAAGCTTAATTTCATCAAAGAAAGTTTTAAATCTTTGTTATAAGAATTTTCTAATCTGAATCTATTTACAAAGCCTGTTATAGTAAGAGCAACTCCCATTAACCATAAAGCTAAATTAAACGTCATTAAAAAATTTATAATATCAAAATTTGTTAAGCCTGAAATAAAATTTTTAATAATATTTACTTTAAAAATTAATAGGAAGAATGTTCCGAATATTATAGAAACACAAAGTTGAATTATACCGCAGGTAATTAAATCATTTGCTCTTGATTCTTCTTTGGTGAATTGAGGTTCATTAATATTTTTTTTGAATATTGAAGGAGAAGATGGATTATCTTTAATCCAATTTATCCTGATAAGGATAAATGAATTTATAATTAGGACCAGAATAGAAACCATTAGAAAAGTCATGATAGACCTTCATATTTGTTGAATAATTACACAGTACAAATACAAACCGAGCCTATTTTTAACCGATGTCAAAAAATAATTAATACAAACACTAAAATGTATGGTTAAAAATACAATATTTAGTTGAAATATTCAACAGTCACTATTTTTTTGAAAAAATATTTAAAAAGGTCTGTTAATTTTGTTTTAATATTGTTATTATTACAAAATTATTTTAAGTTTTTTAGAAGTATTGGAACCACATAAATGTTAAGCAAAAGAAAAAAACTTTCGAAAAAAGAAATTAAAGAAGATAAGTTAGTAACTACTTATTATAAATCCATTGAGTTTTTTGAGAATAACAAGCAGAAAATTGCCTTATATGCAGGTATTTTAGCTGTAGTTGTTGTTGGTATAATTTTCTATGTAAACTATAGAAATGACCAGAATGAAAAAGCAAATTTAGAGTTATCAAGAGTTATTCCTTTATATGATGCAGGCAGCTATCTTGAAGCTATTGAAGGAAGAAAAGGAACTAAGGTATTAGGTTTAAAGAAAATTGTAGATGAATATGGTCATTATGAATATGGTGAAGTTGCTAAAATTTATTTAGCAAATGCTTATAATATGTTAGGTAAGTTTGATGAAGCTCTAAAGTTTTATGAAGATTATTCAGGAAGTAATGATATTTATAAAGCCACTTCTAAAGCAGGTCAAGCAGGATATTATGCTAATAAAAAAGAATGGGAAAAAGCAGCAAATCTATTTATGGATGCAGCTAATATTTCTAAAGAAAATGTTTTAAATGCTGAATATTTATTGAATGCAGGCATCTACTATAAAGAAGCAGGCAATCTTGATGAAGCAAGAGAGATTTTCAAAAAGGTGAAAAAAGATTATTCCAACTCAATGGCAGCCCGCGAAGTTGACAGATATCTGACAGTACTTGAAGATTAGTTTTTTAAGCCGGTTTTTTTAACCGGCTTTTTTTTTGTTATGTTTGCATTTAAACACTTAGGTTGCTCTGTATCAACTAAGTTTGTTAAATACAAAAATCAAAATTATATTTTCTTTTTCAAAAAGAAGTTAACTTAAATTGTTATAAAGTTAAAAGGAGGCTCTATGAAAAAGTGTTACGTGTTCTTTATTTTCTTCGCCTTGACCATTTCCACTATTGGTCAAACTCAGTTCTTAAGGCAGGATTCAATTCCTTCACGTCATACTGGCGGATATGGTAACATTGTTTCCGGCGTTGATTTAGATAACGATGGTAAGATGGAAATATATGCTGTTGGTAATAATGTTATTGATAGGGATGAGGAGATGGTCCCAAGAATTTGGAAGTTCGAATATAATGGAACATCCTATGATAGTGTTTGGGGTGCATCTCTTGATATACCATTACAAAATACCTGGCCAGCTTTAGCAGTTGGTGATATGGATGGTGATGGAAGAAAAGAAATAATTTGGGGACCCGTTAATTTTATTGATCCTACTACCAATCCTAATCCCGCTCGTATTGTCGTTTTTGAAGCTGCTGGCGATGGTTCAGACAATATGGGTGTTTCTGATGGATTCGGTGGATTTACGCCTAACGCTAAAACTACTTTAACTGATACAGTAGGACAGAATATCAGACCTTTCAAATTTGTTATGACTGATTTCAATAATGATATGAAGCAGGAAGTAGTTCTTGTTGATAGAGCACCTGCTCCAACAGGTTATGATTACAGATTGCATTATGCTGTTGTTTCTGTAAGCGATATACCTAATGATGGTAATGGTTCAGAAACCTGGACAATTCAATCTTCAGGTAAAAACAATGCTTTATATGCAGGTACCGGTCTTAAATGGGATGTAGCTGTTGTGAATAATTTAATTTTTGTTTTTGGACAAAATGGTAATGTATATAGAGTAAAATATGAAAATAATAATTTTACAGATTTACCAATCCAATCTATTCCTGGCGGCGGTTCATTTAAGGGTACAGCTGTTGCAGACATAAATAATGATGGTACCAAAGAAATATTTATGGCTCCATGGCACCTCGATACAACCAATTCAGGAAAAATTTATGTGTTACAGGTAGCCGGTGATTCACTTGTTCCATTCCCTGTTGCAAGCACAAAAGAATTAGGTGCTAACAGATTAAATGGCGGAGATGTTGGTGACCTTGATGGTAATGGTTTCCCTGATTTCGTTTTTGGAACAAGAAATCCAAATACACCAAACAACTCTGTATTCCGTTTAAGCTTTAAAGGTGGTTCACTTGTTGACCCTAATAGTTATGAATTGACCCGTATTGATTCATTATGGTTCGAAGTTGGAGGAGATTTGGATGAAATTAGTGTTGGTAATGTTGATAATGACCCATTGCCTGAAGTACTATATTCATCAGGTTATACAAGAGGGGACCCGGATGATAAACCATTCCCAATTGTTATTGTAGGTGCGGTTGTTACCGATGTAAAAGCTGATAATAATAATATCCCAGATGAATTTTTCTTAAATCAAAATTATCCTAATCCATTTAATCCATCAACAACTATTGCTTTTGGATTAAAAACAGAAATGAATGTTGATTTGAGAATTTATAACTCTTTAGGTCAGGAAGTTAGTACAGTTATAGATAATCAGTTATTAAAAGCTGGAACTTACAATGTAAATGTTACTGCAAAGAACTTAGCAAGCGGAACTTACATTTATACATTAAAGGCTGGTAACTTTACTGAATCAAAAAAAATGACATTATTAAAATAAAAAGATGTTATTTTTAAAATAAATTATTATTTTAAGCCGGGATATAATTCCCGGCTTTTTTTTTATATTTATTTTATTATTTTCCTGAAAGTAAAAAATGAGTTCTACTTTTCGAAATTTCTCTACTCAATTTTGTTCTACTGCAAATAATTTATTTCAATCAAAAAAATCTCTTGTTATAATGAGGCGGCAATGATAAAAAAGATACTATCTCTTGTGTTACTAATTTTGTTTTCCTCTATGATACCGGTATTAGCCGGCAATACAGGAAAAATCTCCGGAAAGGTTACAGACGCGACAACAAGTGAAGCTCTTATCGGTATTAACGTTGTACTCGAAGGAACAAAGCTTGGTGCAGCAACTGATGTAAATGGCAACTATATTATAAGTAATGTAGAGCCTGGTTCGTATAATGTTATTGTTTCAGGTATTGGATATCAAAAGAAAATTATTCAGAATGTTAAAGTGAATTCTGATTTTACCACTTCTTTGGATATTCAATTAAATACTGAAACTTTAAATCTTGAAACAGTTGTTATTCAAGCTACTAATCCTTTAATCAGAAAAGATTTAACCTCATCCAAAACTGTTGTTGATGTTTCAACAATTGAAAGTCTGCCAGTTGAAAGTATTGACCAAATACTATCTTTACAGGCAGGTATTATTAAAGGTGTTGGAGGTGAACTTCATATCAGAGGAGGTCGTTCAACTGAAGTTGATTATACAATCAACGGAGTTTCAGTTTCCAATCCTTTTGATAACTCAAGAACTGTTACAATTTCAACTAATGCAATTCAGGAATTATCAGTAGTTAGCGGTACCTTCAATGCTGAATATGGTAATGCACTAAGTGGAGTTGTTAATACTATTACTAAAGAAGGTTCGCAAAGTTATAAAGGATATTTATCTTTTTATACCGGTGATTATTTAAGCGCACACGAAAATATCTTTTTTAATATTGATGATGTTAACCCAATAAATAATTCAGTTACAGAAGGTACATTCAGTGGTCCAGTTCCTTTTCTTGAAGAATATTCAACATTCTTCTTAAGTGCCAGATACAATAAAGATAATGGATATTTATACGGCAAGAGACAGAATACAATTTATGATTCTGTTTGGAAAAGCATGACAAATCCAAATGATATTAGAATATCTTCAACAGGTGATAATAAAATTGTTTCGATGAATGGCGGTGAAGATTTAAATGCTACAGGTAAATTAACATTTAAACCACTTCAGGAACTTAAAATAAATTACGATGTTGTTTATTCAAAAGGTCAATATAAATCTTACAATCACGACTTTAAATATAACCCGGATGGAGTTCCAACGAGCCACGAATGGGGTTTATTAAATTCATTAGAACTCAGGCATACAATAGGATTAAACACATTCTATTCTTTAAAGGGTTCTTTTAATATATATGATTATAAAAGATATTTATTCCCTTTGATGGATGCAAATGGAAATCCAGTTGATTATCATCCAGGTATGAACGTAAACGATTATTATATTAATTCAGCATATCAGCCATCTCATAAGATAAATACTACAGTTGCAAATTATACTTTCTTATCAGGCGGTACTTCAAATAATCAATATTATCAAAGAGCGTATACATCAGAAGTAAAACTGGATTTGACAAGTCAGTTAGATAATAATCACGAACTTAAATTTGGTTTGCAAGGTAAAGTTCACGAAATGAATTTTGAAACCTTTGATATATTGAGAGATACTACACTTTATCTTGTTCCAACTATTCTTGATGCTAATACTTCTACACACGACCTTTACACAAGAAGACCTCTTCAGCTTTCAGGATATATTCAGGACAAAATGGAATTTGAAAGTATTGTATTAAATATTGGTGTCAGATATGATTTGTTTAATTCAAAATCAGTTTATGGTCCTGATATTAACAATCCTTCAAAGAATTTAGTTAATGCTGATATAAAACATCGTGTAAGTCCAAGAATTGGTATTTCATTCCCTATTACTGATAGAGGAATTATTCACTTTTCTTATGGACATTTTTATCAGGTACCTCCATTTAGTTATTTGTATGCTAATCCAAATTTTGAAGCTATTTCCGGTTCTCCAACTTTTGGTAATGCGAATCTTAATCCTGAAAAAACAGTTACATATGAAATGGGTTTGCAGCAGCAATTAGCTGAGGACCTTGCATTCAACGTAACAGGTTTTTACAAGGACGTAAGAGATTTGTTAGCATCTCAACAAATCAGAATTAATACAAGTACTACATACTTTACTTATGTAAATAAAGATTATGGAAATATTAAAGGAATTACATTCTCATTAACAAAGAGAAGAAATCCAAATGATTTATTCGGAGCAACTTTAGATTATACTTATCAAGTTGCAGAAGGTAATGATTTAAATTCGGATGCATTCTTCCTTGATATTTCATCAGGCAGGCAATCAGAAAAAATTCCTGTTTCTTTAGCATGGGATCAAACTCATACATTAAACGGAACTGTTTCTGTAGGCAGTGCAAGGGACTGGAACGTAACAGTTGTAGGAAGATTAGGAACAGGTTTACCTTATACTCCGCAAATTACAACAAGTCAAATTTTCTTGAAATCTAACAGTTCAAGAAGACCATCTCAGACAACAATAGATTTGTTAGCTGAAAAAGCTTTCACATTCTATGGATTCGATCTAACCTTATTCTTAAAGATATTCAACTTGTTTGATACTCTTAATGAAAGAATCGTTTATAACGATACGGGTAGGTCAACTTATACTCTTGAAGAAACAAAAGGTAATGCACAGGAAACTAACAGGCTTGCCGGTATAATTCCAGGTGCACATTCAGCAACAGAATACTTTGTACGACCAAATTACTATCTTCCTCCAAGAGAAGTAAGAGTTGGTATGTCTATTGATTTTTAATTGAAGTTTATCGGAGAAAATAAATGCACAAAAAAAATATTTATATTCTATTAACAATACTGTTTTGTTTTACTGCATTTAATCTTGATGTATTAGCTCAACAAAAAAGCAATGCATTAGATGCAGTAGAAAATTATATGAAATGGAAAATGAGTCATAGTACTCAAAAAATTGTTAATCCAAATTTACCTAATAAGAACGATTTAGATAATGGATTATTCAAAACAACAGGTACACAAGAATTTGTTGAAGGAGAAAAATCCTATTTTATGAATGGTAATAATATCAAAGTTGAAATATATAATTATGGTGGGATTGGAGGAGGTTATCCTGCAAGAAGCATAAGAGAAATTGGCGGATTAGTTTGGAAGAACCTTCCTTACATTTTCCAATTTTGTCCCATTGTAGGTGCTTCAGTTCCTAACGCAAATGACCCTACAAAAAGAATTCATATTATTACTGATGGTCTTTATGATTATGACGGATACAGGGAACAAAGTCCTACCGGTGAAAGATGGGTATGGAAACCTTTACCTGGGTATGCAGATGAAAATCAACCTCGCATAGCATCGAATCCTGATTATGATACTGACAAAGATGGCAAACCTGACAGTTGGCCAAGGCAATGGTACAACACTACCCTTGGTGAATATGTTTGGCCGGGTTATTTAAAACAGGGTGAAAACAATGCTGACCTTGAAGTATACTGGGCTATGGATGATAGAGACAATAAAGAGTTTCCATATTATCCTTACTTAAATGATACTACAAAAAAAGGTCTTGGTGTTCAAATTGATGCAAGAGCTTTACAGTGGAGTAACTCTTTAGCAGCAAATACAATCTTTTTTGTTTATACAATTACAAATAAGAGTGATAAGGATTTAGATTCAGTATTCTTCGGAATATATGGAGACCCTGATGTTGGCGGCTTGGATAATAAAGATGATAATGGATTCTTTATTCCTCCATACGGAGAAGGAATTGAAAATATTCCTGTATATGCAAGAAGTATGGTATACTTCTGGGATCCTGATATGATAGGAGATAGAGGTTTACCTTTAGGATATTTAGGATGTAAATTCCTTGAAAGTCCCGGTAATCCGGATGATGGAATTGATAATGATGGTGACGGTATAATTGATGAGAGACAAGATGATGGAATTGACAATGATAATGATTGGAAAGTTGAAACTGATGATGTAGGTATAGATGGTATTGCCAATACAGGAGATTTTGGTGAAGGTGATGTAGTTCCTACAGCAGGTCAAAGATTGTCTGATGGTTCACCTAACCCTCTTGCACCAGGCGAACCAAATTTTGAATATACTGACCTTGATGAATCTGACCAAATTGGTCTAACAAGCTTCAATAGCTGGAGCTGGGGTGAAGAAAGAATTTACAATGACGAGTCTATCTGGACAAGAAATACTCCAAGAAACTTTGGAGATATTCAACAGAGTGCTGATATTAACTTTGTATTTGGTTCAGGATATATTTCACTTAAAAAAGGTGAAACAAAAAGAATATCAATGGCATTTTTATTTGGCGAAGATAGAAATGATATGCTAACTGTTGCTTCAACAGTTCAAGATATTTACAATAAAAATTATAAATTCTTAAAGCCGCCCGAATTACCAACATTAACTGCTGTTCCTGATGACCAAAAAGTTACTTTATATTGGGATACTAAAGCAGAAGAAAGTGTTGACCCAATTACAGGAAAAGATTTTGAAGGATATGAAATCTTAAGAAGTACTACTCCTACTTTTGAAGATGCCTTAACTATAACTGATGGACAAGGTTCACATTTCTTATATGAACCTCTGAAAGATGTTAATGGTATTGAAGCTAAATGGGATTTAGTTAATCAATGGAAAGGCTATCATCCGGTTCCATTCCAGGGTAGAGGATTGCAGTATTACATTGGTGATAATACCGGGCTAAGACATACCTTTGTTGACAGTAACAATGTTATAAATGGTCAAACTTATTATTATGCTTTGATTGCTTTTGACCATGGAGATTCAACAGGATTTCCTCCATCAGAAACAACAAAGAAAATTTCAGTTGACCCTATTACAGGTAAATACAGATTTGATTCAAATACATTAAGTGTTGTTCCTGGACCAAGAGCAAGTGGCTACATTACTCCTGAAATAAAGAATGATAACCTATTGCATCAATCTGGAATAGGAAATGGTGTAGTTGATTTTGAAATAGTAAACGACCTTAATATTAGAGATGCTAATTATAAATTAACATTTAGTGATACTGTAAGAACACCTGATTCTACTTATAAGGCAAAGAACTACACAGTTGAAATTCTTGAACCAATAACAGAAGAATTTTATTTGTTCGATACAAAGAACACTGAAATTAGCAATCACAATATTATTATTGATGAAAATTTTTCTATAAAGGATGCCTTAACAGGTTTTGAATATACCAATGGAACAGATTACGATATTGATATTCAAAGAGGCACTATCAAGAGAACGGCTGCTTCAACAATGCCAAATGCAGGAAAGTTTGTAATTACATATAGATATTATCCAATATATCAAAGTACTGCAACTTCATCAGAGGATTTTAATCCTGTATTTGATGGTATTCATCTTCAAGTATTTAATAATCCTAAATTAGAGTTCGATACAACTTCAACTCAATCCCGCTTTACCAATGGAAGACAAACTCCATTTACATTTGTCTTGAGCCCTATAGGTGCAAAAAAGTATATGTATCCCGGTGATTACATAGTAACATTTGCATCTACAAACATTGATTCAGCAGTAAAGAGTACATCCGGTGGAAAACTGATAAAGATTCCGGTTAACTATAAAGTAGTTGAAACAAGTACCGGAATTGATAGACCAATTGTTACTTTACTTAATGAGAAAACAAAAAATGATTCTGCTTTTACGCGTGGTGATGATATAGTTTTCTTTGTTCCTGGTGCAACTGGTGTTGTTTCAGATACTTTAACCTGGGCATTAACCATTGGCCTTCCTGCAGTAGGTGATTCTCTTCCATTAGGTGATGGCGATGTATTAATACTAAAAACAAAGAGACCTTTCTATACTAATGATGTTTTTACTTTAGCAACAAAAGCAGGGAAAGTAAGTAACGATTTAGCATCATCAAGATTAGATAATATTTATGTTGTTCCTAATCCTTATGTTGCCGTTAATGACCTTGAGCCGGCAAACAGATTAGCCAGCCAGAACAGAGGTGAAAGAAGAATCTACTTTGAAAATCTTCCTCAGGTATGTACGATTAGAATATTTTCACTTAGCGGTGAATTAGTTCAGCAGCTTGATCATAATGAAAATATGGACAATGCAAGAGAGTACTGGAATCTTCTAAACAAAGATGGATTCAGTGTTTCCTACGGTATATACATTGCACATATTGAGGCTCCAGGTGTTGGAGAAAAGTTAATTAAATTTGCAATTATTAAGTAATGCTGAGACAAGGAGAATAAAAAAAATGAAACTATTAAAATTATTTTTTATATCATTATTGCTTTGCTCATTAGCATTACCACAGACTAATAAAACAGGCACAACCGCAGGACAGGTTCTTAAACTTAATGTAGGTCCCAGAGCTATTGCAATGGGAGGTGCTTTCACATCTGTTGCTAATGATATTTCTGCAATGTATTGGAATCCTGCCGGTTTAACTTCGATTACAGGAAGTGAAGCTGCTTTTTTCCATGCAAATATGTATGCAGACATTATGCACGATTACGCTGCATTTGCTACTAATATTTCTGATTTCGGAAATCTTGGAGTATTTGTTGATGTTCTTTCAATGGATGAAATGATGGTTCGTACTATTGAAAATCCACAAGGAACTGGTGAATTCTTTGATGCCGGTGCTATGGTTATTGGATTAAGTTATGCACGAAACTTAACAACCCAATTTTCAATTGGTGCAAATTTTAAATTCATCAGTGAAAATATTTACAATATGAATGCTTCAGGCTTCGGAGTAGATATTGGTACACTGTATAGAATTCCAATATTAAACGAACTTAGAATTGCAGCAAGCATTTCTAATTTTGGAACTAAAATGCGTCTTGAAGGAAGAGATATTCTTGTAATTACTCCTTCAGGTGCAGGTGGTGCAAATTTAATTAATTCTAATTTGGAATTAGATAAATATGACCTTCCCTTAATCTTCAGGTTTGGTGTATCTACTGATGTAATTAAGTCTGAATCAAACAGGATTACTGCTGCAGTGGATGCCATTCATCCTAATGACCATACTGAATACTTAAATACAGGTCTTGAATATTCCTGGAATGAAGTTTTTTATGCAAGAGCAGGATATAACTCTTTGTTTGAAAAAGATTCTGAAAAAGGATTTACACTTGGCGCTGGTATAAATTATAAAATTGCTGACGTGATAGGTGTTAAGTTCGATTATGCATATCAGGATTTTGGAAGACTTTCAAACATTCAATATTTATCCATCGGGTTGGTTTTTTAGCCTAAATTCAAAAGGCTATTCAAGAAATTGAATAGCCTTTTATATTTTAAAACACTTCATTTTGCCCTATAATTCTTGACTTTCGTCCCTTATATCTATATTTTTTCTACTTATCTATTAACAATTAAAACTCAAAGGAACTATGGCTGATACTTCAGATTTTAGGAATGGTCTTATAATAAAATTTAAAAATGATTTATACACGATTATTGAATTCCAACACGTGAAACCTGGAAAAGGTGGAGCTTTTGTTAGAACAATGCTTAAAAATTTGAAAACCGGAAAGGTATTGGATAATACTTTTAGGTCTGGTGAAGGTATTGAAATTGTAAGAGTTGAAAGAAGAAAATACCAGTATTTGTATCGTGAAGGTGACTTTTTAGTATGTATGGATAATGACACATATGAGCAAATTAATGTACCAAGTAATTTATTCGGAGATGGTGTTGACTATCTAAAGGAAAGCGAAGAAGTAGAAATTTTATTTAATGGTAATCTAATCATTAATGTTGATGTTCCTATTTTCGTTTTCTTAAAAGTTGTTTCAACTGAACCTGGCTTTAGAGGAGATACAGCAACCGGTGCAGTTAAACCTGCAACCTTGGAAACAGGTGTGTCTATAAATGTTCCTTTGTTTATTAACGAAGGTGATGTTTTAAAAGTTGATACCCGAACCGGCGGATACGTTGAAAGAGTTAAGGCATAAATAAGCAGAAGGATTTTATGGATTTAAATCTTATAAAAAAATTGGTTAACATTGTTGATAGCTCCAATGTTACTGATCTTGAGATTGAAGAAAATGGATTAAAAATTAAAATTGCAAAAAAGATTAGAAGTGCCGCTCAGCCTTCTCTTCCACATTTTATTCAAGCTCCATTATCAAGCGAAGTAAAGGTTACAACAGCTGCTGCATCTGATGTTGAATCCAAAACATTATCTACACCTGAAGAAAACAAAAATATTCACGAAATTCGCTCACCAATAGTAGGTACATTCTATAGAGCACCTACACCTGATGCTGATCCCTATGTAAAAGTTGGTGATAATGTTTCAGCAGGTATTGTTCTTTGTTTAATAGAAGCAATGAAATTAATGAATGAGATTGAATGCGATGTATCAGGTAAAATTGTAAAAGTATTAGTTGAAAATGGAAGACCTGTTGAATACAATCAGCCATTGTTTCTTATAGAAAAATCTTAACGCTTAAAGGAATTGTTTTGTTTAATAAGATATTGATTGCTAACAGAGGCGAAATTGCTTTAAGAATTATTAGAACTTGTAAAGAATTGGGCATTAAGACAGTTGCGGTTTATTCTGAAGCAGATAGAGACTCATTACATGTTACATTTGCTGATGAAGCAGTATGTATAGGTCCTCCAGCAAGTAAAGACAGTTACTTAAAAATATCATCAATAATTTCAGCTGCACAAATAACAGGTGCAGATGCAATTCATCCCGGTTATGGTTTCTTATCTGAAAATGCTTCCTTCTCTGAAATCTGCTTTGACTCAAACATAAAATTTATTGGTCCTTCTCCTGAAATGATAAATTCCATGGGGAATAAATCATTTGCAAAAGAGACAATGAGGAATAATGGAGTACCTGTTATACCCGGTAGTGATGGTTTGATTACAAAGTTTGAAGATGCAAATATTATTGCTGAAGAAATGGGCTATCCTGTAATAATAAAAGCTTCTGCCGGTGGTGGTGGAAAAGGGATGAGGATAGTTCAAAGTAAAGATGAAATGGAACGTGCTTTTAATATGGCACAGAATGAAGCCATTGCATCATTTAATAATGGTGACGTTTACCTTGAAAAATATATTGAGGACCCAAGACATGTTGAAATTCAAATACTTGGCGATTCATTTGGCAATGTTTATCATTATGGTGAAAGAGATTGTTCTATTCAACGAAGACACCAAAAATTAATTGAAGAATCACCATCTCCTGTTGTTGACCCTGTGCTTAGAGAAAAAATGGGAGAAGCAGCAATTAAAGGTGCTAAGTCAATTAATTATGAAGGTGTTGGAACAATTGAATTTTTAGTTGATAAACACCATAATTTTTATTTTATGGAAATGAATACTCGTATTCAGGTTGAACATCCTGTTACTGAGATGGTTTATGATGTTGATTTAATTAGACAGCAAATAATTGTTGCATCAGGAGAAAAGATCGAAACTTTACCAAGGCAGCCTTTGGGTCATAGTATGGAATTCAGAATAAACGCTGAGGATCCTGATAGAAATTTTGCTCCTTCTCCGGGTAAAATCGAATCATTACATTTTCCGGGTGGATTTGGAGTTAGAATTGATTCTCATATTTATCAATCCTATGTAATTCCACCTTATTATGATTCTTTGTTAGGAAAATTAATTGTTTGGGGGAAAGATAGAAACCACGCAATTGCCCGTGGTAAAAGAGCATTAGAAGAGTTTACAATCGAAGGTATTAAAACGACAATACCATTCCATTTAAAAGTATTAAATGATCCTAAGTTTATTAAGGGTAATTTTAATACAAGTTTCTTAGATACATTTATTTAAAAAATTATTATTGAGGTTAAAATGAGATTTCCTGAAAATTTAAAATACACAAAAGAACACGAGTGGATTTCTATTGATGGTAACATTGGTACAATAGGAATTACAGAATTCGCTCAGGGAGAATTAGGCGATGTAGTATTTGTAGATTTAAATAAAGATTTAACTGATGTTAGTGAAGGTCATACCTTAGGAACAATTGAAGCAGTAAAAACAGTTAGTGACCTTTTCTCACCTTGCAGTGGTAAACTTGTTGAAGTAAATAGTAATTTAACTGATAGTCCTGAAGTAGTTAATACAGATCCTTATGGTTTAGGCTGGATGGTAAAAATTGAATTAACAAATCCATCTGAATTAGATAGTCTATTAGACGCAGAAGCATATAAAGCTCTTATAGGACAAGCATAATTATTAAAAATTTTCGTCAGGGGAGTTTTCTTTTTATTCTGAATTGGTTTTATGGTAACACAAGAAAAAATTTTAATTATTGATTTTGGTTCGCAATACACACAACTGATTACCAGAAGAGTTAGGGAAGTCTCTGTTTATTCTGAAATTCATCCGCACACTATTACCATCGAAGAAATTAAGCAGCTAAACCCTAAAGGAATCATCTTATCAGGTGGACCTATGAGTGTTTATGATGATGATGCTCCAAAATTAGATAATAAAATATTTGAACTGGGTATTCCTATTCTTGGCATTTGCTATGGACTGCAATATATCTGTAGAACATTAAATGGAAAAGTTGAAAAAGCTAAGGATAGAGAATATGGTAAAGCAATTGTTAGTTTTGTTAGTAAAGAAGGTTTGTTTAAGGATATTAGAGATGAGTCTGATGTATGGATGAGTCACGGAGACTACCTAACAGAATTACCGGAAGGTTTTAACATTACAGCATCTTCTGCTCACTCTCCAATCTGTGCCATAGAAAATCCAACAAAAAAAATATATGGTGTCCAATTCCATCCAGAAGTTGTTCATACTGAAGAAGGAAAAGCTATTATCCAGAATTTTCTTTTTGATATCTGCGGTTGTACAGGAGATTGGACATCTCAGAACTTTGTCACAAAGAATATTGAAGAAATTCAACAAAAAGTTGGAAAATCAAACGTTATTTGCGCATTAAGTGGAGGCGTTGATTCTACTGTTGCTGCTGTCCTTGTTAAAAAAGCAATTGGAAATCAATTATACTGTATCCATATTGATACCGGATTGATGAGGCTCGATGAGAGTAATAAAATAAAAAAAGCATTTGATGAAAAACTAAAATTAAATGTTAAGTATGTTGATGCATCTGAACTTTTTCTTTCAAGATTAAAAGAAATTTCAGACCCTGAAACAAAAAGAAAAATTATTGGTGCTTCTTTCATCGAAGTATTTGAGGAAGAAGCAAAGAAGTTAGTTAATGCTGATTTTCTGGTTCAAGGTACATTATATCCCGATGTCATTGAGAGTGTTCCGGTAAAAGGTGTTTCTGTTACAATTAAGAGTCATCATAATGTTGGGGGATTACCTGATATTATGAATCTTAAATTAATTGAACCCTTTAGGGAGCTGTTTAAAGATGAAGTCAGAAAAGTTGGTTACGAATTAGGTATACCGAAAGAGCTTATTGAACGTCATCCTTTTCCCGGACCTGGTTTAGCAGTAAGAATATTAGGTGAAGTTACTAAAGATAAATTGGAAATATTACGTAAGGCAGATGATATTTATATAATGGAAATTAAAAAAGCCGGATTATACAATAATATTTGGCAGGCATTTTCTGTTCTTCTCTCAATACAATCAGTTGGTGTAATGGGGGATTCAAGAACATATGAAAATGTTCTTGCCCTGCGTGCTGTTACTTCAATGGATGGAATGACTGCAGATTGGTTCAGGTTTGAGCATTCCTTTCTTGCTGATGTTTCGAACAAAATAATAAATAAGGTTAAGGGAATAAACAGAGTTGTTTATGATGTAAGTTCCAAACCTCCTTCAACAATTGAATGGGAATAATGTTAGACGAGCAGCAGTTAACATATAAAATGAACACAGCAAGAGACCTTTATGACCAAAATAAAGTTCTTCATGCACTTCAGGTATATCTAAGTATTTTAGAAGATAATCCTGATTACTTTCCTGCAATTATTAAGATAACAGAAATTTATCAGGTCCTGGGGAACATTGAACCAGCAATAGAATTATTAAAAGAACAAATTGAGGAAAATCCTGATAATAAAGAATTAAGAATTTTTTATGGACAGTTTCTTTTTAATAATAAAAAATGGGAACAGGTTGTTGAAGTACTAAGTTATATTTTGCCTGAGGAGGAACCTGCAATATCTTTCTTTACAGGATATTCATATTTTATGTTGAAAGATTATGAACTCGCAAAACATAATTTTTTGAATTTTATAAACCATCAGGAGCATACAGGATTAATTCACGAAGCTTATCTTTATTTATCCAAAATATATATTGAACTTAATAATTTTGAACGAGCTCTTGTTTATGCTAAGAAAATAGAATCTATTTATAATGATTTTTGGGAATTAAGTTTCATGCTTGCTAAAATCTATTATAACCTTGATATGTATGCTCACGGAGTAGGTCCTATTGAAAAAGCAATAAAACTTAATCCTTCCGAACCATTAGTTTATGAATGGGGAGGGAAAATTTATTTGAAAATTCACGAATACATAAAAGCAGAAAATAATTTTCTAAAGTGTATAGAAATGAATGAAAATATCTCGGCAGAGGCATATAACAATTTAGCTGAAGCATATTATAATAATGGAAAATTCAGTGAGGCGCTCTCGTATTATGAATTAGCTCTTAGAATTGAACCTGATAATAAGATTGCCTCAGTTGGAAAAGAAAATGTATTAAGGATTCCCAATATCAACATTATTTTAGATGGTAATGCTCAAGGTTAAATCGCTAATAATTATTTTTTTATCCCTCCTTTTAAGTACAACAAATTTAATTGCACAAAATAAAGATTTCAATAAAGGTCTTTCATTATTTAATGCTCAAAACTATTCAGAAGCTATAAAAGTTTTTGCGCAAGTAAAAGATGATAGTTTAAACTCAAACGCGGAAGTTGCTAATATCTTTTATATTAAATGTCTTTTAAATACTAATCAACTTCAGTCTGCTTCTAAAGAAATTATAAGATTTGAAGAAGCCTACAATGATTCAAAAAATCATCAGGAAATTGAATTTTGCATAGCTGACCTTGAATTCCGTCAAAAGAATTATTTAAGCAGTGCATTAACACTTTTAAAAAATATTGAAAAAGATAATTCTAATTATTCCAAAGAAAAATTTGAAGAAATAGTTGTTAATTATTTTAATGATGATTTAATAAAAAAGCTTAAAGATTCTTTATTTTATAAAAAACTTATACCTGATTATACTTTAGCATCAGCAAAATATTATATCTATAACAATCGTATTGATGAAGCATTAAAACTATTAAATGAAATCAAAACTCTATATTCCGGCGAAAAGATTATTAAAGAAGCCGATGAATTGTTGAATGATTATGAAAATAAATTTATTATTTGTGTTGTATTACCATTAAATTCTAAGGATGAAATTGTTTTAAGCGAAGCTGATGATATATTAAAGGGAATTAAGTTAGCTGTTAATCTTTATAATAAAGAAAATACTATTAAAGTTGGCTTGTTAGTGAAATCAATACAAGATGAGCCTGATTATTATTTAAAATTAAGAAAAGAATTAATTAAAACTCCCGGACTTTGTGCGATTATAGGTCCAATTTACAGCAAAGACATAAAAAATATGTCTAAGGAATTTAAGGATTTTCCAATACCCGTATTTTCTCCAACAGCAACTGATTTCAGCTTAACAGAAACATTCAAAAACTTTTATCAGGCAAATATTCCTTTTGAATTAAGAGCAAAAGCGATGGCTAATTTTATTTATTATTATGAACATAAAAGAGCTATAGCAGTAATTTATCCAACTGAAAAATATGGTAAAATATTATCAGACAGTTTTATTAAGGAGTTTCAAGATTTAGGTGGAAAAGTAATGTTAACGCAGGCATATAAAAGCGGTACATATTTTTATGATAATATTTTGGAAAAATTAACCACCAATACTGAATTTTTTGAGGGCATTTATTGTCCAATTATAGATAAAGCAGATGGTCCATCAATATTAAACGTATTAAGTCAGGCAGGTATTGCGCAAACAATTTATGGTGACCAGGATTGGAGTTTGGTAAATCCTCAAAGTTTTAGAGATTATTTTGGAAGTATTGTTGTTACAACGGACTATTATGTAGAAACAGGCACACAAGATTATTGGGATTTTTATTCTGAATATTCAAAATATTATTCCAGACAAGTAAAAAAAAATGTACTTTATGGTTATGACCTATTAAATTATCTTGTAAAACAAGTTGGCTTAAGAAATTTAAGACAAAAAATATTTGATTTAGAAGGTAAAAGTTTTAATGGTATTCATATTAATATTAAATTTAAAAATCGAATAAATCATATTATTAATATTCTTCGTCTGTCTGCTAATTATTTTGAATTAATTGATAGATATGAAATAAACTGAAAGGGTTTTCATCTTACGCGTAAAAGAACTTTCTCCTGATAACCAACCCAGGGAAAAAATACTCAATAAAGGACCGCAATTTTTATCTGATGATGAATTACTTGCCATTATTCTACGCACTGGCATGAAAGATAAGTCGGTGATTGAAATGGCTAGCGAACTTCTAAAAAAATACAACAATTCACTTGCAAAACTTGCTGAAAAACAAACAGCTTCCTCATTTACATCAATAAAAGGAATTGCAGGCGATAAAGCTGCATCACTTCTTGCAGTTTTTGAAATAGCAAGAAGAGTTTTATCCAGTGAAAAAAATATTTTAAATAAAAAATTGACTGAACCCAAACTTGTTGCTGATTTTTTCATCCCATTGCTAAAAGATGAAGTTGTGGAGAAATTTATTGTTGTTTGTCTAAACTCTGCCAATAAAATCACAAAATATGAAATAATAAGTTCCGGGATACTAGATGGAACAGTGATACATGCAAGGGAAGTATTTAAGGCAGCTATCGAAAATAATGCAAGAAGCATAATTTTGGTACATAATCATCCCAGTGAAAATACAGAGCCAAGTAAAGATGATATAGCCACAACACGTAAGCTAAGTGAGGCAGGAAGGGTAATGGATATACCTGTAATTGATCATTTAATCATTGGTGGTAACGCTTATACAAGCTTCAAAGAGATGAAACTTCTATAAATGAGACAGCCATATTATGTAAATTGATTAATTATCCTTTGTAAATTCAAATAAAATAATATGTTAGACAAAGCATATTCAAAAAATCTTTATTTTGTTAAACTTGAATTTATTAAATGAAATTGTTAATATACGAGGGCATAATAAAATGCCCTTTACAATGTTCTTAAGTTATACTGAAAAAAATAGTTACAAGATGAAAAAATGTTAATCTTTAGTAATTATATTCTAATAATCCAAAAACTAAATAACAATTGGAGGTTCTCGTATGAAAATAATGAAAGGTGTTAGAAGCACTATAGTGATCGCAACGTTCGCCGTTTCATCAGCATTTTTTGCTGGTTGCGGTGGTGTTAGCGATGCTCAAATGGAAGAATTAAAAAACCTCAGAAACGAAGTTAGCTCTTTAGAATCAGAAGTTAATTCTTTAAGAGATGAAAGAACTCGTCTTGAGAGAGAAATGCAGGAGAAGAATGCTAAACTCCAACAATGTGCAAAAGATAAAGAAGAGACCAGAGCCAATTTAGAAAAATTGCCTCAATAATTCTTTAAACCTATTAATTAACAAAATTTGAAATTGGAGGAAAATTTATATGAAATTAGGTAAATATTTAATTAGTCTTTTATCATTTCTTCTTCTATTCTCAGTAAATATAATTGCTCAGGATGAGGAGATGGATAAAGATCAGTGGGAAGCTGAAATGTCAAGGCTTAGAGAAAGAAGAGAAAGCCTTAACAATGAACTTAACACTTTAAGACAGGATGTTAACAATCTAAAAAGTACACAAGTACAAAGCTATGACGATTGCATGAATGAATTATATCAAATGGTTGGCGCTACCAAACAGGATATTGATAATTTTAGAAGAGCAGTCGCTGAATTAGATGGAAGAATTAACAGAAAAGAAGGCCCAAAAGCTGACAGACAAGTTGATCTTAACACCTTGAAAATGAATAAAATAAGTGCTCTGCCTGAATTCTTTGATAAAGTCCATAATCAAATGCAAGGTGCAATTGATTCTTGGGTTGAAGAAAAGACTGAAATTTCTTACGAAGTTGTAAAAGGCGATCACTTATGGGGCATTGCAAAGAAACCTGAACACTACGGAAATCCTTTTGCATGGCCAAATATTTACAATGCTAATCGTGATCAAATTAAGAACCCAGATTTAATTTATCCTAAACAAGTTTTCAAAATTCCTCAGTTAACTGAAGAAGAAAAAGCTAAATATGATAAATTAAGATCAAACTATAAACCAACACCGGTTCAATAATTTGATTTGATTAAATTAGTTTCTATTAACTAAGCCCTTACCCTGGTAAGGGCTTTATTTTTTATTAAAAATTTATTTATGAGTGCTATAGAAAAAAAGTTATCTTTCGAAAATGTAAATATGTTATCATTGCTTGGATATAATGATAATAATTTGAAAATTGTTGAAGATCGTTTTAATGCTACAATTACAGTTCGCGGCAATAACATTATGATCAAGGGAGTAAATGAAGAAGTTGAAGCAATTGAAAAAGTTTTTAAGGAATTAGTATATGTTCTTAATACTAAGGGAAGCCTTGAAACAAGTGATATAGAAACAATTCTTGAGCTTACAATCCAGGGAAAAGAAATAATATCAGAAAAAGAATTTGATTCGATTATTCTTTATACCAAAAATGATGTAGTCAAAGCAAAAACTCCTGGTCAACAAAATTATCTTCAAATAGCATTAAAAAATGATATATGTTTTGCTATAGGACCTGCGGGTACAGGTAAAACTTATTTGGCTGTTGCATTAGCTGTAGCTGCATTAAAAAAAGGTGTTGTAAATAAAATAGTACTTGCACGTCCAGCCGTAGAAGCCGGTGAAAGTCTTGGATTTTTACCAGGAGATTTTAGAGAAAAAATTGATCCTTACCTCCGTCCTCTTTATGATTCTCTTGATGATATGCTTCCATCAGATAAATTAAAGGGATATCTTGAAAAAAGAATTGTAGAAATTGTACCTTTAGCATATATGCGAGGTCGTACCTTGAACAATTCATTTGTTATTCTTGATGAAGCTCAAAACGCAACCGATGTTCAAATGAAAATGTTTTTAACAAGACTTGGTGTAAATTCAAAAGCAATAATTACAGGTGATATCACACAAATAGACCTTCCTTCAAAAACAACAAGCGGGCTTATTCAGGCTAAAAATATTTTGAATGGTATTGAAGGAGTTGGATTTGTTTATTTTGATAAAGGGGATGTAGTAAGACATAAGCTGGTTAAAGATATTATAAATGCATACGATAAATTCAAAAAAGAAGAAGATAAGAAGAAATAAAATTAAGCGACTATTTTTTTAAAAAGTTCAATATCTTCTTTTGAAGTTATTTTGAAATTACTCGATGAACCTTCCGTTATATGAACAACACCAATATATTTTTTAATTAGCATTGATTCATCGGTACCATAAAAATTTTGTTTTTTAGCTTTGTTCATTGCTTTCATCAAGTCAGAATATCTGAATATCTGAGGCGTTTGAACATAAAACATATCTTTTCTATCCACATATTTTTCAACCTTTTCATTTCCTTTCAGCAAAGTATCTTTTGCTTTAATGCAAACAACTGAATTACCAAACTTAATAGCATCTTCAATTGATTGATTTAATATTTTTTGGGAAATCAAAGGTCGGGCTGCATCGTGGACAATTACAAAATCATCATTAGAAATTATTAAGGAGGTAAGAGCATTGAAAACTGAATCCTGTCGCTCAGAACCTCCTTCAATAATATTAGTTACTTTATTAAAATTATATTTTTTTACAATTTTATTAAGTATTTCAAAGTAGCCTTTAGCAGCGGCAATAGTGATGTCATTTACTTTTTTATTCTTTTGAAAAACATCAATGGTGTAAGCGATTAATTCTTTACCAGAAATTTTAACATACTGTTTGGGTATATTAAAACCGCTTCTTACACCTTTACCGCCAGCCGGAATAACTACGTGGAATCTCATTATATTATAAGCATTGCATCGCCATAACTTAAGAATCTGTAATCTTCTTTTAAAGCTTTTTTATAGGCTTTCATTACAAATTCAGTTCCGCCGAATGCAGAGACTAACATAATTAAAGTTGTTTCAGGCATATGGAAATTAGTAATTAATTTATCAACAACTTTAAATTCATAAAATGGATAAATAAATTTATCAGTCCAACCTCTGTTAGGTTTTACAAAACCTTCAGCTGTTGTACTGGTTTCCAATGCTCTTGCGGTGCTTGTTCCAACAACAAAAACATTATGTTTTCCTGATATCGCATCGTTTATATGTTTAGCAGCTTCAGGATTTATATCATAAAATTCAGAATCCATTTTGTGTTTTGTTAAATCTTCAACTTCAACAGCACGGAAAGTTCCAAGACCTATATGTAAAACTATAGGAACAATTTTAATTCCTTTTTTCTCAATCTTCTGTAAAAGTTTTGGAGTAAAATGTAATCCTGCAGTTGGGGCTGCAACAGCACCGTCAACTTTTGCATAAACAGTTTGATAATTTTCTTTATCATCAGCTTCCGGTTCTCTTTTGATATAAGGAGGAAGGGGAGTCTGACCAATTTTATCAACTGCTTTGAATACATTACCAGGTTGATTGAAACGCACTGTTCTTCCACGAGATGTAGTATTGTCAATAACTTCGCACCATAATTTATCATTAAAATAAATTTTGTTGCCAATTCTGACTTTTCTTGCGGGGTCTACTATAACGTCCCAAATGCATTCATCAGCATTTAGTTCTCTTAATAAAAACACCTCAATCTTTGCGTTTGTTTTTTCTTTTTTACCATAAAGTCTTGCTTGAAATACTTTTGTTTCATTTACAACAAGCACATCTCCTTTGGCCATATAGTCAACAACATCAGAAAAAACTTTGTTTTCAATTTCCTGAGTTTCTTTGTTAAGAACCATAAGCTTTGATTTATCCCTTGGAGAATTAGGATATTTTGCAATGCTTGTTTTGGGCAAATTGTATTTGAAATCAGATAATTTCATTATTTGATTACCTTGCTTTGTGTTTATTCATTATGTTTTATAAAATGGTTCCTCAATAAAGAGGAACCATAATATTATTATTTATCTTTTTTTAGCTGATTTTTTTGCAGCAGGTTTTGCTTTTGGTTTAGCAGCTGATTTTACAGCTGTTTTAACTTTATTGGATTTTAAATCCATCAAACCTGCTCTTGCAGCAGCTAATCTTGCAATTGGAACTCTGAATGGAGAACAGCTAACATAGTTCAAACCAACTGAATGACAGAATTCAACAGATGATGGTTCGCCACCGTGTTCACCGCAAATACCAACTTTAAGATCTTTTCTTACTGAACGACCTTTTTCGGTACCCATTCTAACTAAAGCACCCACACCATTTCTATCAATTGCTTCAAATGGATCAGCTGGTAAAATTTCTGAACTTACATAAAGAGGTAAGAATTTACCGGCATCATCTCTTGATAAGCCAAATGTTGTTTGTGTCAAGTCATTAGTACCAAAGCTGAAGAACTCTGCTCTTTGAGCAATTTCATCTGCTGTTATAGCAGCTCTTGGAAGTTCAATCATAGTACCTACTAAGTACTGAATTTTTCTTCCTTTTTCTTTCATAACTTCTTCAGCAACTCGTCTAACTATATCTTCCTGAAGTTTGAACTCATTAACGTGTCCAACTAATGGAATCATAATTTCAGGTTTTACTTTTACACCTTCATCTGCCACATTACAAGCAGCTTCAAATATAGCTCTTGCCTGCATCTCAGTGATTTCAGGATATTGAATACCTAAACGGCATCCTCTGAATCCGAGCATAGGATTAAATTCGTGCAAGCTCTTAACTTTTTCCTCTAATTTTTCTTCAGGAATATTTATAGCTTTTGAAGTTTCACGAATATCTCTTTCTTCGTGAGGTAAGAATTCATGCAAAGGAGGATCTAAAGTTCTGATAGTAACAGGTAGTCCATTCATTGCTCTGAATATTCCTTCAAAGTCTTCTCTTTGATGAGGAAGCAGTTTTGCTAAGGCTTCTCTTCTTTCTTCAATAGTATCAGATACAATCATTTTTCTAACAGACATAATTCTGTCACCACCAAAGAACATATGTTCAGTACGGCATAGACCAATACCTTCAGCACCAAAAGCAACTGCATTAGATGCCTGGTCTGGTTGATCTGCATTAGTTCTGATTCCTAATCTTCTATATTTATCTGACCAGCTCATTAAGCTTTGATATGTTTGGAAAACATCAGATTCCTTAGGGTCAAGTGATTTTTCAATAAGAACCTGAATAACTTCGGATGGTTTTGTTTCAATCTTACCAAGGATAACTTCACCGGTTGTACCGTCAATAGAAATGTAGTCACCTTCTTTAATTAAAACACCTTCTTTATTTTCAATTCTTATTGTAGCTTCTTTATAATCAATAAGTAATGAACCGCAGCCTGCAACGCAAACCTTACCCATTTGACGTGCAACTAAAGCAGCGTGAGAAGTCATACCACCTCTTGCTGTAAGGATACCTTCTGAAGCGTTCATACCTTTAATATCTTCAGGAGAAGTTTCAAGACGAACAAGAATTACAGGGTCACCTGTTGCTGCCATAGTTTCAGCATCCTGGGCGTTTAATGCAACTCTACCTGATGCAGCACCTGGACCTGCATTTAATCCTTTTGCAATAAGTCTACCTTCAGAGATAGCTTTATTTTTTTCATTAGTATCAAAAATTGGACGAAGTAATTGATTTAATTGATTAGGTTCAATTCTCATCAATGCTTCTTCTTTTTCAATTAATCTTTCCTTAACCATATCAACAGCCATTTTAATAGCTGCAAAGCCGGTTCTCTTACCAACGCGGCATTGTAACATCCAAAGTTTACCTTGTTGAATTGTAAATTCAATATCAAGCATATCTTTATAATGTTTTTCAAGAACTTTTCTATATTTATCCAATTCTTTATAAATCTTTGGATCTTCTTTCTGAAGTTCAGCAATTGGATGAGGAGTTCTTGTTCCTGCAACAACGTCTTCACCTTGAGCATTAAATAAGTATTCACCATAGAATAAGTTTGTACCTGAAGCAGGGTCTCTTGTAAAAGCAACACCTGTTCCTGAATCTTCTCCCATGTTTCCGAATACCATAGATTGAATGTTTACAGCAGTACCCCATTCAGCAGGGATGTTGTTTAATTTTCTATAAACAATAGCTCTTTCATTCATCCATGAACCAAATACAGCACCAACTGCACCCCATAATTGTTCCATTGGATCATCAGGGAATGCATTACCGGTTTTTTCTTTAATAGCAGCTTTAAATTCTTCAACCAATGATTTTAAATCTTCAGCTTCTAATTCTGTATCTAGTTTAACTCCTTTATTTGCCTTCTTGTTATGAAGAATAACTTCAAAAGGATCCTCATCGTGTTTTGATTCTGGTTTTAATCCCAAAACTACATCACCGTACATCTGGACAAATCTTCTGTAAGAGTCATAAACAAATCTTGGATTATTTGTTTTAGCTATAAGACCTTCAACTGTAACATCATTTAAACCTAAGTTCAAGATAGTGTCCATCATTCCAGGCATAGATGCTCTTGCACCACTTCTTACAGAAATCAATAAAGGATTTTTTGCATCGCCAAATTTAGCACCCATTACGGATTCAACTTTTTTCATTGAAGCAAGAACCTGATCCTTTAATTCTTTAGGATATTTCTTTTTATTATCATAGTAATATGTACATACTTCGGTAGTGATAGTAAAGCCTGCAGGTACAGGTAAACCGATATTAACCATCTCTGCAAGGTTAGCACCTTTACCACCAAGCAAAGCTTTCATCTCAGCTTTTCCTTCAGCCTTATTGCCACCAAAAAAGTAAACATACTTTAATTGTTTAGCCATTATTTTTCCTCCAAATAATTATCTGGTTTGGTTTATTGTTCTATTATGTGATTTATTTTTTTAGTACAAAGTCCTTGAACTCTTTTTCATTATCAAAACACATTTGTATTTTAAGATAATAGATATCAATATCATCAAGTTCTTTAGAAAAGTTAGTAAGCTTAACTGCATCTTTTTCTGTAGTGATAACAGAATATGAATTAGTTGAGTAAAATAATTTTCTAATTTTCTGTACTTCTTCTAACGTATAATTCTGATGATCTTTAAAAATCAATTGATTAGTACAATCAATATTCAAATTCTTTAATGCTGTAAGAAATGAAAATGGATTTGCAATACCAGAAATAATTAAAGATTTCTGCCCACGAAAATCTTCAATATGATAGTTTTCATTTTTTCTTACATCTGCAAATGTTACGGCTTTATAATAAGCCTGAAAAATTAACTTATTTTCCAAAAATTTTCTGTAATCTGAGGGAATCTCCTCAGATAAAGAAAATTTCCTGTTAATAATAATAGCATCAGCTCTTTCCAGTGATTTAAAAGATTCTCTTAAAAATCCGGCTGGTAAAAGAGAGTGCTGCAAAAATTTATTTTCCTTTAAAAATTGCTGTTCAAAAATTACAAGATTCAAATCTCTATTAATCCATCTATGCTGAAATGCGTCATCTAAAACCAAATAATCTATATTAGCATCTTTAAGCAATTTATTAGCACCTTCAACTCTGTTTTCACAAACTGCAGCAGGAACCTTACATTCAAGAACTGTATGATAAATTTCATCACCACAATTTTCTACAAGTTGAAGAATATTTTCTCCATCTGAAACTAAAAGATATCCTTTAGTTTTTCTTCCATAACCTCTGCTTAAAACTCCGGCTTTTATATCTACAGATTTAAGTAGATTAAGAATATAAATTACCAACGGCGTTTTACCTGAACCGCCAAGAGTAATGTTACCAATAGAGATTACCTTAGCATCAATTTTTTTTGCTTTAAAAATTCCTATATCAAAGAACCAATTTCTTAAGCTCATTATAACAGCATAAAGTGGAACAAAAAAAAGTAATATTATTTTTAATAAGCCTAACAACATTTAATCTTTATTTAATTCTTCTGCTTCTTTTTGAAGCTTGTTTAACTGGTCTTCGCATTCCTTAATAATTCTGGATGTATTATCATAATTCAAATCTGACTCAACGTAAATTGGTTCAGAAAGTTTTATATATACTTCAGAAAAAAACTTCGGTATTTCCATTTTGTCCCAACTATTCAAAGTTCTTTTCTTTAAGTAATAAGTACCGGCTAAAACAACAGGGATACCAGTTCTTTTAGCAGTAATTACAGCACCTGCTTTAAATTCAAAAATTGGTCCTCTGGGTCCATCGGGAGTAATAGCAACGCTGTAATCTCTCTTTGCATATTCAACCATATTGCTTAATGCATCTTCGCCGCCTCTACTGCTTGAACCTCTGACAACTTGATACTTCCATTTATCTAATAAGTTAGCAAGTAAGTCGCCATCTTTACTTAAACTTGTTAAAGCAGCAAACTTTTTATTACTGTTTATAAACCAGGGAACTAACATTGTTCTATGCCAAAAAGCAAAAACAAAATTTTTATTTTGCTTAACTAAAGAATCAATTACCTGTTCATTAATAATTTTAATCCTTAGTGTCCTGCAAAGTAAATCGAGTAAAAAGTTAAGGAGTAAATTTCCTAAAACTCTTAATACAGTTCTTTTAACTTCTTTTAGCTTCATTTAAAAAATCAACAATTATTTTGGCAGCTTCTTTTGAAGCATTACCTTTGTTTTGAAGCTTATGCTTAAGGGAAACAAATTTTTCTTTAATTGAACTATATCTGCTTTCATCTATTAATAATGACTTAATATTTTTATAAATATTGTCATCATTAACATCATCCTGAATTAACTCCGGAACAATTTGTTCTCCGGCTACAATATTTACTAAACCAATACTTTTTAATTGTATAAGTTTTTTACTTATCCAATATGTCAAAGGACTTGTTTTATATACTATAATCATCGGTAGATTCAATAAGCCTGCTTCCAAAGTAGATGTGCCTGATTTTATTACACCAAATTTGGAGTACTTCATTAAATCGTAAGTAAAACCTTTAACTACCTTTAGATCCTGAGAAAATCCTTTTAACATATCTTCTTCAATATTATCAGAGCATGCAATAACTGGCTGAAGATTTAATTCACTGCAAACCCGTTTAACACCATTTATGCAGTCAGGTAAAATCTTTTTTATTTCATTTTTTCTGCTGCCCGGCAATATTAAAAGAACTTCCTTTTCCTTATCTAAATTAAACTTATTGAACAATTCTTCTTTAGATAAAAAATTATATTCTGAAATTATATCAACTAACGGATGTCCAATCCATTCAACATCAACATCAGCATCCTTATAAAGGGTATATTCAAAATCAAAAAGGACAATCATCTTGCTGATGAAGGTCTTAATTTTTTTCAATCTCTTTTTACCCCAAGCCCATATCTGAGGTGAAATAAAATAAATATTCCTTACTCCAACCTTATGGAGTTTTTCAGCAATATTTAAGTTGAAGCCCGGGTAATCAATTAAAATTGAATACTGAATATTTTTTTCTTTAACTAACTCTAAAACTTCTCTCTTAACTTTTTTTATAAATGGCAGATGCTTTAAAACTTCAACAAAACCCAGAAATGCAAGCTTATCAATAGGATATAAAATATTTACTCCTTCAGCTTTCATTTTGCTGCCGCCAAGTCCATAAAAATTTAATCCAGGAGCGAGAGCTTTAACTTCTCTAACTAAATTAGCACCATGCATATCGCCTGATGCTTCTCCTGCAATTATTAAAACATTATTTTTCAACTAAAAAGCCTGAGTTCTTATTAACCATTTAATAAGTACAAAGAATGCCACTACTGCAAATGCTTGAATACTTCTTCTTTCAGATTTTAATCCAGCCTGCATATTTAAAGGAGGCTGTTTAACATTTTTATCTCTGTAAGGTATAAGTCTTGGTAAAAATTTTGGAACCTTAGATTTGAAGTTTTCAAATTCAGCTCCAAAAGTTTTACTTAAATATTTCTCTTCTTCATTGATGATAATTAAATATTGAATTACAAAGAAAATAAATCCTGCTATTTGTAAATAGGGGAATAAAGCGTTAGACATAATTCCCAAACCTGTATACATTAAAATGTTGCCTACATACAAAGGATTTCGAACAAAGCTATAAGGTCCGCTAATAATTAGAAAGGTTCCTCCAATGGTTCCTGTAGTTCTGGTTTCACTACCTGCCCAGCTTACAGCCCATAATCTAATAGCTTCACCTATTAAGGTGATCAATAAACCTATGGATAAACTATAAACATTAGCATTCTCAAAAATCAACATTAAAATGATAAATGGTATAGGAGTATAGCTTCTATATTTAAATACATCTCTTGAAAAACTCATATTATTCCTGTAAGTATGCCTCTCTGCGTTTTAATGTAGCTTGATGTCTTTTCTTTAAGTTCTTTTTATCCACGAGCAACTTAAGCTTTGCAGTAACATCACTGAAATTATTAAAAGGGAAATAAGTTATTTTTTCAATTTCACAATATCTTCTTAAATCTTTTTTGGCAAAGATGAAATCGCAGAACATTGCAGCGAATTTATCAGAGTTGCCATCACCAACAAATATTGTAAAATCATCATCTGAACTATTAGTCAAAATATGGTTTCTTTTATTATTGGCTGAAGACCTCAGCTCTATATCATAATAAGGAAAGTGGGGGACAAGTTTATTATTCTCAAATGTGAATTTGTTTGAAAAATATTTTATGTCCTTTATTCCTTCTCTATCAAAAATATAATTTATATAATAATCGAATCCATCACTAAGAACATACAAATCAGCATTTATGCTTTTTGCATATTCATAAAAATCTTTGAAGTAGTCATCAACTTCAATCGTAAACAATAAATCATTAACTTTATCAGGGGTTATATCATCAACTAACTCACACAAACTTAACCAGCTTTCCTTAGCTGTAATCTCATCACTAAGAAGCTTATCTATAATAGCATCAGCTTCTTCTGGGTTTTTTGCAAAGTGTCTGAATAATGTATCACCAACATCTTTTTTTGTTATAGTGCCATCAAAGTCAACAAATATCTTATATTTTCTTTCATTCATTGCTTACAATCATCTTCTTAACTTCAACAAATTTACCAGACTGAAATCTAAAGAAATAAATACCAGGTTTTAAATTGTCAGCCTTAAATATGTAATCACTTTGTCCTGCAGGAAAAACTTCATCAACTTCTGTTATTTTTTCAATATGGCTGTCAAAGAATTCTATCTTAACTCTTGCAGAAGAGGGAAGATAAAAACTTATTTTGGTTGTATTCTTAAATGGATTAGGGTCATTTTGACCAACTACAATATTTGAGGAATGTTCAAAAAAGTTAATATTAACTATATCAGATAAATTTACGTTATTCCTGCTACCTTTTTGTACTATACGATAATAATTAGAACCTTCTTTGGGAGTATCATAATAAGTGTAAGACTTAGAATTACTTCCTCCATTGGATTTTAAAGAACCAACTACTATCCATTTATTCTGTTCATTATCAAGACGTTCGATGTTATACACTGTTTTATCTGATTCATTATAAGCTTCCCAGGTAAGTAAAATTGAATCACCTGTATTTTGAAGTTTGAATCCTTTTATTTGAGAAAGATACGTACCTGTATTGAAAACTTTTTGTCCAAAGATTTCATTCTTATTTTGTCTTTTCTCTTTAAAGGTAAAAATAGCCCCGCCAATATTATCAGAAATTATTGATATATAACTTTTATCAGTATTAGGATGAGTTGCAATTTGAATACCTGAAGAATCCCAAATCATTTTTCCTTCTGGACTAATTCTTTGTGCATAAACATTGGGTCGAAGTGTATCTGCTCTTTTATCAATCCAACCTATAATAATTCCATCATTATTATCGCTGATAATTTTTTGTCCGAATTGGTCACCCTTAATATTTAAGACAGGAATTTCT
Organism: Ignavibacteriaceae bacterium; assembly: GCA_035654655.1. GTDB lineage: Bacteria > Bacteroidota > Ignavibacteria > Ignavibacteriales > Ignavibacteriaceae > DASRWI01. The sequence goes on along the minus strand of DASRWI010000041.1, from coordinate 24,667 downwards.
TTAAAGGAAGAATTTCCTTTTAAATTAAATTTTTGAATAAAAATATTTCTATGATTATTAATATCATTAGTCCAGCTGATAAAAATACTTGAATCAGAAAGTACTGCTTGAGGATTAAGCTGGTTACCTTTTTGAGCAGTAATTACTCTTCCTCCGGTTCCCCATAAAGGTTTACCGCTTTCATTAAAATATTGATGAAAGATATCTTTATCTTTTTGCTGAACTTGCCAACAAACGTAAATATTATTTGAAGAATTCTTTTTAGCTGAATAAGTAAAGACATCCTGAACATTTGAAGAAACCTGTACAGGTTTCTTTGACCAGAGTGGATTACCAGACGAATCTACTCTTTGTGCGAATAAAATATTTTTGTTTGAGCTATATTCAGTCCAGAAAACAAATAACCCGCCATTTTCATCTGGAAAAATTGTTGTAGAAGATTTGCTGATTTTATTACTATTAACAGTAATACCCGTTTTGTCTCCAAACAGGGGGCTACCTGTAGATGAATATTTTTGAATTATTAATTGATTTTCATCGGTATCATCTTTACCGATATAAGATATATAAATATTGCTTAATCTATCCGTGGCAATGGAATAATCTTTAATATCAAATAAGGATTTATTTATTTTTATTCCATCTTTCCAGAGCAAGTCACCATTGTTGGTAACTTTCTGAATAAATAAATCTCCTTTTTTGCTGTTAGTAAAATCTTTCCACAATACAACAGCATTACCATATATTGTAGGTGCAGCAACAGGAAAACTTTTATTTCCGGTCATATCAGAAATTCTTTTTCCATCAGCTCTAAAACTTACTAAACCATTTTCATCTATATGCTGGAAGTAAATATCATTTTGAATTTTGTTTTTGTTGTCTTCCCAAAATATAAATGTTCCACCTTTTTTGTCATCGATCGTCTGAATATTTTTCGGGTCAAACACATCAATGATAAGTCTTGTATTGGATGAAGGGCTATTCACCCATTGTGCATAACTAGGTACAGCAAGGATTAAAAATAAAAATATGTAAATTGTTTTTTTAAGCAACAAAAGTTAAATCCTCATTAAAGCGTACACTAACCAATTTAGATACGCCTTCTTCCTGCATTGTGACACCATAAAGTGTACTTGCAGCTTCCATTGTTCTTTTATTATGTGTAACTACAATGAACTGTGTATCCTTACTGAAATCTGATATGATTTTTGTGAACCTGTCAATATTAGCATCATCTAATGGCGCATCAATTTCATCAAGAATACAAAATGGACTTGGTTTAACCAGATAAATAGCAAACAGCAAAGCAATAGCTGTTAAAGTTTTTTCTCCTCCGGATAAAAGCTCAATTGATGTTGGGCGTTTACCTTTTGGCTTTGCAATAATTTCTATCTTTGCTTCAAGAGGATCAGCATTTTCTTCTAATCTAAGGTCTGCTTCATCTCCGGGATTGAACAATCCTCGGAAGATGTTTACAAAATGTCCTCTAATTTTTTCAAATGTTTCAGAGAATAATGTTTTAGCAGTATTGTTTATTTCATCAATAGTTTTGATGATATCTTTTTCAGATTCAACAAGATCATTACGCTGCTTCTGCAAGAATTCCATTCTTTGCTTTTCTTCTTCAAACTCAGAATAAGCAAGCAAATTAATAGGACCTAAGTTTTTAATCTGCTGCTTAAGTGAATCTACTTCCTGTCTTTTTGTAACAAAATCAAATTCACCAAGGTCATCAAAAGTTTTTAACAGAAGAGTTAACGAATAATTTTCTTTGATATGCTCAATAAGGTTACTAATCTTATTTTTAATTTCACTTTGCTTAATGTCAGCAGAATGGATTTCATCTGAAATTTGTTCCTTCCGCTTTCTCAGTGATGAAAGATTATTTTCTATTGCAGAAATTTCCTGCCTTATTGTTTTATAAACGTTATCAATTTCACCTTCTTCTTTTTGAAGAATAGCACCTGTTGATTCATATTCTTTATATGTTTCTAAATATTCATCCAGTAAACCAGTAATGGTATCTGCTTCTTCATTAGCAGATTTTATATCATTGTCTCTCTTATCAATAGATTTCTTAATATTCTCAATCATTTCCTGAGAACGTGCAACTTCATTTAATGTATTTCTTTTTTCACCGGCAAGACGTTCAAGTTCAAGATTTAATTTATTTAATGAAGCTGCAATTTGATTAAATTCCTCTTCAAATTTCTTAACGTCGTTTTCTAAATTTTCCTGCTCTTTATCTGCTTTATCTTTTTCTTCTTTCTTACTTCTAACTTCGATCTCTAAGTCATTCTTTTGGCTGTCTAATCTATTGGACTCTGCAGCATGTTCCTGTAATTCTTTTCTTGCTCTTTCAATCTCATCAACAGCTTTTTGTTTTTCAAATTCAAACTGAGCAATTTGTTTTTCCACATTGCCTAAATCATTTAATAAATATTTTCCCTGGTCAGATAAAACTTTTAAATCAATTGCATTTAATTGTTCTTCAGTTTCATAAATAATTATTTTAAGATTTGCTAATGATTCTTCTCTAACAGGAAATTCATTCTTTAAATTTTCTAAAAGCAATTTTCTTCCAAATAAAGAATCATCAAGTTTTGGAGCTGAACCTGCTTCAACAACACCGCATCTATCAATATAATCTCCATCAAGAGTAACGAAGTTGAAAACGTGATATTTCTCAGATAATTTAAAAGCAGTATCTAAATTATCAACAACAATAATGTTATCAAGGATGTTATTAAAATATGGTTTCCATTTTTCATCAGTAATAACAAAATCTTTTGCCCAGCCGATAATTCCTGGTTCAGTTAAAAGTTTCTTTGTTTTTCTTTTATTAAAGTATGATTGAATCTTAGTCAAAAAAGACTGCTTCTTAGGGTCATAAAGATTGTTAATATAAAATGAAGCTTTACCTGATTCAGTATCTTTTAAGTATTGAATTCCATTCTTTAAATCTTCAAGAGTCTCAATTAAAATGTTATTCAGATTATTCTTTAGTGCGGCTTCAACTGCAAGACGATGTTCTTCAGATGAATCACCAATATGAGCTAACAAAGAGCGGCTGCCATTTGCCCAGGAACTGTTTTCAAGCAATACTTTAGCACCTTTTGAAACACCTTCAAGATTATCTATGAGATTTTGAATGAAGCTAATTTTATCTTTAATGCTGTTGATATAGCTTTTATCTTCAAGCTCTTTTTCTTTTAACTTGTTTAATTTCTTTTCAAGTTCTTCTTTTTCTTTTTGCTTAGCAGCATATAAAGCTTCTGATTCCTGGAACTTCTTTTCTATTTCAATCTTTTCATCATTAAGGTCTTCAATAAATCCTACAGTCTTTGCAATATTATTTGTTAAAGAAGAAATCCTATCATTGAGTTTGGCAATAAGTTTGTTCTTATCTTCAAGAGCTTTCTTAAGGTTATTATAAGAATTTTCTTTTTGTGATATTTCCTTAAACCTATCCAGTAAAGAATTAGAAAATACTTTTAATTCTTCTTTTTTAATTTCATATTGTGACTTAAAAGAATTTAATTGCTCTTCAGTTGTTTTTCTATCTGTTTCTTTTTTACCAAGCTTACTCTCTATATCAGCTATTATACCTTTGCTCTCATCAATAAACAGATAAGTTTCTTCAAGCTGTTCTTTATACTCATTAAGCTCCTGTTCAAAGCGAATAAGATTTTTTTCTAATGATTTTTTACGTTCTTCGCTGATAGAAATAGTTTTTTGAGTCTCGAAGATTTTTTCTTTGTTCCTGGTAATATCAGAACGTTTTTCTTTTAATTGCTGTTCAACTTCATTAAGATTTATCTTAATTTCTTTTAAGTTATCTTCGAATTTTGATAAATCAGATTCGACAACAATTCTTTGCTTAAAATTTTCTTCCTTAGTTGTTTTAATTTCTTCATTCTTAATATTATATAAAGCATATTCTCTTTCAGCTAAATCAACTTCAAGTTCACGCAATGAAGTTGAAATTTTGTTATGCTTGTCAGCTCTTTTAGCCTGACGCTCAAGTGAGCTTACTTTCTTTTCAACTTCTGAAACAATATCATTTACTCTGGTAAGGTCAGTCTTAACTTCATCAAGCTTGTTAAGTGATAATCTTCTTCTTAATTTATATTTGTTAACACCGGCAGCTTCTTCAAATAATTTCCTTCTTTCATCTGCCTTACTACTGAGAATTGTTTCAACCATTTTTAATTCAATAACAGAATAGGCATTAGCACCAATACCGGTATCCATAAAAAGATTAACAATATCTTTTAATCTGCAAAGATTTTTATTTAAGAGATATTCGCTTTCACCTGAACGGAAAATTCTTCTTGTTATTGTGACTTCAGAATATTCAGTAGGGAGGATACCACGATTATTTACAATAGTAAGTGAAACTTCAGCCATACCCATTGGCTTTTTGTTGGATGTACCATTGAAAATAACATTTTCCATTTTATCGCTTCGAAGAGTATTACTCTTCTGTTCACCTAAGCACCATCTAATAGCATCAACAATATTAGTCTTACCGCAGCCATTGGGACCAACAATAGAGGTCACTCCCTGGTTGAAGTTAACAACAGTTTTATATGCAAACGATTTAAAGCCTAATATTTCTAATCTTGATAAATACACTTATAAAATCCTTAACTGAATATATTATATTGCTTAAATGCTAATGAGAGGTAATCGAACAAGTCATTATTAATTTGATAATAAAATAGCAATCCTCCTACAAAGAGGAATAATAATAATGATGCGTAGAAATAAACACTTGAAGCATTTACATCATAGATTACATAGATTCCCTTTAACAAACGGTAAATAATCCATAATGTAAATAGAATTAAGCCTATTAAAATATACATATTGGCAGCTTCAGCTGTAAGCACTCTGAATAAAATAATTCCTAAGGGAATTAGAAGTACCAATGGAAGCATTGCCCAGATAACTATATAATAAGAACTCGATATAAAAACTCTGTTGCGTACAAACAATGAACCTATTTTTACAATGATTGTAATTATAATTAAAACTACCAAGGTTACGATAGTTAAGTAAAATAATGATTGTACCGGATTCCAAGCTAAATAACTTATATATTTTATCAAGTTAGGACTGCCAAAGGAAAGTAATATTCTTTCAAACGATGGTTTTTCTTTTAAGTAGAATAGTAGATTACTTATTAACAATGCTGAAATTGCTGAAACAACAATTGCCAATAATGTTGTATGATATCCTGACATTATCCTCTGGTCACGGACGTCTGCGTAAAAATTGTAAGGACGTAATAATGCTCTTGATGAATCTTCTCTAAATTTTCTACCTGAATTAACAAGCACCCCTAAAAGTATTGCAAGAAAAATTCCAAATACAATAAATATCATTGGAGCATTGTCTCTCTTGCTTCCAACAGGAATTGTAATATCCTCAGTATTATGAAGTTTAGCACTAATCACTTTATAACTTAAACGGCTTCCTGCATTTCTTTCTTCATTAACAATGCCTATGGTATAAACATTTTCAGTATTAAATCCTGCTGTAAGAGAAGCATAATCTCCTCTATAATCAAACATTGAATTTATAAAGTAACCTGGAATAGAACTGCTGTCCGCATATTCTATTAAGTCTTTAAAATATTTTGCCTGAGCTTCATATGAGTATGGATTTGAATATCCATTTGAACTTCCACCGCTTACCGTATAAGTTGAAGCACTTATAAAAATTCTGTTCTTGCCAAAAAATTCTTCAAGCTTAGTAAAATCTTCCTGATAATCTTTAATATTCTTGTTGAATAACTCTAAACCAACAAGATCAATGTTATCAATATTTACATTGCTTAAAGATGCGAATGAAGCATAAGTTAAAAAGTGTGAATGCTTTTTGATGAATGAACCAAATTCTGATAAATAATTTAAATGAAGTTGTGAATTTGATAAATATCCGCCACCTAAACCAATAGCAGCAACTGCACTATAGTTTTTATAAAATTTTAAAAAGCTGCTTAAATAATTTTTAGTTCTATCTTTAAAATTCTGTTCATCAGTTAAATCTTCAGGAGCAGAATAAATTGGAAGTTCAATGAAAGCAAGTAAGCCATATTTTTCACATAATCTTAATAAATAAGGATGAGGAAGATTTCCAATAAACCTGACTGAGTTGAAACCTGTTTCCTTAATTAACTTGATATCTCTATCCATTTGTTCGTAGGTTAATAAAGGACCATTATCTTTTACCTGCGCAGCGTAAGTTACACCTGACAATTGGAAAGAATTTCCATTTAATCTAAATTCATCATTTGATGTTGTTAGAGAAAGAAAGGATAAAGCTTTCTTTGAACGGTCAACTAATATGTCCTTCTTCCATAATTCAAGATTAACAACATAAGTACTTGGTACCTGAGGAGTCCAGCCAAATGCATTAATATCAATTGATGCATTTACATCTTTTTCTTTATTAATCGGAATAGAAAAACTTGCAAGATTATGTTCGCTGTATGATTCTATTTCGGGATTGTAAAAAGTAGCCTTTAATGTATAAACATTTTCTTCAGTTGAATCTACATTCTTTCTAAAATCTTTATTGCTGATTTTTGTATTAAAACTAACTCTGGCTCTTCCATTATTAAATGAATAATTTATGTAACTTTCGGAAATGGATATATTAGGTTCAAGATGAATAAATACGTCTCTAAGCATTCCTCCAAAATTTTGAGGTAATAAAAATCTTTGTTTTAGGGGAATAGTATTTTCAGAATCAAGCTTATAATTCAATTTTATTGAAAGAAGATTATTCTTTTTAGTATTAATAATATCTTTTGGAATATCGATATAGAATGGATATTCACCCCCTGTATGTCTGTATAAAATAGATTTATTTACAGAAATATCAGCTGAGTAATTTAAACCAAGAAAATAAATTCTAATTTTATTGTTTATCAAAGTACGTTCATCGATAGGAAAGGATTTTTCAAAAATCAATTCTCCATTCCCTTTGAAATATGAAGGTACCTGAATAGTCACTTTATTTTTATCTTCATCATCGGCTGCATAAACCTTCCAAGTGCCGTTAAGTGTAATTACACTTCTGGTAGGAGAAATGTCAAAAAAAAGAGAGTCAGAAGAATTGAACTCGTACTTAGGAAGTTCTTTAAAAATTATCTGAGAAAATGAGGTTTTATTTATGAGTAAGCATAAAATTAGTAAGGTGAAAAATTTGGATTTACCCATCCGATACTTCTTGTCCTAAGTTGTAGAAAAATAAAAGCAAATATACTAAACAAGGGAGGGGAAATCAATGTAAATAAATTAATGACTCGTGAGTCAAGTGCAAAAATAGCTTATTTTTCAAGGTTTTAGAAGCACTCCGAATTCAAATGATTTTTTTTCACCCGGATTTATTTTTATATCCTCTTCAAACTCTTTTCTGTTGTAGGAATCAGTTAAAAACTGCATAGGTTCCATTGCCAGAGATTGCCTTTTTCCTCTGGTTAAACTATCCCCGGAGAACATTAAAACATAACCACCTTTTTGGAAAAGTGTAATCCCAAAATCCTTTACTTTGTCATAAATTGAAGTGTATGAATAACCATTTTCATCTCTTTGCAATGCTGCATAACAGACATCAAACTTTCTTCCATTTACAATTCTTTTATGCTCGGGTAGGTTTTCTCTGAAATCCTTCTCCGGATGATTTTTTAGATTAGAATAAGCACCTTCTCCTTTGATTGGAATTAACGCATTATCCATTAAAACAATTTCATCAGCATTAATTGTTACAATTAAATGCTCTATTCCATTATCTGATGTTTTAAAATAAGGATGCCAACCACTCCAAAATGGAGCAGGGGAGTTCCCAATGTTTTCACCTTCAACTTTGATGCTTAATTTATTGTCTTCAAGAGTGAAATAAATATTTACCCGAACATCAAAAGGATAACCTTCAAACTTATCTTTTCTGATTTCAGTTGATAAGTGCACTTCAGCTTTATTATCATCTGCATTGGAATAGTTTACTTTGAAAGTTTTATAAGAAGTAAATCCATGCATTACCTGAGTGCGGGGAGGAATAGACTTAAGCTGATAATTTTTTCCATCAAAAGAATACTTCCCATCAGGAATTCTATTTGCATAAGGAGTCATAATCCAGCATCGTGCACCCTTAGCCGCAGTTAATTCTTCTGGAGATTCAAAGCCATCAAGAACGTTGAACAATTCACCATTGACCGAATGATTAAACCTGATGATAGTGCATCCATACAAAGTAAACTCAACACTTTCATTAGTCTTTAAGTTTGACATTATTATAGTTTCATATGGTCCGAACTTACCGGAAGAGATTTTAAAGTTATGCATAAAGAATTTTATAATTATCAAGTTAAAGATAAGAAAAAAAATAATTCTAATATGTAAAGAAAGCGAAGGTACTTCGAGTGTTCCTTGCACAGCAAAGAATGTATCGAGAAGACCTTCGCTATTGAATCAGAAAGTTGACGAACAGTTTATATATTTTTTATGCTACTTCTTTCATTTCTTCTTCCTCTTCTTGCTTTAATTTTCCTTTGAGAAAACTATCGTAAGCACCAAGGTCAAGGAATCCATGTCCGGATAAATTAAACAAAATGGTTTTTGAAACTCCTGACTCTTTGCATTTAATTGCCTGCTCAATTGCCGATTTAATTGCGTGTGAACTTTCAGGTGCAGGAATTATTCCTTCTGTCTTTGCAAATATTTGTGCAGCTTCAAAAACTTCCTGTTGATGATATGCTTCTGCAGAAATTATTCCTTTATTATATAACTCCGAAACAATTGGTGAAGCACCATGGTATCTTAATCCGCCTGCGTGTATTGAAGGTGGAATAAATTTGCTGCCAAGTGTATACATCTTCATAAGTGGAGTTAATCCTGCTTCATCGCCAAAATCATATCTGAATGTACCTTGAGTTAATGTTGGACAGGATGCCGGTTCTATGGCAATAACTTCTAAATCCTTTTTATTTCCTTTAAGCTTATCTCTTAAAAAGCTGAAGCTTATACCTGCAAAATTACTTCCTCCGCCTACACAACCAATTACAACATCAGGATAATAACCTGCTTTTTCCATTTGAAGTTTTGCTTCTTCACCTATTATTGTCTGATGAAGCAGTACATGGTTGAGTACACTACCCAATGCATAATTTGTGTCATCTCTTTGAGCTGCAATTTCAACTGCTTCACTAATGGCTATGCCAAGTGAGCCAGGGGAATCAGGAGAAAGATTAAGAATATTTCTTCCAGCATTAGTTACAATAGAGGGACTTGCAATAACTTCAGCACCAAATAATTCCATAAAAATTTTTCTATATGGTTTTTGGTCATAACTTACTTTTACCATGAACACCTGGCACTCTAATCCAAAGTGACTGCAAGCTTGGGATAAAGCTGAGCCCCATTGTCCCGCACCTGTTTCAGTTACTAATTTTTTTATGCCGGCTTTTTTATTGTAGTAAGCTTGGGGAATAGATGTATTTGCTTTGTGACTTCCGGTAGTGCTTGCACCTTCATACTTGAAAAATATTTTAGCGGGTGTATCAAGATATTTCTCCAGCTTATACGCTCTTATCAATGGAGTAGGACGGTTAATTGCATAAATGTCTCTTACTTCATCTGGGATTTTAATAAATCTTTCACTGCTCATTTCCTGCTTTAATAATTCTTCCGGAAATATTCTTAATAAATCAGCAGGATTTACAGGCTCTTTAGTCCCGGAATTAAGCGGAGGTGCAAGTGGCTCAGGTAAATCAGCTGCAATATTATACCATTTGTCAGGCATTTCATTTAGGCTCAATGTAAATTTATTCTCTTTCATTTTATACTCCTTTTTTATTTTTGTTTAAAACTAAAAAACCGCAGACGTAATGTTCCTGCGGTTTATTTGTTTAAAATAAAAAAGCCGCAGGAGATTGTTTCACTACCTGCGGCTTGTATTAAAATTTAAATAAAGCTATGCACCGAATAGTGAAACAGATATGTTCCACCACCATTGCCAGCTTGATAATATGTTAATTCTCAATTTCATTTTTCAAAATATAGACTATGTAAATTTAAATTGCAAGTACTTGAAAAAGTAATCACAAAAGGGCAGCGCTACATCGAGTGTTTTTCGAGTGCAGCGAGAAAAATGTATCGAGATGCCCGCTACAAATCCCTTGAATTTAATTCGCTCGGTCTTCTCGGTACATCCCTCGCTCTGCTCGGGACACTCGAAGCACCTTCGCTCTATATTACATTACCATTTCAACTCTAATTTCACCTTCCTTATAATCATTAACATTAATAAAATTACTTTCAGCTTCTTTACCGTTAATGATTATTTTACTGAAACCTGAATTTCTTCCACTAGGATTTTTTACTTCAAGCAAAATTCTTTTCCCTCTGAAATTTCTTTCAGCTTTAAACCCTTTCCAGGTTGATGGAATGTTTGGAGAAATTGTAATTCCATTTAATGATGTTGCAAATCCAATAATTTTATCTAATCCTATTCTTAGCATCCATACTGCTGTACCTGTTAACCAACTATGACTTGCCTGTCCATCTGTTGGATGGTCCGGACTGGTAACATATTCAGCATAAACATATGGCTCTACTTCATATCTATCTATATTCTTTCCTGAGTTTAATGGATTCATCCTCATATAAACATCATATGCAAAATCAACATCACCATTGATAATTGAAGCTAATACAAACCAAGATGATGCGTGATTAAATATAGCTCCGTTTTCTTTTTTACCCGGAACACATCTGCTTATAAGTCCTACATTGTCTTCAACCTTAGTGTATGAAGGCCAGCAAATTTGTATTCCATTTGGTTTGGCTAAATATTTTTTAACAGAGCTTAAAGATTTGTTTGCTCTTTCTTTTGGTGCAAGTCCGGATATTACTGACCATGTTTGAGAGTTAATAAATATTTTTCCTTGTTTATGTTTTTTAGAGCCAAGTGGTTCACCATTATCCCTGAATGCTCTGATATACCATTCGCCATCCCATGCATTTTCATTTATAACTTCTCCTAAATGCTCATAAACATTTTTCCATCTGGCTAAGATTTCATTATCATTTCTATATTCAAGAAGTTCAAAAGTTTTTTTCAAGCAGTAAGCTAAAAAGAATCCTCCCCAGATTGTTTCACCTTTACCAAGTGGACCAACATGGTCGAGAGTATCATTCCAATCACCATTCATAATTTTTGGGATACCTCTTTCAGTTGTTGCTGATATGGCAAAGTCCAAGGAACGTTTCATATGCTCATAAACATTAGCTTCACCTTCATCATAAAAATTTACAATTTCATCAAGTATGCTGAAATCACCTGTCTCATTTAAGTATTCAATAATTCCAAAAGGAATCCACAATGGAGTATCAGAGTGGTTTGTTCTTTCTCCCCAATCTGTAATTTTAAAAAAGTTATGAAGTGTTGAGCCATCCTTAAATTGAAAGCGAAGTGCGTTTAGCAGGCGTGCTCTTACTCTTTCAGGATTAACCATAACAACACCAAGTATATCCTGAAATTGATCTCTCATTCCTGTTCCAAATAATAAACCACCATGATAATATCCAGAGTTACGAGCCATATCAAATGTTACTGCCGACTGATATTGATTCCATACATTAAGCATTAAATTAAATTTTTCATCAGGAGTCTGGATATTAACATTGCTTAAGTAACTACCCCACTTTTCCTTTAATGCTGAAAATTTATTTTGGATTGTTTTTACATTCTTAAGTTCATCCCACTTTAAAGATTTATATGGATTTTTAATTTCCTTAGGGGCAACTGCCATAATGACAGAAAAATCTTTTGAAGTTTTAGGCTTTAAGATTAGCTTTGATTTTAATGCAGCAACAGGATCACCCGCAGTGATTTCCGTGTTAGTCATTTTTCCTGTTTCAATTGAGATGGGATTAGCTTCAGAACGCCACTTACCAATAAAATTATCAAGACTGCTGTCAAATCCGCTTACAGGTAGTGTTTGAGTAAAATAAATTTTATACTTCCAATCAATATTAGGCTGAACTACAGAAACTTTTTTATTCAACACCCAATATCTACGAGTTGCTTCAAGAGTCTGTGTTTCTTTGTTGAAAGTTATTTCTGTAAAGTGTTTATCATTCGGCTGATTGATTAAATCATTCAACGCATTCCCCATCAATAGTTCTGTAAATGAATAAACTTCAAGCTTTCTTTCTTTATTGCTGAGGTTGGTTAAGTTCACCATCCAGAATTCAGCATTAACATCATCTGAAACAAAGTAAGTTATTTCACCTTTTATTCCATTTATCTCTGTTGTAATTTTAGTATAACCTTGTCCATGTCGGCATTTGTATTTATCATACTTTAATTCGATAGTCGGAGCCCAACTTAATGACCAGTATTTTCCTGTAACTGCATCTTTAATAATAACATATCTTCCTGGTCTATCCCAGGGGAGGGAATTGTATCTCATTCTTGTTAAACGATTATCACGTGGGGTTTCAAGATAGCTAAATCCTCCTCCTGTATGAGATACCAATCCTGTATAATTTTCATTCCACATATAATTAAACCATGGGCGGGGAGTTCTTGGATCGGTAATTACAAATTCACGGTAGTCTTCAGAAAAATAACCATATTTATTTTTGAACATTCTCATATCCTGATTAAAATCAATAAAAGTGAAATCAAAAATAAAAAATTATTTATAATGAAATGAAAGAAAAGAAAAATCCTGCAATAATTTTATTGCAGGATTTTTAAAATCATGCTTTTGGTTGATGTAAATTCTTAACAAAACCTGCTGTCAATTTGTGGGGGAAAAACTTACTGCCGATAGATAATATTTTATTATTAAATCCGGGTATAATGACCGTCTTGCCTTGCTTCAGTCCATTATAACCAATTTTAGCAACAGTTTCAGCATCCATACCTCGTCCTTTAATAAAAAGAGGAGTATCCTGAACCTGAGCTCTAAATTGGAAATTTGTTTTGGTTGGACCCGGACATAAAGCGGAAACTATAATGTTGTATTTCTTAAACTCGGAATGAATTGCTTCAGAAAAATGCAGCACATAAGCCTTACTTGCGTAATAAACTGCCATCAAGGGACCAGGCTGGAAGGCAGCTAATGAGGCAACATTTAAAATTTTGCCACCGCCATTTTCTGACATTTCTTTTGCATAAACTTTTGTAAAATAAGTTAATGCAGAAACGTTAACCTGTAGCATTTCCATTTCATCTGCAGTTGAAGTTTCAAGGAAATCTCCGTATACAGCAAAGCCTGCATTATTGACAAGAACATTAATTCTTATCTTTTCTTTTTTAATTTCCTCATACAATTCCACTGGAGCATTAGGGAATCCGAGGTCTTTAACAATTACCTTAATAAAAATATTATATTTCTCTTCGAGTTCTGCTTTTAATGCATAGAGTTTGTCTTCACTTCGTGCAGTAAGTACAAGGTTGTAACCATCTTGCGCAAATAAACGACTCAACTCCGAGCCAATACCACTTGAAGCTCCAGTTACAAGCACAGTTTTTTTGGTAACATTTTCCGGCATAATTCCCTTCTTGTTTTTATGAAAGATAAACTTACACAAATTAAATATGTGTTAGCTACATAACCTTTAGGGTGATTATTTTCTTTGGAGGCACTTCCAAATGAACTTTGTCATTTTTTAAAACTAAGTTTTCAACAAAGACTTCTTCCAGGGTTACTCTGCGAACATTGGTCACAAACTTTGGCAAAGTTATAATACCAGATAGATTTTTTTCGGTCGGATTAAAAAATCTTAATACCCATCCTTCTTTACCTTCACCTTTTTTGATAGAAGAGAGTATAAGCTGCTCCGGCTCTATTTTGAAGAAGGATTCATTTAAATTTAGATTATTTTTGTTTTCACCTGACTGAACAGATGTGAAAGGATAAGTAAAATTATAACTTTCAGTAAGTACTTCGTTATCAAAACTGCCTTTATGCGGCATAATAGCTATATTGAATTCATATTCACCTAAAACATGTGAGCCTTTTTTAAAAGAGTAATCTTCCTTTGAAGCAGGTTGAATAACATAATTAAATCCTCTTATCAGGGTAATGCCAAGAGTTTTATTTTCATCATCAAGAACTTCATATTCCTTTAAGCCATTTGCAAAAACAGCTATTCCCTCTAAATTATTATTGACATCGACAAAATGATGCATTGGATAATCGTACATTGGTTGTTCTATCCAGTCAGATGAATCAATTCTTTCAGTTGAACGTTTTACAACATCAAATTGTCCTTCGCCAAAGGAGAATGTGTTTCGTAAACCTGTAGGAAGCATCAACCTTAAACGATGACTTTCGGAAGTGTTATTAAGTTTTATTTTTAAAGTAAAGTATTTTGAACATTTTGATAATCCCAATTGAAGTTCAATGGGTATCTTCACGAACTTGGGTTTATTCTTTTGTCTTTCAAGAAGATTAGCGGGTACTTTTAAATTGTATTTTATTGATACTTTAGATTCAACAGGACCATCAAAAATTCTTTTAATAATTGCTTTACTATTTAATGAAGTCATAATAGGTCCAACTGGCTTATGCACCCAGGCATGTCCTTCTTCTCCCTCACTAAATAAGTAACATATATTTTTAAAAGTATAACCAGTTTCTTTATTAAGTAAATCTAAGCTGCCATCATTATTTATTTGTATTTTCAAATAATTATTTTCAAGAAAATGAAATCCATTTTGTTGATATGTAAATCCTTTTTCTTTTTTGATAGATTTACCTGGGATAACATTAAAAGTTTGATAACCAATTGAAGGAATATTTTGTATATCAAGAATACATTTATATCTAACCATATTAAAATACATTGGTCTATCAATCAACTGCTCAATAATAGATTCTTTTTTATATTTGCTAAATATTTGAACAGGTACTTCATTGAAATTAATATCTAATATTTTAATTGAACCTTTATCATATTCTTCAGGTATATCAATAAATACTTCGGCAGCCCTGCTTCTGCTGAATCCCAGGGTATTAAATACATGAAGGAATATTTTTGGCTGATTGTTTTCCAAAATAAAATTTGAAGTATTTATTTTACTTACCAAAAATTTTAATGCCCTTTCAGTCACAGCATCTGAAATTTCAATAACTTGTTGGTATCGGAAAAACATATCTTCGTGAATTTCATCAAGACTGCATCCACCTATTGAATCGTGAGCAGAGTTTTGTATCAGATAATTCCATGCAATATTCAAATACTCATCATTAGTATCCAATCCCAATATTTCTGCTAAAGAATTTAATGGTTCAGCATAATATTGAAGGTGTTTTTCTGCTTCAAAGTTTTTTAATTTAATATCCATCCTTGCCGAGGTTGTATATCCATACATATTTCCGCTGCGGTTATCAAACTGAGCACTTCTTCTTTCGCCTTTTACAATTGCAAGTTTTGATTCATCAACAGATTTTTCTAATGCTTTGCTATAATCTTCCAATGTTGAATGAACAACATTTAAATTTGGAAAAGCTTCTTTGATATCTTTTATAATTTGTACTGTTTTGATATTTGGTCCACTTGAGTCGTGACCTTCCATCCAAATAATATGCTCAGTAGAAAAATCATTTACCTGGTCATTTATAATTCTTTCTACCGATGGTTTAATATTTTCTTTATAATATGTATCCTGTGGTTTTATAATAGAATAATCTTCTTTTTTATTAGCATCTACTATGTGGAAGGGGAGACCTCCACGTTCCCATTTATATTCAACATCTGAGAAGTCTTCATTGTGAATTACTTTTCTGTAGATGTAAAAATAAAAATTATAACGGGGCATTGTTGAAAATCTGGATGTGATTGCTTTTGTTCCATCAGCACCTTCCCAAATGAATTCTGATTTATTGGAATCGAGGGAGTTCACACCACGATAAAACATTATCACATCAATGCCGAACCCTTTATATATTTGAGGAAGCTGCGATATTTGTCCCCAGCTAAAAGGAGAATATCCTATTTTTGAAACTCCACCCATTTGATTACAGACTTTATGTCCCAATAATAAATTTCTAATTAGATTTTCACCTCCAACTTGAAATTCTTCAGGCAAAATATACCAGGGACCAATAAGCAATCTTTTTTCTTCAACTAATTTTTTAATAATATCTTTTTGATATGGCTTTATTGCAAGATAATCATCAAGTACAATTGACTGGCTATCCAAATGAAATGCTTTATATTCAGGCTCATTTAGTAGAATATCTATAACTTTATCTATCATATCAACGAGCATTTTTCTATTACGCTGAAATGGATATCTCCATTCTCTATCCCAGTGAGTATTAGAAATTACGTGAAATACTTTATCTTTCATTAAAAAGACACTTTCATAAACAAATTTTTCTTTAATATTAATTCAGACAAGCCATTGGATGCAATATACGAAGCTGCTTTAAAATTATGGCCGGATGTTTTTGTAAATGGAACAGCAACACATAATCCAATTCCGGCTGCTCTGATTGCAATTGTTCCGCTTTCACTATCTTCAAGTCCAAGCACTTTATTAAAATCTTTTTTGTTGATACCTAATTTATGAAGAGCAATTGAATAAAGGTCGCGATGAGGTTTTAATCTAATTTCATTTGAATCAGAAGCAGTTATGTACGCATCATAAGTATTAAGATAATGTGAAAAATAATTTGAAATATTTTTCTTGCTCTTTGCAGATATTTTCCATTTTGATGCTTCTTCTTTTAATAACGTAAACACTTCGCCAAGAACAATATCGGCTTCATAGCTTATTGACGAAGTAACAATTGCAAGTTTAACTGGATTTGCTTCAAAATATTTTGAAAGTACAAGTAAATTTTCTTTTTGTTTCTCATTGATGTCTTCGAATAAATAAAACAACGATTTTATTTCTTCTCCAAGCCATCCTTTAATTAACGCAATAAAAACAGCTACTCCATTCATCGGTTCAATCAACTTTACATCAGCATTGCCAAAAATCTTTTGAGAAATATCTTTGGAATTACCTGATTTAATTTGCATTAATATTTCATGGTAGCGTTGATAATAAATATCAACTGCTGCTCTAACAATATTAGTAATTTTAACTTTAGAGGAATACTTTTTGATTAAAGAAGAAATATTATTTTCATTTAAGTTATTGTCTAAAATTAATTCCTTGCAATTAAAGTTGATTAAATTCAGCTTAACTTCATTAACACGTCCTAAATCGTTGCTGTAAAGTAATGTCCATACAGCTGCATAAATAAAGCTCTTCCTTAACTCAGCCTCTACAATATATTTTTGATACGTTCTAATTAGATATTCAACATGCTTAGTTGTGCTGTTGCCAATTATGTGGGGATAATCTTTTTGATGGTCTAATTTTAATTCTGCCAGACCAGTAATTTTTTGCACCATAAACTCTAATGAATGAATGCATAACTCTTCAGTAGTTGTGGTTGTACCATCCATATCCATTACAACTGCTTTAAGAAAAGGGACCTTTGTAATCTTTTTTGCTAAAGGAAGTAATTCATAATCAGGATAAACCACTTCTGGATTATTTATTACTGCAAATTCATCACTCGTATGTAACAAGTTTATAGTATCTGAACGTGAAACTATTTTATTTTTTGTAGACATTTTAATTCTATTTAAAAAATGATATACCGGCTTGAAGTATTTTATGAACTTCTTCATTTGATTCAGCTTCAGCATAAATTCTAATCAGAGGTTCTGTTTCAGAAGCTCTTAATAATAACCATCTTGAAGCACCTTCTAAAAAGAATTTTATTCCATTAATTATTCCCCGACTGCTATAATACTCGTTAAAGCTTTTGATATAAAAATCACTTATTTTTTCTGGTGGATTACTTTTAAGAGAGGGGAGTATATTAATTCTGTCAGGTTTATCATATTCCAAGTCAATTCTGTCGTAATAAATTTCTCCAAATTCTTTGGTTTTTTCTTTTACGTAATCAGAGAGTTTAGTATATCCTGATGATGCTAACATCTCTGTAATTAATAACCCTGATAAAATTCCATCACGTTCAGGAATATGATTTTGATATCCAAACCCACCGCTTTCTTCAGCCCCAAAAGCTACATTATTTTCAATCATTTTCTCACATATATATTTAAATCCAACTTGTACATCGTGGATAGTTCTATCCTTGGCAAAGTAGTAGATAATTTTATCTGTAACCGAAGAAGTTTTTACTATATCGCCTGATAACTTCTTTTTGTTCACAAGAAAATCAGCCAGCAATAAAATTGTTTCTTGAGCGCTTAACCATTCAGCATTATCCTGAACAATACCAATTCTATCAGCATCACCGTCAGTTGCAAGTCCAAGAGAAAAATTTTCTTTAGTCAGTTCAGTCTTTAACTGGAATAGGTTTTTATCTATAGGCTCAGCATATCTTCCGGAAAAATCTTCAGTGGCAACTTTATAAATTGTTCTGGAAGGAATATGATATTCACTTAGTAGTGATTCAATAATTTGCTGCCCTGCTCCTCCCATTGAATCAATTAGTACACGTACTCCACTCTTTTTTATGATTTCAAAATTGATATAATTTTTTATTTGCTGAAGATATTGAAGTCTTAGATTAGTGATAGTAATATTTTCTTCAGACTGCTTAACTTTATTATTTCCAATAAGTTTTTCGACCTTAAGCGTTTCTTCAGTAAAAAAAGGACCACCATAATCAGCCTTAAATTTTAGTCCATTGTACTTTGCAGGATTATGACTTGCTGTAACCATTATTCCTGACTGCAAATTATTGGCTTTAACATAATAGGAGAGAACAGGAGTGGGTTCAATTTTTTCAGATAAAAAAACCTTAATGTGATTCCCTGATAAAACTTTAGATAATTCAACAGCAAATAATTTTGAATTTCTGCGCCCATCGTATCCAATAACAATAGAAATATTTTCTTTATACTTTTCGATTAAGTAATCAGCAAATGCCTGACCAACTAATTTTACAGTTTCGATATTAATCTCAGTATCAAGTAATCCTCTCCATCCATCAGTACCAAAAAATATCTTCTGTTCCAAATCTAATTTTCCTTCACATTATTTATAGCATCGATATACCATTGGGTAATAATTCTTGGTCTTGTAATTGCAGTACCAACAACACAAGCCCAGGCTCCTGCTTTTAAAGCTTCAGCAGCATATTCAGGTTTGTTTAATTTGCCTTCAGCAATAACTGGTATTGAAATATTTTTTGTTAAATCAGAAACAAGTTTTATATCAGGTTTATCTTTAGATAAATGCTTTGTTTCGGGAGTATAACCGCTCAATGTTGTTGATATGCAGTCAGCTCCTGATTTAGCGCATGCAATACCTTCTTCATATGTACTAATATCAGCCATTACTAAAACATTATATCTTTTCTTAATTTCCTTAATAAAATTGGGACCTGTTACTCCCTCTCTTAATCTGAAAGTGCCATCAACAGCAATGATATGACATTTAGTTTCAATAAGTTTTTCGACATCTGCAAAACTTCCTGTGATGCGGACAAAGCCATCTTCATAATGAGATTTTATTAATCCTATTACCGGCACATCTACATTTTCAACAATCATTTTTGTTTTAAAAAAACCTTCAGAGCGGATTCCTGTTGCTCCTCCCATTATGGCAGCTTTAGCAAATAAAGTTACATACTCAGGCGAATTAAAAGGATCACCTTCTTCAGACTGACAGGAAACAATTAATTTATTTTTTAATCTTTCTAAAATTTTATTCATCTTATTTTTTCTCTGATGCAATTAGAATAATATTTTCTTCAAGAGAAACTTTTTTCATTTCAATTTCAGCAAGTGAATGAATTTGAGATTCAAGTATCAATCCTGAAGTATCAATTATTTTAGCACCTATTATTAAAAATATATCAGGCAGCAAAGCACCTGCATCTCCAAATGAAGTAAGCCTGGAAATTATTTCTGAAATTTTTGTCTTTACTTCAGCAGCCTTGACCTGTTCAACGATGCAATTATTCACCTGTAGTTTTACTATTCCCTCAAGATTGATAACTTTTATTTTTTTAATTGAAGAATTAACCAGACTAAATAATTTCTTTTTATTTTCTTCATACATTACTGCAAGCATTCTTGAAGTTCGTCCTGCAATTTTAAGATTTTCAACATTGGTTTTAAAGGAAGCAGCACATATATCAAGAAGTTCTTTTTCATCAAGCTCTTTAATTCCCAAATCTCTTGTGCGCATTTCACTTGAACCCATTGCAACTGCAGTAACTCTTTTATTCTGATTATCAATTTCTATGGTTACTTCAACTGTTTCAGGAATAGCTCCCATCGCAACAACTGAGTTCATTGCTTCAGTGCGCAATGCAAGTATATCACCTTCAGTAGGATTTATTATATTTCTTTCTACTGAATCTCTTATAATTCCCAAGGCCGCACCAATAGCTGAAATCACTTCACAGTTATCAGCAATCTTATAAGGGATATGCATTGACTTTGCAGTATAAGGAACTAATGCAGATGCACCACCACCGCCACCAACAAAGTTAATTAAAGATTCGTCAAGCTTGTATTCTCTTAATAATTGTTTGATGACAGGTTTAATCTTTGATGATGATATCGATAAAATATCTTCAGCAATTTTATCCGGTTCAGAATTTAATTTTTTTGATAAAGAATGAAATACATTATTAACTGCTCCTTTGTTCGCACTTCCGTGTCCATTCTCATTTACCAAATTCAAAAAGTAAGATGCATCAGTTGGGGTGACAGTATAGCTTTTATCCTCATTGATGATAGATAAATAATCTTCTGGGTCATCTTTTAATGGAGTTACTTTTTTTATCTCAATATTTTCGAAATTCTTTTCTCCTGAAAATCCTGCATAAGCAAGTTTTGCAATGTGGGCACTACGTGGACCAACATCAATAATCGAATGTCCTTTAATTCTCGGAATTGAACCACCGGCAATACCTAAAGTTCTTACATCTAATGTTCTCAAGTATAATCTGTTCGTTCCAATCTTTGCACTTTTAACTTGTGGTTTGCCATTTTTAATTACTGAAATATCAGTCGAGGTTCCGCCGACTTCAAGAAAAATTCCGTCAGTAATTTTAACATACATCAATGCTGCTGCGACCCCAGCTGCAGGTCCCGAAAGCATAGTAAGAATTGGTCTTCTGCGCATCTCATTTATATCCATAATGCCGCCATCGCTGCGCATAACCATTAAGGGAGCCTTTATACCGCTTTCACGGACAGCTTTCTCAGTCAAATTAGCAGTCTCTAACATTTTAGGCATCATACTTGCATTTATAACTGCAGTACGCGTTCTGACTCTTAGTCCATAAAGTTTAGATATCTTACTTGCTGCAGCTGCTTTATATCCTAAACTTTCTGCCTCATTAACAACAAACTCTTCGTTGGAAGGATCATCAACTCCAAACGCTTCCGAAGCAACAAAAACTTCTGCTCCGTCATTTTGCATTTCAAGAAGATAAGGCTTAACTAATTCCTTCCAATTATTTTTTCCAATATCAATATATCTGAACTTTGTTTTTAAGAATTTACCAGGGGAGAGTTCAATATCATTTGGATTACTTTCCTTTTTTGCAATTCTTCCTTCCAGACCGGTACCCATTCCAATAACACCAACAACAGCAACATCACCTTCAAGTAATGCATTTGTAGCTTGTGTAGTTGAATGTGCAATTAACATAATCTCTGCAGGATTAATCTTACTCTCTTTAAGAAGATTAAGCATTGCATTAACTACTCCCTTAGCAACACCTTCTTTTGCAGTATGAGTAGTTGATACGCAGTATTTTCCAATTATAGAATAATCAGAAATATCAACAGCTGCTGCGTGAGTGAATGTCCCGCCTACATCAATTCCTATTTTAATTTTTCTCATCAAATACTTTTAAATTTACATAAACATTATTGCTGAAGCAGTTAAACCAAGTAAGGCGACCAGCCAGGTGTAGGGAATAGTATTCCATAAAATTTTTTGAACATCAACACGAACTTCATTAGCCAGCCAAACATTTTGAGTATTAGTCGGGTCACTTATACCTTGTATTTGACCAACTGAAAGTAATAATCCCATAATAGCTCCTGCAGGCATTCCACTTGCTAAAAATATCGCTGCCATTCCAAATCCCATTCCCCACACATTTAAAGGACCTCTATACAAAGCAAGGGGAGCCAATAAAAAGAAAATGATTATATAAGAAATTGGATTATCAGGAATAATATTTTTAAAAACTGGTTTTAAAATATTAAGGACAGGCCAATATTTAACTTCATACTTTATATCTTTTGCCTGAATGCCGCTAATAATAATTAAAGAATCATTTTTAAATTCTGTTTTAATATCTTTCTGGTCTTGAAATTTTAATAATAAATTCTTTGCATTATCTGCAGTACGAAAATCTTTGGGGAGAAGAATTTCAGCTTTACCTACATCATTAAATAATGCTGTCGCTGAATATCCAGATGTAGGAGGACCAATAACCGCATTAAGCAGCATTCCAATTCCAAGCATCAATGCAACTGCAGGCATAACAACAGAGCCTCCTTCAAGCATTGATTTTACAAAAACATTTAAGCTTCTTTTTTTATAAGTAGAAATAAATCCATAAAGCAATCCAACTATAAAGGAAGCAATAAAATTCATATTAAAAATTAATATAAGGAATAATGGAATGAATGGAGTGAAGTAGGAAATCCAATGAAGACCATTTTCATTTTTATTTAATGATGCTCTAAATGTTGAGGCAATGAACAATAAAATAATTGCAGCTGCAATAATCCATTTAAAGATACTTCCAATTTTACCAAGCATAAAGAAGATGTTATTTTTTATATCAGTTGATAAGGTATAATAAAAATAAAGCAGAGCAGAAATGATTATTCCAAATATCAAGCTTCTAATGATTATCTTCTTAAAATCAATGTCATGTCCATCTCTATAAAGCATTATAGTTATATATAATAATCCAACAACAAAGGTTATTCCGAAAATGATAAATGCAAAGCTTCTAACTTCTTCAATTTTTAATCCTAAGATTGAAATATAAACTGCCCAATTGCCAACATTAAAAATGCCACCCAGACTTAATCCAATTAAAAATATTCCTGCAGTAGTTACTGAGCCAATACCTGCCGAAGCCATAATGGGTAATACAACCGTTGCAACCATAATAATTGCACCTAATCCACCAAGCGTAGTAAATAAAAGAGAAATCAAGATTAACATTAGCAAAGCGATTGTCCAGGGTTTATCTCCTGAAAGTTCAGCACCGATTTTGATAAAGCTTTCTGCAATTCCTGTTTTCTGCAGAAGAACACTAAGCATACTGCCAAATATTGCAATGGTATATGCTTCTGACAATCGAATTGCTCCTGCACCTAACACGAATTGAATGGTATCGTTTATAGAAACTCCTGCTATAACAGGAATAAAAAATGCCATTAATGGTAAAGCAATTAAAGCAGGAATTTTACGAAGGAACATCGAAACAGCAGATGTCAGGAAAACAAGAAATAATAATACTACTTGAAGTATTTCCATATTTATATATAGGATTAAAAGATGATTTATTTCAAAGTAAAAAAATAGCAAAAAGATAAGTTAGATTGAAGTTTTAATAAAAATTTCTTTATTCACTCCAAACAATTA
Source organism: Ignavibacteriaceae bacterium (assembly GCA_035654655.1). Taxonomy (GTDB): domain Bacteria; phylum Bacteroidota; class Ignavibacteria; order Ignavibacteriales; family Ignavibacteriaceae; genus DASRWI01. The sequence goes on along the minus strand of DASRWI010000041.1, from coordinate 967 downwards.
CTACTTTAATGTCATCGTGAGAATGGTCCTTTTGGCTTTCAAGATATTTATCATAAGGAATTTTATTCGTGATAATTTTTTCAATTTTATCACCCCATTTTTTATACGCTTCGGAAAGATCATCTACTGCAAGCTTAAAATGTTCAGGTGCAGCATTTACACTACCAAGTATAATTTGATTCTTTAGAACAATTTGTCTCATAATTTCTGCACCTAAAATACATTCAGGTCTGTCACCTCCGGGAATTCCTGTTAATGCATATATCCCATTTATAGCAAGTGCATCAATTAATTGAAATTCTAATTTAGCAATTCCAGTTGCTTCAAAAATAAAATCATATTCGCCAAATTTTTCATCAATCTTTGCAGTATCAATCTTTAATCCATTAATATATTTACCGCCCAAAGATTTTAATAAGGTTGGTTTTAAAGTATCATCATCAACAATATCTAATCCTGTTACTTCAGCATCTTTAAGTAACATTACAATTGAAGCAAGAAGTCCCACAGGACCTAAACCTGCAACTAATGCTCTCTTCCCCTTTAGCCACTCTTCTGATTTTTCAAATGATAATCTGTTCATTTGAATTGATAAAGATTCCGAAATAGCTTTTTCGACAATTGACATGGGTTCTGTAAGCACTCCAATATGAGCAATCTCGTTAGGAATTTTTACAACATAATCTTCATCATCTATAATATACTCAGTTTGATAACCCTGTGCCTGTTTAATTCCTCTTTCAGTATATTGACCAGTGTAGCACATATCGCTTCGATTATTATTACAGGGAGTACATTTTCCGCAACCTCTTCTTACTGAGAATAAGGCATAGTCACCTTTCTTAACAGATATGACATTCGTTCCAATGTCTACAACTTGACCAAACATTTCGTGACCAATTATCAAATCTTTACTTCCTAAAGGAGCATCAGCTCTTCCACCGGAAATTTCCTCTTTATCAGTTCC
>DASRWI010000040.1:0-7861 GCA_035654655.1 Ignavibacteriaceae bacterium | reverse complement strand
TGAAGGTAATCTTATCGAGAATATCATACTCGAAGCCAAAGTAGAATGCTTCGAAAACGAGTGGAAGATGATCCTTGAAGGCCACAGTTATAAAGTTTCTGAGGAACTAACCCCAGAAATATACAGGATCTGCAATGAGGTCAGGGCATCATTGAAATTTGATTTCCCAATAGATTTTTATATCACAAACTCGAGTGAATTCAATGCTTATGCCATCCCCAAGATGGATGACGCACAGTGCCATCTTATTAACCTCAATTCGGCACTTGTAGAGCGACTGACAAATGATGAGCTCAGATTTGTCATCGGCCACGAGATCGGGCACTTGATAACAGACAGTATAAGAATAAAGAAGCTTGTTGGTTTTGTTTATTCCGACAGCAACAAGATGCCTCTCGTAATGGGAAACAAAATTAGGCTGTTTGACCAGCTTTCCGAACTAACAGCAGACAGGTACGGTTTCCTGGCATGCAGGGATATGAAAACATGCATGGAGGGTTTTTTCAAGATGTCATCCGGTTTGGATATTCAGCGGTTGAATATCCAGCTTGATGCACTTCTGAAGGACAATGACAAAAGGATTGAATATTTTAAATCAGGGAAGGGAGTGAATATCTCCACCCATCCGATCAATCCGATAAGGATAAAGGCTATTCAGCTGTTTGGCGAATCAGAACTTTACAGAAATGCCCTGAACGGTAATGTGGAAATTAAAACGGATGAAACTCTTGAAGAAAGTATCACGGAATTAATCAGGATACTTCTGATCATGACCTCCTCAGATATTTCCAGGCATCGCCAGCATTTCATTGCTTCGGCAGGTCTTATTGTTGCCTATGTTGACGAAAAAATCGATAAAATAGAAGCGGAGGAGATCCTCTCGATACTTTCGAATTACACCATTTTCCCTGAAGATTTTCTTGATGCTGTTTCAAAAAGTGAAAAAGTGGAGGAGATTTTCAGACAATCGATTGAAAACATACTTGCTGCCAATCCGGGAGAAAGGGTTTCAATGATGGAATTTCTGATAATGATCAGTATAGCAAACAGGGATATTGCTCAGAAAGAGATCGGTTTCCTCTTTCATGCGGGTACGGAGCTGCTTGGGTTTTCCAGGAAGGAAGTTGCGCAGATACTTGCTGAGCAGATAAGGGGGAGATTTATGCCGGAGGTGTTTTGAATTCTAAATAGTTGAATTTACTGATGCCTTAATCTCTGATACAAAGAGGAAATTAGCAAACCAAGATAAAGCCAGCTGAAAATGATCTGGATTGTGCTGATTACATAGACATCGTCCTTATAACATGTGTTGGAATTAAACTCATCAAGAATTTGTCCTGTATCCAGACTTATAGCGGAATTTAATGAATGAATAGAAAGTGTAATGAAATCATAGTTATTATTCAGATAAACAGAATATATTAATGTAAATAATATTTGAACGATTATAAATGACATTATTATTCCTGAAATACTTACTGTCCTACCAACCAGAACAAATATTGGAAATAATTTTCTCCTTCGTGAAAATAAAATTATAAACACAAAAGGTAAGAGCAACAACGGCAAGATTAGCATATATTTATTAGTACACAACCTGACAAAAATAACATTAGCAATAAGGAAGATTATGCCCATCCATCCGAAATCACGCAAGTAAAATAAGAAGTTTTTAGATAGACTTTTAAACCTTTTGATTAATTCTTTAAATTGATTCATGTTAAAACAGGCTTTTTTTGAAAGGGCTAAGAATATTCATTCCGGCAGCATTTTGGACATACTCCCTCAGACATGCATCAGCAGATTCCAGTAGTTCTTTATCCATGTATATATGTCTTAAATCTATTGCAAGCTGATTCAATAAATTCCTATAAGCTTCGTCATTATTCCAACAAATACGTTTTGCAAGAGATTTTACTTCCCTGAACTTAATATGTACATTATCGGGATTGTCACTTATGCCTATTAATTCAGCTTCGAGTTGAGTTTCTGCTACAGTACGTAAATACAATGCCTTGAGCATCTCCAAAAAATGAAATCCATTCAGAATCTCCATTGCCTCCTGTGAGAGCAGGGCTGCTGTCATAAACATTTTTTGATCATAGTACTTTTGGGCTCTGTTAATCATTGACTCAGCTAGATGAAGAATTTTTGGAGAAATGGCATGACCATGATCTTGTCTTCGCACATTCATGTGCTCTTCATTGAGAAAAAAATTATTCCAAAAATCATTATAAAGATTATGAGTTATTTTTTGACCCTTTTTCGAGGAACCGTCATTCTTTCGTTTGGATAAGAAATTATAAAACAATTCTAAAATATCAAGAATTTGCGTCATACCTCCAATTGGCTTTGGCAATCCAATCAAAGTGCATTCTTTATCATTATTTTCAAAAAAATAATGAGCTGTATCTAACTTTAAAAGCTTACAGTTTGGCTTAGGTTGATCTTTATCTGGATTTTTAGAGTATCGTGTAACAAAATAAAAACAGCACCCGGTAAAATCTTTCCAGAAGGAATTATTTCTTATCCATTTTTTCGCCTCTACATCGTAATTTAACTCACGCAGTTGTGCTAAGATATTTTTATCTCCCATGCTATCATAATCTTCAAATTGCAAGTCCCAATCGCGAATAATCAGTAACTTTTGATCAAAATTTGTTCTTGAATTTTCTGATACGAATTTTTTTATATTCTCCAATTGACGAAATGAAATAATAGGCATTACTCTAAAACCATACCTGTAAAGTGTATATGCATTGAAATAAGCTTGCCTGTTTTCTTCATCCACTGTAAAAGCCAATAATTCTTTTCTGCTTTTATGTAAGCAATCAAAATTATCCTTTTGAGCTTTAATTTCATCTAAAATTATATTTTCCTTTACTATTGTTCTCAATCCTGAGAAATCAAACATGTTACTCTGACCAGCTACACCTAACTCGAAAGATGCTCGTAGATCATCAAACGAAAAAATATGATTATAGTGTAAGGCAGCCGAAAAATCCTTTTCTTCAATAAAACTATCAAGAAAATCTAAATTGTTTTCGGAAGTGAGGAAGATGACTTTAATTTCAGGGTATAACAGAATAAATCTTAACAGTAATTCGTACTCGTTCTCAGTAGAGCCTGTTTTGTTTTCTGTTAAGCAATATGGATCAACTATGAAAATTGAAGTCACCAAAACTTCCAGATCAAGGCACTCGAAAATATCAAATACTTCTGAAAAATTCTTTGTGACTGAAAGTTTTTTGCTAGTGGCTGAATCATAGATAAACCTATAATATTTGTTTGATCTAATATTAGAGTTCTCTATATACTTCTCAAAACTAGTTCGAAGCCATTCCGATTTGGAATAGAATATTAATGATTGAGTTTTAAATTTCATTATGATTTATTATGAGTTACTAATATGCCAAGGTGAACATTAATTTTTATCTAATTGTAACAACTTTTTATTTAAAATGCCATTTACCTTATTAAACCAAACAATAAACTCTTCTTCAATACCATTGTTAAATAAATTTCTGATATAAGTAGTATATTCTTCTTTTAATGGTTTCGCATTGATTGATTTGAAATTTTGTATCTTTCCAGGGAATATCACACTCTCAAGTTCATCATCGGAGAAAAAAGATGATGATTTTAATATATCCCTTATTTCTCTCCAGGTCTGCCAGAACTTGTCAGCTCTCTTTTCAGCAATACGTCTAGATGACCTTGAATAATCCTCTTTTGTAGATTCTCCATTATTTATTATCCCATATATATCCAACAGAAGTGGAGACCATGTTTCATATAGTTTTACTTTTATTTCTTTAACAGTTCTAAAATTTGCATTATAATGATTCCATATATCTTTGAATATTTCTTCTTTAAGCCGATCCTCAACAAATTCCTCTTTGTTTAAACTTACACCAGATATTATTCTATAAATTCGTTTGTGCTCAGTAGTACCTCCCCCAAAAAAATGATATCCTCTATCCTTGGCTTTTTCAACCATTATTCGAGGTTTATTATGGCATAAGATTGTCTTATCATAAGATTCATCATAAGATTGAATAAAACTTATTATGGTATCAAAAACATTATCATCCGTTTCATCTTCAGAAAGTTTAATTGCGATGAACTTACTTGATACTTTACTTACTTCACTTGTGACATTACTCTCTATCTTGTATTCTTTGCATTTTACACCTTCTATTGGAGGCCAATCATCATTGAATCTCCAAATTAAAAATAGAACTTTTGACATATGTAATGTAAATTAAGAACCAAAAATAACTTTCATTAAATTATATTTGATTAAATAATCATCCTTATATATCAATCCGTCCTGAACTGCAGCCAAAAGTGAGTCAATTGGTTTAAACAGGATATTGATACAAAGCTTTTCATTCCTTTTCAGAGAGTCCCACCAAAGGCCTCGGCCACGTCCCGTAGTAATTATTAATTTTGAGTTAATATTTAAGAAATCCTTAAAGTAATCCTCGACGAACTTATCAACACTAGTTTCATTATAATTTAACGACTCAATATAAGAAAGATGAATAATTACAATATTGATTGCACTACTCTTATTGTAATTTTTAAATGAGACTTCTTTGTCTTTCCCATTTTCTATACAAGATTCTGAAAATACATTTAGGAACAAAGACTTAAGAATTTCAAGTTTATTTCTTTCTTTAATCCTCACATATATCCTGTTATCATAAATATCGATCTTTGTAAGAAATGTTTCAATCATTTCTCCCATAGAGCTTCTCTCAAAAATTAACGAATTGCTAAATAGTTGAGAGCCACGTTTAACATAATTTTCAACTAAAGGTCCATGATTCCTGTACTGCAAAATATTTGTTGAATTTTCAGATATCTCACCATGCGCAAATCGAATTCCAAGTTCCTTCTTTTCAAGACGGACTCCATTCGCACCTAAGAATTCATATTCCCAATACCCATTAACAAGCTTAATAACATGTGGATACACTTGATATTGACTCGCGGCTTCGTTCTTAGTAAGATATAAAGGACTGTTGTGCTTGATCCATATACTATTCCAAACGGCATAAATCTCTTCCTTGTTAGCATTCTCGTGAATGTCATGAATTCGTAGAATGCGAATTATCCCATTTTCAGAAATAAGATGTTTTGATATGATTTCATCAGTATTAAATATTGAAAATAAGAATCTGCTTGGATTCTCAATTATTTTTCGGCTATCTCCAGAAAGTTGCTCATTATTTAATGAATTACAAAGAGAACCTTGCCATAGATAAAAGGACCTATGAACACAACCATTAATTACCTCTTGATTGATCCAAGGCCATTCTATTTTATTTCCATCTAAATCATAAAATCTGGAACTGTTAACTTCAGAAAACAAATTATTGAACAACATTGCAGCACATACCTTGTCCTGGGATGTGCCTCCAAGCCTAGGCTTGTCATCCTCAGTAATAATTCGTTCATTTTTAGTCTTCTCAATTTTTTCTTTATCAATTTTAGAAGGATGATCAAGCCATGTTGATATTTTGAACAGTGGCTTGTCAGGTACATCCTCAATCCTGATATTTAGCTTTATTTCTAAATCCCCTTCAATCAGGACATGTTTAACATTTCTTAATGTATTTTCGAAAATTGTGAATAGTGAATGTTTGCCAATTACTCCTCCAGGAATAAAAACCTTATTATCGGTCAATTCTCTTCTAAGTTCAGCAAATTCCGCAGAAAGAGTAACAAATTTATAAGGAGGACTGGTCACAGAATAAAAATTTGATTTGCACTTAGATTTTAGATAATCAAGAAAGCCATCGTAAATTTCTCTATGTGACCGCTTTATTCTTTGTAGCGATTCTGGAATTTTATCCGAAATTAGGTCTTCATTTATTTGATTCTTAAAAGAAAATGTATCAATAAAATCATCAACGTCATTAAGGATCTCCAAATAATCATTTTGCTCTAAAAAATCATTATTCTGGGGAGGAGTTATGGATTGAAAGAGGCTATCAAGATTAATATTTATGAATTCTCTCGGGACATTATTATGACCAATTCTAATTGATATTTTATGTATTTGTTCAGAATGAGCAATAGTTCCAAGGAAAAGAGGGTTATCTGCAAATGAATATATTAGATCATAAAGTGTTATAATCATTCCTCCTGATGAGATATCTCGCGTCACACCGTTCCAAAAAGCAGATTTCTCATTTAGATAGGTTAAAAATGGTTTTAATTCGTTATCCAGAGGAACAGGAATGTTTGGAATTTTTTTAATATTATCAGAAATCAAAGGCTCGAAATCAAATAATCTACCTATTATATCATAATCTGCATAAGTGATGACATCCTGCAAAGAAAAGTATTCCATATTGAAGGTTGAATCATCCTTACCTAACTTTTCATAATCAATAAGAGCTTCTTTTGAAGATTTAACAAGTTCTGAATTTGATATCAGTTTACAAGTTTTACCGTTCTTTCCTGAATACAAAACTTGGATTGAGAGATCATTATTATCCACCCTTATTCTATGATTTAACTGTTCAAGTCTCTTAAGATATATCCAAATGATTGCATTTAAACTATGAGCGCTGATATTATGAGCAAATGAATCAACAAGTATCGAGATAATTGCCGTTTTTAAGTTTTTCTCTTCAAGACGTAGCTTTTGCTCCTTTAAGGCGAGAAAGAAATAGTGATACTTTATAATTGTATTCAGTTCTTGAATAATTTTGCTTTCTTCAATCTTCAGAATACTTGTTTTGTTTAATCCAACGTTGATACCGAAATTGCTAACACCATATCCAAAATGTACGATATGGTAAACCATTTGATGTAATTCATGATCAACCTTAAAGAGAAAAAGAAGGCCAAATGTTAATTTTTCAAGCGAATTATTAATTATTGTATTCAGTTGAACTTTTCTGGTTAGATTCTCATACTTCCTGATTACTGAAATATCTAAATTGTCATTTACAATATGAAATTTAAAATAGAGTGTATGTTGTTGATATTCAATTAATAGGCTGTTTGTTGATATTGAATTTTCATGATATGGTCCTATTATTTTTTGCCTATCTAATTCTGAATCTTCCAGGACAACAATTATTCTGACATTTTCGTCAATTAATAATTCCTTTTGTGCCAATTCAGATATTCGGATCAATAAACTCGATGTTAGATACTCATTAAGGTTATCTTCTAGATTCTTTTTAAGACTAGTATTTTGGTCATCAAAGGTTACGTTATTAATAATGAATCTGTTTTCTGGGATAGAAAAATATGATGTAGCACTCCAGTTGATATTACTATAGAAATTTTGACAATATTTCCTGATTATCTCATTTACTCTGCAGTTATACTTTCTAATACAAACAGTTAAGCAATCTAACTTCTCGTCATAAGCATAAGTTTTTAGATTACAATTCTTAGTTTTATCATAAAGACATTTACTGCGATTATCAAACTTCTGAAAGAATGAATTAAGTGATTCAATTCCGTTGAATTCTAAGACAATGTTATTTATCTCATCCAGTTTAACAAATGAATCTATCATTTTCTAGAATAAGGTTATATTATTATCCCACGAGCATCTTTTCTGACTTAAATTTATAATTTGTTTTTCAATGTTCAACAATTCGTCATAATTTGCTTGACAAAAATATTTGACCCAATCACGAGACATCTCTGTAAAATCAAACAAATCCTTGTTATTGTATTTGCCTCTCAGATCCGGTACATTTTTCAGCATGCTGAAAGCTCTAGAGCCCGGAAGCGGTTTAAGGATTGAACATGTAATCCAGCAATCATTACCGAGATAATTTTCAGCAAACCTCAGAGTCTCCATTGCTGTTTGTATCGTTTCCCC
>DASRWI010000039.1:0-63253 GCA_035654655.1 Ignavibacteriaceae bacterium | reverse complement strand
ATACAGGTTCTCCTCGTCTGTCAGCCACTAAAGTAGCTCCGGTTACCTGGCCGTTGAACCCACTCCCGCTTACATCATCAGCATTGCCATTAAAGGGATAATAAGCAATCAATGCATCTGTTGGAACCTGAGCAAAAATTGAAAAAGAAAAAATAAGTAGAAACTTGAGCAATAAAAGTTTTTTCATATATGTATCTCACATCGTTAAAAAGTTAGTCTTGGATAAAGAGTTAAAGTCAGTAACATAATTATTCAAATCTCAAGCCATATTAATTAATGGGAAAATCAACGAAATTAAAGGATTTAATAAGCTGAAGTGTATCAAAATGATAATTAATATAAATGCCTTTATGAAAGCGGCTCAGGATTTGGAGGTTTATTTACCAACCTAAATTTATCTTCAGGTAAAGGAATAAATTCTTTATTATCATTAGGCGGCAGTTTTATTCTTCCCTGCTTCCAATCTTCCTTAGCCTGCTCAATCCTTTCTTTTCTTGAAGAAACAAAATTCCACCAGATGAATCTTTCTCCAAGAGGGTCTCCTCCTAAAGCCATTAAAGTTGAATTTTCTTTAGTAATAATAATAGGTTCAGCACCTTTATTAAAAACTAACATTTGATTTTGATGAAATGACTTACCTCCAACTTCAATACTCCCTTTTGCAATATAGATTCCACGTTCTGAATGTTCTTTTGGTAAGCTAAATTTTTCTCCCTGCTGAAGCACTAAGTGCAAATAAAACAATGATGAATTTGTTTTTACATCATTCTTAAGACCATAAGCATTACCTGCAATTAATCTCATCCATAAACCTTTATCTGTAAATACAGGAAGCTGTTCTATCTTGTAGTTATGAAAAGTTGGTTCATTCTCTTCATCTTTTTCAGGAAGAGCAACCCAGGTTTGTATCAATTCCAACTCCCTATCAGTAGTAGTACTTGAATCTCCAAATCTTTCAGAATGAGCAATACCTTTCCCTGCAGTCATCCAATTAACTTCACCCGGACGAATGACCTGCTCAACTCCAAGACTATCCCTATGGGTAACTTTACCCGCAAAAAGATAGCTGACAGTAGAAATTCCAATATGAGGATGAGGTAAAACATCTAATGATGACGGTTCTTTAGGAATATCAGAAATGGGACCGGCATGGTCCATAAAAATAAAAGGACCAACCATTCTTTTAAATCTGAATGGAAGAATTCTTTTAACCTTAACTACCGGGCTGATTGCAGCATCACGGGCATCAATAACAATGTCAATCATAAAAATATAGAAAATAATCGTAGCTGAGTAATAATAGCAACTTTTCCAATTAAATATAATCTACAATGCGCACATAAAAATAGTAATAAAAAAACCTGCTCAATAAAGTAATAGAGCAGGTTTTTCTTGATATATTATAGAATAATCTTTAATAGTCTTCTACTATATTACCTTTTTCATCAATATATAAAGTTTCACCATTTAATTTCACTAAAGCTATTCCATCTTTAAAATCTTCAGCATAATCATACTGAGGTTTAATAACAATTTTTCCTTTTATATCAATATATCCATACAAATTATTAGACTGTATCCAGGTTAATCCTTCGTTAAAAGTGCTGCAATCATCATAAATAATAGGAATAATTATTTTACCATTAGTATCCACATAACCAAATTTATCTTTTTGTCTTACCCAGGATAATCCTTCTGAAAATCCTCCTAGATCATCATAAATAATTGGGACTACAACTTTACCGGAAGAGTTAATAAATCCATACTTACCATTTTCGCCAATCCAATTAAAACCATTGTAAAAATACCCATCATTTCCAATTTCATTATATTTTACGGGTAAAATGATTTTTCCTGATTTATTTACATAACCATATTTATTATTCGCCTTTACTAAATATAAATCATCTACATTCCACAAAGAGTCATAGATTAAAGGAAGAATTTCCTTTCCATTTTTATCAATCAAACCAAATTTGTTATTATATGAAACTATTGATAATCCATCTAATTTATAATTTAATTCATCATATTTAACAGGAATAATTTCTTTCCCGGATTTATTTACAACACCCTTTTTTTGATTAATACTTACTGTAAAATATCCTTCGTTAAACTCAAACATATCATCATATTTGGGAGGAACAATTGATTTCCCTTTTTTATCTATAAGACCAAACTTATCGTTTATTACAATTGTTGCAACTCCTCCGGAAAATTGATATGCATTATCAAAATTAAAAGGTATAATTACATTACCTTTTTGGTCAATAAAACCATATTTTCCATTAAGAGAAACGGCAGCTAATCCTTCTGAAAATCCTGGCCTTTGATCACCTGCAGAAGGAACATCATAAATTAATGGAATAACTTCCTTTCCATTTTTATTTACATACCCCCATTTTTTATTTAGCTGAACATTGGCAAGTCCATTATCAAAGCTGTAAACATAATTATATTTAGGAGCAACTATTTCTTTGCCCGATATATCTGCAAAACCCCACTTGTCACCAGACTTTATAATTAAAATTTCATCATATGGACCAAAAATTAAATCATATTTAGGAGATATAATTTCTTCTCCACTTGAATTTTTAAAGCCATACTTCCCACTTGCACCTTTAAATCCCTGTGCATAGGAATTAAAGAAAAAGTAAACAACTAACAACGATAAAAGAAAAGTTCTCATATTTTTATCCTTTAATTGGAGTTTAATTTTAAGAAGAAAATAATAACGTTGAATTTTAAAGATCGTATGTTACACAAGAACCTCAAGTCATCCCAAATTCTTTTCACAAAAATATATAAAAATTCAAATACCAACAAAAAGGAAAATTATTGATGACTCTTAAAAAATATTTTCTTTCGGAACATCCTAAATAAGGTCTGCATGGTCCATAAAAATAAAAGGACCAACCATTCTTTTAAATCTGAATGGAAGAATTCTTAACTACCGGGCTGATTGCGCATCGCGGGCATCAATTACAAGTTCAAGCATAATAGATTTTCTTTTTATTTTTTGTAATTATACTAATAAACAAATAAGATTAAAATCTAAACGGCTCACATATATTAAAAAATATAGTGTTTTTACTTACAGCAAAATAATTAAAATTCAATTACACTTATTTCTAAATTTTAAAAAATGGGATGAACTTTATATATTAAAAGTATGTCAGCAGTTCCATTTTAAATAAATCACATAAACTTCTGTGAAGGATTTTTATATGGAAAATTTGAAAGCTGACAATCTTATCTATAAATATGGTATCGAACGAATTATTGTCTCAATTATTGTTAATTTGATTTTTGGGTTTGCTATTCTTGTCGGGTTAAAATCCTTTGAGCTCACTTTATTTTATGCAATTATTATTTCTACAATTTTATCAATAACAGGTTTTATTTTATTAACCAAGAGATTACCGGTTGAGTTAAAAGGGATATTAAAAACTAAAACAATAATATGTATTCTTTGGGGTTTGGTTGCATTTGCTAGTCTAATACAGACCGCGAGACTTTCAATTTTTATGATTGAACCTGCTAAACCTGAATATTCATTATTCCCTTCAATACCCTGGTATGTTGAACATTGTTGTTTAACTGCATACACTGAAGCTGCCAGACTAAATAATGAAGGCATAACAAATATTTATAATCCTGAAAATTATCTTCAAAAAGTTTCTAAAGATGCAAATGGATTTCCAATCTTTAGAAGAGTTTCAAATTTTAAAGTAGACCTTTATCATTATCCACCGACTTTTCTTCTACTCCCGACAACTATTACCAAAGTAGTCGGTCAAGATTTTTTAAATATCAGAATGCTTTGGTTCTCAATAAGTATGCTATCCTTAATGATAGCATTAGGATTTATAATTTTTCGTCTTGAAGTTGAGGGACGATTGCGAATGCTTGGGATGGCTCCACTTATATGGTGCTCATTGCCTGTTCTTGCTGGACTGCAAATGTCCAATGTTCAGGTTTTGGTAATATCAATTTCTATTATAGCCATGCTTATGTTTACTATTCAAAAAGCTACGGGAGGATTATTATTAGCTATGGGTACAGTTGCAAAAATTTTCCCGGGTATACTGATAGTTTATTTATTAGCACAAAAGAAATTTAAGGAGTTTGCATGGATTTCAGGTTTTGCAATTATTCTATCTTTATTGGCTTTCGTAGTAGTTGGACCGCTTCCTTTCAAAGCTTTTATTGAATATGAACTCCCGAAACTATCTAGTGGTGAAGCATTTTCAACTCCACTTTCAAGGGTATTTGCAGTAGCAAGAAATATGGCACCATTTGGTATACCACTAAAATTAAATTTGTTAGGGATTGAAGGTATGTCATTAGAAACAGGAAGAATATTTTCATTAATATTTTTATTAATTGTTTTAGCATTGGCAATATGGTCAGGAAGACAAAAGCCAAGAACAAATACAGAAGCTATATCAGTGTGGATTTCCTTATTAAGTTTGGGAAGTTTAGTAAGTCCTTTTGCTCCTGCAAATTATGTTTTAATACCTGTAGTCATTTTAATTTGTTTAAATCGGGAAATCATACCTGTAATGATGGCTGTATTTTTCTGGGTATTACTATCCTTACCATTTTTAATATCACAACAGGCACCATTTATTATACAAGCACTTTTCAGTTTACCTGCACAAATAATATCATTAGTAATTCCAGGGGTTATTCTTTACCGCGCAGGATTAAGTACTACTAAAGAGAAAGATTCAGAAATGCAAATAAAACCAGCAGTATAATAAGTAGAAAAGATAATTTAAAATAAAAAAGGAGCCGAAGCTCTTTTTTTTTCGAAAACTTTATTGAAAAAACAAAGAAGAAGGTATTGTTAAAATAATTCTATCTAACAAATTGATATAAAAGAAAGGAGATCTTAAAATTAAGTTCCATTTTTCTTATTTTACACATAAAATAAAACTAATTATTTATTTGAGATAAAAAATGAATAGTACGACAACATTATCACATAACAATTTACTCTCCAAAGAACTTTTCTTAAACTTCTTAATTACTTGCGGATTACTTTCTTCAATAATTTATATTGCTGCGGATATAATTGCATCAATACAATGGGATAGTTACAATTATTCAGCACAAGGAATAAGTGAATTAATGGCAATAGAAGCTCCTACCAGACCACTCCTGGTATTTCTTTTTACAATAAATAATTTACTGACACTTGCATTTGGATATGGTATTTTAAAAATTGAAAACTCTAATAAAGCATTACGCATAACCGGAGTTTTAATCATAATTTATTCAGTTATCGGATTAATTGCATTACACTTTACACCAATGCATTCAAAAGGAATAGGTGCCGGTACATTAACAGACACGCTGCATATAATTTTCACTTTCACATTAGTAGTAATAATGTTTACTCTAATAGGCTTCGGAGCATTCACATCTGGTAAGAAATTCAAGATATATTCAATAGCAACAATTTTATTAATAATTGGATTCGGTATAATTGCTGGAGCCCAGGCACCAAAAATAGCTGCTAACCAACCAACACCAGGACTTGGCATTCTCGAAAGAATAAATATATACAGCTATATGCTATGGATAGCAGTATTTTCAGTGATGCTAATGAGGAGAGAAAAAGAAAGCTAAATAATGTGAAAAATAATCACAATTAAATTAATTATTTTATAAAATAGTCAATTTATATAACAATTATCATCTTAGATTAAAAGAACTATATTTCTGATTGTCGTATATTTTTTTTGTTTATTATCTTTTTACTTTAAATAAAATTTTTTGGTTTGAGATTGAAATGAAAATATTAATTTTAAAAATAATTTTAATTATAATTCTTATATTATTTTTTTCATCTTGCAAGGAGAATTTTGTTTCTCCTACAGTTAACAATCAGCTTCCTTTTACAGATACCATTCCATATGATTTTTTAGGCGAGGGAAAAATTTGTTTCGATAGAATAGGTCCTATGGATAATTATAGATGTATTTTCGTAATTGATCTTGATAATAAAAAAAGTTGGAATATTTCTATGCTTGAAGATGCCCCATCTATATCACCAGATGGGAATAGAATTGCTTTTTCTACTTTTGCAGGGGTAGACTCTTGGGATATTTATATCTTTGATAGTGATGGTAGTAATTCTCATCGAATTTCTTCCTATTATGGTATGGAGCAATGTCCAACATGGTTCCCTGATAATCAAAATTTAATTTATTATTCATCTAGTTTTATTCATAATGAAATTACCCCTGTTTTCACATACAATCTTCAAACCAAGACTGCAGTTAAAATAATAGATTTTGGTAAATTAAATTATCCCACTGAGTGTTTTCCTATTGATAAAATTAGTGTATCCTCAAAGAATAAATGCATAGTTTGCACTTCTTTAGGTATATGCACGTTTAATTTAGATGGAAGTAATCTCAAATTTATTCTTTCAGGAAAGGAAACATATTTCAATTACCATTCACCTGTATGGAATCCAAATGGAGACAAATTTGCAATTGTAAAAAAAGATTTTTCAAAATTTGATATTTTAATTTTTAATGAAGATGGTACAAATTCAACTATTATTTATTCAGGTTTAGAAGAAAATGATGGTACATACTGGAGTGGAAGCAATGATGTTTCTTTATGTTGGTCACCTGATGGGAAAAAATTATTATTCAACAAAAAAGAAGGTCATCTAACTTCCCATATATATGTAATAAATTCAGATGGTTCAGGACTATGTAAGGTAACAACTGAAATCGGAACAACAAACAGAAGCATAAGCTGGGGAAAGTAAATTAGTGGAGGTGGCGGGATGTCTTGCGAAGCAATCTCTATGGCGGAACCCACATCCGAAGTTACTTTTGTGGAGGTGGCGGGAGTATGTACTTGACAGATAAGTAGTTTTATTGCAATGGTTTATAGCCATACTGTTTTATTTCACACACTCATCACATTAACATCATTAAAATTGCTTTCAGCGGACAAAAATCGAACGCCATTTCACACACTTCACACAACTTTTACTTAGTACTTAAACATGACATTATATTTAACGTTTAAGTTTTACTAAAAATGAATAAAGAATAACTATAGAAAACAAAATTGATGTGCTATCAAACTACAGATCATATTTCTCGGAAATGAATTAAAATCAAGCGAATCAATTGGTTGTTATTGTTGTTCTTTGGTTAAATTATATTAAAATGAAGAAAATCTATTAACGCCTCACTATAAATAATTCCTTCACACCATTTTTACCTGTCATCATTACAATTACTAAAATAATCCCGTAAATAATTTGACGTATGTTTGCTGCAATACTGTCTGGTATCCCAACAAAACGAAGGACTTCGGGTAATAGAACTAAAAAGGCTGACGCCAAAAAACTTCCTCTCAGATTTCCTAAACCACCAATGATTACAATAGATAGAATAAAAATAGATTCGTTCACAGTGAAACTAGTTGGGTCTATGTAAGTGATGTAATGAGCATACAAAGCACCCGGAATGCCTGCAAACATTGCACTCAATGTAAATGAAACTGTCTTGGAAAGATAAACATTTTTACCAATGCTTTGAGTATAAATTTCATCTTCACTGATTGCTGTTAAAGTTTTACCAAAATCTGATTTAGAAATATTCCTCAACACAAACCAAATGAATATAACGAAGAAAAGTGAAAGCAAAAGGAATGAAATTTTGCTGTCTAAACTCAATCCGAAAAAATGAATGGATGGAATTCCTGGAATACCAAGCGGACCTCTTGTCAAGTCCATCCAATTATTCATAACAGAGAAAATAACTACCTGGATGCCCAATGTACAAATGATAAAATAATCTTCCACTGTCCGCAAAGAAATAAGTGAAACAACAAATGCAATTGCGCCACTAATGAGCATTGCTAAAGGAATACTTAACCAAAAAGAAAAATCGAAGTTCGTTGAAAGGATTGCTGCTGTGTATGCACCAATACCGTAGAAACCTGCATGCGCCAATGAAATCAGTCCGGTGAAACCTGCAGAAAGATTTAAACTTTGCGAAAGCAAAGTGTAAAAGCAAATAAGAATTAAAAGGTGTAAAAGATATTCCATTTGGCTTATTCAAATATTAGATCGATGTATTCTTTATTATATTTATCAATAGCATGTCTTTCTCCTCTTATTCTTTCTGCCAAAATTATTTTAGGATTTGTATTGATAGCCATTAGAAGTTGACGAAAATGCTCAGGATAAAACTCATCTAGTTCCCCAGATGTAATATAAATATTACAAGGTAATTCTTTACTAATTTCTGATATGGAAAGTTCAAGCGGGTATATTTCATCGAAGAGTTCTGAACATACTCTAAAACCTTTTTTAATAAATTCACCAGCGCTTCCTAAAAAATCATTCTTCAAAAGTTTGTACCATAGGTAATATGGGGACGGACCCCACAAAACTACTTTTTTTAAATAAGTAACATTTTTTGGAATAGACTTCAAGAATTCAATAAATGGATTGCAGCCTACACTTCGACACAAAACTATATAAAATTCCTCTTTTTTTTCAAGTTCACTAATAGAAGAATATATGATTTTAACAGTTTCTTTCATTGAAAACCAAGAACAATCATCATATGAATAATGTCCTGGAAAATTTTTCAGAATGAATTCGGTGTAAGCTCTTCTTTTGGCTTCATCCTCTAAAATAGTATATACATCTTTATATGTGGTCCGTGGGTCAGCGCCACCAGGGAAAACTACAAGTTTCATATTTCTACCTTTCGTAATAATTTGCCGCTAAAGCCAAGAGGTTTCCATATTAAAAATATAATGAGAATGATATAGGTAATGGCATCGATCCATTTTGTATCTATGTAAAAGGCAGAAAGATGCTGTGCTGTCGCTAAAAGTAATGAACCTGAAATTAACCCTCTATTGCTGCCGACTCCGCCGATAATCATTACCACTACTCCGTAAAGCAAAAAATTGAAACCAAAAGTTGGAATCATGCCGGTGTCCACTGCTGAAAGTATTCCCGCCGTCGCTGCCAAAGCCGAACCAATGCCGAAGACAATTAAAATTATTTTATTAGATGAAATGCTGTAAATGTTGCAAAGTTCAGAATTACTGGCAACGGCACGAATAGATTTGCCTGTTGTTGAGAAATGTAGAAATAAGTTTACAGCAATAAACAATGAAAAGGATATAACAACTGTTGTAATTTGCATGGTGGTGATGTATGCACCGAAAATCTGATTACCTACAGTCACCTCTTCAGTGTTGATGATTTTAGTATCATCTCCAAAGTAAAGTGAAATACAATTTTGAAGCACTATGTATAAACCTAGAGAGGCAATGAGATAAGCTAATGCCGGAACATTACTTTTGCGCATTTGGCGGTAAACCAAAACCTCACAAAGAATACCCAGTAAGGTTGCTGCTATAATTGCTAAAACAACTGAAATTGAAAAATTGACTGATAATTGAGTCGTAAAAATTAAAACACAATACGTACTAAATGTAATTACTCCTGCATGGGCAATATGAAAGAATTTTACTGTGTAATATATAAGTGAAAAGGAAAATGATATAAGTAAATATATTGAAACGGAATATAGAATATTTGCTAATAACTGGTTCAAACTAATAGTTGATTCTTATTTATTTTTTTGAAGTATCAATTTGATTCTTTAATAATTTATTTTGTTTCCGACATAAGGAGCTGCTTTTATAAGATAATTCGATGAAATCCTCAAATTGATCAATATTCAAAGAATCGTATTTTTTTAATATTGTATTAAGATTTTGAAATTGAAGAAGTTTTAAAGAATCGTTCTCATTAATTAAATAATTAAATTGTTCATATTGTTTGAGACTAATCGAATTGTTCTGATCAAATAAAGTAATAAACCTTACAAATTGTTCAACAATCGAAGAATCAGATTGACTTAATGCTTCAATTAGTTTCTCTTGCACTGTAAAAGGTTTTTTGTCTATCTTCGAATAAATTGCAGAAGATATAACTACTATAAAACCGACGACAACAAAGAATATAGCATATCCAAGCTTATCAGGATATTTTTTTTCCTTTTCTTTTTTAAAAGTAGAAACATTATCCAAGTATTCATAGAAATTTAAGAAATCCGGATACTTTTCATTTTTTTCAGATGGTTCATGAATATGCATTTCATTAAATATGTTTCCAAGAAGATTGACTCCCTCCTCTTCGTAATTATTTTTTGCTCTCGTGATAAGTTTAAGATCGTTGTACCTTGTCTGGTGTCTCTTTATAAAATTGCTTACAAATGTTAAATATGATGCTGCGATAATGAAACAGATTAAGCCCATTGTTAATAAAATTAATGGAAACCATTCCCATGATTCAAATTTTATCCCTAATGTCAAAAGGAGACTTGAGCAAATTGCCCAAGCAGAATTTCTGAAGTAGTCCGAATAATTCGGGTTGAGATTACAAAATGCCTTCCAGATCATTTTTGTTCCATTATATTTAAGATCATATAGGGTAGATCCACTCCAACCTGGTGTCTCTCAACTACTTTACAGATACACTTTTTTATTTCATGGTCTAATCCCTTAGTAGCTAAAAATTTAGTTGCAAAGTTTATATTATTTGGTGTCGAGGACTCCTTATCTTTTAACGCTACCATGTGAGTTCTGAGTTTTTTATCCAGATCAGATTCAGAAGTTTCAATTATCTTTTTCAAGACAATGCAAGCTGCAGTAGGCCTGTTCTTAGTGTACTCATTATCAATTTCAAATTTGTGGGTAATACCATTAGATTCATCTTTAAATTCTTCAAAAAAACGTATCAAACTTATATAGGAATATTTTGTTGATTGTGCTACAGACATTTTTACTCTATCAGCTTGGATTTCCTCTTCTATTATTTCTTTAGGCAATTCAAGTAATGGAGCATAGCATATTGAAGAAGCCACATCAGTCAATTGATTATAACGCTCTCTCTGGTAAGAAGTAACAATTGAGCTCTTCTTATCAAGTCTGAAATATTTATCGAATCTTTCGATGTAACCCCTAAACTTAGGGATATAGTTGAGAGGATTTAACATAAACTGAATATTTCCTAATGTACTATATTTCTCATAAATATCATTCTCTTGGTCTATTCTATTTTTATCAAAAATAATATCACAGCCAAGTACTAAAAAATCATCAGTATTCATCAATTTAATTATAGTTGAAAAGAGTTCAGATTCTTTATAATTACTAATTGTAGAACCCAATAATGTAAATACAGTGAATACTTTTTCTATGGCGGAGTTATTATTCGATTCATCTGGAAAAAGCTCAATTTTGTGGTTTTGTAGATCCCAAATATCACCAATAATAGGTTTAATTTTTGCATAGGTCTTCCCATTAAAGGATTGATAAAAGTAGAGAACAGCAAGCTGGATTAAACTTGCACTTACATCAACAGGAATAAATGTGAAAGGTAAACATTTGTCGGAGTCGAGTTTTAACAAAGCATTTGTTTCTTTAGTGGCATTTGCTGAACCAAGGGATACGAGTCTGAGATTATTAAGTTTGTCACTTAAAAATTTTATTAGCACCTCCTCTTCTAAATCATCTAATTCTTTTTTAGATTCGGCCATACTCTGTCGGGCTTGTAAATAATATGATGCCCCTTCCCCATACAAATAAAGATACTTATTTTTCAAAAATATTGTTGAATTAATATCTAGATTATCTACCGACTTGTTTTTAACTACTCCTTTATGAGTCACATTTACAAATAATTTTTGCAGAATATCTGTATCTTTAAACAATCTTTCATGTAATTTAACCTCAGGTAAATCTAAATAAGCTATGTATTCAACGAAGTCACATTCCTGGGATTCACTTAAAAAGCGAATTGGTGCTATAGGGCCATCGCCTACCTCATAGAGCCGTCTGTTGTTTTTTATAACTCCTCCATAAATATTATTACTTTAAAGGGAAATAATTGGATAGCGTAGCTATGGTTCCATCTTTTTTTATACTTTTAATTAAGATACTTTTTTTGACATCACCGAATTCATCAAACGAAGTTTGCCCCGTTATACCCTCATAATTTTTAATTTTATATAAAGCTGTCTTTAATTCTGAGTTATTATAATTTACCGATTTCAATGCTTTAATTATTACTCCAGCGACGTCATAACCGAGCGAAGCCTCGACATTGGGAAGCTTATTATATTTTAATTTGTAATTATCAACAAGAACCTTGGTATATGAATTATTTTGCGAAATATTAAAATACGGGGCACTATACAATATTGAATCAAAGGACTTATTTGCTACTTTATAAAAAGATTCATCTTCAAAAGATAAATTACCAGCAAGAAACAAGCGAGCATTCTGGACTTTTAATTCTTTAACTATGTGTCCGTTTTCTGAGGGATTCCCTACAATATAGACGCACTCAGGTTTAGACCGAATGATTTTTGCAACAATTGTTTTAAAATCTGATTGCCCTTCACTGTAAGCAGTTTCTAACAATACTTTTGCCCCTGAATTTTGGTATGTAGATTTAAATGCATTTGCCACACCTATTCCATAATCATTGTTCACATAAATGATAACTGCAGTTTTCTTATTCAGGTTATTAAAGATATAATTAGCCATTATTTCGCCATCATAATCATCTGAAGTATAGTATCTAAAAATATAATCACCGGCATCCCTGACAGCAGGGTTAGATGCACCGGGGGAAATCAGCACTATCTTTTCTTTTTCAGCAATTGGAGCTAAAGCAAGAAATACTGAACTCATAATGTCCCCAATTATTATTTTAACTTTATTTATTTCAATCAGTTTTTTAATAGCTGATACACCGTCTTTAGGGTTAGACTTAGAATCCTCTATAATTAATTCAATTTTTCTATTTGAAGATTGTCTATTGTAATCTTCAATAGAAATTTGAATTCCTCGTAAAACATTATTACCTGGCTCTGCAACTGGGCCTGTCAATGGAAGAATCACACCAAGTTCAATGGTTTCAATATTGGTTTTCTCTCCCTTTGAATTGTTTATTAGAAAGTATACTGCTACTGAAATGATTGCAATTAGTAAAATGCCTATGGATATTTTGTTTTTCATTTGTTTATAATTTATTAAATAAATACAGAATTTAGTTGATTAATGTTGAAGTTTGTGTCTATTTCCAAATTATTGAAAACCTTTCCTAATTTCAAACTAATTACCCTATTTGCGATTCTTGAGGATTCCTTAACACGGTGTTCAACAATCATCAAAGTAATGTTGTATTTCTCATTTAACACTTTCAAATTTTCACTAACAAAGGTAATATTTTTTGGTGATAATCCAGTAAATGGTTCGTCTATTAAAATCATTATTGGCTGGTGCAATGTTGCCATTGCAAGAGAGAGCAAAGACCGTTCACCTCCGCTTAGTTTCATTGGTGTTCTGTTCAGGTGCGGAACAAGAGCAATAAATATTGAAAGTGCATTTTCAATTCGCTGTTTCAATAACTTTTGGTTAAGTGTCAAACCAGCCATTTCCAAATTTTCTTTCACAGTAAGGTCTTCAAAGAGGTTGTTCTTTTGCGGAATGTATAGCAAACCTTTTTTCAAAAGCTTTGATGTTGCTTTACCTGTAATGTCTTCATTGTTAAAAATTACCTTCCCTTTTACTGGTGATTGCTTAGCTTCGCTTTCAAGGATGTCAGCATTCCAATTTGGTAACAATCCGTAAATGGCTTTGAGCAAAGTAGATTTCCCACTCCCGTTACTTCCTACAAGCAAAACAATTTCGCCTTTGCTCACTTTAAAAGAAACATCAAATAGTATTTGCTTTTTGCCATAACCGGTTGATATGTTTTCTACTTTAAGCAAGGTCTTATACGTAGGCTTCCATTACCATTTTATCATTCCTAAGGGATTCTAAATTATCAAAGGTTGAAATTTTTCCTTCGTGTAAAAAGTATATTTTGTCGACAACATCACTAATAAAGTCGGTGTTATGTTCAATCAGAAAAATGGTTTTCCCTTGGTCTTTCAATTGTTTAATGAGTAAACTAATCTTTTTACGATACTCGGGCTGTATTCCCGCCACTGCTTCATCAATTAGCAGAAGCGATGCACCGTTTGCAACACAGCAAGCCAACGAAAGAAGTTTTTGCTGTCCATAAGAAATTTCAGCCGCAAAAGAATTTATCACATCGCTAAGAAAAAATTGTTCAACAATATCATCTGCCTTTTTATTAAAAACTTGATTCGAGTTGCGGTTAAAACTTTCAGGCAGCATTGCATTAAACCAATTATCGCCTGGTTTGTTCTGCATTGCCAATATAATATTTTCTTTCACGGTAAGTTTTGTAATGAGCCGTAGGTCCTGAAAAGTTCTTCCAATACCTTTTCGATTTATACTAAAAGAAGAGAAGTGTTTGATTTTTTCGGAACAAAAAATTATTTCTCCACTTTGCGGTTTGATGAAACCTGTAATGAGATTGAACAAAGTTGTTTTCCCTGCACCGTTGCTTCCCATTAAAGCATAAATCGTTTCTTCCTGCAATAACAAACATACATCATCCAATAAATGGCTTTTTCCGGGAAATGTAAAGGTGATATTTTGAAGTTCAAGAATCATATTTTGGTTTAGTCTTCAATAAACATTAGATTTTATATAATGAATTATTCTAAACAAAATTTAGAAATTATTTTCATTTCTCTCTCATCCATTAAAGTGCTCCCAAATCTTTATAAAAAGATATGCAAATATTATATTAAAATCAATTTTAACAAAAATTACTTTAGATCTTTTCTATAATAGAATTTAATGTGTAGCTCTTGATAACGAAGTAAATTGTTAACTTAAAAATTGCAAAGTAAAAATATATATACGAATCTGAAGTGGTATTATTTGTTGCAAAAGGGCACAATATTATTTAGTATATCTTCAAATTGTCAACTTAACTCTTTGATAATGATTTTCCATTATTTTACTTTTGTATTACTCATTTATAAAGTAGTTTCAACACCTAAAAAGAATAACAAAGATATTTCTTAACCAGAGGCACCAACTATCTATAGTAATTTTCTTTATATTCACATTATTCTTTTCATAACCCTTCCTTTACATTTCAACAACATTTGATTTAAGAACTCATTTTGTTTCATTCACTTGACGATTAATATTTGAGAAAATGGATTTATCTTTAATCTGAACTATTTATTTTGTTAACCAAGACCAATCTCCTTCTTTTAAAGATTTCTGAATGAACTTTAAAGGTTTAGGGAAATGATCCTTATAGGTGATTGCTAAAAATGACCCAGCTCTTGTAAGGCCAACATATAAGTATTTATCAACCAAAGTTGGTTTTCTTTTATATATTTCATCAATATCAATGAAAAATACTGATTCAAATTCTAACCCCTTAATGTATTCTATGCTAAATATTCTTATTTTTGATCCTACGCTTAAAATTTTACCTTCTTTACATTTTTCAACCTCAATATTATTATCATTCATTTGTTCCACAATCAAATCATAAATTGAATCAATTTCTGAATCTTCAGCTACAAATAAAGCTATTGTAGCTTTCCCTTTGGTTACAGAATATACTTCAATAATTCTATTAGTTATCCAATCTTTAAATTTATCTCTATCTGATGAATTAAAAATAAGAGGCTCTGGATCTTTTTCGTCTGCTACAAATGCTGATTCAAATCCTACTTCACCAATAAAGTTTTTATATAATTCCGATGCAATATTCAATAATTTATAGCTTTGTCTATAAACTTTTATCAATGGTTTTTTCTCAAAGGACTCAAGAAATGAAGAACATTCTTCCCACTTTTGTATTCCTGTATCTGTAATCCTTTGCATTAAATCACCCGTTAATGTATAAGATTTAATTAAAGGATTACTCAGGTAATACATACAACTTAAACTTGTGGAAGAAAAATCTGTTGATTCATCAACTGTGACTATATTTTTATATATACTTTTTATATTTTCTAATAATGAATTTTTAGAATCTCTTATTAGATCTTTTGAATTCTTTTTAAAATATTTATTAGTATTTATTAACATTTCATTTATTATAATATCAATTTCTTGGTTGCTAATATATTTTTTTTCTTTAATTTCTTTATTAAACAAATTTTGTTTGTCATCTAATAAAATTTCATTTCTAAAAAAAGAATAATACCTTGGTAATTGTTGAATTAAATTTGTGACATAACCAGATGTTAATCTATTAGTTATTTTTAATATAGTTCTCTCTTGTCCTATTTCAATCAATTCTTGTTCATAAGTTGTTAGTTGATCTTGAATTAGATTAACAATTTCACCGGTTACCCCTTTTAGTGAAATTTTCTGACCCTTGGCCTTTCTTTCTGCATATACTGAAATAGTTTTCCTTAAACTCTGAACAGCTTGTACCTTCTCATCGCTAGACATTTTCAGAATTTCTGATTTTTCTTCTTCTGAATCAAACATTTCATCATCTATAATTTCTTCGTTCTTAGGTTCTTGTAATGCATTATTATTATTAATATCCAAAATATCATTCAAAATTTCTTCTTTTTCTCTAATAATTTTATTTACGTATTGATCAAGCTTAATATCATTTTTATTTCTGAGTAGAAGAACATCCTCTCTAACCTGCGATAAACGATCGATAAGTAAAATTATTTTTTTTGATAGTTCCATCGTTATCATGCTATTATAAAAGGATTTTATATTTTTGAAAGTCGAAGGGATAGAACTAAGTCCATTAAACACTTTAAGATTATCTACTGCTTCATAAAATTTTTTTTCAATGAATTCTAAATAATAACTGCGAAACTGATTTGAATAATTATGGATTTTTTCACTACATGTGAATGTAAAAAAATTCTTTTTAGCTCGCACGAATATTCCTTTATTATCGCCAACTTTTAAGAACCCGAGTACATTCTTTCCAATATCCATTCTTTCTTCATCCCAGACCTTGATAGTCCTATCATAAGCAGGGACACCCTCTTTATTAAAAGCTTGCTGCAAATAATTTTTCAATAATTCTGTTGGTGTATATAACACCCAATTCTCGTTATTTTCTCTTAATAACTTTAATCCGGGGTTCGATAAAGATATTTTTTCTGCTTTAGTTAGGTTGTCTGGCTTTGTAGCTAATGATATGCGTTGAATTAATACAGTTGTCTTACCAGTACCAGCCGAACCAGTTATGACCAAATTAGAAGTTAAAGGCGTTCGATAAACAGATGTTTGATATTCATCAAGAATTGGTTGATCACGCAACTGAATATTTTCAATAATTCTTCGTCTTAACCCTTCACGAAATTCCGCATCTGCCAAAATTTCTTTTATTTTTTCAGAGATTTTATCAGTTACATCCTCTTTTTTAATGCTAATTAACTTTAATAAAGAATCTATTGAGTAGGTCCCCGATAACAAATCTATTGTATTTTGAATACCATCAATATCAGGTTTAATTTTGGGGATAAAATATCTATCACGATACAATATTTTTTGTCGTATTCCATTAAATATGAATTCTTCCCCCACTTTTGTTGTTAATACTTTTGCAGCATAGGGAGAGAATTTATTAGCATATAAAACATTAGGAAAATTAAGTGGATAATAATCAATTGGTGTATAACCTCTAGAAATTAGAATAGTTCTATCTTGATCTGACTGCCTTATTTTTATTAAACTTATGAATGGTTCCTGTGCAAGGTTTTGCCTCTCAATATAAATATTTTCAGCTATTCTCCTTTTTTTAACATATAAACTTGCCTCTTCATCATTCATTCCATGAGGAATAGGTGCATTTATTTCACCTGCTTTGCAAATATAATTTTTAGAAAAATGATTAAGCTGGTTAATAACATCATTTCCTATATCTATAATTTGTTTTAGTTCTTTGGAATTATATTTAATTTTTGTCATAAAAGTCCTAATTTATTTAATTAAAAGAACAATTTAAGATACACACTTCAATGTTTTTATATTTTTATTTAAGTATTTCATTATTAATGTTCTTTACGCTTGGAAATAAATCTTCCATATTTATGGAAGAAATATATTTAATCACTTTAATATAATTTATTATTTATTTTTTAATCAAATACATCTTTTAATTAAAAGTAAATACCTCTCTTCTATATCAATCTAAATTTTATATAAATCCTTATACCATTTAATCCATTTTTGTATTACTAGATCATTACAAGTATCAGAAGCATTAATTATATCTGCAGAAGTTAGAACAGAAAATTTTTTGTTATTATTTATTAAAGTTTTATAATTTGATATACTTTTATTTAATGCTGTATTACGAGGATGATGGACTACAGAAAAATAAACATGCTTATAAGTACCTGCATTTTCCAGAGCAAGCCCTAACATCTGATTCCTCCATAACTGATTCATTCCTCCTTTGAAAGGACAACCAGAACAAGATGTATGATTTACAAAGAAAGAAGCATTAGCAGATGTAATATCCCAGTATTTACATCTTCTAACATTATGATAATAACATAAATCTTTATTTTTAATTACATCAGAAAAAGATTTATTGCAATTAATTTTGTTTATATTATTTTCACTTTTCGCTCCTCCACACTGAGTAAATTCACGTTCTGTTAATTTGTGCTCAACTAACCAAAGGCATAACTCATTTTCATTATTATAAAAAGCTATAGCAATATCAGAGTCGGTACCTGATCTTGCAGAGTGATCACCTAATAAACCGCTTTGTAATTCAGAATTTCCATCCCAATATTCTATTCTAAATCCTTTATATAATTCATGAACAGCTAATCGATTAAAATTAAGAGATAAGTCATTATTGGTATCAATATTTTTTATAATGCTATTTACATTTGAAGAAAGAAGAATAGGAAGGAATAAGTTTATATTGGCTATTTGCGAACTTGCCATATGATTAATGTGTATATTGTTCTTAAAGTTATATTTCTTTTTATGCAATAAAACTTTTGATAAAACATTAGGATAAATAATTGGGAAATCTTGCCATTTAGATTCTGGTAATATTGCATCATATTCAATCTTTTGTTTTTTATATTCATATATACCAGGTTCCTTAGTTATATTATTCCATTTCCAATTGATTAAATGGATATACATATCCTCCTGGAATATTGTTAAGCTTCCGGGTAGTTTATAAGAAATCCCTTTTATATTTTTTTTGATCATATCTTCTTTTTTTATTTTTTATTCACTGACTAAAAATCATAGATTTAATTTTTTGAGTGTATCTTTGAATTTTTCTCTAAATTTTCCCTGATTACCTGTCGATGGAAATGGAATTTTCACATCTATAACATTAAATCCTTTTCCTTTTAATTGGTGATACAAAATCTCATATACATTAGCTTTTATCATTATTACAGGTATATCTTTACTTATTGCCATGGTCAATTCTTCTGTCAATTGTTTAGCTGCACAACGTTCTGAATCAATATATAAACTTATAGGCCCATCAAAAAGATCTAATAAATAGAAGCCATCTTCCATAAACTTTTCTAACATCTTCTTCTTATTTAGAATATTCCTTCCAGAAGATAAATAATCTTCTTTTAATTTAGGATATAGTACCTCCATTACTCCGAGGAAAAGAAAATCTTTCTCTCTGACATCTTCATAATAAAAAAATCGCTCAATGGCATCTGGTGGTGCTTCAGCTATAAGCACACATTTAATTACATCAGGTTTATATTTTTCTCGAGCTTTTTTAATGGAAAGCATTAAGTCTTCTAATTTAATATTAGACTTAGTTTCTATTAAATTCTTTTTATTGTTTAATATTATATTAAGATTTTGATGTTCTTTGTTTCCTGAATGTGGAATCCTCCAATTAACTCCAACTTGGTAAGCGTGAGGTATTTTTCTCAGTGGTAAACCTGGCTTTGTTGAACTATCTTTTAGTAAGCCAATCTTATCAAGATAAGCATTAGCCGCAACTGCTGTCATATATTCTTTGTTGTTTTTCTCAAGGTATTGATCTATGGCAGCAATAATTTTTTCAATATTACTCATAGGAACTCCTTTTAAAAGAATGAATTTTATGTAATAAGAAAAATACTTAGTTTAATGTTCAAACCAGTATCATCTTATGATATTATTTAAAAGATAGTCCCCAAACCTTTTCTCTTCCTTCTCTTCCTAAATCTTTGAATAATGATGGATGATTTGGTTTGCGGCTTTTTATTCTTTTGTAATCTATTTTTGTTCACAATAATCATTCAAAACATTTCTTACTGAAGATTTCCAATCAACAGTATTTCCTTGCTTTGATTGTAATCTTTTAACTTCTTCTGCAATTAATGAAGTTTTAGCATTTCCACCCAAATTTTTAAGAGCAATGAGGACATCATTAGCCCAAGGACTGATATTATTTATTAGCATAAATCCTCCAATAGAACTTAAATAGTTTTATCTATTACTTTATCAAATTCTTCTTTTTCAATTTCCCAAAAATCCATTTTTATTTTTTTAGTACTATCAATTACATCAATAATAACGTTGTTATTTGAATATTCAATCTCAATAATTCCAACTTCTCCAAACTTTGTATGAGGTAACTTTTTTTCCGCCAAACTATAGCATTTATATTCATTCTCATGAATTAAAGATATAATTAAATGTAAAGGAGTACCTACAAAATTGGATGTACCATCCATTTTATTATAGTCTGAAGGGTTTAAGATTTTACCTGCTCTAATAGTATATTTAATAGCGCTCTTTAGCTTAGAAAATTTGATTTCCCATTCTGTAGGATTATTATATCATCTATTAAAATAAATTGTTTCAGTAGGTCCAGATATTCTATTTACTTCTAAATATTCCCCTTCTCTTGGTTCTCCGATGTTATGTAAACAAGGTATATCTTTTTTATCTCTGATAATTTGGATAACCTTATCGAAAAAATGATCAATTACTTTTTCTTCATACGGAAGGTACAATTCACTTAGTTTCATATATACGCTCCATTTATTTTTTTATCAAATTAAAATCAAAATCATTGATTATTTTTACTAAAATATTTTAGCCATAATTCTTTGAAATAATAATTCCCTTGTTCACCAAATTTATTCGCAATTTTCTCGGCCAAGCGCTTTCCTTTTAGGTTGTTTGATCTAATTGCAGTTTCTAAGATGAGCTCTATTTCTTTTTCTTTGCCCTGATAAAAGTATAATGGAGCTTTAGTTTGCATTGTTTTATCTAGTAATCCAATAGCTATAATAGGATACTCTTGAGAATGTTTATATAAGAATTTTATTAAGTTTGGTACTTGTAATCCTTTACCATTTATCTTCAGGGTTCCAATTAACAATGATTCTAATTCTTTTAATTTTACTGTCTCAGGTAAATCATCTAGCCAACTTATATACCTTGAAAACTCTTGATCGTATTTATCTTTTAGATTATCTACCTTCTTCTTTTTTATCAATGGTTTAACAACTTCAATCCTTATTTTCCAGAATTTTTTTGCTTTGTCCCAAAATGATTTTCGCTTTATTCCTGGTATATCAAAAAATATTTTCTCATCTCTAGCCAAATTTGCAATAAATTGTACGGCATGAATTGAAGCAGGATTATCTTCTACATAAGCAAATTTTCTTAATAAACTTTTTTCATTATTTATGTCATCAAGACCATTTATATTTGCAATTATCAAATGTTCTGAAAGAGCATCTTCAGGAGTTCTTCCTAAACCTAAGGAATTAATTTTAATTCCTTTTTGCAAATACTGAATTGCTCTATGAAATTCAGGAGTTAATACCTTATATAAATCCGAATAAAATCTCGTTGAACTTACATATCCACTCCACGCTACTTCCCAATATTCAAAATTATCTTTATTAAAAATATTTTTGATATGTTCCTTAACCCAAGTAAAGTTTAAATATGATAAGTTTGCGAAATAAATACCAAATATAGAATGTATTGCTAAACTTTTATTAAGATTTTTATTAATAAGTTTGTCTTCAAGTAATTTTATTACTCTTTCTTCACCTTGTAATCTGTTTGGATTTTTTTCTGTATGGTTATCTTTTGTTTGATAAGCATACCACAAAGCATAATCAATAACGGCAATAAGTGCGCTACCTTTAACACTATTTATAGCATATGTAAAAGGATCTAATTGACTCTTATATTCATTAACGTCATGTGAATTATAATTTAAATAATAAATTATTTCCCATATTTTATCTTTATGATTTAATTCAAATTCTTTCTGGTGGTTTTTAATTAATGCTTGAATAAAATCTAATCCTCGTTTTTTTACTCCGGAAAAGTTTATACCCATATTATCTATAAAATCAATAGAAATATTGTTATTCTTAATAATCTTACTTATAAAATCTAACAGATTTGGAATATAACCTTTTAATTCTAAATAATTCTCTTTAAACATTTCTGTTATATTGTTTAACAACCAATAAGAATAATTGGGTTTAAGCTCAACAAGAGTTGATAAATCATGATTTAAATATTTCTCTGGGTTACGTTTTACAGCTGCTGCAAAATTTCTTGCAAGACCTTCAGGTGAGGGTTCATCATAACTATGGCTATTTTTTTTGAAAGATTTTAAGTAGTCCCACAATTCTTTTATATCCATTGCTTCAATTTCTTCTAATGTTAATGGTGATTTTTCACCAATATAGGATTCACTCCAAACAACAGTATCACGAATTTTTTCACCCTGAAATTCTAATTTCAAATCATCATAATATTTTTTATAATCTCCTTCTAAATATTCTTCAAGGAAATGTAATCTTTCCAGATGATTATACTTAATTTGTTTTTTTTGATCTTCTGGTTTTACCCCAGGATCATAATTCTTTATTCTTTTAATTGATTCTATAATATCATTTCTTTCTCTAGGATCAATGTTGGGGAATATATCTCTCAGGAGAATATAATATTCATGTGAAATATTTATATCATTAAGATGTTTTTTATTTTTGATAAATTCGTTTACGAAATATGAATATGAGTCATAGTTTAATCTCATTAGATGAATTGCCAAACGTCTAAAAATGGAATATTTATGTTTTAAATAATTTTTAATTATACCTAATCCAAATTCCTTATCTTGTCTTATAACTAATTCCATGGCTGCACGAAGAACATTAAATATTGTAGTCTTTAAATCATATTGGCTTTGATTTTGTTGATGATCTTCAACCGCGGGTCTCCACATATAAGATAAATCAATATTCTTTTTAATATAACTATATTCAATTTTTATGGCTTTTTCTAATGATTTTTGCAATAATTCAGAAAACCTAAAGGGATTATTTTCTATGAGTACATTAAATCCCTTAAAAAGTAATTCGTTTAGATAATAGTAGTCGATTAAGGTTACTGCTATAGGTCTTTCTTTACCCAGAACTTTTTCAACTTCTTCATTTCTTTTACCGGAAGGTTTTTGAATTTTTGGAGTAATTAATATTTTTACTAAATTAAAAGCTGAATCATTATGCCCCTCGCTAGAAAGATATTTCACCCATTTTATTATTAATGAATCAAATAATGTAGAGTTTCCTCTTAAATTATTCGCCCATTTTTTAACTAAGCGGATCATTTTAGCTGTATATTTAGGACGAATAGATAATCCTATTCTAACAAAATTCCAAATTATTCTTTCATTATCGGTTTCAGTATTCTTAATTATTTTAATAACTTTAGCAGGGTATATATGCGCCACATTTAGTAAATATTCACTAACTAGAGATTGAGTTATATATAATTCATCATTAGATGATTTCTGATTAAGTATCTCAAAATATCCTTCTTCATTTAATAATGAAAACCATTCAGGTTTTCTCAATAATGAGTACCAAAAGTAATTTTGCAAGGAAGTTGATTTAAGAAAAACATTTAACTTCATTAAGGTTTGTTCATTAACTTCACCTTCTAGTATTTTATCTATTTTACAAACTTTATTATAAAATTTCATATTATACTTCCTGTTAATGAAGCACTAATTGCTGCATCAGGTGCTTCATATGGCTTTAAAAGACTTGATAATCCCGCTTTATTTTTTATCAACTGCAAAATGGCTGTCAAACCACTGTATTTATCGTCTTTTTTGTCATAACCTATAACTTTTAAATTCATATCAGTCATTCTTTTTTCTTCTGAAGCAAAATGTTCTATTTGCTTTTTTAAGTTTTCAGTTTCCTTTATATCTAACTTGATACTCGAACTAAGTTTAGCGATAGCTTCCGATGGATATTCTAAAAATATGTATCCTATAAATGGCTCAACTACTGGTAAGTTATGCATTTTTGTAAAATCTTCAATAAATTTTTCATAAGCCCCTTTAATTGCAATAATAGAGTTATTAAATACTTCATCATTCATACTATAACCAATAAAGACCAATTTATACTTTTGAATTGCACGATATAAGAATGGACTTAATTCAAATCCAGAATAAGCATACTCAAAAGAATCTTTTCCAAAAATCAACCTGTCAATTAAATTGTCTAAGAACATTTCTGTTTCATTAGGTGTACTGTAAGCTCTTCCATGCAAATGAAATAAAGTTCTTTGCGAATTTATCTCTAAAGGATTAGCTCTATAAGTAATCAATTTTGGAATTAAAGATTCTGCATTATCATATAAACACGGATCGAAATTTGTTGTTAATATGTGTTGATAATTGGTTTTACAGATTAATGAATGATTTTCACTTATTTCAGATAATTTTCTAGCGTATTCATTTTTTATAAAACTGTTATAATCAGCAGGATTCATTTTAGATTTACAATAATCCATTGTCTGTGAATAATTGACACAATGTTTAATATCTTCTTTAGAGATTTCAGCAAATTCTAATAAACCTATAGGTGAACCCTCGTCCATTCTGTCATAAATTAGGTTCTTCCAAAGACGGTAACCTTTATTTACTGAAACTCCCGAACCAATAAAAGCAACGCAATTATTATTATTTATTTTTTTTATTAAAGAATCAAATTTTTCAATATCCTCTTCTCTAGAAATATAATTTAAATACTTTAACATTAACATTCCTTATGTGCTACTCTTGGATCTGCGGGGGGAGGATCTAATCTAGTTTTGTATTCTCTACCGGTTCGTTCGCATTCAACCATCTCATCATAAATTTCAAGAATAGCGTATTTAGTACGATAGTCTCCATACTTGTCTGTATCCCTTCTTTTTACAATAGAAGGTGTTTCTGTTGTTTCTTTTATGTTCGAGCACTTATAAATTTGATACATTTATTATTTTAAAATTTTTTTCTTAATAACGTTAAGAGTTTTAGCAGGATATTTTTCAATATCACATTCCCAAACTGTAATAACTTTCCACTTGGCTTTCTTTAATTCCTTTATATTTTTTTTATCTCTTGTTAAATTAGTTATTATTTTATTCTTCCAAAAATCAGAATTGGTTAAAGGTATTTTTCCGTCTATACAATTTTTGTGGTGATGCCAAAAGCATCCATGAACAAAAATTACAGTGTTATATTTAGGCAATATTATATCGGGTTTACCAGGCAAATCTTTTCTATGGAGCCTGAACCTGAATCCTTCTTTGAAAAGCAATGAACGTAAAATGATTTCTGGTTTAGTATTTTTCCCACGAATCTTACTCATAACTTCACTTCGTTTCTTCTTTGACCAAATATCCATAATCTCTTTACATATTTATAATTTATTTTCGATTAAAATTTTCTTCAACATTTTTGCGACAGCTTCAGCAAGAGGAACTGGAACTCCATTTCCAATCATTTTAAATTTTTTGGAAACAGATAATTCTGCAGGTAGAATATAGTTATCTTCGACTCCTTGAATTCTTAAAGCTTCGCGGACTGATATACGCCTGTTCTCCCATGGATGTAAATGTACTTCATTATTTCCATAACAAGCCGTAGGGCTATATTTATATCTATGAAGACGCTTGAAGGATGGTCTGTTCGTTTCTCCTTCTTTTATATTTATGAGCTTCTTTTTGTCCACATATAATTTAAAATGCTCATTTGCGTTAGGTATTTTATTTATATCTTCCTTCCCGATTAAACAATTATAAACACACAATTCAATGGGTATATCTTGTGGTTTATTAATTTTCTTATGTCCAAATTTTATTGCTTTTGGCCAATCATAGTTTTTGGCTGAATCTTGATAATTCCTGTTCTCAAGATATTCAAACCATTTTTTACTACGACAACCTATCTCATCATTTAATTTATCTTTCCGGATACCTATAAAAAACACTCTTTCTCTAAATTGAGGAACTCCAAAATCCAAGGCGTTTAACATTTTATAATCAATGCAATACTTAGACCTAACATTTTTAAGTAACTCATTCAAATAATCTAAAGTTTGTTTTCTTTTTACTAATCCTGTAACATTTTCCATTACAAAGAAAGTAGGCATTAAAGATAGAATTTTATCGAGAAAAACTTCAGTCAATTTTCCTCTATCTCCATCAAATCCTTTTAAGTTGCCGTTCATACTAAAATCTTGACATGGTGGTCCACCTATTATTCCAAAGCATTCAGGTTTACCATTTGGAAATGCCTCATTAATAATATCTATTGCTTTTATTTCAGTTATTGATTTTTTATTAAATATTTCTGCTTTAACACCATTGCCTCTGGCTTTTCTCCAAGAGGTGATTCCAGCTTCATGAAGTTTTATAAAGTCTTCATCAAATTCATTTGTCCAAATAATTTCAAATCCTGCTTTTTCAAAACCCATATCCATTAATCCACCACCAGAGTAAAATGAAAGAATTGGAATTTTATGTTCTTGATGTTTATTCATAAATTATGGTAGTCTTTGTGGCAGAATAGTTAAATTCCACTGCTTCTTTCCTCAAATTATAAATACTTATTTTTTTTTCCTTACTATTAATTAGCTCATTAAATATGTCAGATGAAAATCTTGTAACCGTAAATTGATTGTCATTATTTTGCAAAAAAACACTAACATTACCATTTTGATACTTTATTACCTTATTCACTATGCCTGAAACATCATTGAAATTATAATTTGTCTCTAAGTGCTTTGAATAAAAAGAGCAAGCAGGCCTGTATAAACAATATTTACAATTAGACTCTGAAGGATTAGCATTGAATTGTCTATTGATAATATTTTCATTAGTTAAAATTAATAATTGTTTTGCTTCTTCAAAAATTTTTTCGCATTCAGATTTAGTAAAGTTTATGGAGAATTTATTCTTTGAAAGATCAATCAAACTTAAATATGTAGGAAATTTTCTTTCATTTTCGAAATATAAGTAAGCATATAGTTTGAGTTGCTTCTTATATTCTTCTTTTACTTCTGAAAATATTTCTCCATTATCATCCAATATATCTTCAGTAATAGCTCCAGTTTTAAAGTCAATAATTTCAGTTTTATTTTCATCTTCAATTATTAAATCAATTTTTCCAGCAAGGAGTTTATCTTCAGACTCAAACCATTTTTCGGAATGATAATTTCTATTTGTATAGCTTTTTGTTTGTTCTGGAAAAAACAAATGTTTTTTTAATAGAACTTTTTTTAATCCAAAGTCCTTTACATTTATTTGAAGAGGGACAAAGAAATCATAACCATCTTTAATTAAGTTACCCTCAAGTGACTGTACTTCCTCATTAAACGTCCTATCAAAATCATCATCATTTTTTATTTTCTTTTTTGTTATAAGTTCAAGTATCTTGTGCAGAACTGTTCCGAAAAAGGCATTTATAGAAATTGGTAATAATGGTTTTTTTTCATATGCTTCTGCTAAAACAGATTTATAGACACAATTTTTCATGGAATAAAATTGACTAGGAGAAACCCTTTTTATTTTCTTGAATTCTATTTTACCAACTTTATTCATAACCTGTTAACCAGTTTTTCATAGCACCATCCGGGTCTACGGTGCAAGTTGAAAGTGTCCATGATGCTCAATTCCCCTTTGTGACTTGTTGTGTATTTGTCAATTTCGGCCTTAATTTCTGCCAACCAATTCGCCTCTCTGATGTTTTTTAAATCCCAAAAGGGGTGAACTATCATAATTATATTTCTTAAATTGGCACCATATTTAATTATTGGTAAACCTTGAATCTCTTCTAAATGAGTGTAACCAAAACTTTGAGCAAAATTATTTCTTAACTCTGTTGCAAAGTTGAGCCAATCATTTAATTCAATGTAAGGAGCAAAATTTCCATCAGTTCCACACACAAAAGTCGGATCACTCATTACCCGCATCATTGCAACACCTAATCTCCAATCAAGTAAACTGTGGTAGTTCATGTTCCTGTAGACTTTCAAACAATCATAACATGCATCCTTGCACCATTCTCTATGGTTATGTGAATAAATTTTTCCAAAGTAATTATTTGGGTCAGATGGGGTCATTATTTCAGTCAGAATAAATTGAAAGTTATTATATAAGTATCTAACGAATCCTGAACCATTGGGCAGCTCATCAGTCAGAATAATTTCTGCAATTCTTCTGTCAGTTCCATCATCAAGTGCTTTCATAGTAATGTCTGCAATTTCTATTTCTGTTGGATCAACATCAAGTTTATCAGCTAATAATCTTTGTAGTAAAAATGCAGCAGAATAATACCCTGAACGCACTCCACTACTTTGGGCTTTAAAATGAGTTATGTCTATTTCACGAGAAAACATATTCAAATCAAGCTCAAGTGGAACTTTTATTGGTGCTACCCTTAAAATTTCAGTATTTTTGTTACTTGCTAATGCAATAAGTTCATCTTCTCCTTCTTCTTGAAAAGAAATTGAATAACCATTTCCGTTTGAATTAATAGCCAAATCATTTAATATCCATTGATTATTGAACATGAGTTCATCATTAAACGGAAATCCATTTACTGTATTGTAAAGTTTACCTTTGAAAAGTCGATCGGAATTTGTATTTACTCTCCATGTAACATCTTTGTCGCTAATTATCAAATTAGTATTAAGCACAATCTTATTTTGATCCGGATTTTCAGGATCATTTCCTTTTTCTGCAAAAATTGGAGGTCGTGAAAGTAGCAATTCTGAATCATCCTTATCATCATTACCAATTGTCAGATTTGTTCTGTATGCTCTTGGCGACTTCAATTTTACTGGCTGCTGATATTTTTTATCATTAGTTTCTCCACAATATGGACAACTTTCAAGAAAATTCTGATTTTCAAGTTCTATTTTTTTACTTTCCGAATAAGTTTCGAAAAATCCGCATGCTTTGCAACGTACAAACCATCGGTTTAATGAGAAGGGAGATTTTTCTAAGTTTTTTATAATTTCTTTTCTATCTCTTCTAAGTCTAATAAAATCACTAGTGAAACCAATTGCTTGATGAATTGCCTTGTCTTTTGTCTTTTGTGATCCAGGAGCAAATTCATAAATGGCCATTGCCTGTGTCCGATCAATTACAAGTGGTTCGAGGTGTTTTCCATGTTTGTTTATGCCATGGTATAAATTTCTTATAGTAGTTGGCATTCCGAACATTGGTAGTATCCCACCTTCAGCAAGTTTTTCCGAAATATCCATTGATGCAATTTCTTCATTATCAATAACACTTTGAGCCTTACCCATTAAACCGGTATTCGAGATTGTATCTGTTACCCAAATACTAAAATTCTCTCTTTTATTTTCCAAATGAAATGTCATTAATGAATTTATAGTTTCATCAATCTTATCTAAATTATTATTTATCCAATCAATTATTTTTTCTTTATAACCAAGCCAATTCTCTTGTGCAACACCAATTTTACCAAATTCCCCATGTACGCTTGATCTTTCATCGGCAGAAATATCAATTGCTTTATCAATGTAAGCTTTTCGTAATATTTCTTTTGCAAGCATACGCTTGAAGATTCTCTCTTGGTTCATTGACAAAAATGGCGTAGGAGGTTTATCTCCTGTTATCTTGTTTGGATTTGCATAATAGAATTCATCGTGGCTTCTACCTCTACAGAAGGTTAATATTATTGAATATGGTTGCCCTCTCCTTCCAGCCCGTCCAGCCCTTTGTTGATAATTAAATCTTTGTGGCGGCATATTACCTAACATCACTGCTTGTAAAGCACCAATATCAACACCCACTTCAAGTGTAGTTGTTACGCTTAGTAAATCTATATTTTTTACTTGCCTTATTCCTTCATCCGGTAAAATGATATTCCTAAAATGCCTTTGTCTCTCAAATTGATTATCAGTTTGTCCGGTAAGTTCTTCACAATGCAAACGGATTGGAAAGCGCTTTTCTTTAATAGCATTATACGAGAGATAATTCTCTTCCCAAATGTCTTTGCAAATCTTATTTGGATTTATATTTAAATTTGCTATAGGGTAAGTACTTATACCGCCACTAAAATGCAAATGTGGTCTGCTACCTCTACTGCTCGTCCATACAGGATCAGTTGATTTAGCTATTTTAATGAAAAGATTTTCTATTTGTATTCCAGTATCAGATGTCAACAACCCACTCGATTTTAGTGTATGGAAAATAGCATTATCTATTTCTATTTCATTAATTAAGAACCTTTCTGCCAC
Source organism: Ignavibacteriaceae bacterium (assembly GCA_035654655.1). Classification (GTDB taxonomy): domain Bacteria; phylum Bacteroidota; class Ignavibacteria; order Ignavibacteriales; family Ignavibacteriaceae; genus DASRWI01. Next base: position 32,732 of record DASRWI010000039.1, on the reverse strand, counting down.
AGCATGAAGGTATTTCCTAACTTGCCCAGGCAAATCTGAATATTCAATAAGATCAAACGAAGCAGTATCCTCAACTTTATTGTGCTGATATTTGTCACCAAGAATTCTGATGGTTGAATTGATAATATCAACAAAATTATTTCTTTCAATGCCTATAATTGAAGCTTGTTCTGTAATAATGGCTAAGTCTGGATTGATACTAACAAATCCTAAAGCTGAGGATTCAAAAGAATAAAATAATGAACCAAAAAACATTGATGCAAGATTTGCATAAGTGCCTTTTTTTATTTCTTCAATAAAATTATCGTTAATTCCTGCTCTCCATTCTTTTCTCTTGAAATCTATCAATTCAAACCATGGAATAAATCTCCCATCAAGTAATGCATTTTGAATGGATATATTATTGCCTCCAGGATTGATTCCTAATTCAGAAAACTTTTTAATCAAGGAAGTTAGATTTAAAGAATTTGTTATATGAACCAGTTCTCTAACATTTACCATCAATGAGCGGTAATTATTTAATTTTAAAACTGCATCTTGCTTTTCAGATAAAAATTTTTCATTAAATCCACTATATTTGGACTTTACAACAAGATATTCAATCTCATCATACATACTTGATGATTTTTCTTTTAATATCTTTTTCTTTTTTTCATCATTATTATCAAAAGCAACTACTATTTCATTTTGCAATAGTAAATTCACATGTAATTCACTTACAAGAATTTCACGTATTAAGTCAGTATAATGATTTCTTTCGATGCCATTAGCTATTTGGGCAGCATCTTCCCTGCTATCTGAGAATACAACTAACTTTTTTTCAGCTTCTTTGTTCGGAAGTTGATAAATCAATTCCTTGGCTAACATTTGAGTTGTTTTAGCAAAACCTGTTCTGAACCCTCTAATAGAGGATAATTTCGTTTTTTTAAAATTTGTATCCCTTATTTGATGATTAATTCCGCAGTTTGGGCATACGTTAGGCAAGGCTTTATGCGTATCTTCTTGATTCAAAAAAGCAATATCTGATTCATTATTATTATTCGTTATAATAAAGTAATAACCTTTAATCCAACTTTCCTTTTCAATCTCTGCTTTTTCAAAACCATATTCAATGTTTCCTGAAATACAATTTAGCGAAGCTTTGATCCAATTTGCCTTGTATTTATTTTGGTCGTTATTTTTTAATGTAGATTGTCTCCAATAATCTTTAGGAACCCTATGTTCTTTATCATGTTTGGTGAACGTTTGATTACCACAAGGCCAAAAAATACCATACTCTTGATAGCTTCTATTCTCTACAATTTTAGAAGGAGTTTTTTCAGGAATACCTTCAATATCAGGACTAATAGGAAGTAATTCAATAATCTGATTTCCTTGCAAATTTATAGTTAATAATCGACTACCACCGAATAAGATTGTGCCGCAATTATCACAATAAAGTAATTCTAAAATCCTGTTCCCATTTTTCGATTTTATCTTTGTAGATGAATAAAGCTTTCCGACTGTTCTTTCTCTGTCAGCATATTTAATATCAACATCCTCTGGATTAACAGAAGCCCAAATCCCTTCAATGTTTCTAAAGAAATAATGAAATCTGAATCTTGGCAATTTTTTATCTTCTGGAATTGAATTAGATATTTTTTTGAATTCAGGTTCATCTAAAATTGCTCTTAAAATCAGCAACCCACGTAATGCATTCTGTAATGCTTCTTTATTTTCAGTGTTTTCGAAAATTGTTTCTGCAAAATAATTTCCTTCTGCATCATCACCATCTGCTTTTATTGAACAAACAGCTTTGAAGATTTTAAAAGGTGAGTATAACCTTTCTTTAAGCTTAAATTCAGGATTTATAATTAGGTAAAGAAGTTTTTCAATTCCAACTCCTGAATGAGTTAAGCTAAAATTTGTTGCAAGTTCTTCTGCTACTTTCTCACAAGTTTCAATAAAAATTTCGTCCTCAATATTTCCTTTAACTTTCGAAAAACTTTTAAGTATTTCTGTAAATGGTTCTAAGGGAAGTTTATCCATTGCATCAGGAAATTTCTCAATTGGATTGTTTTTACCTTCTATTAATTTAAATTTTTGTTCGAAAAATATTTGGTCAACTCCAAAAAAATCACAAACAAAGTTTTTACTATCAACATCTCCTGCTTCAAGGGATGCACTAGATGCAAGAATGCGCAATTGCGGATGTTTCGGATGAAGTCCCAAACGATTTAAAACAAGTTTTAAGAGATATGCTACTTCTGTACCTTGTGTCCCTCTATATAGATGTAATTCATCAATAATTAAATGGAATATTCTTTGATTTTTTTCTGCTTCTCTTAATTCAACAGGTAAATCTTCGCAATTAAGCCATTGTTTAGTTTCATCAAATATTCCTTTATCAATTTCCCGCATAAGCATAATACTTAGCATTGAATAATTTGTTATCAAAATATCAGGGGGCGCAACTTGCATATCAAATCTGGATCTCATTTCTGCTCCATCTAGTCTTTGAAAAAATGATTTCAAGTCCTTTGCCTCATTTCCTACTATACCATTATCCCGAATATATTGTTCCACACGGTTAGCATCAGTTTCAATTTGTCTTAATTGTTCTTTCAACTGATTAATTTTTTCCGTATTAAGCACGAATCCTTCATCATTCTTTTTTCTTAGCTCACCTGCTATGGGTGAGCTGCTATTGTATCTACCAAAGTAAATTGCATTTCCTTTTGCATGAGTACTAAGCCATTCTCTTGTATCATCTGAATCTAAAGACTTTCTTAATCGACTCATCTGGTCTTCCACAAGAGCATTCATTGGATATAATATTAGTGCTCTTACTCCAGCTTTTCTTCTTTCATGGTGGCGCTGTCTAGCTGCATCACTAAGAGTATAATTTTCTCGATTAACAATTTGAGTTGGTGTTAATCCATTTTCTTCTGGCTGTTTCCACCAAGTATTTACAGAAGTTTGTTTTGTTTCAGAGATTTGCCAATTAACAAGCTCTTTTGCAAGTTGTGCGAATAAAGGAAGTAAAAATGATTCTGTTTTTCCTGAACCTGTACCTGATGTTATAATGCAATTGTTTCCTTCCAAAGCTTCCTTCAACATTTCCGATTGGTGTAAATGCAATTTTATATCAAATGGAAACAAGCCTGTCTTCACCAATTCTTTGAAAGTCTTAGCTTCATTTTCATTAAGTGCATTACCTAAATCCTGTAGAGTTAAATCGTCAATACATTTATTACTTGAAACATAATCCGGTAAAGGTTCAATCCAAGGTTTACGAAATAGAACTTTATCCAAATTAAGTAGATCATATCTTTCTTTTTCAATCCCTTCAAACTTTGTTCTAAAAGCTGTTTTAATATAGCGGATGAAATTTTCTTTAATATTTTCAAATGAACCGATTGGATCTTTCATTTAATCCTCATATAGATTTTGTCCAAGTAATTGAAAAAAGATGTTTTCTGTAAGAGAAGGGATTAGATTACTATAAACATCATAAGTTATATTGTCATGTTTTTCTTGATGTGGAATATATCCACTCATTAAAGTTAAAGCCTTGTTTATTAGTCTTGGTAAAGGTATTGTTATTGGAACTAATAATTTTCTTTCAGGCTTATTAAATAAAAGAACATTTTTATTTAATTTGTGGAGTATAAAATATCTTCCCCATAAAGGATCAATACCTTCATTTTTATTATTTGAATCAACGTAACATTTATTGTCTAACCATAACCTATATCTAATATTATAATTAGTAAATTGGTATTTTAATAAACAAAGTTCTTTATTAAATTCCTTCAAAGTTTCAAATTTTAAACTTTTTGGATTAAAAACGTGCCTCGCCCATTCAAAATCATCGTTTTCTACTTTAATTAGTTTGTTCACATAATCATTTATTTTTGATGAAGAAATTAATAGCATTGGCTGTATTAATTCACTTTGAAAATCGATTTTTAACTGATCTGCTAATTTCTTGATTTTCTTTTCTCCATAATTATCATTCTCTTCACCTTGAACTGACAACTTGATAACTTGAGGGATAATATACTGCAAGCCATTTTCACTACTAAGAGAACTTTCTATTTTAGCCTTTATCTTTAAATCTTTGGATAACTTTATTAACCTTAATATTAATTCAGGTGATCTTGCACCTATTAAGATTGCTATCCTGCCTTTAAAGTAATTATTAGGAATAAGTATGATTTGTGGTTTATTAACTAAAATCCTTTGGTTTAAATAATCAACATCAATATGTCCTAAACTTTCCAAAAATCGTAATGAAAGGTATTTAGAATAATTAAAATTCTTTATTACTCCATTTTGATTATGTGTTAATAAAATTTGTTCAAAAGCAAAAAAATATTTTTCAAAAGACAATTTTCCTGCACTTGATAAAAAAGAAATCATAATATCCTTATTTTCATCATAAAAGATATTCTCTTTCAAATTGAGCTTAATAATAGGAGATATAGAGGGATTATGTTCTGATTTGAAATGGTTGATTGCTTGTCTATAAAAAATATCTAATGGTAATGTTTGTTTTAATTTATTTCCTTGCCACAGGAACTCCTCACTATTATCTGTAATCTCAGACCAAGCATTTCTTAAAGGAATTTCAAACATAAATTTTTTATTGAGGAATGGTTCCTTAAATCTCATAGTTTGCTTACTATATTCTAATTGAATATTAGTATCATATTTTATGCTTACAGGGAATAAATACGTATATGGTTCTTTTTCAATTATTTTTACTTCTTCATCATAATCTTGATACTTTAAAGATATTGATTGTTTTTCAGGAATATTTTTAATAGTAATAGAAGGATTTGTATCTATTAAATAATCTTGTGAGTTCAATTTTAATAAATTGTTAAATTGTAGGAATGGACCGTTTGGAATTGTAACACTAAAATTTGCCAAAAAATCATCTGTTAAATTTTTTTGAATTTTATATAAATAATGTCCATTTAGCCCATCATAATCAAAATTTCTTAAGTAATTTTCAAATGCATTATTAAAATATTCTTTTAATTTCTTCTTACCTTCGTCATTACAGACAATATATACTTCTTCATCTTTGAATATTTTATCAGTTTCTATCCATCCATTAAGTAAATGATTTGTACCACTTGTGAGGAAATATATATCCTTGTAGTTAAATACTCCTCTCCATTTATTATTAATGTCTTCAAAAACAGATTTTTCTTTTTTTAATATTAAATCAGATACATCCAACTTTATCTTATCAGACCAGTTCTTTCTTCCAGATTCAATTATTATATTATTATCAAATATTAATTCGTCCGGAAATTCATTGTTTGAAAATAATCTCAGAAACCAATTAATTTTTTCTTCATTAAAGTTGATTTCTATACCTAACTTGAAAACAGCTAATATCCAAGGTTGTTGTCTTACATCTTGCCTGATTTCTTTTTTGGTAAAAGAAATTTCTTCTCCTTTCCAATTGTCATAAATCTTTCTAAATATTAATGTTAAAATTTTTCCTGTATCGTCATTCTTTTTAATTGCACTTTTTAATTGCTCACTTAATTCCAAATTTTTTGAATTTGTAATTAAGAATTTACTCATTTGTTCATAGCTCAAATGTTGATAAGGTAAAAAGTTATTTTGAAATAAGAGCGATGGAATTTTTTTTAAAGAACTTGGTTTAAAAAAGCACTGCGATAACGGTTTTGATACATAAACCCAATTAGGATTTAAAAACTGATGAATTTCAAAATAGCCTAATTCACAGTTTTTTTCATAAATTGACCAGTGTTCTAAATCTTCCCATAAAGCATTCCAATTAGAATCTTTAGTTTGAGATTGTAATTCAGGTAAGCTATTTGTTGTTAAAAAGTTATTTATTAAAGCATAATATGAACTGAAATTAATTTGCTTCTCGTCTGCTAAAGGTATTATAAATATAACTAAGTAGCCCAGGTACGGAGGATATTCAAAGCTTTTACTACTTTTTTGATTTTTATAGTATTCATAAATCCACAGTAGTGTTCTTAATATATTAGAACCATCTACTTTCCCATTCCATCCATTTTTTAATGCTTTAATATAATCAGCCCATATTTCTTCCTCAATCAGATCATCAAGCATGGATTTTCCAATTTCAATAATATCTGATTTTGAAATATAGAGATGCACTTCTCTATCTTCCATTTCTTCATTAAAAAAATTAGCAGCAATTTTATTATTCCATTTTAGATAATCCATATTTTAGGTACTTTAATTGATTGGTAACAAAATGTTTCGATCTCCACTTAAAATATGCTTCCAGCATTTAAAAAATAATAATAAATTTATTAAAACAAAATAAATTTTTAAAGTTTAATCAATATTACCCGGCTAGCTTCTTTTTTAATACTACTAATTCATAGTAATAGGGAAATAGAAACCAACTTTCATTACATTTATTCGTTCTTTATTCAACAATATTTATTCTAAAACTTCTTCAAGTATTTGAATAAGCCTTGAATGTATTTGCTTCCAATGGACATTCATGTTTAAGGTTTTTATATGAATCTCATGGTTATTATATCTATACTTCAGATTGTATTCTTTACTAGTAGTAGGATAAATTAAAACTCCAGATGCAGAACAATTTTTTATATTTTCATTTTTCCTGATTTGAAAGATAACTGAACAGCTGATATAAATTTCCAGACTTTATTTTTTCAGTATCATACCTACTGGTCATTGTTTCACTATAATATTTTGCATCCATAATAATCTTTGTAGTCGCATTCTCAAGTGTGATGTCTGTTTCCATTAAAGGCAGATGCCTTGTGCTTAATTCATCAGCGGGAACAAACTTCCATCTTATTTGTTCTTTCTTTACAATTGTAAAAAAGCATTGCTCTCTCCTATAAAAATTTCTTATAAAAGCTTCAAACAGTTTATTCATCTCTCTATCATTTTTTGTGAAGTCTACAAATTTCCATTTTCCGTGTTTTTCAGTTGGGAGAGAACTGTTAAAGATAAGTTCACATTATTTATAAGAAAGCCATAGAACTTATTATTGCGATTAAGTTTAACTTGGCGAAAAACCGCAGATGAAAGATTTATTGAGGTTACAAATGAAATACAAAGACCCAAATATCATAAGCAATTTAGATGAATACAATCAATTATTTAAAGATGAAAATTGTACGAATGCAAACAAAAAACAAAAAGCATTAGAATATGCATTTGATATAAGAAAATTTGAAATAGAATTGTATTGGAGAAGAGGAGCCTACTTCTTGGCTTTTATAAATATAGCATTTACTTCGTATTTTGTAATATTGAATGTTATCCCATCTAATGAAGTGTATTAACTTATTAGAAATGTCAGTATGTAGAACTCTTTAGAAATGTCAGTATCAAACATACTTAGTTATTTAATAAATTGCTTTAGGGTAACGGAATGAAGGCGTAGCCGTAATGTAGTTACCCTAAAGCTGCGGCCTTCAGATACCTTAACTGTCTATCTCGTTTTAATTTTTGATTTAATCTTCTGAAAGGATGATCCTTTGGAGGATGATATATTTTGTAACCTATTTTCCCTGGCTTCTTCTTTAACTCCTTAAAGTTAATTTCTTGATTATTATAGTAAATATGTACTTCTCCATTTAACCATTCACAAATCACTATATTTCTCTTTGGTACTGGTAATGGAGCTGCTCCTGTTAGTAGTTGTATATATTCTCCTGAAAGATTTATGGTGTAATCATTCCTTACCTGCCTTGTGGTCTTATAGCAGAATATATTTTTTAGATCATATCCCTCAACGGATCTATGTGTATCAGCGACTTCCAGGTTAACTGCAAATCTTTCGTTAAAACTTCTTATAAACTCTTTATGAAGGAATTTGTTGGCTTCAGCTATATTCGATATGCCTTTGCGTCTTAACTCTTTCACAAGCCTATCCTGGAATGTTCTGTTAAACCTTTCTACTCTTCCTTTTGCCTGTGGAGATTTGGCATAAATCATTTCAACCTTAAGCTCCTTCATTGCTCTGCCAAAATCAGTTAGTACAGTATCACCCTTATAAACGCTATGTCTATCTGTGTAAATGCTCTTGGGTATACCATATTTAAGAACATATTCCCACATTGTCTGAAGTGTATCCTGAGTATTCTCTGACCTGGCAAATTTCAGGTATACTCTTCCGGTTGCATCATCAACACAATTTATTAAACAACATTCCGCTCCTCTACCTTCAAACCAATCATGATGACTACCATCAAACTGAAGAAGTTCGCCGAAGCAGCTTCTTCGTTCTCTATGTTTTCTATGTGTTCTCTTTTTTCTCATTGATGTGGTTATTGACTCAGTTCTTAACCACCTTCGTAGGGTCTCATGATTAACAGATATATTATAATACTTCAGCAGGTTTTCTGAGAATAATGTTGGACCATAGTCCCAGAACTCCTTATGATAAAGTTTAATTACTTTTTCTTTTATCTCCATTGAGTAACCTCTATTGCCAATTTTACCTCTAAGCTTGTGGATTACTCCCTTTGATCCTTCCTCTTTTATTTTCTTTAATACCCGGTAGGTCTGCCTTTGGCTTATTCCCATAAGCTCTGATACTGTTTTAACAGTAATCTTTTTCTCCTCTAATTGAGATATGATCTTTAGCCGATCTATTTCTTTGTGGCTCATTATCAGTAATCCTTCCACTTTCCGGACTCCTCATATTTTTTGAGTCCATTAAATTAATCGAATCTTTACTGACATTTCTATTGAGTCCTATTACTGACATTTCTAAAGAGTTATTACAATCCCATCTAATGAAGGAATAAATTTAGACTTAAAGAATATACTATTATTTATGATAAACTTATTTGGATTATTCCTTTCTGTAAGCTGGTTTTTTGTAAATAAAGCTTCCAAGTTTTGGCAGAAAAATTGGGAGGCCCACGTTGATTTGCTTGAAGACGATCTTATTGGTCCATTATACAAAACAACGTTAATAAATAAACGATTTGTTGATAGATTATCTCCAAAAGAATCTTTTCAGTATTCAGCTGGGAAAATCAATCAATTAATAAGTTTTGTTGTGATTTTTATGTGGTTGTTTATATTAGTTAGATTTATACAACAAATCTTTTAAAGTATTTAAAAAATACTGATTTAAATTATTTGGTAATAACAATATTCTTTATCTGGTTCTTTTTTTTATTGTTCAAAACATCCAAATCTTCTCATAAATTAAAAGTTATTAGTTTTCAAAAGAGAAATATAAAATAAATAACTATAAAATTTAACAATATAGTTGCAGCAAAAGTAATTTTGAGGTAGAATACAATTTCTACACGACAAAGAATGTGTAGAGAAAAAAGAAAAGGTATAAGGCGGAAATCGATCATTTTCTTATATAAATAAATTTTAGAATTTTTTAGCAGTTTTACTACAGAATTTACAACACAGCATTTTAAATATTTAAAACAAAAAACTTGTAAATCATTATCCTGGAAGTAGTTGACCATTTTGGTTCTGAATGAGGTCGCTTGTGATTTTTGAACACTTCAAAAATAAAATTCCTTCAGATGTTGCGTTTTTGAAGGATTTTATGGGGGCTGAAGAAGGCGAACCTCCGACCCTCTGCTGGTAAGGCAGATGCAACAATTAGATAAATGCTTATAAAATTGATACTTATCAAAACACTGCAATAGAGTTTGCCATAGTCTCTAATTTCATTTCCTCTAAATGGGTACTCATCTGCTTCTTTGATAATTAATTATCTAGATAACGCATATTTATTTTATCGTATCTATTTTTTCTTAAATGTTTGACTGTATTTCTTTATAAGATATATTAACTTCAACTTGATTACATTATTGCTTTAATCGTGAAACTTTCCCATAGACATTAATAATCGGGATAGAACTGCGTTCCCTAAGTGGGCGTAGCCTATTTATATCTCTGTGTCGATGGATAGCAGTCCCTCTAAGCGAAAATAAAAATGGTTTACGCCCTTTTTTTGACTGCAGTTGAATTTAACTATTTCTCTTTACGAACCCCTTTAAATGGAGTGTCGTTACTTTTTTGATCCAAAAATTTACCAGAATTAGTATCTCTCTTGACCCAAGTAGAGTTCTTAGGATTAAAAGTTTGAGAGCGTTCTCGAACAGCACCTTTTCTATGACCATCCCCTTTGGGTGGATTTGTAGCCATTTTATTCTCCTTATATTTGTTATTGAATAAATACACCAATTTTTGATTTACTTTTTATTTTGCAACCAGCATATGCTTCTATTATCATAAAATGAAGTCCTCTATAACATGTAGTTTCCCAGTGAGTTTTAGTTTCATACCTATTTAGTGCATCAATATTTAATTCTGTGGTATGATTACCTAAGTCTTCTGACGCTCTTTTTGCCTCATCCCCATGATTTTCAACTTTAAAGAGTATCTTCGTAATATCTTTATCTATAATATCAATATTGAATTTTATACTCAAATTTTTATCAATTGCATTACTTGAAGGCATATAATTGTATAGGAAAGAACCCCCTTTATCTCTATAAACTGTCATCTTAACGTTTAAAGCAGGTATGTTGAAAAATCCTTCCTCATATTGAGAAATTGAGGTATAACCTAAATATCTTTCCCATTCTAAAACATATTTAGGATAATTGATAGCTATTCCATTTTCCCCAGTTAAGTTCGGCGTAACATATAGTCGTTCTGGTTGCCAGATTGTTTATAAGATAATAACTCCGAAGGAAAGTCAATATGCTTTTTTAATGCATCGCCTATGAGGATATTATTTCTACCAGCTTGATGTTGTAATTTGGCAGTTACATCAACATTAATTGAAGTGGCAGTAACTTCATTTACATTATAATAGCCATAATTACTCCAGAGCACTTTAGAGCCATAATCCAATCCTATACGAATACCAAGGGGATTATCATAGTCTAATCTTGGGCGAACAACTTTTTCCATAAAATATTGCAACAATGAAGCACAGTTTATCGCATCTATTATTGAATTCTCTGTACTCTTATCCTTTCCTCCGAAAAATGCCATCACTGCGTCACCCATTATTCTATGGACATGCCCATCAAAAGAGCATATTAATTCAATAGTTGCACATATTATTGAATTTTTTATTTTCTGAACCTCTTCAGGTTTGAAAATTAGGTTTAAGCGCGTTGAACCTTCTATATCCATCATAAGAGTGGTAATAGGAGAATAGGCAACTTCATTAGTATCTTGGAGATATTCAAAATCAGGATGATTACCAATTTTAGGGCTGATGATCCCTTTTTTATTAAATAAAGGACGCAATAAATTTTGAAAAGAGTATTGTTGAACAACAGTGTTACTTTGTTCATTTAAGAACATATCATTTCTATAGCTCTTGATAATACTACTTTCGGGAAAATTTGTGTTAGTAGCATCATTATAATTATCATAAATATTATTTAACTTATTTACAAATGTACCCATATTAAAACCCCTCCTTAAAAAAACAAAATTATTCTGAAAATTACTAAAACAATTACTGATGGGAAAAGAACATAAACAATCGGAATAAAAGCGAATAGCATCATTCTAAATTTCTTATTTAAACCGGTAGCTACGGCGTGTACTTGAAAAGAAAGATCTTTTAGTTTTTCTTCCTCGGTAGATTTCTTAATGGAATTAAAATAATCATCTGGATTAGGATAGTCGGAAATATGTCCGAAAAAGATATCAGAATGATATTTCTTTAATTCACTTGGACTTTTCAAATATGGCATAATCACTAACAAAGTAAAAAACAAAGAAACTGTGCAGCAAATGAAGAAAATAGATAAAAAAGTTAGTACAAACATATCCCATGATTTTGGGAATACCTTAAGTAGTTGATCTGATTTTAGAACTATTGATGATAGTACAAATGTATTGAATGCTAATAATACTGTTGCTTTTAAATTTGTGCTATTCATAAAAAAATCAACTCTAGAAAAAACTTTCCATGTGAAATCAAAATTATCCATAGTATCCTTAAAATTGTAATTGATTCATGTTAAAAAGAGGTCTTATAGTATATAGCTGATTTCAATGGATATTTTGCCACTGTTAAAATAAAAATTTCATAAATAAACATTATTTCTTAATTTTGTAAAAATATTTAATCTATTTTGGCAATTTTAATGATTTCTTCAGCTATAACAATATAATGACAAGTAAAGAGTTACTTGATTTAATTGAAACCGAATTAACAGAGACAACTTATAAATCTCTTGTCTCCTATGCTCTTTTTTTAATTAACAATTACCTTTGGTTATCTAAAGTAAAAAGAATCCCTGAAGGTAAAACTGCAGAAGATTTTGTCCAGGATACTATTTTTAAAATTATTAATGGAGATAGAGACTGGGATACCTGTTGTAATCAGAATTTTGTTGCTATCTTAAAAAGTCACATTAAGAGTATTATATATGCAGCTTTCACTAAAAAAGAATATCGCTTTACAACTGCAATAATTAAGGGAAATGACGATGAAGAAGTTAAATCTTCAGATTTAACTGAGATAATGGATACAAATATAAATATTCTTTCAAATATTGAACATCAGGAAGAGTTAACTAAAATCCATAATGCTATTAAATCTGACAAAGAATTACAGGATTTAGTGACTTGTTTTGAGTTGGGCATTTATAAAAGAAAGGAAATTTCTGAGTTTTTGGGCATTTCAGTTGATGAAGTAACTAACTGTCTTAAAAGATTACATAGAAAAACAAGTAAATTGAGTACAAAAGACTAAAATGAAAAGCCCAGAAAATACTTTAAGAAATTTAATTGAAACTCTGGCAGAGGTTATTTCCGAGGATCCAAAATTATCCGATGAATTTTTACTCTCTATTGGCAATGATCCCAAAGATGTTGAATCATCTGGTAACGAATTCTTAAAAAGAATTAAGGGGCAATTACGTTTAAAAATTGCTGGTGAAAAGATTCCTAAGTTTAATGAATTTAAAGAAAAGTTTTTGTTTAATAAAGATAAATTATTAGATAAATCAAAAGTTCAAATTGCTGAACTTCTTGCTGACGGTAATAGAACAGCATTTAACACATATTATCGTAAACTTGAAAATATGACGGAAAACGATAGCAAAGAAATTCAAACCGAACAGGATCTTTTAAGTTTTTTAGATAGTTTGGATGAGTAATGTCTGCTTTAATTAAAGCTAAAGCTGAAAAAGTACTTGAGTTTTATGGAATAACCCACCCTAAAGAAATTAACCTTTCTCTAATTGCAGCAGGATTTGATATATTTATTGAAGAAAAAAATATTGATGGTTCATTAGGTAGAATTACTCACGATAAGAAGAGAGGAATCATCTCAATCGATAAGAAGATATCATATCCTCCTCTAAAAAGATTTACAATAGCTCATGAATTAGGACATTTTTTCCTTCAACGTGATTCAAAATTTATAGGATGCTCAGAGAAAAATTTTACTGAATGGAACCTAATAGGTTCGGCAGAAAACGATGCAAATCAATTTGCTGCAGAACTGTTAATGCCTGAGTTGATGTTTTTGAGTTATACGCTTGGAAAAATCATTTCTTTAAAATTGATAAAGGATATAGCAAAATATTTTGAAACTAGTATTACTTCAGCTGCTTTTCGATATGTGGATATAGGACGCCACCCATCAGCTTTAATATACTGCACTGATGGAGTAGTAAAATGGTCAAAATTCAATAAGGATTTTAGTTATAAATTTGTTCCAAATGGAAGTAAAGTTTTGAACTATTCATATGCTTTTGATTTTTTTGAAGGTAAAGAAATTCCAACAAATGCTGAGGAAGTCCCCTTAGATGCATGGTTTTCTGCATGTAATAATTACAAAAAAACAAATTTCTTTATGAAGAATGTTTCCCATTTCCTTCCTTAAATAGTATATTGGTACTACTCTGGGAAAGATAATTTTCTCTTTCTTCATACGAACAGTGTCGCAAATGTACAAAATGATAAATAGCTTGGATTAAAGGCAATATTATAGAAATAAGAGAGTAATGAGGTTGAATTTTTGATGATATTTTCCAACAGTAAAGATGGTTTTGCTTTAATTGAAGTTATTGTCTCAATTGTTATTTTAGGAATTATTTTATCTTTGACATCAATGATGTTTATGGATTTATTTAAACCTAAAGTTATGTTAAAAAGTGAAGCTGTTCTATTATTGAATGATGAAATAAATAAAATAGATGCAGTAAAGGAAATTAAAGATACCACATTTTTATATAAAAATATTATTTTAGAAAGAAAAGTCATAGATAGTTCTTCATTTTATTATATTACTATAACTTTAAATACTAGAGATAGCAATATTATTTTTTTCGAAACCTTTATAAAACCCCATGAAGGGGAATAGTGAGTGAGAATTTAACTTGCTTAATTACAATTTCAAATATGTAATCACCATATTTTTCATTAAAATTTTATTAAAACATTGCTTCTAAATCTAAATAAAATTATTTTATAATAATGGTTATTATAGTTTAATAATCAGAATAAATTAATATCTAATTAGGGTTCAAATCTTCATTCTTTAAATATTTTCAATATTAAGTTAATTTTAACAATCTAGGTACATTAAAATGCAAGACTATCAAATATTTATCTGATTCCAGAAAAATGTTCAACAAAATTAAACAAAAAGAAATAATAGATTTTAACAAAACCTTAAGCCTTTTGCTTTTGGCCAAATTATCGATCATACAATCTTTAGAAATAATATGTGGGCAATCTAAGAGTTCGGAACTAAAGAGCATATTAAAAATTATACTCACTGAGTTAAAAACTGGGAAATCGTTATCTTTAAGTTTTGCAAAATACCCTAAAATTTTTCCTAAAATATACATAGCTAATTTGAAGGCTGCTGAAGAAACTAATCAAATTGCAGAAGTACTTTATGAATATTCTAATTATGAAGAAAGTGTTTACACTTTAAAGAAAAAGATCATTCAAGCTTCACGGTATCCCCTCTTAGTTCTAGGTGTTTCATTTTTAGCTATTTCATTTATGGTTTTTTTCCTTATACCTTCTTTTGAAGGAATATTTTTTGCATCAAACAGTTCACTTCCTTTACTAACTGAATTTATCATTAATTTTAGTTATTTAATTAAAAATAATTTTGTTTATTTAATGATATTATTTACATCTATATTCTTTTTATTTTTCAAATTAAAAAGTAATTCAATTCTAACTAATAAAACCGATAGATTGCTTCTAACAATACCTTATTTGTCAAAAGTATACAAAAGCAATATTCTCGCACGATTTTCATTTACAATGCATATATTATTAAAGAATAAAATTACACTAATTGAATCATTAGACATATCAAAAAATATTTCTCAAAATGTTATTTTTAAAAAAGAAATAAATAAGATACTTAATAAAGTTAATAAAGGTGAGTCATTATCTTTAAATTTTAAGCATTCTTATTTTTTTGATGAAACTTTTTCTAAGTTAATAGTTGCTGGAGAAGAAAGTGCTGAAATGGATAAAGTATTTTTACTTATAAGCGATTATTATTCTAAAGATTTTGATTATCAAATGGAAAGTTTAATGTCCGTAATTGAACCAATTTTGATTTTTATTGTCGGCATTTTTGTTGCTTTAGTTGTTATTGCTATGTATCTCCCAATGTTTGAAATTGTAAATAATTTTGGAATTTAAATGAAAAGAAAATATTTATTTGATGAAGGTTTTTCTTTAGTTGAACTTTTAGTTGTTTTAGTAATTATAGGGATTTTGGTTTTATTAGCTTTACCAAGATTAATGCCTATTGTGACTAAAGCTAAAACAACCGAAGCTAAATTGAACCTTAAACAAATTCATATGCTTGAAAAAGCTTTTAAGTTTGAGCAGGATAAATATTCCATGGTTCTAAGTGAAATTGGATTTGAACAAGAAAAGTTAGTTACTGAAGGTGGACCAGCAAGGTATAAAATTAATATAATCTCGGCAGATGTAAATACTTTTAAGGCTATTGCCACATCAGTTGTTGATTTTGATAATGATGGAACATTTAATCAATGGGAAGTAAACGAAGATGGGCAAATCAAAGAGGTTATACAGGATTAAAATGAAAATATTGTATCTTATTATAACAATCTTTTTCGTAAATTTTTATGGTTGCTTTTATAATTATTATGCTCCCAGAATAAACATGAAGGAGGATATTACAAATTCACGAATAGCGATATTAAATTTCTCAACTCTTGGTTTAAAATCAATTTACGGAAAAATTATTGCAGATAGACTTAGTGAAAGCTTTTACATAAATAATAATTTTGCGGTTGTTGATAGAGCTTTAATAAATAATTCCAGTAAGCAACAAAATTTAACTTCTACAGAATATTTATCTTCTGATCAGATAAAACAAATAGGATTTAGTCTTAAAGCTGATTATATAATAATTGGGAAAATAGAAAAAATACAACAAAATAATATATTAAACCAAAAAGATGAAAGGGTTGAGCTAAATTTATCCTTCAGATTTATATCAGTAAAATCAAATGATATTATTGGTATGGTAAGTTATTTATGCTCGGATAAAGATATAAATAGTGCGCTATCCTTAGCTGTTCGAGACATTTCCGTACATTTGAGAAATGAATAAATGATCATTTTATTTTCTTTTATTTTTTTAGTATTTGGTAGTTTTGCAAATAATATAATTACATTTTTCATAAATGGTCAGAATTTCGATTTCTTCCGTTCAAAATGTTTTAATTGTAAAAATACCTTAAGTATCTCAGAATTAATTCCTATTTTTAGTTATATGTATCAAAGAGGAAGATGTAAGAAATGTAATGATAAAATTTCTAAAAGATATTTATTGGTTGAGCTTATAATCTTGATTTTGGGGAATATTACTCTACTTTTATTTAATGTTTCCACTTATTCTTTCCTATTATTTTTCATATGTTACATTTTTTTAATAATAGCTGTTGTTGATTTTTATAAGTTGGTTATTCCCAATATTCTTGTTTTTTGTCTTTGGATATTATCAATATTAAAGTTTTTCCTTCTTAATATCCCGGTACAATATTTTATATACAATATTATAACAATTATTTTAATTTTTTCTTTATTCCATTTAGCAAACTTATTTTTTAATTTTTACTATCATAAACAAATAATTGGTTATGGTGATATAAAGTTGTTTTCCGCAATTATCTTGATAGGAAATCTTATTCAATTCTTTTTTGTTTTATGGTTTGCTTCATTAATAGGTTTGGTTTGTTATATTATTTTTCATAAAACATTTAAGTTAAGGTATTCAGATAATAAAATTCCATTTGGATTATTTCTTTCATTTTCATCAATTATATTACTCTTTTTTAACTTTGATATAGTTGATAAGTATATTTTTCTGTTAGGATACATCTTTGATTGATAAAATAAACATAACTCAGGCTGCAAAGGAAATAATTCCTAAGAAGAAAGCCTTTGAATGGAACCTGCTTCCTATAAAATTTGAAAATGATATCTTTTACTTTGCATTACCAAATAAAGATAATAATAATGTATTGAACGATATTGGATTTTACACAGGATTTAAACTGAATGTAATTGAATTACCTTCTGAAATGATCCTCAGAAAATTAAATGAGATCTATCCGGATTCTGATAATAATGAACAAAATAGTTTTTCTAGTGATAACTCATTTAGAGAAACATCAAATATTGAATTCGTTAACAAAATAATTTCAAATGCAATTTCTTCTTTCGCTTCAGATATTCACTTCGAATCATTTGAGAAGTTATTAAGAATCAGGTATAGGATAGATGGTTATTTAAGAGAGATTGATACAATATCTAAAGATAAAAGTAGTCAGATTATGAGCAGGTTAAAAATTATGGCTAATTTAGATATTTCTGAAAAGAGAAGACCACAAGATGGGAAAATAAGCTATACTCATGGAAATTCTAAAATTGATATTCGACTGTCTTCAATTCCTACAATATTTGGAGAAAAAATAGTTTTAAGGCTTTTGAATAGAAGTTCAGTCCCATTAGACTTTGATCAACTTGGATTAAATAACCATCAAAAAGAAATAATATTAAAAAATATTAAACTTCCTTATGGGATGATATTGGTGACTGGGCCTACTGGAAGTGGTAAAAGTACGACTTTATATACTGCACTGAATTACTTGCATTCCGTTGAAAAAAATATTTTAACTATTGAAGATCCTATCGAATATAATATATCAGGAATAAATCAAAGTCAGGTAAAACCAGATATAGGATATGATTTTGCTAAAGCATTAAGAGCTTTTCTAAGACAAGATCCTGATATAATTATGGTTGGCGAAATCAGAGATAAAGAAACTGCAGAAATAGCAATCAGAGCGTCTTTAACTGGTCATCTAGTTTTCAGCACACTACATACTAATGATTCTGCATCAGCTATAATGCGATTAATTGATATTGGCATCGAACCATTTTTAATTGCCTCATCTTTAAAATTAATTGTCGCTCAAAGGCTTGTTAGAAAACTCTGCTCATGTAAAATAAAAAATTATAATGAGGAACTTAATAAAGAGGTTTTTACAAAAAATGGCTGCAATAATTGTGGATATACTGGTTACAAAGGGAGAACTGCCATTTTTGAATTACTTGAAATTGATGATAATCTAACTACACTTATAAATAAAAACATAACAATAAATGAAATTCGTACTAAAGTTGGTCTTACTGGGCAAACTTTATACAATTCCGGTATTGAAAAGTTAATTTTGGGTCAAACTACATTTGAAGAGGTTGTTCGTGAAACTACTAATTAGTATCATTATATTTTTCTCACTTCAAATTGTTTATTCACAAGATATACTTCAGAAACCACCTAATAGTAATAAAATTATAACATCTCTGAATTTTAAGGATACTGATATTCGAGACATTTTCAGATCCATTGCTTTTGAGTATCAGACCAACATTATGGTTGATAATGATGTAAACAAACGTATTTCGACTTCCCTGTTTAATATTCAGGTATTTGATGCAATAAAAATCATTTCAGAAGATAATGAATTATATTTTTATTTTGATAAGAATAGATTTACTATTAAATCTAAAAAAGTGCTGAAAGATAGTGTAATAGCCATAATGGATAATGAACCAATAATAAGTTTTGAAAATAATAATCTTTCAATAGATGCTGATAATGTTAGAATACAAAAGTTAGTCCAAATATTACAAAATAAATCTGGTAAAAACTTTTTAATAACAGCAGGTACTGAAGGAAGAATTTCAGGTAAACTAAAGAATGTTGATTTAGAAATTGGTTTGAAGAATCTTTTACAAAATAATGGATTCTTATTGAACATAACAGATTCAATTTATTATATATCTCGTTCTTCATATTTTTCAAGCTTAGATGGAACCCAAAATCAAAATAGATACAAGGATTATTGGGTAAGTGCTAAACAGAAGAAAGTAACTGTTCAAGTTAGTCAAGTAAGTTTAGATAAAGTAATTACTGATATCAGTCAACAATTAAATTTACAAATTATCAAGTTGGTTGTTCCAGCTGTAAATATTACCGCGAAATTTAATGAATTGCCAATAGATAAAGCATTTAGTTATCTATTTTATGGTACTGAGTTTACTTATAAGGTTGATGATGATTTGTTCATAATTGGAGCCAAAAACGGAAAAAACTTAGAGAATACTAAATTAATTAGACTAAAGTTTTTAAGGTCAGATAAAGTTTTAACTAAATTGCCTCAATATTTAACACAATCAGTTAATGTGAATACATCATTAGAACATAATGCCTTAATTGTTTCAGGTAATATAGAATCTATTTCTTCTTTAGAAGATTACATAGAAGTTATTGATAAACCAGTTCCCCAAGTGTTAATTGAAGCAATTGTAGTTGATTTTAATTTGGATAATAGTTTACAATATGGCATTAAAGCTGGCAAAGGGGATTCAACAACTTTGACAAAGATTGATAACTTTTTCCCTGGTATCAATGTAACTGCCAGCGGTGAAAATATAAATAAGATTCTTAAAGATATTGGTTCAATTAATCTGTTTGGGAAAGAATTTGATATAGCCAAATTAGGTAAATTACCAGCTAATTTTTATATTAATTTAAAGGCAATGGAAGTTGCCGGATTAGTTAATATAAAATCAAGACCAATTTTGTCAACATTGAATGGTCATACTGCTTCTCTCAAAATAGGTACAATTCAAAATTATGTTTTTAATGAAATTATGCCAATTCAAAATCAATATTCTTCATCGTTCATAGAAAGAGAAAGAATTGAAAAAATAGAAGCCAATATGTCTTTTGAGATAACACCTTGGATTGGACCCAATGGAGAATTAACCTTAGAAATAAAACCTGAATTTCAAACACCGGTTGGTGATTTTAATCCAGACAAAAAAAATATACCGGCTATTAATACTAGAACATTTTCATCCACCGTTCGTTTAAGAGACGGAGAGACTATCATTCTTGGAGGATTAATACAAGAATCAGAGATTAAATCTGAGGATAAATTTCCTTTATTAGGAGATATACCTTTTATAGGTGAACTTTTTAAGTCTGTTACTAAGCAAAAAAGTAAAGGTGAGTTGATAGTTTATTTGACTCCGAAGATTTATTATGATGATAATGAATATTCTAATTATAATTATGCTGAATAGGTTTCCTAATAATGAATCTTGGTAAAAAAACAAATATTCTGAAATTAGCAGGAATAAAACACTTTTTTATATTGGAGTTTTACTCCGATTATATAAAAGTATCATTATTTGAGTTAAATGATTTCTTTTTAATATTCAAAAACAAAGTGAAATTCAAGTTAGTTTTAAATAGAGTTTTAATTAAAAATGAAAATGAACTTGAAATAACAAAAGATATTTGTTCTTTAATAACAGAAATAGGGATTAAAGAGTTTTTAATAATAATTGGTGTTACCGAATTTAAGTTTAGGAAGTTAACCCTCTCCAATGAGGTGGAAAATATTGAAGAATGGTTTTCTGATAATAAATTAAAATTTATTCCTGAAGGAAGACCTGAAAATGAATTTGAGGTTTTTTATAAAGAATATTACAAAGATGATAATTTAAGTTATGTTTATACTTTCCTTCTTAGAAATAATTACTTACAAAATATTTTAAACCTAGGTGAGTTTAATAAGTATATTCTTTCAATTTACCCTATTCCTTTTTTTGTTTTTGATAGAAGAGACCTTAGTGATTATATTTTTATTGGAATAGAGAAAGATAAAATTGCTATGGCAGCTAAGAATTCAGCAGGTGACATCTTTTATGATGAATATTTTTTAGATAATAAAACGTCAAATAATATATATGATACAATTGAGGACGCATTAATTTCCCTAAAGCAAGGCATGTTAATTTCTTCTTTTACTATGGGAATGCCATCAATTCACTTATCTTATCAAAACCTCGACAAGTTAAATTTGTACAAGATAATAGATAATGTATTTGATAAATATTCAACCATTAAGAACATAGATGATAATTCATACTTTATGGCTTCCCAACTGGTTTTTGAACATTATATTCATTCCTACAATAATAAATTGCAATTTTTAGAAGTAGACAAGAAAATAAAGATTAACGACCTACTAGAAAAAAAAGCTTTATTAAGAATAACGCTCTATTCCAGCCTTTTGATTTGCTTTTACTTGGTGCTTTTAATTATCTCTGAAAACCATATAAATAATAAGCTTGAAGAATTTCAAGATGTTTCCGATAATATGTTAATTATTTCTAATGAAAATAAAAACCTGGAAAAAGAAAATAATCTCATGTTGAGTAACATCAAATTATTTAATTCTTTAAAAGAGAAATATTTTCAATATTCCAATGTTTTGGAGGATATTTCCTTAATTATAAATAATAATTGCTACCTGACTGAAATGAATATTGTGGAAGATAAAAAGAACATATTTTCAGTAGAAATATCAGGTTATTCAAAAGATCAACTTAATGTGGGTAATTTTATTTCTTCAATGGAGGAATCCAATAAATTTAATAATATAAAATTATTATTTTCTTCAATTGATAAAAATAAGTTTGAGTTAGAAGATAATATAAAATTTAAATTCAAATGTATTTATGATGCGAAATAGCAATATTATATTTTCAAGTAAAAAATGGAAAAATTATTTTATACTTTATTTATTATTTTTTCTTTTTGTTCTAATTGTTGAATTACTACCTAGAAGTTGGGAATTTTTTAATAATGTTTATACATATTATGATATTCAAGATTTGGACAAGGAAAAACAGGTTCTTTTAAGTAAAAATAAATTATTGAAAAAAGAGAATTCTTATTTAAATCAAAGTATTATTAATAGTGTAAAGTACAATAAAGAAACAAATTTATCTTCTATTATTTCTATAATTGATGATTATTCAAATAGATCAGGTGCATCAATCATTTCTATAATACCTGAAAATCTTTTTGAGAAAGAAAACTTAAGAATCCAACCTATAGGGATTGAGCTTTCCTCTGACTATGAAGGTTTGTATAATTTTATTAGATATTTAGAAATTTCCCAAAAAGTTTTTTCTATTAAATCGATAAATATTACTCCTGTCCCGAATCCAGATAGTCTAAATATAAAATTGAAGTTGTGGTCATATTTAAATATATGAAAAAGAATATTTCTAAAATATCATTAATAATTATTACTATTTTAATTTGGTTTTTTGTATTTAGATATTTATTTCAATATCTGTTAAATGATGATAAAGAAGAAGTTTTGAATTCATCTTTTAAAGATTCCACAGAAGTATCATCAAAAAGAATTGTTAATGAATTCACTCCTGATTACAAAGAAATCAAAAGAAATCCTTTTGAATTTTCTTCTGACATAAAAGAAGAAGAAGATTATCCCATAGTAGACTCTTTTGTAAAAGAAAAATCATATTTTCATTATAAAATATTAGGGGTAATAGAAAAAGACAATTATAGATCTGTTATTATTGAGGATTTAGATGATAATAAATTACTCTACCTGCAAAAAGGTGATGTATATAAATCATTAAAAATAAAATTTATAACTATCAAAGAAGTAATTTTAATTGATAATAATTCTGAAAAAACAATCATTATTGATAAATAAAAGAATGCATTACACTTCTCAGTTAAAATTTAAGAATCTTAACCATTTTCTACTTACCAACCAAAATAATATATTTTCTCACCTTCCATTAAGTCGATTCATTGAAATATTCAAACAATAATTATAAGGGCTCCACCCCGGATACTTGTCTGCCAATGGATCAGGAGAAAGCCACCTGCCTATCTCTGAATCATAATATCTTGCCCCGAAATAGTCTAGGTTAGTTTCAGTGTCACGTTCTTTTTGAGTGAATTTATATTTGTCTGAACCATTACTAACATAGCTGTATATTATTTCACCGAATGGTGAATAATCATAGGTAGCCGATACTGTACCATTACTTCCAATAGTCTGCCTTATTGAACCAAGATGGTCTTTATTATAAAATGATTTATAATCACTCCTGATCACTTCATAATAAATTTCACCATCTTCCGGATGCACATGTGGAATATACTGAAAGCTAACATCCACTTTACCTATCATTCCATCAGCACCATATAAGTTGATAAGTTTAATATTGGCAAAAGCAGTATCATAAACAGCTAATTCCCTACCTGTATGATCTCTAAGATAAAAGTCACCTGTTGAACCAGACTTCTTCTGAATTCTTTGTCCATTATCATCATACATGTAATTGTAAACAGTTCCATTAAAATTAACTTTTAATGGTAAATTGTTTGAATTGTTTTCTAAAACAGATAAATTATAATTTTTATAAATATTAGACTTTGATAAGAAAGTACCAGTAGCATCATAGTTATACTCTTGTTTTATTAGCTTCTAAATAAAATATATTTTAATATATATATTAATCAATGTTATGCTCAATAATTGAACAATTTGGCATATTTAGTTTTAAAAAGTCAAGTTCTTCTTTATTAATTTTATGTCCTCCTAAAATCAGGACTTTAAGATTATTTAGATTTGTAATAGAGTGATGAATTTTCTCTACCTGATTACCAGCTAATACTAAATATTTTAAGTTTACTAACATCGAAATAGATTCCGGAATATTTTTAATTTTATTATTAGTTAAAATTAATTCTTGTATGTTTTTTAAATCTTCTAGATTATTAGGAAGTTCATTTATTCCACAATCATTTAAATAAAGCTTCTTTAAAGATGGTACATGTTTTATTATACTAAGCATTGAATTTAAATCAACTGGATTTCTACTTAAATTTAGTTCTTTTAAACATTTCAATCTTCTTAATTCATGAGGAATGTTTTTCAAAATATTACCTGATACATTAAGTATTTGCAATGAAGTAATTAGAGAGATTTCTTTTGGAAGTTCAGAAAGTTCATTTTGATATAATTGAATTTCTATTAAATTATTACACTTACTTAAAGTAACAAAACTATTAGGAAAATTTAAGTAACAATTATCCCCAAGATTTATTTTCTCAAGCGAACTAAATTCTGAAAAAAAATCTGGCAATGACAATAATTTATTGCAGCATATATTTATACTTCTTAAATGCTTAAGATTTCTTATATCTTCAGGAATTTCATTAATTGAAAGACAACATAATTCGAGTGTTTTTGTATTTAAATTATTTTTTATAACTTTAGATAAATAACTTAATTCTTGTTTTTCAGTAATTTTAATCGTATCAGGATTATTTTGTGAGTAAATGATAATCCCAAATAAAATAAACAAAAGAAAAACTTTTCTTTTCATTAGTCCTCCTAATTACCCAATGATAAAAATTTTGATAATGGGAAAGTAGCTAAAATTCCAGTATTGTTATAAATATATACAGTATTATTACCTGTACCTAATACATAGTTATTAAGTGGGAGGTTTACTGAAGCAGAAGAAATATCATCATTAGAAGGTTTCTGAATAAAACTATACCCATTTGAACTTCCATTTGGATGTGAGTGAAAAGTACCTAATTCTGCTACAACATTTATCCAATTCTCTGGATTATTAGAATTATATACATCAATTGAGGCTTTTATACCTGGACCTGGAATAACTCCTTCACCAGATTTAGCATGCATAACACCTGTTAATCCATTTTTTAATAAAGTTATTACTCCACCTTCTTCATTAAAAGGGGTCGCCCTTAACACTGCTTTCCCCATTTCAGAAATGACATTACCATCAGGGAGTAAAAATGAATTTGAGATAGCTGTTTGCAATATTTTTTGTTCATTACCAATTAAGTAGGGAGAATTAAGAGCATCATAAACAATAGAATATTTATCTTTTGTTACTACATAATATTTTTTATCATAAACACCATCAGTACCAATAAAATTTCCATTTTCATCATAATAATCTCCAACTTGCATCCCATCCGGATCAACCAAATTCACAGGATTATTCATACAATAATTATAAGGACTCCACCCCGGATACTTATCTGCCAGTGGATCTGGAGAAAGCCACCTGCCTATCTCTGAGTCATAATACCTTGCCCCGAAATAATCCAGATTTGTTTCAGTGTCACGTTCTTTTTGAGTGAATTTATATTTGTCTGAACCATTACTAACATAGCTGCTTATTATTTCACCAAATGGTGAATAATCATAGGTTGCCAATACTGTACCATTACTCCCAATAGTCTGCCTTATTGAACCAAGATGGTCTTTATTGTAAAATGATTTGTAATCACTCCTGATTACTTCATAATAAATTTCACCATCTTCCGGATGCACATGTGGAATATACTGAAAACTAACATCCACTTTACCTATCATTCCATCAGCACCATATAAGTTGATGAGTTTAATATTGGTAAAAGCAGTATCATAAACAGCTAATTCCCTTCCAGTATGATCTCTAAGATAAAAATCACCTGTTGAACCAGACTTCTTCTGAATTCTCTGTCCATTATCATCATACATATAGTTGTAAACAGTTCCGTTAAAATTTACTTTTAATGGTAAATTGTTTGAATTATTTTCTAAAACAGATAAATTATAATTTTTATATAAATTTGACTTTGATAAGAATGTCCCAGTTGCATCATAGTTATACTCTGTTTGAATATCGCTTTCGTCATATGTCCTATTAAGTTTATTAGTTCCTGAATAGTAATCATAAGATAAATTGTTAATAGAATTTATATTTCCATCTAAATCATATTCTATAGTTTGATCATATTCAGAATAATCAAAATTAGTAAATTGTACTAATTGATTATAATTATCATAAAAAAAGTAATTATCTAAACTATTATTAGTATGTTCTATTGTTTGTCTTTCTATATTACCTATAAAGTCATAATTTAAAATTTCATAAAAATAACTTCCCCAAGTGCCAGATAACCAACCTCTTAGGGTATAGTCATAACTAGTTAAACCAGTAATATTTTGTTTTGATTTTAATTTATTGTTCTTAAAATAAGTGTACTTTTCGTCCGTGATAAAGTTATTGCTTCTTCCTGAACGTATCGAGTCTAATCTTCCTTGTTTATCATAATAATAATAATAACGATAGTCTTCACTAGGAAGGATTTGGGAAGTTAGAAGTCCAATTTTATTGTAATTATTGGTAATAGATTTTACTGCAGAACCTTTTCTTTGAATAAAAGATGCTACATTTCCTAAAGGATTGTATGAATATAATTTATAATTCCAAGGTTCTGTTATCTTATCTCTAAAAGCAGTTGCTACTAGTCTCCCTTTCAAATTTTTTAATATATTATTTGTAAGCTGCAGAACACTTTGGAAAGGATAAATAGTTTTATCCGGTTTTTCATATTCATTTACAACCAACAAAGTATTATCATTTTCAGAGGAAGAAGTAGTATCAGGATTAAGATTATTCCAATCAGTCATAGTACTGATATTAAACTCTCCTTTATGAGTAATCCTGTTTAATTTATCATATTTATAATAATTAACCTTCAATGGACTTCTTCCTGTATTAATTGCATAACGAAGAGTACCATATTTATCGTACTTAAATTTATTTGTTCCTTCATCAGGTGAAATCTTGGATTCTAAAAATCCATTTGAGTCATAAAAATATTTTGTGGATTTCCCTAAAGGACTTAGAACTTCAGTTAATCGACTTAATCCATCATATTTATATCGAACTAATTTATTTTCTTTTGATTCAGCAACTTTATTACCCATAATATCAAAATATATTATTGATTCCCTGTTATTTTCATCAATTATTTTTTGATATTCAAAATAATTACCAGGATCACCTTCCCAGAAATAAAAATTTTCAATGAATTTATTATCAGCATGTATGTTTTTCTTAACCCTGCCTAAAAAATCATATTGGAAAGTTTCTTTAATGTTTTCACCATCAAATACTTCTTTAGGTTTACCAAATAAATAATTATAATTAGTTATAGATTTGGTTTCATTCTCGACATCTGTTTTTCTGATTGAACCATTAGCATCTAAAACTACCTTGGATGTCCTAAATACATAATTTCCATTTATAGAATCTATTAATTCTCTTTTTTCAGCAGTATTGTTATAATCATCATATTTAAATAAAGTTGCAGCTAATGATTTGGTAACTAAGACCTTTTTACTGTGACTTAAAATTAAAAAGTTATTGGGTAAATAAAAAGTAAATCGTTTTTCTCGCCCTCCACCTTCATTTTGAATTCTAGAAGTAGATAATTTAATCCCATAAATTGTTTTACCTTGATTGACTAGTGGTTGTAAATAAGATGTCAAATCAACTATAAGATTTATATTAGATCTAAAACCAATCTGACATAAATATACCCACTCCTTACCATCATCACTTACAATTGCTGATAGTCGTATATCATTATTTTCATTGGCAGATAATATTTGTGAAGAACATATCAAATTTAGTTCAGCATTATGAATATTTCCAATTAATGTCGGTATAATTGGATTTTCGAAGAAGATATGGTACTCATAATTTGGAACACTCGGAGTAGGTTCATATTCCATTTCTTCAACAATATCCTCTGGAATAAAAAGAATATCCCCTTCAACATTTTCAGTAGTTGTATCAGCCTCCGAAACACTCTGTAAACTTTTTGTTGTTGATCGCACTCCATTATAATTAATATCCGTTCTAATCCCTTCAGCTATGGTTTCAGAATAACCTACATTATAAATTAATGAATCATAGAAAACTAAATTTGTATCCGTTACTGTAGAATTACCTTTGGAGAATGAACCTGGTTTTCGAATATTGGCAAGTCTATTAACTAAATCATAATCAAATTCATATAAAAATTTATTTTCGTCAACATAACCAGTTAATAGAATATTAGAGTTATTATTATATTTATAATATTTTATTGTTGTATCTGAGCCAGCTATAGATCTTATCTTGTAAGGTTTGTCTTGGAAATTATTGAATTGTATATACTCATTGTTTTCTGTTCCATCTAAAAATACTTTCCTTACTATTATAGAATCATTAAAACTATATCTTTTATCACCTATATAATACATTGGTAAATATTCATGCTCTTCTATTATACTATTTTCAAATATTTTCCTTTTAAGTAAACCATAGTATGCGAGATTTAAATTATTTTCATTATTTTTATAATAATATTCATAATTTATTTTATTTACTATATCCCCTTTATATAATCTTTCTTCTTTTAGTTTACCGAAAAATTCTGGATAAAAAGGATTATCATTATAAATATACTTTACAGCATCTTTAACTTTTTCAGCATTATAGATTTTTTGTGAATCTATTAAATTGCTAATAAAACAATAATTAATGTCATTTTGAGAAGAGTTTAAAAAACTTGTATAGTAAATTGTTTCTTTAACTAAACCATCTGGTTGAATAGCTTTTTTTATTTCTATAGTTCTCTTTGGTACATGCTTATAATTAAGGGAAGCATATTGATAGTAATTGCTATCTACTTTGGTTATGGGGATAGTATCATCAAAATAATTAGTGGTTGTTTTAACAGGTAAAAAGGTTATCGTGTCATAATCAATTTTATTAGATATTTTTAAATTATTATTTTCCCATACATTATCATAAACCAACAAGGTTTTTGAGGATTGGTCGCTTTCATCAAAATTTATTAGTGGAGGTTCAGTAAATCTTTTTATTTCAAATATTTTTTCTAATTTAGTTGTGGAAGTTTCATTAGAAGCATTCTTTTGAATTACTGTTTTTATACCATTCACATTATATCTAAATGAATTACAGAGTTCCTGACTCTCCTTATCCCATGAATATGTATATGTTTCATTTATAATATTTCCTACACCAGCATATGGAAAAGTTACTTTTCTCGCTGAAAGCATGTGATTAGAATATTTATCTCTATACATGACAGAAAGACTATTCCAGCCAATATAATTAATTAAATTTGCACACCCCGTGGGTGAATAATCATATGTAATGGTTGCATTGTCATCTATATAAGATAATTCTGTTTTTTTTCCGTTATAGTACCTAATCGTTGTTGGTCTGTAAATAGGAATTTCTAAATTAAACTTACCTTCTTCACTAAATTTTCTTCTAATACTTGAGTAAGTTATATTAGTACCTCTTTTAAGCAGGTCTTCTATTCTGCTAATTTGGTAAATTTTAGTTCGGTTGTATGAAGATGATCTAGCAGCAGTAAATGTTGGAAGCGAACTATTATTATTAATATATAACCTATATTGTTCATTATTAACATAATTTTTTAGAGTAATTAATTTTAATTCAATACCACCAATAATATTTAAATATGCATACTCAATATGAAATAATGTTGATTTGACTTCAACATCATTAATTCTTTTATTAAAATTTATAGTACTTAACGACTTTCTACCCGTTCTACCCGAAATAACTTTAACATAATTTAAATAAATTGTATCCCTATTATCATATATTTTTGTTAAATAAGTAGTCTTAAAATAACCAGGATCTTGATCAGTATAATTTCCATCTTCCTCAACAAATAAATAAGTTTTGCCATCACCGGGTTTATAATAAATATTCCTTGTTGTAGCTCCTTTTGTCACATAGGCATATGATAAATTTGTAATCCCTTTTTCACAATAAACTCCGGTATCTACTCCGGCACCCACACTAATTAAAACTATTTTTGATCCATCAGCTTTTAAAATTTCTATATCTTCAGGTTTATATCCGTTGGTATTAAACAGTCTACACCTGGAATAATGATAACCCGGAACTAAAGTAGGTACCTCACAATCATTCAAAGAATATTTTTGTTCAAATTTTGTGTTAACCTCAAAGTTTAACATCTGTACTGCAAATCCTCCGTAACCAAGTATCCATTCCGGCATATTCATTGAATATGATTCTCTAACTGTACCCATGGTAGTAGGTGAAAATGCAACATGTTGAACATTATTGTTTAACAATACAGTAAAATTCTCTTTAAGGTTTTCAGAACCAAAAGAAGTTGAAAATTGCATACTGAAATTACCATCATAATCACTTACTATTTCCTTCCCGTCAAGCATTGAACTGGCACTTGTTGAGTAGCCACTTTCGTTAAACCTTGCGTCAGTTTTTAAACTAGTAGAATCTTGAGCATATAAAGAAAATGAATTTATCAAAAGAATAACTATTATATAATGAAAATAATGCATTTATAACTCCACTTTAATATTTAATTTTATAATTGAACTTCCTGAAGACAAGATTTAATAAATGCCCACCATCCATATTCATGAATTAATGATGCATCATAAAACATTATACCATCTGACTTATTGTAAGCAAAAATTATTGCTTTTTTAAGGAGCTCTCCTTTATCCTTATAGTTAAAAACATTTATCCCTGATATTATCGGTTTTTCTTGTTTTGTAATTTCCTTTATTTCACCTAAGTGATAAGAAATGGTTTTGCTCATATCTTTGAGTCTGAGATTCAAGTAAGGATTTTCTTGTACATAATTATTGAAATCATTTATATCATTTGAATCTATATCATAATAATAATAACCAGCCATGTAGGAATTAATGAATGGCAGTATAGAGAAATTGATTAATGAGGGAGAGTAATAATCCCCAAATATTGAGGGATCAGATATCAAGGATGCTTCATTTACACCTTTTTCTATACTCTTGAGATGTAAATCGGAATTAAAACAATAAAGTTTCAAAGTAGGATTTTTTGAATGAATTAAATTTTTTACTTTCGTAAAAAAATCATAGATTATCTTATTCTTAAATTCCACCCATTTATTAAAATAAGAACCTCGTATCTTTGAATAAGTTGAATCACTAACCTGTTGCCATCTAAAGATATCTCCAGGATAATTTGTAATTGAAGTTCCTAAATATTCTTCGAATTTTCCTTTGGTTGTCAAGCTAAAATCACCGTCAGGTTCAAATGAAAAATTCTTAAATACAATTCCATCAATATTATACCTGGTGACTATTTCATTTATTATAGATAATTCATAATCTTGTATTATTGAATTAGTTGGATTAACATAAACAGCATTACCCTTTCCAAGCTGTGAGTAATTCTTTAATCCATCTTTAGTGTTGATAATAGTCTGCCAATGAGAACTATCTCCAATAGCTAATCCTCTGTTAGAATCAAGGTCACCTTCAGTAAATACATTTATAGCAACATGAGCTTTAAGATTAAAATTATGACAGTAATTAATTAACAATAAAAGAAAATCATTATTATTACTATAAAAATCATCCAATAAATTTGTCCTTAAAGCAATGCTACTGGGGTAGATAACTTCACCGGAAATTCCTTTTGCTTCAATAACAATATCTGTTACTCCAAGATCTTTAGCATCTTTTAAGAAGTTTATAATAGAATCAGGATAATTAAAAGTATGGCTGGTTATTATTTCGTCTAACCAAAAATAAATAGGCTTATTTATATTATATAAAGAATCCTGTGGGTAAAATGACATTGCTGATAACAGCACAAGAATAAATATTTTTTTCATTTTTCCTCTAAGAAATTGGAGATTGTAAATTGAAAGTATTTATAGAAAGGAATAACACATATGCGAAGATGGATTGCAATAAAATTTAAATTTAATCCTACCTTATTTACTGACATTAAAAAACCTTTATTTTGAATTATTATACTAAAAGGTTATCCTGATAAGCAATGGTTTCCGGATGTGCCAGTAAATATCTTCCCTAATTACATATTGCAACTTTATCAATGTGAAAATATATGACTAAATTATTATTAATGTCAAGTTTTTTCTTTAATTATTTATTTTATTTTTTTGAAAATTATAATGAGTGTTGGAAATCCATAATGAATAGTTTATAAAAATAATAGTTCATTCGTATCTTAAGTTTTTATAATTGCTATAATAAACATAAAATTATATATTTAATATATATGGATATTTTACAAAATACAGGGAATAAAATATTAAAGGAAAACGAAGGTTATGTTCTTCCTTATATACTTTTAATAACCATTCTATTAACTACAATTATTCTCTCTGTTTTTACAGTTATTTATTATAGTAATAAAATATTCTATAAAGAATTCAATAAAATAAAATTGGATGCATATTGTAAATCTGAGATATCGTATTTACTTAAAGACAGTGTGATTCATCAAGATACTTCTTTTAATTATCTAAAAAATAATAATCAATTTTATGTTGATTATAGACGAAAGGGATTTTATTTAGAAGTGACTATCAC
>DASRWI010000038.1:0-81667 GCA_035654655.1 Ignavibacteriaceae bacterium | reverse complement strand
TTCGCAGCTTCAGGGCATAATAATTATTATCTTTGGAGCAAAGAAAGACTGAATGGTGATATTCTTCTTGAGTTGAATAGTGTGGATGCCTATGATGGATATAAGGAAGTGTTTGGAAATGTTCAAAAATTTAATGGAGTTTATACTAATAAGTATGTATCAGAGCATGAAAATAATCTTCAGGTTTATATTTGCAGGTATCCTAAGGTAAGTACGCGACAATTATTAGAGAACGGAAGATTTTATTATTGATTTATGTTGAATGAAAGAAAATATATTAAACTTGTAGCACCTTGCGGAATAAATTGCGGGTTGTGTATTGCGTATTTTCGTGAGAAAAATTTTTGCGGAGGATGTTTAAGCAATAATGTAAAATCAATCAGCTGTGTTAATTGTTTTATTAAAAATTGTACTAAGAAGAAAAACACTTACTGCTATTCCTGCAGCAGTTATCCCTGCCAAAGATTAAAACATCTGGATAAAAGATATAAATTAAAATATGGCTTGAGTGTAATTGAAAATTTGAATTACATAAAAGAGAACGGACTTCGCAAGTTTGTTGAAAAAGAAAAATTTTATTGGGAATGCAAAGAATGCGGAAGTCCATTATGCATGCACAGAGATGAATGCATCAACTGCGGAGAACTTAGAGATAAGAGAAAATATTTTTAGTACTTTCCTAAAACCTTATTGAAAAATCTATGCACTTTATGAAGCGAGGTTACGGGTCCTGCATACATTAAAATACATTTACCTGTTACAAAATTTAATCCAAGTTCCTCGGCTTTTTTAATTGAATCATTTGATTCAGCACCAGATTGAATCCAAATATTTTTTATTCCATTTGAAGCAGCTTCATCTAAAATTGAATTAACTTTTTCAGGTTTAATAGAAATAAATACACCTTCTATGGGGTCATTTATAGATGAAAGATTAGTGTAGCATTGAACATCGTTTATCATTCCCCCGGAAGAATTAACCGGATAAACAGTGTATCCTCTTTGTTTTAATTCCCTGTAAGCAGCAGAGCCAAATTTATTTTTATCTTTTGAATAACCAACAACTGCAATGTTTTTGCAATTAACAAAATCTTGAATTGCCTGATTCATAATTACCTCACAAATAAAAATAAAGCAGAGCAATTAAATTACTCTGCTCCAAAAAAAATTAAAACCCTCTACTTCCGCTAAGACCTGAAGTAATGGCTGAAATTAATGCACCTAAGAAAACGATTGAGAAGATAATTCCTATAACCATCCAAATTAAGGTAGCTTTTGCCCAATTCTTTTTAGTTTCGGGAGCACTGCTTCCAAATGCCCATACAAACAACATTATAAATCCCACAATTGGGATGAATGAAATAAGCATTGTAACCATCCAGTCACCAATGCTCATTGGCTGTTCAGGTTGTTTGAAATAAGGACTGCTGTAGTTGGGAGTTTGTTGTTGTGTATAAGGACTCTGTTGAGTATATGGAGAATTAGGATCATTAACGTTCATGTGACCTCCTAAAATTAGTTGGGTAAAACATAATATATAAATGAATAATATGCAACAAAAAAGAATAAAAGAAATTCCTTTAAAAAAATCTTTATTTGCTTAATATTTTAGTTATAGCTTCTTTAACAATGGGTTCCATAACATCATAACCTTTTTTGTTGGGGTGAACACCATCTTCTGAATACTCTTTTTTTATTCCTTTATTATCATCGACTGTAGGAGAGTAATAATCAACATATGCATAATTATTTTTATCTGCGTAGTTTTTTATCCATTTATTTAAAGTATAAATTTTTTCTGCTGGTTCCATTCCTTTTTTCCAGGTATAATCATATACTGGAAGAACTGAACAAAGAACAACTTTAATTTTATTTGCTTTTGCAATTTCACACATTGATTTCAAGTTATCTTCAATCATTTCCAAAGTCATAGAACCTGTATTACCTGCGATATCATTTGTGCCTGCAAGAATTACAACAACATCAGGTTTAAGGTTAACAACATCTGGTCTAAATCTTACTAACATTTGAGGAGTAGTTTGTCCGCTGATTCCTCTGTTAATATAATTGGTCTTAGTAAAAAAATCAGGTGTCCAAAACTCGGTAATTGAATCACCCATAAAAACAATTCTTTTAATATTTTTCTTTTGATGTACTAAAGTATCATTGGCAGCTTTATATTTATTAAGATTTGCCCAATCCTGAGCGAAAATATCTTCTTCAATTGTCATAATAAGTAAAAATAAAATAATTAAGTACTTCATATAATTAAAATGATTTGTGTTAGTACAAATATAAAATAAAGTTTTGAATATTTTTAAATTTATTTGAAAACATAAACTTATAGAATAAATCTTTTCAAAGATGTCATCTTATTTTATTTAATAAATAACATCTTTTTTATTTCAAAAATATCACCAGCTGTCTTACAGCATCTTCAGCATCCTTAAATACATATTCTGAGTCTGTTGATTTTGGATTGTTGTTAGGTCCTCGGAGATTTGGGAAAATGTAATTCCATCCTTTGGATTTAGCAAGATTATAATAAATTTTTCCTGATTCAGAGGTATAATCAGCATCCCAGGTATGTAGACCAACAAGTAAAGGTTTTGCATCAATTGAATTTACTTTTGCAAACATTGCAGGCTGATAGGTGCTATCAATAGTACAATAATATATAATAGGTTTTAGAGAATCGACAATTTGCGCAAAACCCAAAAGGAATAAAAGCCAAAAAATAAAAATTTCATGTTCATACTAAAAAATAATAAAATTTTGACAACCTTATTCTAAATCAACATCTAAGTACCAATTATATGTTATTTTAATTCAACAACTTAGAGGTAGATATGCGTACCAAAGCAAATATAAAAGGTCATGCAATTCATCAGATGTTGATTCCTTTTCCTATAGGATTGCTTATAGGTTCGTTTTTCTTTTATGTTGTAGGGGTATTGATTAAAAATGATTACTTCAACATTACCAGTTACTACTTAATAGCAGCAGGAGTAATTTTTGGATTATTAGCTGCAGTATTCGGTTTAATTGATTACATCTATTCTGTTCCTCCTGAAAGCACCGGGAAGAATAGAGGAACTAAGCACTTAATAGTCAATGTTTCTTCTGTTGTTCTATTTTCAGCTGCTTTTTATTTGAGAAGGGAAAATCCTGAGATTTATAATTACATTCCTATGACTCTTATGCTTATCGCTTCTGTTTTAATTACTATGGGAGGATGGATGGGAGGTACTCTTGTTAACCGTAATTTTATTGGTCCAGATCATCGATATGCTAACAAAGGTAGATGGAAAGATGAAACTTTATCAAGTGATAATGAACTTTTCGAAGCTGCAGATACAAATGAGTTGCAAATTAATCAAATGAAGCTTTTAAGAATAAATGGTAAACGAATTGTTTTGGCAAAAACTGAAATAGGCTTTACAGCATTTGATGACCATTGCACACATAGAGGTGGTTCATTAGCAGGAGGAGTAATGATATGTAATACTGTTCAATGTTTTTGGCATGGTTCTCAATTTGATGTAAATACAGGAGTTGTTAAATCACCACCTGCAGAGAAAGCAATCTCGACTTATAATACAAGTATTAAAGATGGAAAGGTTTTCATTTCATTTAAATAAATGTAGTTGATAAATGTTAATCATCATCCTGAAGAATTTATAAAATCAGTAATTGTTTTTAATTGATATTGGTTTTTTAGTTCTGTCAACAATCATTTCATAATATTCTTCAAGCTGGATAGCGCGTTTTTCTGTAGTATGATTCTCCATAACATTTGTCTGTGCGTTCTCTCCAATTTTAATTCTCTCATCATTAGATAAATTATTTAAATATTTAATTACATCTTCTGATGAATGGGCAATTAAAATTTCTTCATCAGGTTTAAGGATGGTCTCAATTCCATTCCAATAATCACTAATTATAGGAACAGCACAAGCTGCAGCTTCAAATAATCTAACACTAGGAGAAAATCCTGCTTTGAGCATATCTGCCCGGGTTATATTTAATGTAAATATCTGGCTGTTATAAAAATCAGCGTGCTCAGTTGGTGGAAGGTGTTGAATTCTTTCAATGTTTTGAGGTAAAATCATATCTACAGGATATTGAGTTCCTGCGACAACAAAATAATCTAAAGGCATTTGTTTCGCAGGTTCAATTAATAATTTTTTCAGTGCAGGCTGCCGGTCTCTACTATAAGTTCCAATATATCCCATCAACCATTTTTTAGAAATATCCATTTTATAATAAAGGTCGGGATCAAAAGAACAATAAAAAGGTAAAGCTTTAGGTGAACGATAATACTCTTCAATAAAATTTAAAGTAGGACCTCCAGTACAAGATAAGTACATATCGTATTGACTTATAAGCATAGGTTCTAAGTATTCATAATCTTCATTTTTTAATTTTGCCAAAGTTACAGGAGTATCAATATCATAAAATGCTTTTATACCTTTCGCATATTCAACTACAAAGTATCCAACTTTTACACCATTAGGTACATAACTGCCTACAATTACAAGGTCAGCAGCAGCAACAACCTCTTTGTATTTATTTAAATCAGTAAGCTTATCATATAAAATTATTTTGTAATAATCAGCATTTGGCAGGTCTCTATTGGATTCATAAAAATCCAAATTTTTTTCGAAGAAGATTACTTTATGTCCTCTTCTGGTTAATTCTCTAATAAGACCTCTGTAAGTGGCAGCATGTCCATTTCCCCAGGACGAAGTTATTGACAGTCCAAATATTACAATATTTAAAGTATTATCCTTAATCATTTTACAAATAAACCTTTATCAATTTTTCTGAATAAAATATTTTCTAAAAGCTCTGCACGATGAGTGTAGGTATGTTCACTAAGAACTCTTCTTAATGCATTGCTGCCAATCTCCTTGGATTTTTCTATTGTTAAATGTTTTAAAATATCAACTATATCATTTTTATCTTTGGCGATTAAAATTTCTTTTTCAGGCTCAAAGAATTGGTCAACACCTTTCCAAAAGTCAGTAATTACGCAGGCACCTGCTCCAGCTGCTTCGAAAACTCTTGTTGCTGGAGAGAAACCATATTTTGCCATACTGTCTCTGCTTATATTTAACAGAGCTAATGGTGAAACATTAAATGTATTGTGGTCTCCAGTAAAAACGTGACCAAGATATTTAATATTTTCCGGCATCCACTTATCACCCCACCCGCTTCCACCAAGAATAAATTTTTCTTTAGGCATTGCATCTGCAGTTTCAAATAAGAAGTGTTCGACTCTTTTTTCTCTGTCAGGTAATCTGTTACCAAGAAATGATAAAATTGCTTTATATTTTTCCTGCGGAGGAACTGGAAAATGAGTTTCAGGATCAAAAGCATTATAAATAGGATAGCATTCTTTTGCGCCCAAAATTAAATAAGTCTTACTAACAGGTTCTCCTCCTCCATAAGTTAATACTATATCATACTTTGAAATAAGAGGAGCAAAGTAATCTTTAGGATTATGAATAACTCTATCTAAAGTTGCAGGAGCATCAACATCCCAAAAAATAATTATCTGCTCACTTCTTTTGATACTGACAATTTCTTTCTCAATCAATTCATCAAAAATTCCAACACCACTTGCCTTTATAATTACATCGGATTTTCTTGCCTGGTCTAAATGAAAATCCAGCTCATCCTGATCCGGCTTGTATACTACAACATTGGCATAATAGGGATTTTCTATATCTCTATTTTGTTGGCGTTCATAAATATCAGGTTCATAAAAAGTTATTTGATGTCCCTTTTTGTAAAGAGCTTTAATGATACCTCTATAATATGTTGCAGCTCCATTCCAATATGAAGATACAAGACTTGAACCAAAAAATGATATAGTTAGTCCCATAATTATCTGTTTAAACTAATCCAATCCAAAGACTTATTTAGCTGATTACTTATTCTATATAAAAATATTTTTATAGAAAAAATAAAGTATTATTCTACATTGTAGATGTTTAGAATAACATCTGAAATATCTTGTGACTGATATGTTTTTTCAATCGATTTTCATAGATTCTTCTAAACAAAATCATCAACAAAAATTATTATTTAATCCTTATGGACTTTCATATCACAATAGGTAAAAATTAGGATATATAAATTCGTTAATTGAGTGGAAGAATTTTTGTGATTCATTATTGAAGTAATAAAAAGATATAAAAAAAATAATAGAAAAAAAATAATGGCTTTGATTTATTTGGTTAGACATGGTGCAACAACTGTCGGAGAGATATTAGTTGGACGAGCACCAGGAATTGGTATGAGTGAATTAGGTAATGAGCAAGTTAAACATAATGTTGAATATTTTTCTGACATTAAGTTTGATGAAATTTATTCTTCTCCAATAGAACGAACGAGGATTATGGCTGAAGCAATAGCTGCCAATCAGAATAAAAAAGTAATTTATAGTGATGACCTTCTTGAAGTTGATTTTGGTGAATGGACAAATAAATTATTTAAGGAATTGGAGGGTGATTACCGCTGGAAAAATTTTCATACAAATAGAAGCGGAACCAGGGTACCTGGCGGAGAGCATATTCTTGAAGTGCAGCATAGAATGGTTGATAAAATTTATGAAGTATTTAATTCAAATCCTGAAGGTACATTTTGTCTTGTGAGTCACGGAGACCCCATAAGAACAGCAATAGCATATTTTACAGGTATTCACCTTGAAAATATGTTAAAGCTAACTGTGAGTTTAGGTTCAATTAGTATAATTAAACTAACAGAATTGAATTCGAGTCTTGAAAAATTAAATTTAACTTTAAAGTAAAAGTTAAACATTATAAAACGGAGAACAGCAATTTATTAACAGTGTAAATTAAAAATTTTAGCTTAATTGTTCTTTAACCTAAGAAAGAAAATAATGCATAAAGAAAATCGTGAACTTATTCAGACGTTAATGGAATGCGCACAGTCTTGTGACCACTGTGCAGTAGCTTGTCTCGATGAACAAGATGTTAAAATGATGGCAAGATGCATTAAACTTGATATGGATTGTGCAGCAATATGTTCTGAAGCTGCAAGATTGTTATCAAGAGGAGCAGAGATAGCAGGGAAGTATTTGCAAATGTGTGCAGATATGTGCAAAATGTGTGGTGATGAGTGTGAGGCACATAAACATATGGAACATTGCATAGAATGTGCAGAGTCTTGCAGAAAATGTGAAAAAGCTTGTAGAAATTATAAATGAAATAATGAACTTACACTTCAGAAAGGTTTTTTATTATTTAACAAAAAAAATTACAAAAGCAATATTATCAGCAATGATATTGTAGGGAGTGCAAAAGAAGTATAGTAAATCAACTTTATATATCTATCATTAAATATACTAACCAACTTATACCATAAATAAATTATAAAAGCACTAATCAAAATTAAACTAAGAGTATTTATAATTACATTTTGCAAAAGAACGTTCATAATAAAGGAAGTACAAACGACAATCGAAAAGATTAAATCTAATCCAGATAGAAAACTTATTTTTTCCAATAATATTTTATGTCTTGCCATTACAAAAAATACTATCAACAATAGTATTGATATTAAAGAATAATTAGTAAATAAATCTATAATTAAGGCCTTCTTTATTATAGTCGAAAAAGTAGACGAGAAATGGCTAAAGGTGAAAAATATTATAAAATTAACGAAAATATATAAATCATTAATTATACCCGTCTTTTTCTTATTCAATGTTGCAGCAGCAAGTAAAGACAGCTCAGAAACTAAAAGAGTAACAATAACTTTTTTATCTAATCCTGAGTTGAAGGGCATACAAAGCATTATATAAACAAATACTATTAAAACTGATAAAGGAATAAAAACTTTAGTGAAATTTCTTTTTACAATTTTAGGAACAATAATCAACCCTTGCATAAAGTTCTTGGAATCTTCTAAAGACGAAGTTTTTATATAGTATTGCCCAAATAACAAAATTGCATTAGCAAAAATAAAAATTAATAAACCTATAAACTTTGAGAAATATATATAATATATTGCAAGTGCACTAAATCCCACCGACATTCCTATAACAAAAAAGACCACTAATTTATGCCTGATATTTACTCCCAGCAGTAGATGATGTAAATGGTTTTTATCAGCCAGAAAAGGATTTCTT
Source organism: Ignavibacteriaceae bacterium (assembly GCA_035654655.1). Taxonomy (GTDB): domain Bacteria; phylum Bacteroidota; class Ignavibacteria; order Ignavibacteriales; family Ignavibacteriaceae; genus DASRWI01. Next base: position 73,507 of record DASRWI010000038.1, on the reverse strand, counting down.
TTTTTATAAAGTCTTACTACAATTATTTTTAATGCATCCACTAATGAAATTGAAAGTAGAATTATAGGGATTGTTAAATCAAATACACCCTCAATTTTAGTTACTAAGGTGAAAGCTGAAAAAACAATAAAATAGCCTAATAATAAAGAACCAGTGTCACCAAGAAAAATTTTTGCAGGGAAAGCATTATACTTTAAAAACCCAATTAAACTACCTATAAAGATAGTTGATATAATAAGCAAAATTATATTATGTGATACTATACCTAAAATCAACATAGTGAAAAAGAAAACCAAACTATATCCGCTGGCTAATCCATCCAAACCATCAATAAAATTAATTGAATTAATACATCCAACAGCAAAAACAAAGAGAAAAACATAAGATAAAGGAAATGGAATATCTATTCCGAAAAGATATATATTATGAATGGTAAGAGAAAAATATGATAAAATACAAATAGCAGCAGCAGATTGTAAAGCAATTTTTATTTTCCAGGAAAGATCTAAAATATCATCCATAATCCCGCACATTATAATAATAAATGAACCTAACAGGATCATTCTCATAGATGAAAGATCTTTAATAAACAAAAATATGTTTAATATAATTGCTGCATAGATAATTATGCCACCAATACGTGGTATACTTTGATCATGAACCTTTCTTTCTCCAGGTTCATCCACAAAATTATATTTAAGTAGATAGTTGATCAGGAAAGGAGTAAATAGAATTGTTCCAGTTAAACTAATTAATAAAGGTAGAATAAAATTCATTTGGTAAATAAATATTGCACAAAAACATAATTAATATAAAGGTTATTGTGATTTATAGCAAGAAAAAACTTAAACCAAAAGCTTTTTGTTTTTCTTATGGAGGTATTATTTTTATTTATATAATATTTTAGAAAGTTTAAAACTGTGGATAATCCAATCATTATTAAGGAAACCGATGTTAATGTACCTGCAAGCAGAGTTTGGCAAGCGATTACAGCTAAAGAAGAAATTAAGCAATGGTCATTTGATATAAAAGAATTTGAACCAATTCCGGAATATGAATTTCAGTTCTGGGGAGGAGATGAAAAGAAGCAGTGGCTTCATTTATGTAAAGTGATTGAAGCTATTCCACACGAAAAATTATCCTTTACCTGGAGGTACGCAGATACTCCAGGCAATACTTTGGTAACCTATGAAATATTTGAAGAAGATGGTAAAACCAGAATAAGATTAACTCACCAGGGACTTGAAACCTTTCCCGACATACCTGAACTTGCCTATAATAATTTTGTTGAAGGATGGAATCATATCATAGGAACATTGTTAAAAGAATATTTAGAAACAAATAAAAAGAAGTAAAATCAAAGTCTTACTTTTGCCACGCATTATTTTTAAAAAATCCCCTGTTAAGTCAGGGGATTGAAAAAAAATAAAATTTATTTTGTTGTAAAGTGAAATATTTGAGAGCCGGAAAAACCATTATCACCGGCAATATTATAAACCTGTTTAATAAATGTAGTTCCGGCTGCATCATTTATTGATGAAACTGGGAAGTACTTATATACGCTCCAGGTATAATTGCATTAGAAGGGAGACCCATCCCTTGAGGAGCAAGATTAGGTATATTGCAGCTATTATCTGCACACAAAATATAAAAGGTAGGTCCATTATTCGGCATGAAGGAAATTATATTTATTCCACTCGTTCCTGAATTCGACCATAGGAATTGAGTAGTTGTATCAATGCCTATCCCATTATTAGCAGGGAGGTTTAAGTTAGGAGATTCAATAAGATTTATTGATATCCCCGAACTTCCGGCAGTAATCCCTTTTTTATTATATGTAGTAGTATAAAATAGATTTGATGCAGATGCGGTTAACCCGAATGTAAATCCAGCAATTGAAGGTACGATATAATTGAAGTCTGCTGTTGAACTTTGGTGTGTAACAAGAGAGACAAATGCATTACCAAAATTCAAATCTAATTTTTTACTTTGAAGGGTATAACCTGAAGGGCTAATGACTGAACCACCAATATTCTGCTCTGCAGGATTAGTAAAATCATTCACAGCAAAATTTTGATTATTATAGCTGCCTCCAGTACTAACAGTAAGCTCCTTTGAAGCAAATGCTACATAATCAGATGGGAGCCCATTAACTTCCTTCCACCTTAGTATATAAAGTTTACCGGTTAATGCATTTTCTAAGCTTCTCCAGTTTACATTAAGTGCATAATTTATACCAATTGGTTCATCGGACCAGGAATTATCACCACTAATAAAAAATACTTTTGTTTTTTCGCCGGCATTACCCAAAGGTATAACGCCACTAATATTTGCTGTCTTAGAAGCAGTTAACGAAAACAAATACAACAAAGTGGGGTCTGGTCTGGTTAGTTCCATATATGTAAAAGCAATTTTAGATGAACTTTGGATTATACTTGCATCATAAGGAACAGTAACATTATTAACAGTGAAAGAACCATCGCTATTAGAAATTACAGGACTCTTTCCCTTAATAAGAACTGTAACTCCTGAAATTGGCATACCATCACTGTCTTTTACATATCCACTTACATTTATAGCAGGCGAAGCATTTACACTCGATTGAGCAGTTATGTTACCTGCAGAATTTGTTGCAGTCAAGATAAAAGTAGTTGTTGCTGCAACAAAAACTTTTTTTGAACCGCTATCAGCAGGGGTTACATCGCCAACACCCGGAGCAATTGAAAGGCTTGTGGCTCCAGTAACTTTCCAGGTTAGTGTTACAGTATCACCGGTTGCTGAAATAGTACTTGGATTTGCTGTAAAAGACACTATTGTTGGTTTATCAACTCCAGGACCTGATGGATTATTGTTATCTTTGCAGCCACTTAATGAAAAAATTGCAAAAGACATAATGAAAAAAAGAAGAAAGGACCTTAACCGTAAAAAAATCATATCTACCTCCTTGAAAGGAATATTAATTAAATAATACTGCTTCGGGAGAGATGTCTGGTTGTCAGTGGGGTGACTTTCCGTTACTCTGGATTAAGACTCTCGGAGTAGGTGATTTCTAACACCAAAAATAAAAAAAACCCAACAGAAAATTGAGAAAGTAAAACTTGGCACTTAAGGATATGGAATTACAATAAGAAGGGGAAAAATAGAGATTATTGTAAAAAAGAAGATTCTTTCACTAAGGCTATTGGTTAGTCCAAGAAAATCAATTTTCCTTGACTTATTTAAATATTAAGACTAACTTACCTTATGGATATAAAAGATTTTAAGGCAGGTACATATGCACCTCAATACCAATATAAAAGCTTTATGCCTGAGAAAATTAACAAGGAATGGATTGTAAGCAATCCTGTTGTTAATAAACTTTTGGAAGAAGCAAATATTAAATTAGGTGAACTAAATGCATTTTCTTTGATTGTCCCTGATGTAGATTTATTTATTCGGTTACATATTGTGAAAGAAGCTACTACATCAAGTCGGATAGAAGGAACACAAACTCATATTGAAGAAGCTGTGTTGAAAGAAAAAGATGTCAATCCTGAAAAAAGAAATGATTGGCAGGAAGTTCAAAATTACATTAATGCAATGAATGTAGCAATCGATAGACTTTCTCAACTACCAGTTTCTTCAAGACTGATAAAAGAGTCTCATCGAATATTGATGGAAAGTGTAAGGGGTGAAAAAAAACTTCCTGGAGAATATAGAACAAGCCAAAATTGGATTGGAGGAGCTACTATTAAGGACGCAGTGTTTATTCCTCCTCATCATAAGGATTTACCTGAATTATTAAGTGATTTGGAAAATTTTATTAATGATAATCTTATTAACGTCCCTCATCTGATTAAAATTGCAATAGCTCATTATCAATTTGAAACTATTCATCCATTCTTAGATGGAAATGGCAGAGTGGGGAGGTTATTAATTACTTTATATCTTGTCTCTAATAATCTTTTAGCAAAACCGACATTATATCTTTCTGACTTCTTTGAAAAGAACCGTCAACTATATTATGATAATCTTACAATAGTTAGAACAAAAGATGATTTAACCCAATGGATTAAATTTTTTCTGATCGCTGTTATACAAACCTCTTCAAAGGGAATTGAAACTTTTAGAAATATTCTTAAACTTCGTGACGAGATTGAAGATAAAAAATTAATTAAAGTGGGAAAGAATTTAAAATTAGTAAAAAATGTTATTAATTATCTCTATAAATATCCTGTGACAACAACAAGTTTTTTAACTGAAGAATTTAATATTTCTAAACAAACTTCAAATACTCTAATAAAAACGTTAATTGAATTAGGAATACTTAAAGAAATGACAGGTAAAAAAAGAAACAGGATGTATGTATTTGATGATTACCTTAATTTATTTAAAAACCATAATACACTTAATTTAAAAGAATGAGTGAAAAGAGTTTTTGTTTTCAACCAAAGTGCAAAAGATGTTTTAGGTAAAGATAAACTTAGAGAACTTGCAGTTGTATTATTTGAAAAAGTAAGTTTCCAATTGAAATAAAGAAAATTAAATTAGTTGACAATAAAAGAGAAAATGTAGGATATCTAATATCTCAAAGGGACAAAGGAGTGCAACCTGTTTGGAAAGAAATGGCTATTTGTTATAGAGATGATCTTATAAGATTTAGAGATGAGTTGAACAAATTTATTGATGATGTTAACACAGCTGAAATATTAAACATTCCTATTGAACAAGCGAATAAATTAGATAAAGCTTTTCAAGAAGATGAAAAATGTAAAAATTGTGAATTCAAAATGACCCATACATGCGTTGATTGTTTGATAAGTATGGAAAGTCCTTTAGAGAGAAATTTATTTTTGGAACTAAGGAGAAATAAAATAAATTTTTTTTTGAACATCATATTGGTTTAGACCATAATGGGGGAGAAATAAAAATTGAAGGAAGAAAATATGATAATCCAAACTATAATTTTACTGTCCCAGATTTTTTTATAAGATGTTATAATGATAGATTATGTGTGTATGTTGATGGTCATAAATGTCATAATGAAACTGAGGAAAAAGTATTAAAGGATAGAAAACAAGATAGAAAATTACAAGAATTAGGATATAAGGTATTGCGTTATACTGGCAAAGAAGTAAATGAAAATCTAGGAACAATAATAAGAGAGATAAAAGATTGGCTAAATAAGAGGAATTGAATGATTCGAACCCCTGACCTATGAGATCCCTACAGTCGTATTAAATTAATTCGGTACTCCCTCTGGATGACAGGAATGTTTAAAACCACAAAAGCCGCTAAATAGCGGCTTTTTCTTTTGTGCACCCAGGGGGACTCGAACCCCCGACCTAATGATTAAGAGTCATGTGCTCTACCAACTGAGCTATGGGTGCGGGGCAAAATTAACAAATTTTTCTTTCTTGTGAAAGTTTTTTATTATTTTTTTTAGGTCATTTTTTGTCCCGCACTGGTTGTTTTTCTTTTTATTTCTTTAAATCTACTACTTTCAATATCTCCCTATAACCTCTGTCTACTAATGGGATGAATTTTTTATACCATTCTTCGTATTTGTTGTCTGCAAAGGTTTGCGACATCATTTTTTCGAAATCTGATAATGATTCTGTATGGGTTTCCATAACTAATGTATAATACTCACCTGTGAAGTCTGTTAAAATTCTATCATTCGGATTTTGCATTTCCCGCATGAATGATTCTCCCTCTTTTACTAATACCATCACTTCTTTCATTCTACCAAATTTTACTTTGAATACGTCTCTTATTACATACATCGTTTATCTCCTTTGGTTGGTTAATAAAGATATAAAACTATGAAGAAGTAGTTTCTTCGAGAGTTCCTGTGGTCACAATTGATTATTCTACTTTTATTTCTTTCCTGTGATAAATAGTGTTACAACACATAAATATTTTTATTAGATTTCATAAAATTATTTATAACTTATTAGAGGTTTCAATGAAAAAGTTAAAGTTGTTTATTCTAATTATTTTATTCTCGGTAGCTGCTTTTGCTCAGGAAGTTAAATGGAAAGTGGATAATGCTCACAGCAGCGTGAAATTTGTTGTTACTCATATGCTTGTTTCACAAGTGGAAGGAAAATTTACAAAGTATGAAGGTGATGTAACTTCTGTTGGGGATGATTTTACCAAGGGTAAAATAAGTTTTGTTATTGATGTGAATAGTATTTCCACTGATAATGAAAAAAGAGATAATCATTTGAAGTCAGATGATTTTTTTAATGCTGAGAAATATCCTAAGATAACCTTTGTTGGAAAATCATTAGAGAAAACCGGAGATAAAAAATACAAACTTACCGGTGATTTGACTATCAGAGACAAAACAAAATCTGTCGTTCTTGATGTTACTCAAGGTGGAATATTGAAGGATAAAGGTGGAAATTCGGTCAGAACCGGATTTATGATTGAAGGTACTGTAAACAGGTTTGATTATGATCTTAAGTGGAATGCTCTTACTGAAATGGGTGGTGCTGTTGTAAGTAAAGAGGTTGATATGAAAATAAGTCTGGAGTTAACTCCTGAAAAGAATTCATGATTACATTGTTAAGCCTTATTGACAATCTTATATATTTTTTTTTGTCTGTCTTGATACAAAAGAAGCAATCCTAATGGCATAATGCAAAATTTTATTAAAATGATTTTGGCTTTGCTAAAACAAAATAATTCTTAATCTAGTTTTTAAGGTTAGCCCACGAATTTATTCGTGGGGTTTTTTATTTTATTGTACGTGCAAATTCTTTAACTTCTTTTGTCTTGATACAAAAGAAGCAATCCCAACGGGACAAGCCTTATGAAAAATTTAGCTAAAAATGATTTTCGCTTCGCTAAAACAAAATAACTCGTAATCCCTTGCGGGATTACTCAGACAGATTTTGTTTTTTAACGCTACGCTTTAGTCATTTTCTTAACGCAATTTTTCATAGGGCATTTTTTTAGCATAATAAAAATTTTGTTAAAAGTTGACTAGTACACTCCAAAGAATTCTATCCTCCTTTTTACTATTTTTACTTATCTAATTATTTAAATCTCCTGGATGGTGATGGATAATCTTATATATAAAGAAGTTGTTAAGGTTAAGGCTTCTGATGCTGATTTTAATAATCGTTTAAGACTTACTACATTTTTCAATTTTATGCAGGATGCTGCTTCTGTTCACGCTGATAAATTGAACGTCGGCTTTGCAGATCTTTATAAAAATAATTTATTCTGGGTGCTGTCTTGGCTTAAGCTTGAAATTTACAGTTATCCTTCATTTGATGAAACCATTCATATCGAAACCTGGCCTAAGGGAAGAAATCGCCTTTACGCTCTTAGGGATTTTTCTTTTTCTTCTGAAAACGGTAATGTTATCTGCAAGGCTGCATCAGCCTGGCTTATGTTAAATGCTGAGACTAAACGTATTGCTGATGCTGAAACCCATTTAAGCAATATTCCTTTTCTTGAAGGGAAGTACGCTCTTAATACTTTACCTGGAAAAATAATCTCCAACTGTGAAAAGAAACCTGTCTTTAAAAAGATAATGAATTATTCCGATGTTGATTTGAATAAGCACGTCAACAATGCAAAATATATTGAGCTTGCTATGGATAGCTATTCTGAAGAGCACTATAAAAGTTTTGTGCTTAAAGATGTTGAAGTTTCCTTTCAATCTGAATTAAAGTTAGGGGATGAAATTGAAATAAGAAAATGCTCCGACAAACTTCAGGATATTATTGAAGGTGTAAATACTGCCAATGGGAAAACAGTGTTCATTTCTAAAATGAACTGGGAGAAAATAATTTCAGAATAATGTTTTTATTTATTATTATTAGTTAACAAAAATTAATTAAGGTAAATAATGATTAAAATATTTTTAGCATCATTGCTTCTGTTTATAAATATCTGTGCACAGGATTATAAACAGCTATTAAAAGAAGGGGATGAGTTTACTGAAAAATTCCAGGTACTTAATGCCCTTAATAAATACCAGGAAGCCTATAAAGTTAACCCAAATGATTTTGATGTGCTTTTCAAACTAACCAGAACTTATAACTCCGCCGGTGAGGAAGCAAAGGAATTAAAAAAAGATTCTGATGCTGAAAAGTATTTTAATAAAGCTGTTGAAACAGCAGAAATATTTTATAAGAAATATCCTGATAGAGCAGAAGCAAACATCTATATGGCTGCATCATACGGCAATTTAGGTTTGTTCAAAGGGAGCAAGGAAAAAATAAAAATTTCCAACAAAGTTAAACAGTTTACTGAAAAAGCTATGAAGATAAATCCTAACTACTATTTGCCATATACAGTGCTGGGTAAATACAATTATGAGATTGCAAAACTTAGCTGGTTTGAAAAAACTTTTGCCAATACTTTTTTGGGAAAAGTCCCGGAAGGTTCTTTTGAAGAATCTGAAAGATTACTAAAGAAAGCCATCCAGATCGAACCTGACTTGATTATAAGCTATTATTACTTATCATTAACATATCAGGAGATGGATAAGGAAAAAGAGGAGAAAGCTTTGATTAATAAAATCCTTAAAATGCCTGACAAAGAATTTAGAGATAAATATATCAAGAAGAAGGTGAAAGAAAGATTAGACGATATGTAATCTTTTTTGAATCATGATTTTGAAAGATTTAGAAAAGATTAAGCATGATTTTTTAATCCACGACTTTCAATCGTAGTTTTTAAGGTTAGCCTACGAATTTCGCAAAGGAACTACTTTGCGGCATTCGTGGGTTTTTTATTACCCGAGTCATCGAGCGGTTGAATTCAAAAGACTTATTTAAACAATCCTCTCAAAATTGCTTCTTTTTTTCGTTGAACCACTTTATTTTTTTGCTATCTTTATCTCATTATTTATTTATCTTTTAACAAACCTTAGTGTAACTATGTATAAAAAATTATTAACCCTCTTTTTAGTCGCAGCCCTTCTTCCATTCTTAGCTTTTGCGCAGAAATCAAAAGATGAAAATTCTATTGATGAGCAATTGTTTAAGGGATTGAAGTGGCGTAACGTTGGTCCGGCTTTTACTTCAGGTAGAATTGCAGACTTTGCAGTTAATCCTAATAATCACGCTGAATATTATGTTGCTGTTGCAAGTGGACATATATGGAAAACTACCAATGCAGGTACAACCTTTGAACCTATTTTTGATAATTATGGTTCTTATTCTATTGGCTGCATAACCATTGACCCTTCTAACACCAGTATTATTTGGACTGGAACCGGAGAAAACAACCATCAACGAGCTTTAGGTTATGGCGATGGTGTATATAAATCTATGGATGGCGGAAAGTCCTGGAAGAATATGGGATTAAAAGATTCCAGACAAATAGGAAAAATTATTGTTGACCCTCGCAACTCTAATGTTGTTTTCGCAGCTGCTGAAGGCTCTGTATGGGGTCCTGGTGGTGAAAGAGGTTTATATAAAACTACAGATGGCGGTAAAACCTGGAATAAGGTTTTAAACATTAGTGAAAATACAGGAATTAATAATTTAGTTAATGACCCCCGCAATCCTGATTATCTTTATGCAACTTCAGAGCAAAGAAGACGTCACGATTTTTCAAAAATTGGGGGCGGACCTGAATCTAAATTCTTCCGTTCTTTTGATGGTGGTACAAGCTGGGATACTATTATGACAGGTCTTCCTTCAGCAAACATCGGCGGAATGGGATTGGATATTTCTCCTGTTAATCCTGATGTACTTTATCTTATTGTAGAAGCTGCGGAAAATCAAAGTGGATTTTTCAGAAGCACTAATAGAGGTTCATCCTGGGAAAAGATGAGCGACCATTCTGCTCAGGGACAATATTATAATGAAATTTATTGCGATCCTAAAGATGTAAATAAAATTTATTCTACTGAAACAGTAAGTCACGTTACTGTTGATGGCGGCAAAACCTGGACCCCATTAGGATTAAAAGACAGACACGTTGATGACCATGCAATGTGGATTGACCCAAATTATACTCAGCATTTTATGATTGGCGGAGATGGTGGAGTTTATGAAACTTATGATGGCGGAGTCACATACGACTTTAAAGAAAATTTGCCTGTTACTCAATTTTATAGAGTGTTTGTAGATAATGCATCTCCATTTTATTATATCTGGGGAGGAACTCAAGATAATAATAGTATGGGTGGACCATCTCAAACACTAAGTTCAGATGGAATTGTTAATAGCGATTGGATTTTAACAAATGGAGGTGATGGTTTCTGGAGTGCCGTTGACCCTGGTAATCCAAACATCGTTTATGCTGAATCTCAATATGGCGGAATGGTTAGATACGATAAGCTTAGTGGTGAAACAGTCGACATAAGACCTGAACCAAAGAAAGGTGAGTTAACTTATAAATGGTATTGGGATACTCCTTTGTTTATAAGTTCTCATAGCAATACGAGATTATATTGTGCAGCTAATAAAGTTTTTAGAAGTGATGACAGAGGTAATAGCTGGCAGGTGATTAGTCCTGATTTAAGTACAGGAACAGATAGAAATAGTTTTCCTGTAATGGGAAAATTCTGGAGCATAGATGCAGTTGCAAAAGATATGTCAACTTCATTATGGGGATTGGTTGTTTCACTTGCTGAATCTCCAATAAAAGAAAATTTACTATATGCAGGTACTGATGACGGACTTATTCAAGTCACTGAAGATGGAAAGAACTGGACAAAAATTAATGAATTCCCTGGAGTTCCTGAATATACTTTTGTTGCAGATATTCTTCCTTCAAAGTTTGATGCGAATATAGTATACGCAGCATTTGATAACACTAAGAGAGATGACTTCAAACCTTATATTTTTATTAGTAAAGATAAAGGAAAAAGCTGGACATCAATAGCTAATAATCTACCAGTGAATGGAACTGTTCATTCAATTGAGCAGGATTTTGTAAATCCAGACCTTCTTTTTGCGGGAACTGAATTTGGAATTTACTTTACAACCAACGCAGGAAAAAATTGGTATAAACTTGGCTCTGGTTTACCGACAATATCTGTAAGAGATATTGCAATTCAAAAAAGAGAAAATGATTTAGTAATTGCAACCTTCGGAAGAGGTTTCTACATTCTTGATAACTACTCTCCTTTGAGAAACATTAATAAAGAATTTACTGATAAAGAAGCTGCATTACTTCCTGTAAAAGATGCTCTAACATATATTCCATCTATGGGAAGATATGGACAGGGAGCAAATTACTTCAAAGCTCCTAATCCAGATTTTGGTGCGGTGTTTACTTATTACCTAAAAGAAGTTCCTAAAACATTAAAACAATCTAGACAAGAAAAAGAAAAAGATTTATTTAAAGATGGAAAACAAGTTCCACAACCTACAGATGCTGACTTATTAAAAGAAAAAGCTGAATTAAATCCTTACTTAGTCTTTACAGTTATGGATGAATCAGGAACTATAGTAAGAAAGATTACCAAATCTTCGGATAAAGGTATTAACAGAGTGGTATGGGATTTAAGATACCAATCATATAGTCCAATAGATGCGAAAGAGTTTAATCCTGTAAGTCCATCTAACGGAAGTACATTAGTAATGCCAGGTAAATACAAAGTAAAAATGTCATTAGTTACAAGAGATGGAATAAAGGACCTTGCAGAAGCAGTAGACTTTAATGTAGTGCCATTAAAGAACTCAACATTACCTGCTGATGATGTTGCTGCATTGGTAACATTCCAGAAGAAAGCAGGAAAACTTGAAAGAGTAATCAGAGGTACAGATAAGTATTTAAATGAATTAATTAACAAGATGGTAGTAATAAAACAAACATTAGCCAATACTCCTGAAGCTCCATTTGAATTGTTGATTAAAGCTGAAAAAATTAATAATGATTTACAAAATATATTATTGAAGTTCGAACGTAAATCAGCTAAGCCAAGTGCAGAAGAAAACGAACCATCAAATGTAACTTTCCTGGAAAGATTAAATATACTGCTATACACTCATTACAGGTCAACATCAGCTATAACAGAAAACGAAAAAGTAGCTTATGAAGTATTATCTTCAGAAATAGCACCTGTACTTGATCAGTTAAAGAGAATGTACAATGATGAAATAAAACCATTGGAATCAGACTTAGAAAAGTATAACGCCCCATGGACACCAGGGAGAGTACCTGAACTGAATTTAGAATAAGATATAAATTAAAGAAAAACAAAAAACCCTTCCAGCGATGAAAGGGTTTTTTTATTTAGCAATGTGTCATCGGAAAAGCAAATGGTCTTCTCGATACATTTTCTTCGCTTCACTCAGAAAACACTCGAAGAACCTCCACTTTCTTATTAGTAAATCACCTTAACTCCTAAATTGTAAAATACAAATGACCATATGTCTGCAGCTTCTTCGATGATTTTGGATGTTGGTTTACCGCCGCCGTGCCCTGCTTTGGTTTCAATTCTTATAAGCACAGGATTATTTCCTTTTTGGTGTTCCTGCAGTGTTGCGATGTATTTGAATGAATGTGCAGGGACAACTCTGTCATCATGGTCTGCTGTTGTTACTAATGTTGCAGGATATTCTGCATCTTTTATATTATGCAATGGAGAATATTTATAAATGTATTTAAATTGTTCAGGATTATCACTTGAACCATATTCTACAACCCATCCCCAGCCAATTGTAAACTTATGATATCTTAACATATCCATTACACCAACTGCAGGTAATGCAACTTTAAATAAATCAGGTCTCTGATTTACTACTGCTCCAATTAATAACCCACCATTTGAACCTCCCGATACTGCAAGTTTTTGGCTTGAAGTATATTTTTCTTTAATCAAATATTCTGCTGCTGCAATAAAATCATCAAATACATTTTGCTTATTCTCTAACATACCTGCTTTATGCCACTCTTCTCCATATTCACCGCCGCCTCTAAGATTAGGCATTGCATATACTCCTCCATTTTCAAGAAATATTAATCTTGAAACACTGAAAGAAGGATTCATACTTGCATTAAATCCACCATATGCATATAGATAAGTTGGATTATTGCCGTCCATCTTTAATCCTTTTTTATGCACAATGAACATTGGAATTTTTGTACCATCCTTACTTGCATAAAATACTTGCTTCGTTTCATAGTTATCAAGATTAAAATCTACTTCAGGTTTATTATATACTTCTGAAGCTTCTTCTTTAATATCATACTTATAAATTGTTGTAGGAAAAGTGAAGGAATTAAAAGAATAAAATAAGACATTCTCTTCCTTTTTTCCGCTGATACTTACAACTGTGCCTATGGCTGGTAATTTTATTTCTGTCTTACCTGAACCATCCATGTTATATTGATATAAATGATTTGATGCATCTTCAAGATAAGAAGCAAATAATTTTCCTCCTGCTAAAACAACATTTTCCAGAACTCCTTTTTCTTCAGGGAGTACTTCTTTCCAGTTTTCAGATTCGGGTTTGTTAGGGTCCAGTAAAACCAATCTATACCTGGATGCACCCTTATCTGTCATTACTAAAAGTTTATCGCCAATGTTATCAACAACTGAATAGTTGTTCTCAAGCTTTATTACCAATGGAATAAACTCAGATTTGGGTTTCGAAAGGTCTTTTACAAGTAAGCCATTAAAGCTTGTTCCATCGGAATAATATATAATTAAAAATCTTTGGTCTTCAGTTGTTTGAGCATTAAAATATCTTGTTGGCTTTGAGTTGTCCTCATATACTAATTTATCTTTAGACTGGTCATCGCCAATTTTATGAAAATAAATTTTATGAAATTCGTTTTTAGAAGTTAAAGTTGATGCACCTTTTGGCTCGGGATATCTGCTGTAATAAAAGCCATCACCTTCAAATGCAATTCCTGAGAACTTTAGCCATTTTAAATGGTCATTAAGTTTCTTTTTAGTGGCAACTTCCATTACGTAAAAGTCATTCCAATCCGAACCTGCCGATGCGGCACCATAGACAAAATATTTTCCATCTTTAGAAACATTATACCCTGATAAAGCAACTGTTCCATCTTCCGATAATTTATTTGGGTCAAGAAAAACTTCCGGTTGTGCATTTAAATCATTCTGAATATAGACAACACTTTGATTTTGCAACCCATCATTTTTGGAAAAGAAATAATTATTTCCTTCTTTTTGAGGGAGTCCATATTTCGGGTAATTCCACAGCTTTTGTATACGCTCTTTAATTTTATTTCTATATGGAATTTTACTTAAATAATCAAAGGTAACTTTATTTTGTTCCTCAACCCATTTTTTAACTTCAGGAGCATTATCATCCTCAAGCCATCTGTAAGGATCGGAAACCTTAGTTCCGTGATAATCATCTACCTGATTAACTTTTTTTGTTTTAGGATAATTAATTTGTTGACTATAGGTGTTAACTCCTATAGTTAAACATAAAATTATCAAGAATAAAATTTTCATTTAATACTCCGATGTGTACTATTATAAATAGATAAATTAAAAATATTCGGTAATGGAAAATAAAATAATTAAGTTTAATAATTAATGCTATTTTATATAAAAGAATAAAAATTAAGATGATAAGAATTGCTTTTATAATATTTATCATAAATTTCAGATTATTTGCTTTAGCCGAGGATTCATTAAAGACAATTTATCTTGTAAAACAAGGGTGGCATACCGGGATTTTGATTAACTTGAAAGATTTAGATGATAATAATATTATAAAAAAGGAATTTCAGGAATTTAATTTTGTTGATATTGGTTGGGGAGATTCAGCATTCTATCAAACTCCGGGATTCGATTTTAATCTTGCTTTTCAAGCATTATTCTTTTCTTCCGCATCTACTTTAAGAATTCAAGGTTATAAAAACATAAACAATATAGATAAAGCATTTGAAGATTCCAGAAAGTTAATGTTGAACCAAAGGAATTTTGATAATATTAAAAACTTTATTGATTCATCTTTTTATAAAAAGGATAACAAAATAATTTTATACAGTACTGAAGCAGGGAATACAATAAAATTTTATAAGTCTAACGGAAATTACAGCGCCTATTATACTTGTAATACGTGGATTGCAGATGCCCTGAGAAGGGGGAACTTCGATATAGACAGTAATGTTATTGTGGTTGAACAGCTATTCAAAGCCATAGATAAATTTAAATAAATTTTTTTGAGTTTATTTTATTATTGATAAAAAATAGATACTTTTAATTCCGAGATTTTAATAGTTCAGCTAAATAATTTTTAATTAAAATTTTGGAGTCAAATGGCACACCGAGTAGTAGACGTAAACGAAAAACTTCCACTCATTGAAAGCATTCCACTTAGTTTTCAACATTTGTTTGCAATGTTTGGAGCATCCGTACTTGTACCTATCTTATTCAAAATTGACCCTGCAACTGTTCTGCTTATGAATGGTGTCGGTACCTTATTATATATATTCATTACAAAAGGAAAAATACCTGCATTCTTAGGTTCAAGCTTTGCATTTTTATCCCCTGTATTTTTAGTAATGACGAAGTTCGGATATAACTCTGCATTAGGGGGATTTATAGCAGCAGGTGTAATTTTTATTATTGTTGCTTTATTGTTCAAAGCATTTGGAATAAACTGGATAAATGTAGTATTTCCTCCTGCAGCTATGGGAGCAATTGTTGCAATTATAGGATTAGAACTTGCACCTGTTGCGGCTGATATGGCTGGTATAATTCAGAAGGGAAATGTCCCTTTAGATGCAAGAAATGTTTTTGTATCAATGGCTACTTTGGCAATAATAATATTGGGTTCGGTGGTATTAAGAGGATTCTGGAAAATTATTCCTATCCTTATAGGTGTAGTAGCTGGATATATAATTTCACTAATAGTTGGTATTGTTAATTTTGATGCTATTAACAATGCCCCTTGGTTTTCATTCCCAACAATCTATACTCCAGTATTTAATATATCAGCAATTATAATTATTATTCCAGCAGCTCTTGTTGTTATTGCGGAGCATATAGGACATCTTATTGTAACAGGAAATATTGTCGGAAGAAATTTAGCAAAGGACCCGGGACTTCATCGTTCATTAATGGGAGATGGTGTTTCTACATTCTTATCCGGCTGGGTTGGCAGTGTCCCAACAACTACCTATGGAGAAAATATTGGTGTACTTGCAATTACAAGAGTATATAGTGTTTGGGTAATTGGAGGTGCAGCTGTAATATCAATTATCATTTCATTCTTCGGAAAACTTTCAGCAGCCATTCAAACAATTCCTCTTCCTGTGATGGGGGGAGTTTCGTTAATGTTATTCGGAGTTATTGCAGCATCAGGTATTAGAATGCTAGTTGAAGCTAAGATTGATTACAGCAGACCTAAGAATTTAATTTTAACTGCATTCGTTTTGATTATTGGATTAAGCGGTGCAAAGTTAAATATGGGTTCAGTATCTTTGGCAGGAATGGCTTTGGCTACAGTATTTTCGATAATAATCAGTTTACTCTTCAAGTTATTTGAAATTACTAAAATAATGGATGAAGAGGTTGAACCACCATTAGAACATTAAAAATTAATAGATTTCCCATGACGGAAGTCATGGGAAATCTATCCATTGTAATTTAAAGGCAGGCCCACGATTTTAATCGTGGGTTTTTTATTATTCTTTCTTCAATTTACTAGCAAAAATTTTTTTGAACTTCTCCAATTTTGGTGTTATTACAAAACTACAATATCCCTGGTTAGTATTTTGATTATAATAATTTTGATGATAATCTTCTGCTTTGTAAAACTTTTTGAATGGGACTATTTCAGTAACAATTGGATTTTCCCAAATGTGAGCCTTGGTTAGTTCGGCTTTATATTTTTCAGCAAGCTGTTTTTGTTCATCATTATGATAAAATATGGCTGAACGATATTGGGTTCCGACATCTGCACCTTGTTTGTTTAATGTTGTTGGGTCGTGTGTTTTCCAAAAGATTTCAAGCAATTCGGTATAGGATACTTTTTCAGGGTCATAAGTAATTTGTGTAACCTCAGCATGTCCTGTTTTACCTGTGCATACAGCTTCATAAGTTGGATTTACTACATTACCGCCAGAATATCCACTTTCAACTTTTACTACTCCATCAACTCTTTGAAAGATTGCTTCGGTGCACCAAAAGCATCCGGAACCAAAAGTAGCAATTTCATATTTTTTATTATCATCCATTTTAACCTCATTTGCTTTGGCATTTTTGACTTCAGTACATCCGAAACCAATGCTCAAAAAAATAAATACAATTAATAAATTTTTCATATTATAACTCATCTTAAACTTTTAATATAGATAGTAATCCCAAAAGCGCAAGTCGAACATTGTCACATCATTAATATGTAATTAGTCCTTAAAAGTTCCTTGTCAGGTGAAAATCAATCAAAAAGTGTTAATTTTATCATTTAAACAGAATGGAATTATATGGCGGTATTCTTTATAGTATTTTTTGTTCTTTTTTCAGCTATAAATTATTATATATCTGTAAGAGGATGGCAGGCTTTGCAAGCAGTGCCGCATTTAAGAGTTTTTTATCTTGTCATTTTACTTATACTTGCATTTTCTTATCTGGCTGCAAAGATATTTGAAAAACATTTACCAACGGTTATCTATGATAAATTAATTTTCATAGGTTCCTTTTGGTTTGCATGTATTTTGTACTTCATCCTCATTATAGTCCTATTGGATTTGACAAGATTACTAAATAGCTTCTTTAATATTTATCCCTCTTACATTATTAAAAATTATCCAATAGTAAAATTATATACTTTTATAATTTCTGTAATAATTGTAGGAATTATTCTATTATATGGATTTTACAACAGCCGTAATTTTGTAATAAAGACATTAGATCTTGAGCTTCCTCAAAAAAAATCTTCATTGAATGAGTTAAACATTGTACAAATATCAGACATACATTTATCTGCTATAAATGATGAGAAATGGTTGAATAAAGCAGTTGAAAAAATAAATTCTCTCAATCCTGATATTGTTCTTATTGCTGGTGACCTTGTTGATGAAAGAGCATATTATTTTGAATTAAAACAGCTTGGAAAATCTTTTAAAAAAATAAAAAATAAATATGGAATTTTTGCTTCTACAGGAAATCACGAATATATAAACGGTGCAAAGGGAATTGTTGAATATTTTTCAAATCTTGGAATAACCTGGATTTTGGATACTTCTGTATTTATTAATAATAATTTTTATGTAGCTGCCAGACTTGATACTGCGGTAAATTCATTTACAAAGATGCATAGAAAATCTTTAGACCAAGTTTTAAGAAATGTTAATATTGAATATCCGATTATATTAATGGACCATACCCCTTTTAAATTGAATGAAGCAGAAGAACACAGTGTAGATTTGCAGTTATCGGGGCATACTCATAATGGACAAATGTTTCCTCTTAACTGGATTACCAATTTGATTTATGAAATTAGCTGGGGATATGGTAAAAAGAGTAACACACAATATTATGTTTCATCAGGGATGGGAAGCTGGGGACCACCGGTCAAGATTGCAAGTGATGCTGAAATAGTTAATATAAGAATCAAATTTATTAAATAAATATTTTGGAGAGTGTATGTTTATTTCATTATTGCTTGGTACCTTCATACTGGCAGCAATTGTTTCTTTCATAATTGCGAAAGTTTTTGATCCTTCTATTGAAAAGATTCTTGCAAGAATAATTAAGGATGAGATTAGCGTTGCCTGGAAGAAATATTTAAAGTTTGCAATAATTGTTGTAGGTATTTCTGGAGGAGTCAGAATATGGACGTTGGAACAATATCTGAACAAAGAATTTAATAAAGAGTTGACTGGGGAGAGAATCGTATTGGAGATTTATACTACAATAATTTCTACAATGCAAAGCTTAGCCTGGCTGTTATTGGTATTCTTTCTTTTTGCATTAATTGCATACGTAATTGTAAGGGGACAGGAAGTTAAAGCATTAAGATATAAAGAAGAGAAATAAAAAAAAGGCTGTCTAAAATTAGGACAGCCTTTGTAGAACATAATAATAAGATTATCCTTACTTGAGTAACATCATCTTCTTAGTATTGATGAAGTTCTTTCCTGTTAATTTATCTACCGCAATAATTCTATAAATGTAAACGCCTGATGCCATTTCATTTAATTGATTTACTGTTACAGTATAGTAACCAGGATTTTGTTCTTCATTAACCAATTGAGCTACGCGTTCACCTGTAATGTTGTACATTTCAATCATTACTTTTGAAGCTGCAGGTAATTGATAATCTATCTTTGTAGTCGGATTAAATGGATTTGGATAGTTCTGACTTAAAGCAAAGACAGTAGGAACACCGACTTCAACTTCAACTTCAGGACTATAGGCATACTTACCATCTAAGTCAACTATTTTTAATCTATATGAATACTTACCAGTATTCAATTTTTTATCAGCAAATGAATATTGAACTTTTTCAGTACTGTTGCCTTTAGCTTTCAATGTACTTACTTCAACCCAATCTTTGTCATCTACAAGTTTTCTTTGAACCAAGAAATTATTTGTATTAGTCTCTGTGGCTGTGTTCCAATTAAGAACAACATCTCTATCCTTTGCAGATGCAGTGAATGAAGCTAATTCAACAGGAACAGGGTCATTAACATCTGTTAATGTAACTGTTGCTGAACCAATATTAACACCAACTAATGTTATAGAGTTTTCTACAGTATCCAAATCAAAGAAAGCAGTATCTATAAGAGTCTGCCATACTGTTTCATTCTGTCCCAGAACTGCAAATCTAATATTCTTTTCCCATTGAATGGTTCCAAGAGTATTTGGATTATAGAAGACTTTAATTGATTGAACAGGATATTCAACAGTACCAGGAGCAGTGAATGTCCAGTATGCGTTAATAGGTCTGCCATTAACAACACTAGGAGGATTTGCACCTGAATAATATTTGAATGCAACAGATGAAGGAATAGTTCCTGCTGATGGCCAATTGATTGTAACAATTTTCATTCCAGCTACAAAATAATTTGTAGTAGTATTTAATGCAGGAGGAGCACTCTCAACTGCGTTATTAGGAATTGATAAAGGTGTATATTCAAACGCACCAATATCAGTAGGACCTGTTTCAACTGAATCACTTCTTGATTGACCATTAAAGTCAAGAGTAATGAATTCAGGTAAGCCGCGTCCATTTAAATTCCATGCTTTAGGGTCATTTAAATCAGGATACAAGTTAGTCGAAGAAGCGTATGAAGGTTCTCCTGAAATAGAATTTTGGTCTGTTGTTATCGCCGATTTCCACGTATCAAGTGTTTGGTAGAATGTTCCACTTCCTCCGCCAATATTTCCAACATAGCATAAAGTATTAGCCGGATTGATGAATGCATTATTATAATCGGAATAACCTGTACCAATATTAAATCCGGTTGGAATTGAAACAGCACCAAATTTAATAGTAGTTGTACTTGATGAAGATAAATCCATATGGAAAGAATTATTTCTTATCATTGGAGTAACAACATCAGTCGCACTGGATATTATAAATGCAAAACCAGGAGTTGATGGATTTGTTGCGCTTGAATTCGGGTCAACATCGCCAGTCATATAAACAGTGTTATACATTATAGCATCTCTTAAGCCAGCTGAATAACCGATCCCTACTGTTTGGTCCGCACCAGTGCTATTACCTTTAATATTATAAATAACATTATTGTTAATATTAT
Organism: Ignavibacteriaceae bacterium; assembly: GCA_035654655.1. Lineage (GTDB taxonomy): Bacteria > Bacteroidota > Ignavibacteria > Ignavibacteriales > Ignavibacteriaceae > DASRWI01. The sequence continues at coordinate 52,852 of DASRWI010000038.1, read as the reverse complement.
TAATAACCTCAAGATTTACTGAAACATCATTATTTGCCACAACTAAACCTGCAGCAGAAAATGTTCTTTCTTCAACTACATCGTGAATGATATTTCTGGAAATTGTGGATATAGTTATTGAAGAACTTGTAGAAGGCCATAAAGCGTCAGTTTCTAATGCAATACCTACTCTATCAGAACCGCCGCTAGTATTTGCATAGTCTCCACCAACAAATCTAACTTCATTTTGGATAACTGAGGCTTGTCTTTCATTTGCAAGAACAATACCTCCTCTACCTATTTCATCAGGACCAAAAGCACTCGGGCCAATAATATTATTATTAATAGCTGTTTGCATATTTGGATTTGCAGCGCTTTCTCCATATGAAACTATACCATATCTAACTTTATAGATATTATTATTATAATAATAATTATAATCATTGTCTGCTCCGGCACCTATTGAAATTGAAGTTCCGCATGCAATTATACCATAAGTATTGTTAGTGGAAGTATTCTGTGGAGCTCCTGCTGCAATATTACAATTCTTAATTGTATTAAATGTAGCACCATTGCCTGGACCAAGACTTGATAACCAAATAACTGCTGTACCTGAAGATGTATTTGTATTTACAAGTGTTAAATCTTTAGTATTAGAACCATTATTAGAACCATCTATTATTACATTATCTGCTCCATTTAATTTAATCAAAGATGTTGCAATATTACCAGTGACTAAAGGCTGCTTTCCGGCAGCAGGTTTAATTGTCACTGTAAATTCGCCACCTTCAATAATAAATGAATTTAAAACCGCAGCTGCTGTTTCTGTAAGAGTATCGGAAATGATTTCAAGAGTTAAGTTACCTGTTACAGTTGCAGTTCCAAAAGCGGTAAAAGCATCTTTCAATGTTGCAAAATCTCCACCTGTGCCAATAGTCTTAACACCAGCTAAAGTAGCGAAAATATTATAACTATTTGGTTTTACCGGATGAGTTGTAATAGTATTTACATCAGTAGCTAAGGCTCCAACAGGATTTGAACTAATATTTGTCGGAGTTAAGTTGTCCTGAGCGATTACATAATAGAACACTGTATCTGTTGTTACTAAGCCGCCAAGGTCAGCTGCAGAAATAGTAAATGACCATTCTCCATTAACTGCTGTTCCTGTTCCTAAAGTACCAGGTTTAGAGAAATAAGAACCATTTAAACCTTTTTTATAATATACTCTTGGAACTAATGTACCTGAAGTAGGAACTCCGGTAGCATCATTTATTGTTGCAGAGAATATACGGTCTGTAGTGAATCCAGTACTTACCAATGGCGCATAAGTAATTTGAGGAGGGAAAATGTCAATAGAAGTAAAGTTACCTGCGTCAGCACCAATGTCAACTGGTGTATTGGTGTTTCTTAAATCTCCATCAAAATCATCCGTTACAACTGTTCCAAGACTTATTCCATTTCCTTCAATAGGTGAAGGAGACATAATATGTAAATTGACATTTGAGGAATTACCATTAGGATTTATGAAGTTTGGATTACCAAAGCCTGAATTTCCATCAGTACCTATAGCTATTTGCCATTCAGTCAAAGTGTTATAATCAACTGCACTAAATCTTCCAATAGGACTTCCTGAAAAAGTATTATAAAGGTTATTACCCATCGACAAACCAGTTGGATTTGTAGTTGTTCCACCAACTGCTACGGCATAATGCTTACCAGTTGCAGGACTATTATTAGTTCTACTGTTAACAAAAATATTATTTTTGATATTTCTATTATTAACGGTTACAGTGCTGCTAAAAGCAAATGTATTTTGAGCACCTGAAACAGCGTTAGCACCACCAATATAAACTGAGTTAAAATAAAAATTGTCAGTTCCAACAGTTTCATTTATACCAATAATATCATGATTTAAAGTATTATCAGCTCCTGCACCATCAACTCCTAATCTTATTATATTGTTTGAATAAGTACCAACACCACCAGTGATATTTATACCTCTAATAGCTGCAATGCCAGTTGATGATGAATTCAAGCTATGGATTAAATTTGCATTAAAAATTGCAGGTGTTGTTGAAGTTGATGCATATGCAATGCCCACAACATTTACTGCACCAGTAGATGATAAATTAGTCAAATTGTAAATTTGATTACCCAAAACACTAAATGTACCTGCTGAACCTGAAAAAGAAATTCCCATTAAGGAAGCAGATGCAGAAGTGCCTATTCCTGCACTTGAAGTTACCATATCTCTGATACGGTTATAATTAATTGTTACAATGCCGGCTGCATTAACAAATCCTCTTGTAATGGAAGAAGCACTTGTACTTGTAGTTGCATTTTTAATATTTGCAATTTCATTGGCATAAAGAACAATTGTGGGTGAACCGGATGTATTTCTAAAACCAGAGAACTCCTGTAAAATAGTTCCACCAGTTGCAGTTCCAAGGTTTATACTATTTGCAGTTGTATAACTTCCAATAAGATTATTAGAAATATTTATAGTACCACCAGTAGTATTTTCAATAGCTCTAAAGCTATGTCCAATGCTTGTTGTGGAACCCAAAATTGTAATACCGCCAATTATATTATTCTTGAAATTCACAGTGGCTCCTGTACCTGCAGTAACAACAACTCCCATAGAATAACCACCAGTAGTAGAAATAGTAGCCACTATAGCATCAGTTGCAGTCCCGCTTCCAATAACATTTCCAGTTACTGTTCCAATTTCTGCAGAGCCAGCAGCTAAGTTAATACCGCAAAATACACCAGGAGTAGTTGAAGCGCCACTTGTAGAAGTAAGGTTGATATTACTTATTATGTTTCCTTGAACACTTGATGGATTAGTAGTACTAACATTTAATGAAATACCTTGGAATCTATTGGCAAAACCTCCATTAATTGTCCAAGCTCCACCTTCTGCATTAGGTGATGAACCTCCAATTTTATTTCCATTAATTATATAACCACCACCTGCAGAGTTACCAATGTAAATACCATAATGAGTATTTCCAGCAGTACTTGTTCTTGTAGCAGTTTGATAGAAACTATTATTTTCAATAGTCCAGTTAGTATTTCCTGCACCAAGGTTTATTCCATAACTTGCACTAGCAGCAGAGAAGAAGTTAAAAATATTATTATTTCTAATAATATTATTGCTATTTTCCTTTCCTGCTGTACCAACAGAATAAATTCCCATTTGAACATTAACCGACTCTGAAATATTGCAATCTTCAATTACATTATTATCATTTCCGGTAACACCAGTTGTTGTACTAAAATTTACAACACTTGTACCCTTTGCTCTTAACTTCAAATACTTAAAAGTATTATTGGAAGCATCATTTTTTAATAACAGAACACTGGTAGCTGTTGTAGACCAATTTTCAATTGTTAATTCTACATTCGTACCTGTTCCACTAGGACGTCCGTCAATTGTAACATAACTTCCACCATCAAAAACTAATGCGTTTGCATAATCTGTCTGTGGAGCAATAGTCAAATTAACAGCATCTGATGCAGGTCTGATCGTCAATGTTTTTAGTGAATCAGTTGTTAAACTTGTAAAGTTTAATGGCCAGATTTCAGTTGAGCTTGTATAAGCAGCTTGCAATTCTAAAATAACTGAACCTGCTAAACCTTGTTCCTGAACTGCAGTCAATGCAGCAGTTAAGCTTGTAAAAACACCTGTAGGACCAACTGACTTAGTCCCCGACAATGTACCTAATAGGGTTGTTGCCGAGCCATATAATGGTAAAGAAGGAGGAGATGCCTCATTCTTTGCGGTGATTTTGTAATAAAATTTAGTTCCAGGCAGAAGATTACTCAAACTTACAGTATAAGTTGTTCCTATGGTACCAAATGAAGTGGAAGGAATTACTTGAAGCAAGGACCAATTTGTTGAATCGGTAGATTTCATTACTTCAAAGTGACTTTCATTAGTTGAATTATCTTGAAAAGTATATGATAAACTTGAAGCAGTTAGAACAGTAATTGTGAAATTTATTGGAGCTTCAGGTGTTGTAAACCCTGCAGGAGTAAATTTAAATGTTAATCCTGCTTCAGGTTTTGCAGCTATACTTGTAACTTCTGTTAATGAACTTGAAGTTGCTGTAGAGGTTAAAGCAGAAATAGACTGAAAATTTCCAGGACCTGTTAAGACACCATTTATACCCACAGAAGCTGAACCTGAATTAACTGAACCACTTTCCGGGTTATAAATAAATTCAATAGATTTATTAGCTTCATATAAATTAACCTGAAAAGATACAACTCCGGCAGTTGCATTATAATTCCATTTTAAGTTTGTATATTGAATTGTAAATACTCTATTTGGTGCAGTTCCTGTAGTTGTTTTAACAACATTACCAATATCCATTTTGTTATCATCCCATAAGGGGGCAATGATAGGACGTTGGGTTCCCGTTGCTAAATTATTAGAGTTTACTGCAGTTGTTAAAATCTGGTCAAAAGTTAACCATCCATTAGTTGATGCTGAAACATTATTATAAGCATTTCCCATATAATAGAACGTAAATCCAATTGGTATATTATTATACCAACCATCATCAGCACTTCCTCCGGATAGTGCAAGTGTATCACCAGTAATAGGTGTATATGTGCCTACACTTGGAGTAAAATTATAATTAATAATACTTTGTGCCGAACCATTGATTACCATGAGTAAGGTAAAGAACAATATCTGCAAAAAGATTTTCGATTTATTGTACCGATTTTCTTTCATCTTTCTCCTTGGTTTTTGTTGAACTTAAAAAAAATAACTAAACAATCTTTTAAAAACTTCTCAGGACTTTTTAATTACCTCCATTTTTAGAATAATTTTGAATGATTTTTAGTGTAATATTTATAATCTTATATAAAAAATTATATGAGACTTAAAAAAGAAATAGAATTTTTTTATTTTTTAAATAGATACAGTTTATAAATTTTTTCAAACCACGATCAGTCAATAACAACAAGTCGGATGTCAAATAATATAAACTTGAAAGGGATTTTATTTTCGAGTGTTTAAATAGAATTGTAAAATGAAAAGAATGTTCTTCACCAAAGAGCTTGGGGTAATATATAGTATAGCTAAAATTCAACGTGCTTAATAAAAGATTATTTTAAGTATAGTTTAATAGTTTTAATTAATCAAGAAAAATCACAAAATATTTTAAATTAATTTTTTTGATTATCTTTTTATTAATTATATATTCTACTTTCTTTTTTAAAAGGGTCTATGAAAAGAATTATTTTCTTAATCTTGCTCTCTTCTATTCTATTCCCCGGATGTGTTCGTACATTCTTTCCTGGATATTTTTATTCATCTCCTGCTCCTTTAAATATTGAAAGTAGAAACAAAGCAGGAATAAAAAATACTTATTTGGGATTCGATGTTCAAAATCCCATTGTTGAATATGATAATGAAAGTATTTATTCAATAAGAGGAAGATATATTAAATCTTATACCGGCAGTGCTGGTTCTATCAGTTCAGGATTAAGTGCGTATGCGGGATTATTTGATATTAGGAATGAAGGAAATTCTGTCGAAAACTATTTTGGTATAGGTCCTGAATTAAATGGTGCATTAATGCTTCCTTTAGGCAGATTTAAGATGGGAATAGGAATGAATATATTTGCTAATGTTGAATTAGGCTCTTATTATTTTTTTAGAAGAGAAAAGAACCAGGGATTTCCTTTAAATTTATATGTTTCTTTATTCCCGGTATTCTCCTATGAATTTGAAAATGATTATGTTTTATCTTTTCAAACTAATTTAGGAACTCCGGGAGGAATATCTCCAATGATATCTATAAATATGGGCAATGATATTTTTTGGTTAGGTTGGAGGCCAATGAGATGGGACCACGAATATATTAATCTTGAACGTGTGGGACATCTATCAATAGGATATATGTTCAAAATTTAACCTCCCGTACTTTTCACATAAACCCATAATCAAGATTTACTTATCTTTCATTTTTTAATTTTAGATTTTTATGAGCAATATTTCACCTGTTATTTTAACTGCAAAAGAACTTGAAGTTCATTTTGGAGAACATATTATTCTCGATAAAGCTTCCTTAACTATTCACGAAGGTGACCGTATAGGTCTTGTTGGGAGAAATGGAGCAGGGAAATCTACATTCTTAAAAATCCTTTCCGGTGAGATAATCCCGGATTCAGGTGAAGTAGCTAAAAGAAAAAATTTAATTGTGGGCTCTTTATCTCAAGAATTCACTTTAGATGAAAATAAAAATGTACTTCAAAATATTCTTGATGGCGCCGCTAATATCGTTGAAATGATTAAGCAATTTGAATCTTTAGATTTTGATAATGAACTAAGACATAAAATTGAAGAAAAAATAATGGCTGTAGATGGTTGGAACATTGAGAAAAAAGCTGCAATGCTTATACAATCATTACACGCGCCAAGTCCTGAAAGAGAAATAAATACATTATCAGGGGGAGAAAAAAGAAGAACAGCATTATGCAGAGCTTTAATTTCAGAACCTGATTTATTAATTCTTGATGAGCCTACAAATCACCTGGATACTGAATCTATTGAATGGATAGAAGGTTTCCTTGCAAACTATAAAGGTACTTGCATTTTTGTTACACACGATAGGTACTTCCTTGATAAAATTGCTGATAGAATAGTTGAGCTTTCAAATGGAACATTTTTTTCTCATAGCGGAAATTATACTGACTACTTAATTAACAAAGCTGAAAGAACTGCTATTAAGGAAGCTGAAGAAAAAAAGAGACAAAACTTTTTAAGAAGAGAACTTGAATGGGTAATGAGAGGACCAAGAGCAAGAAGAACAAAATCCAAAAGCAGACTTGATGCATTTTACGAAACAGCAGAAAAAGAAAAGTTTGAAGCTGAACCCGATGTTGATTTAATTATTCCCCCCTCAGAAAAACTTGGCAACAAAGTATTAATTCTTAAAGATGTCAGTGTATCAATGGGAGGAAAAAAATTATTTGATAATCTGAATGTTGAATTCAGAGCAGGTAAAAAGCTTAGTATAGTTGGCAAAAATGGAGCAGGCAAAACTACTTTACTAAATATAATTTTAGGTAATGTTCAACCGGATAAAGGAATTATTGATATAGGTGAAAAAACTGAATTTAATTATGTTGACCAATCAAGATTAATTCTTAATGATGAGGATTCTGTTATTGATGCTATCGGTGAGGGGAGTGAAACGATTAAGTTTGGCAATTACAATATGCCTGTGTGGACTTACCTAAGAAGATTTCTTTTTACAGATGATAGAATAAATACTCTTGTGGGAAGATTATCAGGAGGCGAAAAAAGCAGATTAACCTTAGCAAGAATATTAAAGAATGGAGGAAATTTTTTGATTCTTGATGAGCCGACAAATGATTTAGATTTACCAACACTTAGAATATTAGAAGAAGCCTTAATAGCATTTGAAGGCTGTGTTATAGTTGTTAGTCACGATAGATATTTTCTTAATAGAGTGTGTAATTCAATATTGGCAATTGAAGATGACGGAAAAGTTTTTTATGATGAAGGTAATTATGATTATTACCATGAGAAAAGAAAACTAAGAGAGTCTGAAAGTATTACAACAGAAAGGAAGATTAAAAAGGAAGATACAAGAGTTAAAGTTAAAGAGCGTAAATTAACTTTCAATGAAAGAAAAGAGCTTGAGTCAATCGAAGAAAATATTATGAGAGCTGAAGCTGAAGTTGAGAGAATAGAAAATATTTTTATTTCCGCTGATTTTTATGAAAAATATGCCAGGAAAACAAATGAATTAAATGAAGAATTAGTTAAAGCTAAAGAAAAAGTAAAACAATTATATAACCGATGGGAGGAATTAGAAAGAATAAAATCTAATAATTAATGTTTTATTTTGATTCACTTCAGTAGTCCACTGCATTAATTTAGTACAAGCTTCTTTTAAAAAACCATCCTTATGTGAAATAAAACAAATATCTATTATGGTACTAAAATAGTACGGATATCTTCACTTAAACTCATTTTCGGAGAGCAATATGAAGATATATTTCTATTTACTTGTTATAATAATAGCTATTATAACATCTTTTTTCACTTCTTGTAGTTACGATAATTCAGTTGAACCTCAAGAAAAAGGGGAGAAAAAAACGTGGATTTTAGTCCCTGACAACCAAACTCTTTCATCAGAAATTGGATTACTTACAGAAAAAAGTATTAATGGTGAAACAGGAGGAACAATAGAAATTAGTCATAGTATTGGCAAAGTTCAAATTGTTGGTAATTTATATATTCCTGAAAATGCTTTTTCAGGTAACCTAAACTTTAAAATCGAAATTGATCGTCAATATACTTTCCAGGATTTTTATCCATCTCCTTATACATTTCAACAACCACTAAAATTAGATTTAGTTTATTTAAATGTTGACTTAAGAGGAGTAGACCCTTCTAAAATAGATTTTTATTATATGAAGGATGCTCAAAATTTTATAAAAGCTAATTATGATTATATAAAGATTGATGTAGAAAAGGGAATTCTTGTTGTAGTAGGTGCTGAACTACCGCATTTTTCAAGATTCGGGTGGGCAAAATAACAATAACAATTATGGGGTACTTTATTTGCAATCTTTACTGTTAAATATTAGTCCTGAAATAGGGGAAATAATCGAGGAGCATTTCTCAGGGGAAGAAATTGAAGAAATAAAAAATAATTTCTTTCATTTTAAAAATTTAAAGAAAAAGTCTTCTCAGAATTTAAAAGTGACTAACAATTGGAATTTAGAAAATGATTTCAATTCTAATCTGGACTTGTTTTTAACTTATGCTAAATCTCATCTTCCAAAAAACAAATTTATAATTTTGTTATCAAATCTAGGGGACTTCTATTTAAAGAAGGGGAAAAATATTGCAGCTGAAGATATTTTTAACCAGTCAATCAAAAATATACATAATAGCAAGGAACTTCTTCCATATAAAGCCAATGCTTTTCTCTCTTTAGCTGTTATATATAGTGATATTGCAAAATGGAAGATAAGCATTAACTATTTAAATAAATCCTTAAGCATTTTTGAAAAGTTGAATGACATTATAGGTGTTGCAAAGTGTGAAAATCTTTTCGGTACCATATACGGGGATATGGGGGACTTGCCGAAAGCTAAAAACTATTTTGAAGAAAGTTTAAAAAAATTAGTCGATTATGATGACTATGAAATCGCAGGCAAAATAGAAATAAATCTGGGAATTATTAATTTAATTCAAGGAGATCATGTTAGAGCATCTTCATATTTTAAAAAAACTTTGGCTTTATACAGTAAGCTTAAAGATGTCAGAAGAATTGCTCAGATAAGAATGAACCTGGGGATTTTAGCTATAAAGAGAAAGGATTACTCTAAAGGACTTAAGGAAATTAATAAAGCGTTGAAAATATCACAGGAAAATGAATTGGAAAATATTGAATGCTTATGCTTATGCAATAAAGCTAATGCATTAATAAAAAATGATAATGTCTACGAAGCAGAATCAATTTTACCTCTAATAAAGAACTTTTGTCTTAAGTTAAGTGATAAACTTAGTCTCGCAGAATATTATAGACTTCAGGGATTAGTCTTTATGCATTATGAGAATTACCAAACCTCTGAACAATATTTATTAACGAGTATAAGATTAAACAAGGAATTTGAAAACTCACTTAACGCCGCAGAGACTAATATTGATTTAGCAATTCTCTATGAAAAGATGAATAATAAAAAGGAAAGTTTTTCATTTTTTAGGGAAGCATTCCATTTCTTTAAAAGCATAAATGCATCTGTAGAAATAAATTTATTGTTGAAACATATGTAAGTAAAAAATAAAAAAGCGGCTAAGCCGCTTTTTTATTATCCAACCATTTTTGATGTTATTATTTTATTGATCGATTCTAGTTCCTCTGATGGTACTTTTTCTTCTATCAAAGGGAAAAGTTCTCTTTCCTCAAACCTGATATGACTTTCTAACATTTTACCAATATTATGAAGATTATCTAAATGGATTTCGATATTTCTCCATAAATCTTCTTCAAGTTGCAGAACAGAGCGTCTAATATCAATATGTTCTAATATTGTTTTGCTAATTAAAACATTATGATCACTTGAGTATTGCAAAAATACTGGTAAAAGATAATCTTCTTCTTCTCGAAAATGTCTAATAAGATCACTATACCAAAATTCAATAAATTCACTGGCAATAGTTTTAGTAGTTCTTTCACTTGAAGGTTTACCGGCATTTTTTAGTCTGCTTGCTTGAACAAGACCATGATGATGGTCATGAGATAATGGATATAAACTGGGCTCTCTCTTCACAAATATTCCTTTTTAAAAAAACACCTGAATATTTATGAACATCTGCTAAATAAGTCAATGTAAAATCAGGGAGAAATTAAGGTAAATTTTTTTGGTGTTTATATAAAAATGATTCTGAAGCAAATCTCCGATTTGCTTTTTAAAATCAATTTGTTTTTAATATTGTTATATTCCTATCCCACAGGGACCCACTTCGTGGCGGAATATTCCAATGTTAAAATGATTTCTATTGTTACAATATTCCTATGGAATATTATTATGAATTATGAATGATTTTTTTAATAAAAAATGCAGCTAATAATTCCGTAGGAATTTAGCAATAATAGAAAATTCAATAAAAATTATTTTTATTCCGTAGGAATAATGCAACAATTAAAAATAAGAATTTTAAGGTTCTTCAGCTTCTATTTCAACCTCTTCAATTGGTTCAGGAGGTCTTTCATAAAGTTTTGCAAGGTCATTTAGTCTTCTGGCTAATTCATTAGGGACTTGGTTCCAGGTAAATCTCCAGGCCCAGTTACCTCCTAATTTACCGGGATAATTCATTCTTGCTTCTTCACCTAAATTCAATAAATCCTGCATCGGAATAACAACAAGGTCAGCAACGCTTCTATATGCTGCTCTAATTAATTCGAATACAATATCATCACCATAGTAGTTCAAATATCTTTGAGTATGTGCATAAATATCATTATCCTGAGATTTAGCTTTTTCATAGTAAGCTCTTGTAGTATCATTATCGTGTGAGCCTGTCATTACAATGCTGTTAGGAACTATGTTATGAGGAAGAAATTTTGTTTCCATTTTAGTACCAAAGGCAAATTGAAGGATTTTCATTCCGGGGAAATCAAAGTCATCTCTTAATTTTCTAACACTTTTTGTAATAACACCAAGGTCTTCAGCTATGATGGGAAGTTCTCCCATATGTTTTTTCAAAGTAGTAAAAAATTTATGTCCGGGAGCTTTAACCCATCTTCCTGTTATTGCTGTTTTCGAATTTGCGGGAATTTCCCAAAAGGCATCAAATCCGCGGAAATGGTCTATGCGTATCATATCAAAAAGCTGCTCAACATTTTTTATTCTTCTTCTCCACCATAAAAAATCATCTTTCTCCATAGCTTTCCATTTGAATAAAGGATTGCCCCAGAGCTGTCCGGTTGCACTAAAATAATCAGGAGGAACACCGGCAACAAATTCAAGTTTACCATCTTTATCTACAGTAAATAATTCTTTATTAGCCCAAAGGTCAGCACTATCATAAGCAATGAATATGGGCATATCACCAATGATTTTTATCCCTTTAGTATTTGCATAATACTTTACATTACGCCACTGCTTAAAAAATTCATGTTGCACAAATTTATGATATCCAATTTCATCAGAAAGTTTTTCCTGCCATTTTTTCATTGCAGATTTTTCTCTATGAATCAAATCCTTGTCCCAGTTTGTCCAAATACCTCCTCCAAAATGTTCTTTGGCTGCCATAAATAATGAATAGTCATCAAGCCAGTCAGCATTATTATCACAGAATTTTACATAAGATAAATGTGGGGTAGTCTTTTTAAAATTATCATACGCTTTGTGCAATATAGATTTTTTATAATCTATAATAGTTCCATAATCAATATGCTGAGGATCGAATTGTGGAACATTATTTACATCTTCATCTGAAAGCAGATTATCTTCTTTAAGTTTTTCCGGGCTTACTAAATTAGGATTACCGGCAAAAGCAGAAAAACATTGATAGGGTGAGTCTCCATATCCTGTAGGTCCTAATGGAAACACCTGCCAAAGCTTTTGACCGGAAGCCGCCAGAAAGTTTATAAAGTTATAAGCCTCATTTCCAAGATCTCCAATTCCAAATTTTCCGGGAAGGGAAGTGGGATGCAATAGGATGCCTGCTGTTCTTTGAAATCTCATTTTAAATCCTTGTTAAAATTTAAAGAAGTAATTTTCAAAAATATCAAAATAAAAGTTGAAAAACATTTTGTATAACACAATAAAATTTTAATAAAAAGACATTATAGAACGTAAAAAGAATTGATATCATTGAAAGGAAGGTTTAAAATAAAAAAGGGACTGATGAAATCAGTCCCTCAAAAAAACCTCGAATTGATTATAATCTAAAATTAGCACCAACAGTTATGTAACCAATACCATAACCAAGTTCGCCAAATACGCCAATGCTAGGTGTGAATAAATATCTTGCACCAACGTGGAAACCGAATAAAGCATAACTTGTTTCAGCAGTGTATCCATAACCAAAATAATTTGTGTAACCTGATGGTTCAGATACAGAAACGATGTTATAACCTAAAGTTACACCACCATAAGCATCCCAGGTTTCGGTTGGTTCAAGAAAGTGGTATTCACCTCTTGCACCAATTAAGATATAGCTATAAGTCCATTCCCAATTGGCATAACCATATGAAGAAGAACTATAACCAACTATACCACCAACAGAAAATTTCTCGTGAATACCAATCTGTAAGCCAGCGGTAACAGGAGGGAATCCTGCGTCACCGTAAATTCCGGATAATCCGAAACCAATACCTACGTTAAGATTGTTAACACCTTTTCTATAGCCTTGTGCATTGGCTAAAGTAACACAAAGAAAAAGAACTGCAAGAACTGTAAGGAACTTTTTCATAGTTGTTTCCTATTTAGTTGATAAATAAATATAAGAATAAATTATAACTGCTATAATATTATTAATTATTTTTAATTAGTCAACTAAAATTTATTCTAAATTAATTTCGACAATGTCAAGTCCTTCCTTGGCAGGACCATTTACAACAGTTCCATAGCAGGTATATCTTGAACCATGACAAGGGCAATCAAAAGTTTTTTCATCTCTATTCCAATGCACTATACACTTTAAATGTTTGCATACAGCAGAGTAAGTATGAAGCTGCCCATTCTCATCTCTGTAGACAGCGGCCTTGGTTAATCCATCTCTAATCACTGCTCCATCACCCGGTTTAATATCTTTAACAGATTTTATTTCACCTTCTGATAGAAAATCAACAACATATTTTTTTGCTACATTAGCCTGTTCTTTCAAAAACGTTGGAACTGATTTTGCATTTTTCCTTGAGGGGTCATAAAGTTCCTGCCATCTATTATGTTTGCCTAAAATTAAATCTGTTAAAATAATTCCTGCTATAGTTCCATGCGTCATTCCATTTCCACTATCACCTGTACATATATAAATATTATCATCACCGGGATTTTTACCAATGAATGCTAAGGAATCGACAGGTTCCATTACTTGACCTGACCATTTAAAAGCAATATCCCGGGCTGCAGGAAAATATTTTCTAGCCCATTCTTCTAAAAGTATGTATCTGTTTTCTTCATAAATTTCATCAACTTCTGCCTGTCCGGTTTTATGGTCTTCACCACCAACAATAAGAAGGTCATAGTCATCATTATAATTCTGTAAGCGTACATAATGATAAGGATAATTTGGCCATTTAGAATTCTGGTCACCAGTATCCCACCATAAAGCTCTTTTTAAAACATTTTTTGGAATTTTAAATCCAAGAACATATGTTCTGTATGGAGCTTGTTTAGTGTGCATAGTAAATGTATCATTGATTGGAGTATTAGTTGCAACCACAATATGTCTTGCATTTATTCTATTGCCTCCATCTGTTTTAATTCCTGCATTATCAATTTCTTTAACGTGAGTTTCAGTAAATATTTTACCGCCATTCTTAACAATTAAATTGCTCAATGCAGATAAATATTTCAAAGGATGGAACATTGCTTGTCTTGGAAAAACCAATGCAGGACCTGTATAATTTGTTATCCCCGGAACACTTGAATTCATTTCTGTATCAATACTTGCTCTATGTGTTGCATCTAATTCATCATCAAGAGTTTTTTTCTTATCCGTTTCGTGAAGGAACAAGTATCCATCTACTCTTTCAAAATCACAATCTATTTTTTCTTCTTTAATTACTTCTTCAATAAAGTTAATTGCAAGAGTATGACTTTCACCGGCAAGCATTGAGCCTTCCTGGCCAAAATATTTTTCAAGGTCAGTATATCTGTCATCCAATGCATTAACAAGATGAGCAGTAGTTCTTCCTGTTTCACCACTACCAATATATCCATCTTCAACTAATGCAATACTTCTGTCGCTCTTGGATAATAAATAAGCTGTAGTAATACCTGCGATACCTCCTCCAACAACAACAACATCAACATCAAGATTTTCTCTTAAGGGAGAAAACTTTATTGGTTCCGTTGAAGTTAACCAGTATGAATAATGTCTCCCTGAAGTTCTTACACCATCTAAAATTTTATTTTCTTCGTTGCTGAATATTTCCATTTATCTCTCCAAATTTTATAATTTAAAATAATTATATCATTAGTTCAGTTATTGACTGAAGCCACAAAGGTTAAAGTAATGATGACTATCAAGTATTTATTTGGTAAAGAATTATAATATCTTTATTTTATATTCAACAACTCGGTGGTTATATTGTCAATCTACACAATTAAACAAAGTAAATACATAACATTAGCTATGATAATGTTATTAGGTTTATTCCTTGCCTATGCTCTTATAGATATAGTTCCTTCAATCTTAGGAGCAGTAGTGTTATATACATTATTCAAACCTGCTTATCTGTTCTTTATTAATAAATGGAAATTAAAAAAATCATTAGCAGCAGTTTTAATAATATTGTTAACTTTATTAATCATAGTGCTTCCTTTTATTGCACTTAGCTGGATGCTTATAGAAAAAATTACTGTTTATCTTCAAAATCCCGAACTAATTACAAAGACTATAAATGACATAAATAAATTCATTGGTAATAAAATTGACAATCCAAATTTTATTTCTGATTCTATAAAGGATATAGGAAATTATGCTTTGGGAATGCTGCAATCTGCTGTAAGCTTTGCGCTCAATTTGTTTCTAATAGTGTCTATTATGTATTTCATTTTGTTTTATATGTTTGTTAAATGGGAAGTGTTTGAAGGAACTTTAAGTAAGTATGTTCCTTTCAGACAAAAAAATATTGAGCATTTTTCTGTAGAGTTAAAAAACAGTACTTTTTCTAATGTAGTAGGACAGGGCATGATTGCTTTTGCACAAGGTGCAAGCTTAACTCTTGGCTTTTTTATTTTTGGGATTTCAGATGGGGTATTCTGGGGAGTTATTGGGATGTTTTTATCATTTTTACCTGTAATAGGTTCAGTAGCTATTTGGGTTCCTGCTGGAGTTATAGCACTTGCTAATGGTCATACAATTGCAGGAATTGGTATACTTTTGTGGGGGTTGATAATCATAACCAATATTGATAATGTTTTAAGATTAATTATTAATAAGAAATTTGGTAACATTCATCCAATGATTACTATTATTGGAGTTGTAATTGGGCTTCCAATATTTGGTATTCTTGGATTAGTTTATGGTCCTTTATTGATTTCATTCTTTTTAATTTTAATTAAACTTTATGAAGGAGCTTTTGTTGAAGACCTAACTCCTGAAAAAGAAAGAGTGGTACAATTAAAAGAAATTCAGAATAAACCTAAAGAATAGTTAGGACAAGGATTATACTTGCAACGATTAATAATAAGGATAATATAAAAAGAATTTTTACTATCTTAACAACTTCCTGCATCTTAATAATTGATGCTTCAATTACTCTAAGCTGCAGGTCAAGTTTTTCATTAATTTCTTTTTGATACATCAGCATCTGCTGAATTTCACTTCCCTGGCTAATCATTGGTACAGTACTTCTTACTTTCTTATATCCATTGATTAAACCGGTTACTGTATCAGTCACCATCTTACTATTATTCAGCAAATTTAATATACCCATAAAACCTATAGCCATAATTCATCTCATTCATCAACTTGTAAAATCTTCACACGGGTTTCTCAATACATTTTCTTCGCTACACTCAGAAAACACTCGAAGACCCAATGACACTTACTTGTTTTATTCGTAATTCAATATTGGGCTAAGCCATCTTTCAACTTCTTCAAGGCTTAATCCTTTTCTCTTATGATAATCTATAACCTGATCTTTTCCAATCTTGCCAACATTAAAATATCTTGATTCAGGATTAGCAAAGATTAATCCTGACACTGCGGCAGCAGGATACATTGCCAGACTTTCAGTTAAACTTATTCCTGCATTTTTTTCAGGCTTAAGTACTTCAAAGATTGTTCTCTTTTCAGTATGGTCAGGTTGAGCCGGATATCCCGGTGCCGGTCTAATGCCAATATATTTTTCTTTAATTAAATCTTCATTGGAAAGAGTTTCATCTTCTGCATAACCCCAGTATTTTTTTCTGGTAAGCTGATGCAGATGTTCTGCAAATGCTTCAGCAAGTCTGTCAGCAATTGATTTAATCATAATGACATTGTATTCATCATTATTTGCTCTAAACTCATCAATCATTTTTTCAATACCAATACCGGTTGTAACTGCAAACATTCCAATATAATCATCAACTCCAGAATCTTTTGGAGCAATGAAATCTGCTAGTGCAAGATTAGGAACATCACTAACTTTCTGAGCCTGTGATCTTAATGAATAAAGTACAGCCTTCAATCCTTTTCTTGAATCATCAGAATAAACTTCGATATCATCATCACCAATGCGTGAAGCAGGGAAGAGTCCCAATACTCCATTAGCTGTTAATGATTTATTTTTTATTACATCATCCAACATTTTATTTGCATCATCAAAAAGTTTTTTAGCTTCAACACCATATTTTTCATCTTCAAGAATTTGAGGATATTTTCCTTTTAATTCCCAGGCAGAGAAGAATGGAGTCCAATCAATATATTTTCTAAGCTCTGCAATTGAATAATCATTGAGTACGGTAACACCTAAGCAATTTGGCTTTTTAATTTTTGCTTCTGACCAGTTGATGTTTAATTTATTTCTTCTTGCTTCAGCAATTGATAAATAATTTTTTGTACTCTGCTTTTTTAAATAATCTTCTTTTAAGGCAATGTATTCTTCTTTAACTTTTTTGAAGTAATCCTGTTTAGTTTCAGGATTTAAAAGATTATTAACAGTAGCTACACTGCGTGAAGCATCTAATACGTGAACAACAGGACCTGAATAAGCAGGTGAAATTTTAATTGCAGTATGTACTCTTGATGTGGTTGCACCGCCGATTAGCAATGGAAGTTTTATTCCTCTACGTTCCATTTCTTTTGCAACATGAACCATTTCATCTAATGATGGAGTAATTAAACCGCTTAAGCCAACAACATCAACTTTATTTGCAAGAGCTTCATCGATAATTCTATCAGCAGGAACCATAACACCTAAGTCTATTATTTGATAATTGTTGCATCCTAGAACTACACCAACAATATTTTTACCTATATCGTGAACATCACCTTTAACAGTAGCCATTAAAACTTTTTTTAGTTCTTTAGGCTCAGATGCATTTTTTCTTGCTTCAATAAAAGGGATGAGATAAGCAACAGCCTTTTTCATTACTCTTGCACTTTTTACTACCTGAGGTAAAAACATTTTACCGGAGCCAAATAAATCGCCAACTACATTCATACCAGCCATTAATGGACCTTCAATAACTTTTATCGGGTCATCATATTGTGTAAATGCTTCAGCAGTATCTTCATCAATGTAATCAGTGATACCTTTAATTAATGAGTGTTTTAATCTCTCTTCAACAGGTGCTTCTCGCCATTCATCTTTTTTAACAGCTTCTTTATCAACTGATTTTACTCTGTCTGCATACTCAATTAATTTTTCGGTAGCATCCGGAGTACGATTAAAGATTACATCTTCTACTAAAGTTAAAAGTTCTTTTGGTATTTCTTCATAAACTTCAAGCTGTCCTGCATTGACAATACCCATATCCATACCTGCCTTGATTGCGTGGTATAAGAATGCAGAATGCATTGCTTCACGTACAGTATTGTTTCCTCTGAATGAGAATGAAATATTACTTACACCACCAGATATATAAGTGCGCGGAAGATTTTCTTTAATCCATCTTACAGCTTCAATATATTCAATAGCATATTTGTTATGCTCTTCAATGCCAGTACCTATGGTTAGGATGTTCGGATCGAAGATAATATCCTGAGGAGGGAAGCCAACCTCTTCAGTTAAAATTTTATAAGCACGTTTACAAACTTCTATTCTTCTTTGAAGGTCGACTGCCTGTCCTTCTTCATCAAAAGCCATTACAACAACAGCAGCACCATACTTTAATATTTTATTTGCATGTTCTTTAAAAGCTGCTTCACCTTCTTTTAAACTAATGGAGTTTACAATTCCTTTTCCTTGCAGACATTTTAATCCAGCTTCAAGAACAGTCCACTTGGATGAATCAAGCATAATAGGAACTTTAGCAATATCAGGTTCAGCAGCAATGAGATTTAAAAACTTAGTCATTGCTTTTTCTGAATCAAGCAAGCCTTCATCCATATTGATATCAATAACCTGAGCTCCTGCTTCAACCTGCTGCTTAGCAACAGATAAAGCAGATTCATAATCACCTGCAAGAATCATCTTTTCAAATTTCTTTGAACCGGTAATATTTGTACGTTCACCAATATTTATAAAATTAGATTCAGGTCTTACAACTAAAGGTTCAAGTCCGCTTAGTTTAAGTGTCGGCTCAACTTCAGGGATAACTCTTGGTTTATGTTTCCTTGCAGTTTCGGCAATAGCTTTTATATGAGGGTCTGTTGTACCACAGCATCCGCCAACTATATTATAAAGATTTTCTTCAGCAAATTCATCAAGAACTTTTGCCATTGATTCAGGAGTATCATTATAATGTCCAAGTTCGTCAGGCAATCCTGCATTAGGGTAAACACTGATAAAGAAAGGAGCTTTGTCAGCAAGTTCTTTTAGGAATGGACGCATCTGCTTTGCACCAAGTGCACAGTTAAGTCCAACGCTGATTAAATTTTTTGTATGACTAACAGAAATTAAAAATGCTTCCGTAGTTTGACCCGATAAGGTTCTTCCGCTTTGGTCAACAATAGTTCCGGAAATCATAACAGGAATTTTTCTATTTATTTTTTCACAATACTCCTGAATAGCAAACAAAGCAGCTTTGCTGTTTAATGTATCAAAAATTGTTTCAACAAGAAGAATGTCCACACCGCCATCAACTAATCCTCTTACTTCTTCAGTATATGCAGCAACTAAATCATCAAATGAAACAGCACGGTATCCGGGGTCATTAACATTAGGTGACATAGATGCAGTTTTGTTTGTTGGTCCAACAGCACCTGCAACAAATCTTGGTTTATTAGGCGTCTTCTTTGTATACTCATCAACTGCAGATTTAGCAAGTTTAGCAGCTTCAAGATTTAACTCATATACTAAATGTTCAAGTTTATAATCAGCCTGAGAAATTGCAGTACCGTTAAAGGTGTTAGTTTCAATAATATCAGAACCTGCTTCAAGATATTTTTTATGAATATCAAGAATAACATCAGGTTTGGTTAATGTTAATAGTTCATTATTTCCTTTAAGGTCGCTATGGTGCTCCTTAAATCTTTCACCTCTAAAATCCTCTTCAGAAAGATTATACTTCTGAATCATAGTACCCATTGCACCATCGAGAATTAGAATTCTTTCTTTTAATAATGACGTTAATAACGTATAAGTATCTTTCATCTAAATCACTGCTTTTTATTGTTAAAAAATCACAATCCCTTACTTTTGTAAAGAATTACAAATATAATTAAATTGACTCCATAAAAAAATAAATATACGTAATACTAAGAGTGTAAAAATGATTATAGTAACAGGTGGTGCGGGATTTATCGGCAGCGCAATAGTTTGGCGCTTAAATACAAGAAATATTACAGATATCTTGATTGTTGATGAACTTGGAACCACTGATAAGTGGAAGAACCTGGTAGGATTAAAGTATAGTGATTATATAAATAAAACTGAATTCATAGAAAACATCAAATTAGGGGTAAATTACGATGCTGAGGCAATTATCCATATGGGAGCTAATTCCTCTACTACTGAAAGAGATGCTGACCATTTAATGAGCAACAACTTTGAGTATACCAAAACGCTTGCTCAATACTGTGTTGAGAATAACGTGAGATTTATTTATGCTTCTTCCGCCGCTACTTATGGCGATGGGAATCTTGGTTTTGTTGATGATGAAAATAAACTTGAGACTTTAAGACCCTTGAATATGTATGGCTATTCAAAAGCCTTATTCGATATTTGGGCTAAGAATAATAAAATGTTAGATAAGATTGTTGGGATAAAATATTTTAATGTTTATGGACCAAATGAATATCACAAGGGGGATATGAGAAGTGTTGTTCATAAGGCATACCAGCAAATACTTGAAACAGGAAAAGTTGTATTGTTTAAATCTGACAGACCTGATTATAAAGATGGGGAGCAGAAAAGAGATTTTGTTTATGTTAAAGATGCTGTTGATATGACGTTATATTTTCTTGACAATAAAAATAAGAATGGTATATATAATGTCGGTTCGGGTAATGCAAGAACCTGGAATGACCTTGTTGGTGCAATATTCACTGCAATTGGAAAAAAGAAAAATATTGAATACATAGATATGCCAAAACATCTTGCAGCAAAATATCAGTATTTCACTCAAGCTGAATTAGGTAAGATAAAAGCAGCCGGATATGCTTCACCTGTCACTTCATTAGAAGAAGGAGTAGGGGATTATGTGAAAAATTATTTAATTAAGGATAGATTTTTAGAATAGGATGAACAAAGGCTGATTTAAAATCAGCCTTTTTATTATTAACTAAAAAGTCTCTTCCTCATCTTCAAAATCATCATCTTCTTCTTCATCATCTTCATCAAAATCAAAATCCTCTTCATAGAAATCTTCATCATCTATTTCTTCAATATCTCCTTCTACAACCTCATCCTCTTCATCTTCAAATTCATCGTCATCTTCGAATTCATCGTCATCTTCAAACTCATCATCTTCATCGTCAAAATCATCCTCTGGTTCAGGTTCTTTTTTCTTTGGAGATAAATAGATATCTGTATCTTCTATAAAAGAGTTAACAAAATCGTTTGCATCAAATTCTTCATTTGATAAAATATCTTGATTATCGGTACTGATCATCTTGATGGTACTCCTATTTATAATTTATTTTTCTTTTTTAATATTATGTCTGAATTAATAAAAACTCTGTGATTAAATATTTATATTTTTTTTTAAACTGCCAAATTAATCAGAACAAAAATGTGATTATCTTTACAGTTAAAAATACTTCATCCATTTGAAATTAAATTAAAAAAAAAAGAATTAAAAACAATATGAAGCTTGCTACACTGTGTTATGTAAAAGATTCTATCAACAAACGGACCTTAATGCTGCATAGAATTAAAAAAGAAAATGATTATCATAAAAATAAATGGAATGGCTTGGGAGGGAAGTTTGAATTGGGTGAATCCCCTGAAGATTGTGCAAGAAGAGAGATATTTGAAGAATGCGGATTAAAAGTGAACAGCTTGCGAATGCATGGATTTATAACATTCCCATTATTTGATTTAGTTGAAGATTGGCATGTATTTATTTTTTCTTCAGATGATTATTCCGGAGAATTAATTAACTCAACTGAAGGTGAACTTGAATGGATTGATGAAGATAAGCTGCTTGAACTTAATCTTTGGGATGGGGATAAAATATTTTTAGAATGGATGAACCAGGAAAAATTTTTCAGTGCAAAGTTTGTTTATGAAGATGGGAAGTATGTAAGTCATGAGGTGAGTTTTTATTGATTGAAAAAAGATGACATCTCTTGAAAAGATGTCATCTTTATCTGAATTATTATTTCATCAGCAGCATCTTACGGCTTTGCTTAAAGTTACCACTTGTTATTGTATAAATATAAAATTTATTACAAAATTATTGCTTTTTATTAGCCTCAGAAAATTTTATTTTAATAAATCATCTTTAAAGAAATTTTATAATGCAAGAAACCACATCAGTTCCTAAATTAAAGAAACAAAAAGTTGTTCTTCAAAAAGTTAAATCAACTGCAGGTACTTTAAATAATATAATTAAGAGTCATAAGTTTTATAAGAATAAAAAAGTTTTTTATCCATCATTAATTTTATCAATAGTAATTCTTTATTATGTAATAAATTCACTCTTTAAAACAACCACTTCTGATGTTCCTACTTATAAAGTTAATAAAGAAAAATTTTTAGTAACCATAACTGAAAGCGGTGAAATAAGGGCTCTTAATTCAACTTCAATTACTGCACCACGAGTGAGGGGAAACATTAAAATTGTTTATCTTATTCCTGAAGGTACCTTTGTGGATTCAGGTGATACTGTAGTTCAATTTGACCCTGCAGAGGCTGTAAATAATCTTAAGGATGCTGAAGCTAAACTTGAGATAGCTATTTCTGAAAGAGATAAAGTTTTGGCTAATCATAAATCAAGTACATCAAGAGTTGAATCCGAGTTAAGAAGTGCTGAACTTTCTTTTGAGCTTTCAAAATTAAATCTTGAGCAGATGAAGTTTGAAGCTGAAATTAAACAGCGCGAAGCAAAATTAAATCATCAGAAGAATGAACTAAGCTATAATAAGGTAAAACAGGATTTAGAATCTCAAAAAATTATAAATCAATCTGAATTAAATAAAGTTAATATTGATGTTCAGCAAAGAAGAAGTGATTTAGAGAAGGCAAAAAAAGATTTGGAAATGCTTACTCTTACTGCACCTCAGCCAGGACTTGTTGTTTATGAAATGAATTGGAATACAGGAAGAAAAGTTACAATTGGTGATGCTCCATGGTCTGGAATGACTATTGTAAGTCTGCCTGATTTATCTGCAATGGAAAGTGTAACTTTTGTAAATGAAGTAGATGTATCGAGGGTTAAGAAAGGTCTGCCCGTTGAAATAAGATTAGATGCGTTTAGAGACAGTGCATTCTTTGGAGAAATTTCTTCTGTTGCTTCATTAGGAAAAACAAAAGATAATTCGCAAATAAAAGTTTTTGAAATTCTTGTTTCAATAAAATCCAAGTCAGATATATTAAAACCAGGAATGACTTCAAGCAATAAAATAATTATTAATGAAATTCCTAATTCCATTGTTGTCCCTCAGGAAGCTGTGTTTGAAAAAGAGAACAAGAAAATTGTTTATGTGAAAAATGGTTCAAGCTTTGAAGAGAGAGAAATTACTGTTGGTGAAAAAAGTGAGAACTATATTCTTGTTAAAAAAGGGCTTGAAGCAGGTGATGAGGTTGCCTTGAGGGACCCATATTCGGTTGTTGATGAATCAGATGAATCAGGAACAACAAGTACAATTCAACAACCTGAGCTGAATAAGAAATGAACAATTTAGAAGCTTTAATTACTGCCATAAAAGGTTTGCAGGCAAACAAACTTCGTGCGTTCCTTACCATGCTTGGAATTATATTTGGTGTTGCTGCTGTAATAGCTATGATGTCAATTGGTGAAGGTGCAAAACAGGAAACTCTTCAGCAGATTGAACTAATGGGTACCAATAATATTATCATAAATAAAATTGTACCTGAAGAGCAGACACAAACCACAAAAGCATTTTCACCTGGTCTTAGTCTGAAAGATGCTGATGCTATTAAAGATGTAAATCCTTTTGTTGAATTTGTTACTCCTATTAAATTAGTTGATGCTGATGTTTTTTATAAAAATAATGTAAGCCAGTTAAAAATTGTTGGTACTACTCCAAATTATCCTTTGACATTCAATTCAAAATTATCAAGCGGTTCATTCTTCAAAACAGTTCATAATGAATCATTCTCAAACGTTTGTGTAATTGGTGATGGCATAAGAAAAAAAATGTTCAAGTTTGAAGAACCTATTGGGAAAAAATTGAAAATTGGTGACCAATGGTTTGATATTGTCGGGGTTGTTTCACCTAAAAGTGCATCAGGTGCTAAAGGTTTAAGTCTTAGAAATTTTAATGAAGATATATATGTCCCCATAAATACTGCAATGTTTAAGATTATGCCTAAAGTAAAAACACAGCAGCAAAATATATTTTTTATGGGACCACCTCTCGATCGTGCTAATGTTGTTGATAAAACTTCAATTGACCAATTGACTGTAAAAATTAAAAATTCCGACCAATTAAAGGAAGCTTCAAATCTTGTTAGCAGAATAATGCTAAGAAGACATTACAATGTTAAGGATTATGAAATTGTTCTGCCTGAGGCATTGTTAGAACAAAAACAAAAAACTCAAAAAATATTTAATGTTGTTATGGGTGCAATTGCAGGTATATCTTTACTTGTTGGAGGCATTGGTATTATGAATATAATGCTTGCAAATATTTTGGAGAGAACCAGAGAAATAGGTGTTAGAAGAGCTGTTGGAGCAACTAAAACAAACATCTTAAATCAATTTTTGTATGAAGCTTTAATCATAAGTGTATTAGGTGGATTGATCGGAATTTTAATAGGTTTTATAATGACCTCACTTATCTCCACTTATGCCGGATGGAAAACTATGATTTCAACCTTTTCTGTATTACTTGCATTTAGTGTTTCAGCAGCAGCAGGATTGATATTCGGAATTTACCCGGCTAAAAAAGCAGCAGATAAAAATCCAATTGAATCTTTACGTTATGAATAAAAAATATTTTATTAAAATAATTTTCTTAAGCATTTTCTTTTTAACATCTGCTTATCCGCAAAAAGTTTTAACTCTTAATGAATCATTAAAGATAGCTTTAAGACAAAGCTATGGGATAAAATCTGTTGAGTACAATCTCATATCATCTCAAAAAAATTTAGAAGCATTGAAGCTTGGATTACGTACTTCTATTGATATGGAATTTGATTTACCACGATATTCACGAACCTTAAGCAGCCAGTTTAATCCTTCTACAGGAATTGAACAATTTTTTGAAGTTGGTTATACAACTCTTGAAGGAAGATTATTGTTTACCCAGCCTGTTGCTTTTACTAATGGTACATTTACCTTAGCTGCATCAATGTGGGGTAGAGACCAGTTTAGTAGAAATAATAATCTGCCTGTTGATTACTACTCAAATTTAAGTTTAAGATTAAGACAGCCTCTGTTTACCTTCAATACTCAAGAAGCTAATCTTAGAAGAGCAGAAATAAATCTGGAAAAATCTCAGCGCAATTATGACAGAGGTGAAAGTGAAGTTATTTATAACGTAACATCTGAATTCTATAGATTATTTCAATCCAAGAAGCAGGTTGAAATTGCAGAAGAAAAAGTTAAGCAGAATGAAGAATCTTATAATACCGCAATGATAAAATACAATGCGGGTTTGATTGCAGAAGTTGAAGCATTACAACTTGAATTAGATTTATCCCAAAGTAAAAACCAGCTTCTTAATGCAGAGCTTAGTTATAAAGAACAGAAGGATAATTTTAAATTACTTATTGGATTAAACATTGACGAATCAATTGATGTCATAGCAGACATAGATTATAAGCCTATTAATGTTGATGTTGAAGAAGCTATTCAATTTGCATTAAATAAAAGACCTGAATTACTCAACTCGAATGCTGATATTACTCTTAATGAAATGAATGTTGACGAAGTTGATTCCAGGGGGAATATCAACGCAATGCTCTCAGCTAATTTTGGTATAAATAAGAATGATGAAAAAATCAGAGATTTATTTCACGAATTTTCAGAAGATAGAAGTGTTGTTTTAACTTTAAATGTCCCTATGCTTGATTGGGGAAAGAACAATAGAGAGGTCGAATCAGCACAGACAAATTTAGAGCTTTCAAAATTGAATTATGAAAATCAAAAAGAATCTATCAAGAAGGAAATTATTTACATCGTAAATAAAATCGAATCTGCAAAATCAAGAGTAGAAGTTTTAAGTAAGAGTGTTGAACTTGCAGAGAAGAGTTACAATATAAGTCTTGAAAGATTTAGAGCAGGAACAATAACAAGTTTTGATCTTTCTCAAATGCAGCTTAGATTAACTGATGCAAGAATATCAAGTCTAGGTGCATTGATTGATTATAATTTGGCAGTCTCGGAGTTATCAAGAAAAACAATGCACGAGTATTAAGAATTCTGTCATCACGAGGATGAGTCCGTAAGGACGAAGACGTGGTGATCTCTGCATTTAATATCCCACGACTAAAGTCATGGGTTAAACGCAATAACACATCCTTTTTTGCTCAGGTCACTTCGATACATTTTTCTCTCCGAATTCGGATCGAAAACCACTCGAAGACCCTTCGCTTTTGGTCTCTCACAACGACACTACTAATTATTCTAAATAAGGTCTTAAATATTTTCCTGTAATTGAATTTTCATTTTCAATTATATCTTCCGGAGTTCCTTCCGCTACTATTTGTCCGCCTTTTGCGCCTGCTTCTGGACCTAAATCTATTACGTGGTCAGCGTATTTTATTACTTCAAGATTATGCTCAATAATTACTACTGAGTTATTTTTTTCTATCAACAAATTAAAGCAATCTAACAGTTTACCAATATCGCTAAAATGCAAACCTGTTGTGGGTTCATCAAATATAAATAATACGTGTCTTTTTTCACTTTGTGAAGTAAGATGACTGGCTAATTTTATTCTTTGAGCTTCACCACCTGATAATGTATTTGATGGTTGTCCAAGCTTTATGTAACCAAGTCCTACTTGTGATAATAGATTTAGATACTTTACTATTTTATCATCACCCTTGAAAAATTCAATTGCCTGGTCCACCTGCATATCCAGTACTTCAATAAGATTTTTCCCGCGATAAGTAATTTCACGGATTTCTTTTTTAAAGCGTGTACCTTTACAATCTTCACATTCAAGATATAAGTCGGCAAGAAACTGCATTTCAACTTTTATATAGCCATCTCCCTGACAAGTTTCGCATCTTCCACCTGGTACGTTGAAGGAAAAATATCCCGGCTTATATCCTCTTGCTCTTGCCTGATGTGTTGATGCAAATAATTCTCTTATAAGTTCATAAGCTTTTATATAACTTATTGGATTTGAACGAGGTGATTTTCCAATCGGTGACTGGTCAACTATTTCAATTTCATCAATTTGTTCTGAACCAATTATTTCATCAAAGTCACCTATTTTGTTTGGCGACATTCCAATGTACTTTGCAATCCCGGCATATAAAACATCGTGGACAAGTGTACTCTTTCCTGAACCGCTTACTCCCGTAACAACAACAAATTTGTTTAAAGGAATATTTACATCAATATTTTTTAAATTGTTTTCTTTTGCTCCAATTATTTTAATTTCTTTGGTTCTATTCAATCTTCTCTTAGAGGGAATGGGAAGTTTTATTTCTCCTGATAAGAATTTTCCTGTTAGAGAATTTTCATTATCCATCACTTCCTGAACTGTACCCATTGCAACAATTTCTCCCCCTTCAACTCCAGCTTTAGGACCCATATCTACAAGTATATCAGCTTCTTTCATCATTTCAGGATCGTGTTCAACAACTAATACAGTATTACCAATATCCCTAAGGTTTTTTAATATTCCAATAAGCCTGTCATTGTCTCTTGGATGAAGTCCGATGCTAGGTTCGTCGAGAACATATAATGTCCCAACTAAAGCTGAACCTAAAGATGTCGCCAAATTTATTCTTTGAGTTTCACCACCAGATAATGTGCTGCTCAATCTATCTAAAGTTAAATATCCAATACCAACATTGTTAAGGAAGGTTAATCTTTTTATAATTTCATTAAGAACTCTTTCACCAACCATCATATCATATTCAGATACTACAAGATTTTTGAAAAAGGTTAAGGAGTCTTGGATAGGTAATTTTACAATATCAAAAATTGAATGGTCCTGAATTTTTACTTGTAAAGCTTCTCTTCTTAATCGTGAACCTTTGCAGGCAGTGCATAATGTATATCCTCTATATCTGCTAAGGAGAATACGGATATGCATTTTGTAAGTGCTTTCTTGAAGAATTCCGAAATATTTTTCTAATCCTGTAAAACCGGTAGCTCCTTTTTTAATCAACTCAACTGTTTTTTCAGGAATTTCTTTAAATGGAACATTGATTGGAATGTTATATTTAGGAGCACTGCGAATAAGGTCCCGCATATAACTACTGTACTTAACCGAACGCCATGGAGCAATTGCTCCTTCAGTGATTGTTAAATTTGGATTTGGAATTACCAGGTTCATATCAATACCCATTGTCTTGCTAAATCCCTGACAAACAGGACAAGCACCAAATGGATTATTGAAAGAAAAAAATCTTGGTTCAGGCTCTTCGTATTTTATTCCACAGCATTCATAAAATTTATTAAATTCTTTTTCTGATAAATCATCAGCATTTACAAGTATTAATCTGTTTTCACCTTCTTTAAAAGTAACTTCAACTGAATCTGCAAGCTTTTCACGCATCGAGCCTTTGGTTACTTTAAATCTTTCAATTATAACTTTAACATCTTTTTTATTTTTTGCATTTACTTTTTCTTCGTTGAGGTCATACATTTTATCTTTAAATAATATTCTAAAGAAACCTCTTTTCTTAAGTAAATCTAATTCCTCCTGAAGTGAACGTCCTTCGTGGAAATGAAGAGGGAAGGTTAAATAAAATTTTGCACCATCTTCCTGTTCTTCAAGAAAATTTATTACAGTAGTGGTAGATGCTTTAACAACAACTTTTCCGCAATTAAAACAAATAGTTTTACCTATACGGGCAAATAGTAATCTGAGATAATCATAAATTTCTGTAGTAGTTCCAACTGTTGAACGGGAGTTTCTTGAACCTGTTTTCTGCTCAATAGCAACTGCAGGACTGATACCTTGAATAAGGTCAACATCAGGTTTATTCATTCTTTCAAGGAATTGACGAGCATATGCGGACAAACTTTCTACATATCTACGCTGCCCTTCAGCATAGATGGTATCGAAAACCAGGGATGATTTTCCGCTTCCGGAAACTCCTGTAAATACAATTAATTTATTTCGAGGGATTTCAAAACTGAGGTTTTTTAAATTATGTTCTCTTGCACCCTTAACAACAATTTTACGCTCTATTTGCTTACCGTTTATCTTCATTTACCGCATCATTTTAATTTAAACATCTAAAGTAATAAAAAAAGGAATGCTAAGATGTTTAAAAATTTGGTAGATATTGGGAAAAATGCATTGGAATAAGGCAAATCGGAGATTTGCGTAATAGTGACATTTTAAAACAAAAAAGGCATCTGAAAATCAGATGCCTTTTTAAAGAAATTATTATTCGAATTAGAATCTTCTATCGTTTACTGTTGTATTATAATAATATTCAACTTCAACCCATGCAGGAGCACCAATAGTACCGCCACCAAAATTTACAACTTTGAATTTAGTATAATGCAAATCATTATCATAAATGAAATAATATTTGTCAGGTCTATCTGGCATTGTGCTTGTCCAGCTACTGGTTGCCAATGGAGAATCCTGACCATCTTCTAAGCTGTTACTTGGACCAACATTAAATTTAACTGTCTTGCCAGGAGCTCCGGTAATTTCATAAGTACCACCGGCAGTTGAATGATAATAAATGGTTGCAGAAGTATTAGAACTACTTACAGCTTCACCAGTAGATAAAATTAAACCACTTGGTTGTGAAGCTGATGTTCCATAAGATTCATAAATTCTAACAGGTCCAAATTTTGTGACAGTAATGGTTGAACGTAAAGTAATGGGAGCCGGAGATGTTAACATTCCTTCTCGTACATTAACAGTGATTGTAGTATCTGCATATCCATCTAATGATAAGGTAATTTCGTGATTACCGGTTGCTACATTAACAACACTATCAGGAGTAGTTTTACCTGTGCTTATTCCATCAACTTTTATAATTGCTCCTGATGGATCAGATTGAACAAAAATGCTGCCTGTTGTAGTAGCAGGGGATGGGTCTGTTGTAGCATCGCAAGATGCTAATATAAATGCAAGAACTACTGATAGTAGTAGATATATTTTTTTCATAGTTTAATCCTTATTTTTTTTTGCTTAAATTGAAACTAACAGATGTCTTTTCTGCTGTCATTGTAAATGTTCCAGACATCTTAGTAAAATCATCATTTAACTTGCCTGAATAAGTTCCCATAGTTCTGGCATGAGCTAAATCTCTCATTGTAAATCTTTTTTTCTCACGATCAATTTTGCCGCTAACTTGCTGATTAATTGCTTCACGGTATTTTATAGAGATGTTACCTTTAAATTCATCACCATTCTGCTGAGTAATTTTTAAGGTAGCATTTCTTCCTTCAAATGAACCTGTCCAGGTACCGACAAATTGTTGAGCTTTTGCTATTGAATCTTTTATTGCTGTGCTATCCACTTTTCCGTTTGCAGTTATTGTATCCACCTGCCCTTTAGTTGTATCTGTTTGATTTATTGGTTTTTCAACCTTTTTTTCACATCCAACAAATAAAAAGAGAACTAAGATTAAAATGATTGCCGGGAACTTTCTAGAATTATACATTTTAACTCCTTTTGTAAAAACATTAATATGTTCTTCTAAGTTATAAAGAATTATCATAATTATCCATATAACCTGAGTCTAAATAAATTTAGATGTGTGATATCTTGCAAAGGGGAAATTTATTAAAAATTATAATCTTGAAAAGACTTTACCGGGTAGTTGTTTTATTAAACCTTTGAATTCCAAGGTTAGTAAATGAACCAGGCAGTCTGATGTGCTAAGGTTTGTTAATGAGGCAATTTTATCAATTTGTAAAGGTTCTGCTGATAAAGCATTAATTATTTTTTCTTCGAATAAATTTAAATCTTCAGGAAGTTTAACGTTCTTATTTATTATGGGTTTTAGCTTTAATTCAAGTTCAACCAATACATCCTCAGCAGATGTTACAAGCTTTGCTTCACATTTTTGGATTAGCTTATTAGTTCCTTCAGATTGCCTTATTCCAAGATTACCTGGGACCGCAAAAACTTCTTTACCTTGATCAAGAGAATGTTCAGCTGTCTGCAAAGCACCACCGGTAACTGCAGTTTCAATTACAATGCAGCCTAAAGAAATACCTGCAATAATTCTATTTCTTTTTGGAAAATTCATTGCATCAGGCTGAGTGCCAAGAGGGAATTCAGAAATTACTGCTCCCTTTGTTGATATTTCTTCAAGTAATTTTTTATTTTCTGGTGGATATATTACATCCAATCCTGAACCAATGACAGCAACAGTTCTTCCATTATTTTTTAACGCTGAGTAATGTGCAATAGAATCTATTCCTCTTGCTAATCCACTTACTATGGTAATTCCCTGGGAAGCTAAATCCCCGGATAACCTTTCAGCCTGTACTTTGCCGTAATTAGTTGGCATTCTTGTACCGACAATTGAAATGGAGTAATTATCTTGCTCAATTAATTCTCCTTTAATGTAAAGGATTAACGGAGGGTCATAGATTTTTTTTAACAATGGAGGAAACTCAGTATCCCAAACAGTAATAACTCTTGCGTTAATAGCAGAAAGCTGTTTAAGTTCATTTTCAATTAAAGAAGAAAGTTGGGATTTATTTTTTCTGGAAGAAATTATTCGGGAAGCCAAATTAGTGCTGATACCTTCAGTGTTTGTCAAAGAATGAGTATCAGCTTCAAAAATATTTTTTAATTTTTTAAAACGGGAAAGTAAATTTCGAATCTTACTACTGCCTATTCCTTCAACAGATAGCAGAAGACGAAGGAGAACCAGGTCATCAAAATCTAATTTACTCAACTACTTCAGTTTTTTCTTCTACGATTACTGATTTTTTTCTATACAAAATAGCTGCAGGAACTATAACTGCATATCCTAAAAGTAAAACGATAGGAGCAATATCCATAGAAGCAAAACTATCCCAGGAACCAAAGCTCATAAACCAAAATCCAAGGAAAATAACTATAAGCCCAATCCCAAGAAGGATATAGTTCATTTTATTCATATAGAAATTGAAAATAGGACCTCTTGAAACCTTAACATAACGTTTCGATCTCAATGTTTGAGCATTAGCTCTTTGAGTAGTTGTAGTTTTTCTAACGACTTTTGACATAATAAATTTCCTAAAAATAAAATAAAGCCCGATAATGGGGAATTACCGGGCTCGACTCGTTTACCATCAAGTGGCAGGGGAGAACCACTTGAAAGAGTCAAAATTAAAATATCGAAACTAATCTAATATATTACTTACTAATCTGATAAACAATTTTTCTTATTGTGTCAAACTGCAAGTAAGGATATTCTTCTCTGATTGCATCTATGGCATCACCGGCAGAAACTTTACTTGCTCTTAACTGCTTAAACTTTTTTCTAATCTGATAATCTCTAACAGATTTTTCATCTATTAAACCTTGAGAACTCAAAAGCTCATAGATGTCATCACTTATCAAATCAGATAAAGGATTTTCAATTTTACCCTTGATTGTTTTCATCGCTGCTTTCCTTTCTTTTGTAAGGCATTGTCTAAAAAGTCGGTATCAATACTTATATAAACTATCTCCTTCTAAAAAAGTTTCAATTTACAAATAGAATCTAGCTATATTTAAATAACGAACGGTAAAATTAACAAAAAAAGGATAAAATGTCTATAAACTAATTCCTTTTTATTCTTAAAAATTAAAAAGAAAGCTAAATAATGTCAAGTAATTGAGTAATAATAATAACCTTTTTAGTCACTTTTTTCTCATTTTGTAATTAAATAATAGTATAGATATTTGAGAACATATAAATTATATTAAAAAATCGGTTTTTATCTAATTTTTTAATTAATGAACATATTAATAGTAACTACTTTTTATCATCCAAATGAGATTGGCGGCACTGAAGTCCAAACCCGGATTTTAGCTGAAGCTCCTAATTCACATCATAATCTTAATGTTCTAACCTTTGATTCTCTGAGTGATGATACAATAGAATATGTTAATAATATGAAAATTAGAAGAATTAAATTAGATAAGCATCAGAAATTCATTAAAGATAGAATAGCAAGAAAACATTTTGGAATTAAAGAAAACTTAAAACTTCAGTTTTCTTTGGCGTTAAAGAATGAAGTACTAAAAAAATTAGATATTATTAAGAATGATATTCCCACTATAGACGTTATTCATTTCTCAGGGAATTTTGCATTATTTCCTATAATATCTATGATTAAAAAGTTAAGAAACTTTTATCCCAAAGCTAAGATTGTTTTTACTTTCCACGATTTTTATATGCTTGGCAGAAGAGCAAATTATCCCAATAATAAACGATTTTTCTTTAGTTCTTTAAGAAAAACAACACTCCCTAAATATGTAGATTATTTTACTACTCCTTCTTCTTATCTTAAAAATATTGTAAAAGATGATTTCAATTTAAGTGAAAATAAAGTAGAGGTATTGAATAACTTCATACCTGTAAAGGGTGAAAAAGACTTTAATGAAGAATCTAATATTATACTTTATGCAGGTTCTTTTGAATATGGAAAGGGGGTAGATATTCTTGTTAAAGCATTCAATAAATTTTCTGAAAAGTGTAAAAACTATAAACTTATTTTGATTGGCGAAGGTTACTATAAATCAGAAATTGAAAATCTGTTAAAAGTTACAAATACAAATAGATACTCAATATTGCCTAAAATGACTAGAAATGAAGTATTAGATTATATGAGTAAAGCAAAATTCATTATTGCGCCATCCAGATATAATGAGACTTTTGGTCTTTCTTTAGTGGAAGGTTATTTTTCAGGAGCATTACCTTTAGGTTCTAAAAGAGGAGCATTGCCTGAAGTCTTAAATTATGATAATGACCTGCTGTTTGAAAATGAAACTGATTTAGTAGAAAAATTAACTTTTTTTAGCCAAAATATTACAGCAGCTAAAGAAAAATATGCGCTACTTAAATTAAATATGCATAAATTTACTTTTGAAAATACAGAAAAAAAATATTTGAATTTTTATCAACAAATAAATCATAAATAGCAATATGCCAGCAGAAATTACCGGAAGAAAAAGATTAAATGATTACTTGTATGTTCTTTATAAATGGAAAAAATTTATAATAATAAACTTACTTATAGTAATCGTTTTAATTTCCGTTTATGCATTTATGCAGCCCAACTTATATACTTCAACAGCCACTGTAATGATTCCTCCGGATAATTCAATAAGCGGATTGTCTGGTTTGCTTGGAGGCAAATCCTCGGCAGGTGGAATTGGTGCAAAACTTTTAGGTATCGGTGGAAATACATCTGAAGATATGTTGATGGGTTTATTGAATAGCAGAGGTTCAATTACTAATGTTATTCATAAATATAACTTAGCTAAATATTACGAAATTGAAGATGGCAACATTGATAAGGTTATAAGAGTTTTTAGAGGAGATTTGAATTTTTCTCCTAATGAATTTGGAATGATTGAAGTAAACGTAACTAATAAAAATCCAAACTTGAGTGCAGAAATAGCAAATTATTTTGTTAAGCTTGCAGACAGTTTAAGCATTTACTTAAATATTCAGCACGCACATAGCAATAAGTTATTTATTGAGCAAAGATATAATGAAAACCTCACCATTTTAACAGCTGCCGAAGATTCATTGTATAAATTCCAAAAAAAATACGGAATTTATGAGCTTGGGGCGCAGCTTGAGGTTGCTTTTAAAGCCGCAGCCGAAATTGAAAGTCAGTTAGCTAGTCTTGAAGTTCAGGCTAATCTTTATAAAAATACATATAGCGAAAACTCACCGGAGTATCAAAAGGTTAACAGTCAAATAAATATGCTAAAGAATAAGGTAGCTGAGTTAAAAAAAGCTGACCAGTTATCAATGGAAAGTAATGTACTTTTACCTTTTAAAAAACTACCTGATATTAGTCAACAATACTTTAGAATTTATAGAGATATGGAAGTACAAAAAGCAATTTTAGAGGTTTTACTTCCCCTTTATGAACAATCAAAAATTGAAGAACAAAAAAGTATTCCAACAATTATGGTCGTTGATAAAGCAATTTCTCCAAAACTTAAATCAGCACCAAGACGTTCAGTTATCATAGGCGGAGTAACAATGCTTGGATTCTTTGCATTTATGATTTTAGCTTTTATTGGTGAAGGTGTTTTAAATAAAAATACTTCCTCAAATGTTTTAGATGAAAAGCAAAGAAATTTCTTCCTGAGAATTAAAAAGATTTATGCTTTAAGGTCATAGCTTAGATGTCCATCTTTATCATTTTTTTTATAGGCGTTTGCACCATATTATTAAGCAAGCTTATGTTTAAGGTATGGTTTAACCATCTTGCAATGTATACATTTGTATGGATGGGGATGCTTATTTTCTTCGAGTTAAGGTTATTAAATTATTTCCCTTTAACAAATTATACCTGGTACATAATTGTATCAGGATTTTTATCATTCTTGTTTGGAGTTTTGGTTGTTTATACAGCAAGAAATTCAATGAAGCAGGAAGTAATTGTAGTTGATAATATTAATGAAAATGAAATTCCAATTCTTGCTGATAATGGTAAAGCAATTAAATACACTTTATATATTACGGGTATTATAGCTTTATTAGCCGCCGTTCAAAATTGGTATGTTCTTATTCAAAAGTTTGGAAGCATTCCTGCTGTATTTATTTCAGCAAATAGTATTTACAGATTAAGAGTAGAAGGGAAACTTGGCGGTGTACTTCCTTATTTAGGATTTTTTTCTTTTATAGGAATTTGTCTGGCAGGTGTTTACACTGCTTATAAAGGTAAACTTACATTAGCTGCATTTCTTCCAATATTTGGGTCCATTTTAAAATCAGTCGCTCAGTTTGGAAGGATTGGAATGCTAATAGCATTAGTCCAATTCATAGCTTCATTCTTTATTTTTAAAAATTATCTTGATAGTAGAAGAGAAAAAAAGAAACTTAAATGGAAGTTAGTTATACCTGTTGTTTTAATTATATTAATTGTAATTGGTTCATCATCTTTAATAAAAAGTTTTAGAGGCTCATATGAACGTTATAGAGGTGCAAGTAAAGAATTAAGAACTTTAACTGAAAATCCTTTTTTTTCACCTTCAGTTTATTTATACCTTAGCTCTCACGTCGGAGTATTAAACCAATATTTAATTAAAGATGTTGAGGATACCAAATTTGGAGAAACAACATTTTCTCCTTTCTATAATATTTCTGCAAAACTTGGATTTAATGAACCTATACCTTTTGATTTAAAAGGTTATTATATACCAATGTGGACTAACTCAGGTACAATACTTAGAGATTTTCATTCCGATTTTGGAATGCTGGGAGTTTATTTAGGTCCATTTATTCTTGGCGCATTGTGTACCTTTTTCTGGTTTCAATTCTATGAAAAGAAAAAAATGATATACTTTATATTGTTGGTATATTTCTTTATGGTTGTAACTATTTCATTTTTTTCTTCAGTAATGAAGGGCGCAGACTGGTATATAAGTTTGTTTATTTTCTTTTGGTTGATTCCATTTTTAGAACGTCAGGCAATTATTAATAAAAATATTGAAAGAGAAGCAGTTAAGGTTGAGTAATAATTTAGAAGATAAAAAGTTTTTATTAAAATCGTACTCCTGGGTAGCATTTGCTAATATTATAACAAAGCCATTCTGGTTTTTACTGTTTATAATTGCTGCAAGAATTTTAGGTAAAGAGCAATTCGGGTATTATATTCTTGCTACTTCCATTGTAGTTATATCATCTATCTTCATAGACTTTGGATTAGATTTTATTGCAAGCCGCGAAATTTCAAGAGACCATAGCAAAGGTGAGAGCTACTTAAATAAAGTTTTTCAAACCAGAATATTTTTCCTTACAGCAATCTTCATAATTCTTACTCCCTTTTATCTTTCTGAAGGGAAGATAAACACCATTGAATATTATTCTGTTTTAATGGTTTTAATATTCCAAACCTTAACTCTTTTACTTCAATTTTTTAAGACAATAGTAAGTTCATTTCATAATTTTAATTTGTTTTCAAAGATGATGATTATCGAAAAATTTATGATAATCTTCTTCGGCTTTATTTCATTATACCTATATGCTGATCTTATTTTATTCCTTTTGGCATTAATAATTGCAAACACTATTACATTTATTTATTTCTTAATTAAAATAAGAAAAACCTTCAATGTTGTTCTTGAACAATTTAAATTCTCAATAGTTAAGGAAACTGTAATTGAAGCACTTCCATTACTATTAACAGTTATTTTTTCTGTTGTTTATTTTAGGGCTGATGTAATAATTTTAAATTTCATAACTCACGATAAAGAATCTGTTGGTGTTTATGGTTCTATACATAGATTATTGGAAATGTATTTGATGATTCCGGTTCTTTTAATGTCAACTTCATATCCTATAATTGCAAATAAATATAAGGAAAGCAGAAACTTTGTTGTATCATTTATTGATAAGAATTTAAAAGTTATTACTGTAATTTCATTAACAACTGCAATCATCATTGGATTTAACAGCAATTTTGTTAATCATATCCTTTATGGCAATGAGTACAGGAATGGTGCTGAAGGTTTAAAATATATAATCTGGACTATCATTCCATTAGGTTTTAACTATATGCTGGGGAATATAATAGTCATTATTAAAAAAGAAAAATTAACAGCTTATGCACTTATGGCAGCATCTTTATTTTCTATTGTTCTAAATTTTATATTAATTCCCAGATTTAACTTTGTTGGTGCGAGCATAATTGCTTTAATTGTTGAAGTAATCATTTTTGGTTTGTATACAGCTATTACATTAAAGCATTTTGGAGAATATACCATTGTTTCAATAATTAAAAAAATAGCAATAATTATTGGTATCTTTTTAATTATTAATGCAGCATTAAACTATACAGTTGGTTATAATCCCTGGATGAATATTGGGTTAACAATTGTTCTTCTGCCCTTGTTATATAATTGGGTTGGAATAGTAAGATTCAGCGAGTTGAAAAATCTAATCTCTCTAAGTAGTCTTTCTAATAGTTAAAAGCAAAATTTCTTATATTTATCATTTAAACTTTACTTTATTTAATGAAAAAGATTCTTATTGTTTTTGGAACCAGACCTGAAGCCATTAAGCTTGTACCCTTAATTAATAAGCTTAAGAAGGATAAGTACTTTGAGGTTTTTGTTTGCTCTACAGGACAGCATAGAGAAATGCTTAAGCATGTTCTCGATATCTTTAATGTTAAGTTAGATTTTGACTTGGATTTGATGAAACCTAATCAAGATTTGTATGATATTACCTCAAACGCTTTGATAAGGATGAAAGAAGTTCTTGATGAGCTTAAGCCTGATGTTCTTGTTGTACAGGGAGATACTACTACCGCCTTTACTGCTGCATTGGCTGCTTTTTATAAAAAGATTAAGGTTGCTCACGTTGAAGCCGGATTGAGAAGTTACAATATTTTTAGTCCTTACCCTGAAGAAGCTAACAGAAGATTTATTACAGTTCTTACAGATTTTAATTTTGTGCCTACTAATCCTTCAAAGAAAAATTTAATTAAAGAAGGTATTGATAAAAAGAAAATTTGGATGACGGGTAATACTGTCATAGATACAATCATTTCTGCTAAAAAACTAATTGATGACAATAAAGAATTAGATTCCGAATTAAAAAATAAATTAACTGAACTTTGCAAAAATAATATTTTTGATAGCAAGTATATTTTAATAACTCTACATAGAAGAGAAAAGTTTGGACAGGAATTTAGAGATTTATTGTTTACTATTAAAAAAATAGCAAAGAAATATCCTGCCATAAAATTTGTATATCCGGTACATCTTAATCCAAATGTGAAAGGTCCTGTTGAAGAAATACTCTATGGTATTGAAAATATATTTTTAATTGAACCTTTGGAATATCTTCCTTTCATTTATCTAATGAAAAATTGCTTTTTTATTATGAGCGATTCAGGCGGAATACAGGAAGAATGTTTTGTTTTTGAAAAACCAATCATTGTTTTAAGAGATGTTACTGAAAGAAATGAAGCCATTAAAGCAGGTTATGCATTTCTTACAGGAACTAATGAAGATTTAATTATAAACACCTTTAGTGACATTGTAAACAAGCTTGAAACAGGATTTAATTACTTCAATACAAAAAATCCTTTTGGTGATGGTAAAGCAAGTAATAAAATAGCTAAAGTTTTGAAAAATCATTTATGAAAGTTTTACAGGTATCTCCTGCATTTCCTTATCCTCCATCCGATGGCGGTAAAATTGTAATTTATAGTCTTTATAAATTCTTTAAAAAGATTGAAAATGCAGAGATAGATTTTATTTGTCTGAATAAGGATGATGTAGATACAAAGTATATAAAAGAATTTGACGAAGAAAAAACTCCCATTGTAAAAATCGATAAAGGTATTTCCTCCAAATTAAGATTATTGAAAAGTCTTGCTGCTAATAAATCATATTT
Organism: Ignavibacteriaceae bacterium; assembly: GCA_035654655.1. Lineage (GTDB taxonomy): Bacteria > Bacteroidota > Ignavibacteria > Ignavibacteriales > Ignavibacteriaceae > DASRWI01. The sequence continues at coordinate 13,187 of DASRWI010000038.1, read as the reverse complement.
GATATACAAATTCTTTTCAGAGGATTTCCAAAAGGAATTAGAAAATTTAGTTACTACAAATGATTACGATATAATTCATTTTGAGGGATTGCATACTGCTTATTATGCTTTATCACTTATTGGCAAAACTAAAGCAAAAATGGTTCTGAGACTTCATAATGTTGAAAGTCAAATTATTTATAGGTTTCTCAAGAATTATAAAAATCCTTTAATGAAATTATTCTTTTTAAGAGAGTATATTCATATAAAAAATCTTGAAAAGAATGTTTTTGAAAAAATTAAAAACATTGTTTTTATTTCTGATGATGATGTTAAGACTTCAGGTATAAAAAACATTGAAGGTTCTAATCCTTTTGTTTCAACTGCTGGTGTGGATTTAAAACATTTTGAAGGCTTGAGAAATAATGAATCTAAAGATTTATTATTTTTAGGCTCGATGGATTGGAAGCCAAATGAAGAAGCAATGTTATGGTTTGTCAATAATGTTTTTAGTAAGGTAATTGGAAAAGATAAAACCATTAGACTTTATATTGTTGGTAAAAATCCAAGTTCTGTTGTAAAAGCATTAAGCAGTGAAAATGTAATTGTAACCGGAATGGTTGATGATGTCAGAACTTATATGAAAATGACCGGGATATTTATAGTGCCTATTAAAATTGGCGGTGGAATGAGAGTTAAGATTTTAGAAGCTGCAGCAGCTCAGAAAGCAATTATTTCTACTTCTATTGGAGCTGAGGGAATAAAATATGAAAACGGGAAAAATATTCTTATCGCTGATAATGAAGATGAATTTGCACAATCAATTTTAAATGCTGCTAATGATTCTGAATTAAGAAATAGATTGTGTTCTAATGCTTTACAGATGGCAGAGGAATATTATTCCTGGGATAGTATTATTTTTGATTTGTATAATTATTATAAAAGTTTATAAACCTTGAAGAAAAATCATTTTGTACTGGTAACACAATATTTTCCTCCTGAAATAGGCGGGGGTTCGCAAAGAAGTATTGGCTTTGTTGAGGAATTAATTAAACAAGGTGTTGATGTAAGTGTAGTAACTCCTTTTCCGAGTTATTTAATTAGTAATGTTAAGACAAAATGGAAATTATACGAAAAGTATGAAAAAGAAGGCTACACTTTATACGAGACTTTCGTATTTGCTTCTGATAGAGGTTCATTCTTAAAGAGAATGATTTATTATTTATCTTTTGTTGTTTCTGCAATTATAGTTATTACGTTCAAATTAGAAAAAATTAATTACTTAATGACTGTTTCACCTCCATTGTTTACAGGTATAGTTGGAATAGTTATCAAGAAAATTAAGAGGGTAAAATTTATTTTTGATATTGGTGACCTTTGGCCTGAATCTGCAATTCAACTGGGCTTCCTGAAAAACAAAACTGCAATTAACCTTGCTGAAAAACTTGAAAGAGCAATATATAGAAATGCAGATATTGTAAACCTTGTTACTAAAAGAACTCTCAATAAAATAAAAGAACTTCATCCTTACATTAAGAAAATTTTATATGTACCTAATTTTGTTAATACATCTAAGTTTTTTAAGATAGAAAAAAATAGTGAGCTTCTAAATAAATTAAATTTAGATGGTAAACTTATATTTGGTTATGCAGGTAATTTAGGTAGTGCCCAGGGAATTAAAATTATAACTGATGCCGCTGAAAGGACTAAGGATAATCATCATATTATGTACATAATTATAGGTGATGGTGTTGAGAGAAATGATATTGAGAATGCAATTAAAGTAAAAAATTTGAATAATGTTCTGCTTCTTCCTCCGGTATCAAGAGATGAAGTTGTTAAGTATGTAACTTTATTTGATGCAATGATCATTCCTTTGGTAAAAAATGAATTATTCAAAATTACCATACCTTCAAAGTTATATGAAAGTATGGCTGCTGAAGTACCTGTCTTGCTTTGTGTTGATGGTGAAGCAAGAAAAATAGTTGAAGAATATAAATGCGGATTTTATGTTGAGCCTGAAAATGATAAAATGCTTTCAGATAAAATTATTGAGTTTTCTAATAATCCTGAGTTGCTTTTAGAATTTGGAAAAAATGGAAGAAGAGGAGCTTTAGAACAATTCAGCAGGGAAAAAGTGATTCGCGATTTTTACAACGAACTTTAATTTTAAGCAAAAAAAAATGCTGTCCAGTGGGACAGCATTTTTAGTTTTAATCTTTATTCTTATTCGTTCGAACGTTTATCTCACCATTTATATGCTTTGTCTTATCAATTATATTTAAGTTCTCATCAACAACTTCTCCATGGCAGGCTGCGCATTGATTTACAGGTACCTGAAGGTGTCCAACAGGTGGGAGTCCGTGGCAGCTGCCGCATTGAATTTGTGAACCATCTAAAGAGGAATTCCAAACTACTGAAGCTTTATTTCCAACAATTTTATCTTCTATATAAGCAAATTGATTTTCAACTACTGCTGTATCTTTGCTGAATTCAAAGTTACCATGACAGTAAGTGTTTGCACAGGTTAATGTATTCGGATCATATGATGCATTAGCTGCTCCACTGAATATGCTTAATCCTTTTAGATTAACTTCAGCAGGTAAATCAGAATCAAGATGTCCTGGTGCATAAACTGATTGAGGGAAATTATGACAAGAACCGCAGCGTACTCTATTACCAAGTGCATTTACATATAAATGATTTGGATGAGCACCAACTCCTCTATAGCTGTTTGAAGTATCCCCATTTACACCTCTTGGAGGAGCAATTCTTGATGGATCATTAAAATTACCATGACAAGTATTGCAGGACTCAGGACCATTTTCACCGGTATGGCAAGTTCTACAGCTTACTTTGGCAATTCCACCAGTATAATTTGCAGCGTGGCATTGTTTACAAGGCTGCATGCTCCAATGATTATTTTTAATAAGATTTCCATGGAAATCAGGAGCTGATGGATTAAGTATTCCGGGTCCGTGGTAACTCAATTCATTTGATTGTCCGCTTACATCGTCCTTTAATTCACTACAGCTTATTAAAATAAAGCTCATAAACAAAGCGAGTGTAATATTTAATAAAATAAACTTCATTTTAAATCCATTATTTTTCATTTATTTAGCTCCGTGACAATAACCGCAGAAACCCACTCCAGGCGGATTTGAAGGTGAGCCTGTATGGCAGTTAAAACATACTGAACCCTGGCTTTCGTGCCAATCGCCTTCTTCATCTTTCATAAAACCTGTTCTATGAGTTTTTGGATTTGTACCTTTTATACCATCGCTATCCAAATGGCAAGTTACGCAAGTGGGATCTGCACCTTGAACATCGTGGCAAGATACACAAGATTCAATTTCTTTTTTAGCTAACTCAGCGTGTAATCCACCACCAGTACCTACTCCAAAAGTAAAGAAGTTCTGCTGTAAGTGAGTTGCCGGAACAATTCCTCCCATTGAAAAATCACTTTCATCGGATTGATGGCAGGATGTACAAAAAACTTCTAATTGATGACAGGACTGACAATCCAATCTTTGATTCTTTGCATCAATACCGTGGAAGTATCTATAATTTAAATCATGTACTCTGGTTATCTTCTGTATTTTAGGGTCACCAACAAAATTGTTAGGTTCATATGGCTGAAAGAAATCACTATTTCCATTAGCTTCAGTTAATGATTCTGTTGCAGCATGGCAGCTTTCACAGGAATTATTTCCATTATTATGGCACATTACACAATTAGCATTTAATTCTTCAGCTTTGTATTTATGTGACTTTAAGAAACTAACAGATTTGTGGTCTTGTGGAAGTAGACCCGCAGTTTGTGTATGACATCCTTCGCAGCTAATTGTTGCTTTTCCATTATCACTATGGCAGCTATAGCAATTCTCCATTGATGGATCGTGATGTGGTGCTTGTTCGGCATAATCAACATCAGAGATTCCCTTATGGCAGGTTTCGCAAACAGCAGCAGCATTAGTCAAATGGAAACTATGATTAAATATTAATTCTTTAGAAACATCCTGCTCAAGTGCTTCATAATTTTCATCAATATGGCATTTACTGCATTCATCTGAATTTTCAGTATCGTGGCATTCCTGACAACTCTCGTGGTTAGGCATCAATCTATCTTTTAATGAAGTACTTTTTGTAACCTGTATATGGCACTGCTGGCATTCAGCAATATCCTTATGAAGCGAATGGGAGAAATGAATCTTATTTTCATTTCCTGATTTATTATCATCGCCTTCATCTGCAGTAAAGGCAGTAACCATCAGAAATATGAAAGCTGAGAAAAATGTTACAATATATAGGTATTTTAATTTCATATTATAATAAATTTAAATTTGTATTAAACCAATAATTTAATTTCAGGAATACCCTATAATCATCTTTGTAGATTTTATTATTAAGGTATTGACCCTGTAAATCAAAAGATAAACTTCTAATAGGTCTATAGTTCAATCCCAATAAAGCTGATACTAAGTCATTAGATTCTTCATCATATTTTGATAACTTATATTTTGTATAAGATAAACCTAATGATGGGGTAAGAAGACCTTCAAGGAAGGTATGAGCAGTATATAATGACACAGCATCAAGCTCTCCGGCATAACCGAAATTTTTTCTATATGTTAAGCTCCCAAGATTAGTATTAGCACCAACTGTAAGTCTTTGAGAATTATCGCCGCCATAGTTAACTAAACCAAATTTACCAATAACAGTAAATACTTTATTAATGGCATAGTCAGCACCTAATTCATACTCACGATTGCTACCGAAGTCGAAAACTGAAAATATAGAATTATAATTTATTCTTGGTTCCCTATAGTTATAATAAAAATTAATTCCAAGATTGTCTATTTGTTCATAGCGACCATTAAATTCAACTTTAGAAGTTTTTTCAAAATTTAAATCATAATCATATCTTGTATTAACAGAGAAAATCTTTTTCATATCATAAGAAATTTCACCTGAAACAAATTCATAAGTATTGGATTTATTTCTTATTAATGTTTGTATTGGATTTAGCTCTTCATCTAATCTTACAGCATTAAATTCCTGCGCTTTATAATTTTTCTTAATATAAGAAACATCTACTTGAAGATTATCAAAATAGTTAGTTGATAACTTAGCTCCCCATAAATAATCATTTTCCCAATCATCATTTACTTTAAGCTTTTGATATGCAGGAACATTACTGCCATAGAAGGCATTTAATTTGAAATCATTGTACTTAAAATCTGCATTTATACCATCCATCAAACCGCCGCCAATGCTATTAAAGATAGGCTGTCTTCCTAATTTGAAAGTAAAGAAGTCAAAGAGATTTCTTCCTTCAAGGTATAAGTTATAAAATCTTAAACGAGGATCACTTTCCATTTTTTGAGATAAATCTGATTCCAGATTCATATAAGTTTTGATTGAAAATTTATCCTGATTAATATTAAGATTGAGCATTTCATATGCTCTTAGATGGTTTTGTGAAGATTGGACAGTATCAAATCTTTCGAAGGCATAAACAGAAGATGAAAACCTTCCGTTTATATTTTGAGAAAAGGCAGCTCCACTTATAAAAAGTAGAGCTACCATAATGAGTAAAAAGTTTTTCATATTCATTCAGTAATTAGTTAAATATATGAACGTTATTTTTTTCCGGGTATAGGATGTTTTATTTCATTCCACATCTTCTCAAAATCAAATCCTTTAAATGTCGGGCTGTTTTGATTATGACAGTTTACACATAATTCTTTTTCAATATCATTGTAAACCCATAAACCATTTTTAACAGCTTCTTCTTTGTTACCCATAATCTTAGCACTCTTATAATCATTACCTGGTCCATGGCAAGTTTCGCATTGAACGCCATCTTCCATTTTGAATTTACCTTTAATAAATTGAGCATCAACATTACGTCCACTTACGTGGCATTGTAAACATCTGCTGGTTTCAACAGCTTTAGTACTGAAGCCCAAAGCTTTTGCAATACTGTCAGCTTTTTCAGTTTTTAATGTTTCAAAAGCTTTTGAATGTTGTTGGTTTTTCCAGATACCAAGTTGATTTCCTTGTTTTTCACTTTTATGGCACATACCGCAATTTTCAGCACCTACATAAGCATGCTTAACAGAATCAGGATTAAAAAATGCGCTGTTAGTATCATGAACATTTAAAGAATTAACTGTTGGGTTGTTATCGTTTGAATTAGGAATATTTGTTTGACTTTGAAAAGCAAATATCGTGACTAATATGAAAAATAGAGCAACATACCACTTTTTCATAAGGAACCTCCTCATTATTATGAATAAAAAGAAAAAAAAGAGTTCATAATATTTCCATTATGAACTCTTTAAATAAAATGTTTATTACTTTATAAGAACCATTTTCTTAACATTACTAAAGTCATTTACTTCGATCTTGTATAAGTAAATTCCTGATGAGTAATGTGAAGCATTCCAATCAACTTTATAATTACCCTGGTTATAATAATCATTAACCAGAACTTCAACTACTTTACCAATAGCATCGTAAATAGTAATCTTTACATTGCCAGCTTGTGGTAATGAGAACTTAATAGAAGTAGAAGGGTTAAATGGATTAGGATAATTCTGGCTTATTGTATAAGTAGAAGGTAATCCAATTTCCTGTTCAACTGCTGTAGGATTAAATCTTCCTAAAGCATCAAGTAATAACTTGCGAACTAAACGTGTATTGTGAATACCACGGCTTCCTTCGTTGATAATTGAAAGATAATTATACTCTGCCTGTTTGAATGATATGGTTTGAGAATCAGCAGGTGAAGCATGAGATAATTTATTTTCAAGCGCTGCAATTAAACTGTCAATTTGAGACTGAATGCCTCTATAATCAAATTTCTTTAAAACATTACCGGTATCAACTGCAGTATAATAATCTGAGTGGCAGCTTCTACAAGCTTCAACTCTTGGAGCAAATGTATGTCCTGTATTAGCCATTCCGTTAGCAAATGGAGTAGCAAATACGTGGCAATTTACGCAACGTTTTAATGCTGCATAAGTATGACCTGAGTTAATATAAGTTTCGCCTGGATATCTATAACCAAAGTTAGCTGAACCGCTTAGTACTTCAGAAGTTGTATGATGTGGTTCTGCATTTATATCTACAGAATCAATCTCTGAAGTATGGCACTCATCGCAAATTGTTTTAACATTAGATAATGGGAATCTTAACTGTCCTTCATATTGAGCACTATGTGGATCATGGCAAGTCTGACAGGTAATAGGCTGTTTATTTTCACCGGTTACTAAAATAGTATCTCTATAGTTCAAAGGGTCATTTGCAAATTTCACAAAGTTTTGAGAAACGTGACATTTTTGACATTGAGGATTATTAGCTATAAAAGGTAAACCTAATCCTGCATCCGCATGACCTGATGATGACCATTGTTCAAAGTAAGGAGTATGTGAACCTTGATGGCAAGGTGCGCAAACTTCGGCAGAATAACTTGGCTTGTAAGAATCAGACCAGTGAGTTAATGATAATACTCTGCCTTCAGAACCAGTTGCACCATGGCAAGCTTCGCATCCAACATTTTTAACTTTATTAAAATTTGGTGGATCAGTTATTACATAATTAGGAGTTCTGGTAGAATCAAAAGTTACATATTCATCTGCACCATAATTTGCAACTGACTGATTCCATCCTGTTGTATGACAGGATAAACAATTGTAGCCAAAAAAGTTAGATACTGTAGAATCAAAAGCTGTTGCGTGAGCTGTGTTTTTCCATTCATCGTAAATCGGCTGACCAATATTACCTGCAGAATGACAAGAAGCGCAGGAGGTACCTTGTGGGTCTCCAGGCTGTCCGGCACCAAGGTAATAAAGTTGTGTTTGAGCATAATTCAAAGAATAAATACATCCTATGAATAAAGCCAAAAGTAAAAGTTTCTTCATAGTTACCTCAAAGTTGATACAATCATTTAATTAATTTATAAAAAATTCTTTTTTGTAATTACTGATTTAAAATAGTTTCTATATAAAATAGAAGCAACTAATTAATGTATAAAAAATATATTTTTTTACTTCTAAGGGATGAATTTTGGTAATTTTTTTTTGAAATAATGAGACATGAAGCATTATAAAAAGCGACTAAAAAAGTCGTAATTCATAACGCATATTTACATAATAAGTGCCTTAACTATATGTTAAGGCACATACACTAAGCGAATATATTGAAATATAATTATTTAATTAAAATCATTTTTTTAGTTTCAGAATAACCACCTGCAGTCAACGTATAGAAGTACAATCCACTTGATAAATTCTTTGAATAAAATTTGATTTCGTAATTACCTGCTTCCTGAAAAGCGTTAACTAATGTCGTAACTTCTTCACCTAAATAATTAAAGACCTTAAGCTCAACAATATTCTTTTCAGCTAATTGATATTTAATTATTGTTGATGGGTTGAAAGGGTTGGGAAAGTTTTGAGAAAGTGAATAATCGTTAACAGTTGTTCCTAAAATTTCTATCGCATTGGAATAATGATTTTCGCCATCTAAATCATATTGATTTAATCTATAAAAATATTTCAAGTCAGGATTAATTTTATCTGCAAATGTATAATGACTTTTTTCTGTAGTTGTTCCATTACCTTTTATAGTACCAACAACAGTATAATGGATTTTATCGGTGCTTCTTTCAATACTGAAATAATTATTATTAGTTTCAGTAGCAGTAGACCAATTTAATTTAACAATATTTCCATCTACATTTGCTGAGAAAGATAATAATTCAACCGGTACATAAACTCCACCAGTACCTATATAAGCATCAGTTTGAAAGTTTGTACCCACATTATTCATATTTCCACTTCCGTAGAATAATTTCCCATGTCCTGTTAAAAATAAGCCAACAGCTAAACCTCTTTGAACTGGTGCTGTACTTTCATAATGCCATGTATTATCTAAGGGGTCGTAATAATAAATTTTATCCATATAAGTGTAACCGGAATATCCGCCTCCGCCAGTAACCACCCATATATATCTACCATCAGTTGAAACATTCCATTTGGTAAAATTTATATCTGAAATTGGGAATGGCGCTATTGCAGACCAGAGATTGGTAGTTAAATTATATTCAAAGTTTAATGTAGGATTATCACCGGTTGGAATAGTTCCACCAATTAAATAAATTGTTCCATTTAGTTCAACCATTCCACCATATCTTTTAACAGCCGGTGAACCTGTTAAGGATTCCCATGTATTTGTTTGAATGTTATATCTTGCAAAAGCTGAATTAGCAGGAGTTGAATAATCACCAGAACTAACATAGATATATCCATTATTACCATATGCCATACAACTTTGAGAATTAAAAATATTTGATGGACCACTTGTTAAAGCTGTCCAAGTTCCTAAAGGTGCGTTATCAGGAACAAATTTTTCAAAAGTGATTGAGCCAGTTCCAGATAATTTATAAAGTGCTCCATTCGCAACGCAATAGGATGAATTATAACCATCATCTATTGATGGTGTTGAAGAGAACCAGGTACCTGTTGGTATATGATAAGCCATTGCTAATGTTGTGGCACCTTGACCATTGAAGATGTACAAATAATCGTTTATAACTCCAAAAGAAACTCTTCCGAAAGGATTGGGAGCAGTGGAAGTTTGAGTCCAGGTGGATGAATCCAAAATTGAAAATGGTTCCTGCCTAATAGTAGTACTTGATAAACCGAACTCTTCAATGTCAGCTATAGAATTTAAATTTTGGGAAAAAATTGAGATGGAAAATAAGAACGTAATAAGTAGTAGTTTTTTCATTTGAACCTTCATATATTTTTTAAGGAATGAAGTACTCTTAAATAACGTGTTCAAAAGCAGCAGGCTTTTTATAATAATTTAATTGCAATATACTTTAATATCAAGAAAAAAATTAAATAAATTGAAAAATATTTTTAATCAATTTATTAAATAAGTGCTTCGATTTGTCTATTTTTACTTTCCTAAAAATATAGAGTTTTATGTGGTATATAAATTTTGTTAAGACATATCCAATTCTTTCAGCGATTATTCAATTTGCTATTCTTGGAACTTTAGGCGAAATAATTTCCAAATGGATTATCAACAAAAAAGTTTCTCTTGCATTTACTCCTTTGCATATTTTATGGAAAATGATAGAGTGGGGAATTCTTGCAGTGTGCATTAAGTATGCGTTTATTGGTTTTACAAGTTTTGTTGAAGGATTGGCTGCTCATAATTATCTTCCGGAGCTAAATTTATTTACAAAAGCTTTTGCTATTTCAGCTTTTATGAATCTTCAATTCGGTTTATTCCTTGTAATAGCTCATAGACTGCTTGATAATGTTTATACTCGTAAGATTAATTTTACTAATATAGATAAAAGTATGCTATCATTATTGTGGTTTTGGATTCCTGCGCATACAATTACATTTATGCTTCCAAAAGATTTTCAGATAGGATTAGCTGCTCTATGGTCGGTAATGCTTGGAATAATTTTGGGGTATTTTAATCAGAGTAAGAAAAAGTAAGTATTAAAAAAAAGCCGCAATTTTTATTGCGGCTTTTAAGAAAATTCTTTTTCTTACTTAATCAATATCATTTTCTTCATTTGAGAAAAACTTCCTGATTCTAATTTGTAGAAGTAAATTCCTGTAGGAATATCTGAAGCGTTAAAAGTTACTTTATAGCTCCCAGCTTCTTTATAATCATTTACAAGAACTTTAACAGCTTGACCAATTGAATTGTAAACTGTTAATTTAACATTTTCAGATGTAGGAACTGAAAAAGCAATAACTGTACTTGGATTAAAAGGATTAGGATAATTTTGAGCTAAGTTAAAAGTAAGAGATTTAGCAAGATTAACTTCAATAGTCTTTGAATATTCAAATGAACCATTATTGTCAATTTGTTTTAATCTATAATAATATTTATTTGATTTAACATCCTTATCAATAACTGAATAATGTTTAATTGTTGTGCTGGTACCGTTACCATTAACAAAACTAATTTTATTCCAGTTCTTATTGTCTAAAGATTTTTCAACATCAAAACCAAAGTTGTTTAATTCGGTAGCTGTCGACCAATTTAATTGAACTGAATTTTCTTTTGCAATAGCTGTAAAAGAAGTAAGTTCAACAGGGACAAAATCAAAAACATTAGATACTCTTATACCATCAATACTTCCACTCGGTGGAGCTCCTGAACCTTGTCTAATTGCAACCATACCAATATTAACCGGGTCACCTGCAACACCATTACCAACCAATGGGAAAGTTACTTTTGGGGTACCGCCGCCTTCAACAGTAGGAACACCTGATTCATATATCCAAAGACCTACTTGATCATCAGTAGCTGTAGTTGTATTAAACATGTATTTTAAAATAACAAGATATGTTTGGCCAAAATTTAATACAGTGGTATCATAAGGAACTGGCGTATCATTACTTTTTGCTAAACCAATGCTCCATCCTGCACCATTTGATTTTGCAAATACTCTTGCTCTAAAAATTCCGCCAACTGTAGTATTAGGTCCTGTATGGAAAAAATAATCACCAGCAGTTTTTGCTGAATCTAAACTAACTAAAAAAGAAATATAGATATTAGAAGTCAGAGTAACTTCAGGGAAAACTCTATTTACATCACCACTTTGTCCGGTAATAAAATTTACTTTTCCACCAATACCTGAAGAAATATAACCTGCATAGGACAAACTTGAAGTTGTGTAGCTAGGACCAGTTGTACCTGAATGTCTTACCCAATTTGTAGTTAAGCCGGAAATACTATCTGCATTAGTAGTACCGTAATCAAAATTTTCTACTAGAAGAGTGCTTTGGGCATAACTCATAAACGAAAACAAACAACAAAAAATAAGTAAAGCAATTTTTTTCATAATGAACCTAAATTTAAGTTAAAAAAATAAAACCCATAATATTTAAATATATGGAATAGTTTTTAATATTTGTATTAATTATACTGATAAAACAAAACATAAAAAAGTTAATTTTAAAAAATTTTTATTAAAAAGAAGAAAAATGAGATTAATCTTCTTTTTTAATAAAAAAATTCAATGCTATAATAAAGATTAAAATTTTTTTAAATTAAATAAGTAAATTTAGAAAATAGAATTAATTTTATTAGATTATGTTAAGACCAAAATTATTTACTACTCTCAAAAATTATAATAAAACACAATTTCTTGCTGACCTTTCAGCAGGTACTATTGTTGGTATTGTTGCTCTCCCTCTGGCAATTGCTTTTGGAATTGCATCCGGTGTTACTCCCGATAAAGGATTAATTACTGCAGTTATTGCAGGACTAATTATTTCTGTTCTTGGAGGAAGCCGTGTTCAAATTGGCGGACCTACCGGAGCTTTCGTTGTTATTGTTTATGGTATTATACAAAAATATGGAATTGACGGACTTGCAATTGCTACTGTAATGGCTGGTGTCATTCTGGTTATTATGGGGTTAGCCAAACTTGGTTCTGTCATTAAATTTATTCCTCATCCTGTTATAGTTGGATTTACAAGCGGCATAGCTTTAATAATTTTTTCTACTCAGATAAAAGATTTTTTAGGACTTGGATTAGTTTCTGTTCCAGTAGATTTTATTGAACAATGGACTGTGTACGCAGGACATTTCACAAACATAAATTATTCTGCTTTGGGGATAGGAGCGGGTTCATTATTAATTTTAATGTTTTGGCCGAAGATATCGCATAAGATACCGGCATCGTTAATGGTAATTATTTTAGCAACATTAGCAGTTCAGATTTTTAATCTTCCTGTTGAAACAATCGGTTCAAAGTTTGGAAATCTTCCTGCATCCATTCCAATGCCTTTCTTTCCCAAAATAAGTTTTGCAGTTATTAAAGACCTTATCGGACCTGCAACTACTATTGCCATTCTTGCAGCTATTGAATCATTACTCTCCGCAGTTGTTGCCGATGGTATGATTGGCGGAAAGCATAGAAGCAATATGGAATTGGTTGCACAAGGTGTTGCAAACATAGCTGCTCCATTGTTTGGCGGAATTCCGGCAACAGGTGCAATAGCAAGAACAGCAACTAATATTAAAAATGGCGGACGCACTCCGGTTGCAGGTATAGTTCACGCATTAGTTTTATTACTGATAATGTTGTTCTTCGGAAGATATGCAAGCTTAATTCCGATGGCTTCACTTGCTGCAATATTAATGGTTGTTGCTTATAA
>DASRWI010000037.1:0-2192 GCA_035654655.1 Ignavibacteriaceae bacterium | reverse complement strand
CCTGTTTTTATTGGAAAAGTAAGATATAAAATTCATCTTCCTTTTGAAGATCCACACGATGCTAAAGGTTCTGATGATGAAGTCCTTGCTGTATATAGAAAAGTAAGAGATGAAATCAAAAAAGAATTTCTTAAACTTTATGAAACCAGAATAAAAAGAGGTAAATGATGCCCGGTAATAAAAGATTATCATTCCTTGATAGATACTTAACATTATGGATTTTTTCTGCAATGTTCGTCGGAGTAATATCAGGCTTCTTATTTCCAGGAATAGTAACATTCTGGAATTCTTTTCAATCAGGAACAACAAATATTCCTATTGCAATAGGATTAATCTTAATGATGTATCCTCCCCTTGCAAAAGTAAAATATGAAACATTACCACAAGTTTTTAAGAACTATAAAATATTGTCTTTGTCTTTAATACAGAACTGGTTGATTGGTCCTATTTTGATGTTCTTTCTTGCAATCTTATTATTAAGCGACATGCCACATTATATGGCAGGATTAATTTTGATTGGATTGGCAAGATGTATAGCAATGGTAATTGTCTGGAATGACTTAGCAAAAGGAGACACTGAGTATGCAGCAGGATTAGTTGCTTTCAATTCAATCTTCCAGATACTTTTCTTTTCAATTTATGCATATATCTTTTTAACACTATTTCCTTCCTGGTTAGGACTTCAAACATTTTCAGTTGATATTACAATTGGACAAATAGCTGATAGTGTATTTATTTATTTAGGAATTCCATTCTTTGCAGGAATGATAACACGATTTGTTTTACTTAAAGTAAGAGGTAAAGTATGGTATGAAACTAAATTTATTCCAAAGATAAGTCCAATTACTTTAGTTGCATTATTGTTCACCATTATAGTAATGTTCTCATTAAAAGGAGAATATATTATTCAATTACCCTTTGATGTAGTAAGAATAGCAATACCATTGGTAATATATTTTATAGTAATGTTCTTCTTATCTTTTTACTTAATCAGAAAAGCAGGAGCAGATTACAAGAAAACAGCAACGCTATCATTTACAGCAGCAAGCAATAACTTTGAATTAGCCATTGCAGTTGCAATAGCAGTATTTGGTATAAATTCAGGAGAAGCATTTGCAGCAGTAATAGGTCCCCTAGTAGAAGTGCCTGTTTTAATAAGTCTGGTAAATGTCGCATTAAGAATGAAAGAAAAATATTTCAAAGCAGAAAAGGTTAGAGTAAATCCATAAAATGAGCTAAATATCAGATTTATTTTTATTTTGATATTGCATAAAAAGGATAGAAGTATTATTTTTGTTGACTTAAAAGTTTAGGGCTCGTAGCTCAGTTGGTTAGAGCAGCTGACTCATAATCAGCGGGTCGGAGGTTCAAGTCCTTCCGAGCCCACTTAAAAGATGCGAAATTATAAAGATTTCGCATTTTTTAATTTTAAACCACTCTTTAAAAACCCGATGATTCTTTTACAAATTAGGGTATGGGTATGTACTAGGGTATGTACGCCTTTTTTACTTACCTTATTTCCTAATTCGCTTTTCAATACGGACCTTATACTTACTTTTGTTTATAAATATTTGTTTTTGTTATCTTAAATTATTAATTAATTTAATAAAAATCAAGTATTTTTTTTGTTTTTTGCCTATAATCGCACTTTTTACCTGTATTAATAAATTCTATTTGCACCTTATGAATTTATTAATTACCCTCACCCTGCCGCTTTTCTCCTGGGGGATGGTGCAAGCCCAATTTGGTTTTTGTACTTGTTCTTCTCTGTGGATGGTGCCACTTTTTATGTGGATACTTGGGGAGCCAATCAGAATCGCCACCGGATTTAAGGCATTTTCAATCCAATCTGGACCCAAAGCAGCCTAATTCATCAGCAAAACAGTAGTGCAACCAAAATCCATTTAATAATACTTCCATTTCCCCCTTAATGACAAGGATTTTCCAATGTTCCGATTAGAAAATGAAAGTTGAAAAATTTTGACTAAGCATTATCCCAGCATTTCAAACAATCAACAATGACTTTATCAGCGAAGGTTTGGGACTTTTCTTGTTAAAATTTTTTGACTTTTACAGGTTCGGTTAGCAGATATATGTATGTAACTTCTGCAAGGAACTGATACGACATAAATTCAGGTAAGGGGGAAATGGAAATTTTGGAACAGCTGAGGCATCTTAAGGGCGAAGCCCTT
>DASRWI010000036.1:0-29617 GCA_035654655.1 Ignavibacteriaceae bacterium | reverse complement strand
CCTTAAAGAAAGACCTGTTTCTGTTTCAGCTTCAATTTTAATCTCAAGGGCCGAAAGAATACTTTTAATTCTTTCTTTACCAAGATCAGTTCCAATTAATCTCTTGATACCTGCATAGCTTACCTCTACTTTGAAATCTTCCACCGGGTTAGGATACACATCCACTATCTCAGAAGATATTTCACCACCTGCAACTTCTTTAATTAATAAAGCTGCACGTTTCAGGGCATAAATTGTTCCGTTGGGATCAGTACCTCTTTCAAAACGGAAAGAAGCATCGGTGCTTAGAGTTTGGCGGCGTGCTGTTTTACGGATATACACCGAATCAAACCATGCGCTTTCCAAGAATATGCTGGTAGTCGATTCTTTCACCCCTGAATGCAGTCCTCCAAAAACCCCTGCAATACACATGGGGCTGGTGGCATTGCAAATCATCAGGTCGTCCTGGTGCAACGAACGTTCCAACCCGTCAAGGGTAACAAATTTAGCGCCGGCATCGGCTGTACGCACCACTATTTTGCCTCCTTCAATTTCGGCAGCATCAAAAGCATGCAGCGGCTGACCGGTTTCAAAGAGTACAAAATTGGTGATATCTACTATATTGTTAATGGGCTTTAACCCAATTAATTTTAGTTTATTTTTCAGCCATTCAGGCGATTCTTTTACTTCAACATTTGAAATAGTAACACCTGAATAACGTGGACAAGCCTCAGGGTTTAACACGATAACCGGTATTTCCAAAGAATGGTTGTCTACTTTAAAAGCATCCACCGATGGCCTTTGGTAGGTTATCGGATGTTTCTGACTGATATAAGCAGCCAAATCACGTGCAATGCCTATGTGAGAAGCGCTGTCAATACGATTAGGGGTAAGATCTACCTCCAGCACATAGTCTGATTCAATCTTAAAATAGGTGCTTGCTGCCGTACCGGGAATAGCAGACGGATCCAATACCATAATGCCATCATGACTGTTGCCAAGGCCTATTTCATCCTCTGCACAAATCATCCCTTCAGAAACTTCACCCCTTATTTTTGATTTCTTGATTTTAAACTCATTATCACCATCATACAAGCTGGTTCCAACAGTTGCCACTACGACTTTTTGTCCCGCAGCCACATTCTGAGCACCACAAACAATGGGTAACACCTGACCATTACCTACATTCACCGTAGTCTTGCTCAAATGGTCCGAATCCGGATGGGATTCACA
Organism: Ignavibacteriaceae bacterium; assembly: GCA_035654655.1. Taxonomy (GTDB): domain Bacteria; phylum Bacteroidota; class Ignavibacteria; order Ignavibacteriales; family Ignavibacteriaceae; genus DASRWI01. Next base: position 28,405 of record DASRWI010000036.1, on the reverse strand, counting down.
AGTGAGCACTTCCCCAATAACAAGGCCTTTCAGACCTCCCTTAATGGTTTCCACTTCTTCCATGCTTCCTACTTCCAAACCAATCTGAGTGAGGAAAGCCGCAACTTCATCCGGGGTGTAATCAAGATTAATGTAATCTTTTAACCAGCGGTAAGATATATTCATAATAAATGTCTTTTACTTCTGAAATTCAACGATTGGCAAAAGTAAACAAAAATTCAGGGCTGTAAAACAAAAAAGGAAGAGCAATTAACATCCTTAACAATGAGTTTCAGACAATACAATAGGAGGATGACAGAAATAAAATCTCTCCGGTCTATCTTTTCGCCTTAAAAAAAGATACTTACTTATAGATGTAATTTAAAATTCCCATTAAATGGCTTCCAATTCGATGAAAACGTTCCATCTGTTATCCCCTGAACTTTTGCTGCTTCTGATACCTTTCTGATACCTATCTGATACCTTTCTGTAACCTGAGGTTACAGAAAGGTATCAGATAGGTATGTAATAAGTATCTAAAGAAGGGAAAGTTTACCATACAGTTAAAGGAAAGATGACTCCCCAAAGAGATCTTTATTTGAAAAGGAATAATTCAATCTATTGTATCCTGCCGGTTTGTTTCATGGGGTTTTACCCACCTATTTTTGCGCTTAATCTCTTATAATTATTGGCTTTTTAACGACATTTATCATTTGTTGGTATAGGTATTGTAATGTATATTAGCAAACTTATTATAACCAAAACTGTTTCGGATGAAAAAAATCGGTCTTCCAATCGTTGCACTTGCCTTTATGACAATTGCCTGCAACACCAACAAAGAACAAAAAAAAGAGATGAATAATCCATTCTTTAGCGAGTACACCACTCCTTTTCAGGTTCCTCCGTTTAATGAAATTAAGCTGGAACATTTCATGCCAGCTTTTGATCAGGGTATTAAAGATCAGGAAGCTGAAATAAAAGCGATTACGGATAATAAAGAAGAACCCACTTTCGAAAATACCATCCTGGCTTTTGATCAGTCTGGCATGTTGCTCGATAAAGCAGGTGTATTCTTTAACCTGAATTCTGCCAATACCAACGATGACATGCAAGCCCTGGCACGTGAGATTACGCCAAAATTATCGGCTCACCGTGACAACATCATGCTGAACAAGGATTTGTTTAAGCGTGTAAAAGCTGTTTACGATAAAAGAAATGAATTAAATCTTGATGCAGAACAGTTGAGGGTTGTTGAAAAATACTATCAGGATTTTGAAAGAAGCGGTGCCAACCTGCCGGATGATAAGCAAGCTGAACTTCGCAAGTTAAACGATGAGTTATCAATGCTGGAGTTAAAATTCGGGGATAATGCACTGGCTGAAACCAATAAAAACTTCAAGCTTGTCATCGACAATGAAGCCGACCTAAAAGGTCTTCCCTCCGATGTAATTGCTGCAGCTGCCGAACTTGCAAAAAAAGACAGCATGGAAGGCAAATGGGTATTTACCCCGCAAACACCAAGCATGATCCCTTTTCTTCAATATGCTGAAAACCGTGCTTTGCGCGAAAAATTGTACATGGGATATACCCACAGAGGCAATAACGATAATGAATTCGATAATAAAAAGGTAATTGAGAAGATTGTTACCCTGCGTGACCAGCGTGCCAAATTGCTGGGCTTTGCCAACCATGCTGCTTATGTGGCAGATGTCAACATGGCCAAGACACCTGAGAAAATAGACGAATTCCTGATGAAATTATGGACGCCTGCCCTGGAACGTGCCAAAGCAGAACGTGCCGATATGCAGGAAATGATCAACAAGGAAGGCGGTAATTTTAAATTGGCCATGTGGGATTGGTGGTATTATGCCGAAAAAGTTCGCAAAGCAAAATATGATCTTGACGAGGCACAACTAAAACCATATTTCAGTTTGAATAATGTTGTTGACGGAATGATTTATACCGCAAGCAAATTGTACAACATCAAATTCATCAAAAGAACCGATCTTCCTGTCTATAATGATGAGGTAATTACCTATGAAGTCCAGGAAGCGGATGGTAAGCACATTGGTGTATTCTATATGGATTTTCATCCGCGTGCAGGTAAAAGAAATGGAGCCTGGTGTACTTCTTTCCGTGATCAGTATTATAAAGATGGTAAAAAAGTAACCCCTGTAGTTTCCATTGTTTGTAATTTTACACGCCCTGCCGGTGATGTTCCTGCCCTTTTAAGCTTTGATGAAGTAACCACCTTATTTCATGAATCAGGCCATGCGTTGCATGGATTATTTACTGATGGCCCTTATCGCCGTACAGCAGGTAACGTTCCACGCGACTTTGTAGAGTTGCCTTCCCAAATCATGGAAAACTGGGCCAAAGAACCTGAAGTACTGAGGGTATATGCCAAACATTATAAAACCGGAGAGGTAATCCCCGAAGAACTGATTGCCAAACTGGAGAAAAGCGCCCAGTTCAATCAAGGTTTTGAAACCGTAGAATACCTGGCAGCCTCATTGCTGGACATGGATTGGCACACTCAACCATTTAACGGCGATGTTGTAACATTTGAAAAGGCTGCAATGGATAAGATAGGACTGATTGATGAAATTGTACCACGTTACCGCAGTACCTATTTCTCCCATATTTTCTCAGGGGGCTACTCCGCAGGCTACTATGTTTATATTTGGGCAGCCGTTTTGGATGCTGATGCTTTTGATGCATTTAAACAAAGCGGCAATATTTTCAATCCTGACTATGCTGCCAAATTCCGTACCTTGCTTACCAAGTCAGGATCAGATGAAGGAATGACAATTTACAAAAACTTCCGTGGACAAGAACCTTCAATTGAGCCATTGTTAAAACGAAGAGGATTGAAATAATCAATTCAAAAATCGGAAACTGATCCGTTATTTCATAGTTAAAAGGCCTGTTTTACATGCGTAAAACAGGCCTTTTAACTATGAAATAACGGCAATATCTATTGGGCTAATATATAGCATCATATTTATGCGTATCATTCAACATGCACTTATAAATTACTACCAATGGATAAAGGATAATTAAATCTTTTATTATGAATTAATGTTGAAAAAATATTGAGATAAAGCTAATTAGAAGGCATTCTCTTCGCTTTTTTTAAAATATATATCGTATCTTTGAATAAACCGATTAGATTAAAATTTATCATTATTCACTAACAGATAAAAAATATTGGGTGTATATAAATTAATGAAGCATTGGTTTTTTGCGATTTAATTGAAAGCAAATATTGTATTCGTAAGTGAATTATAGGATAAATGAAATTTAGAGGTCTGTATCCGTAAGGAAATTTCAAGTTTGAAACTATATATTTTAACTTTCTAAAAGAAAGTTATTAAAGCAATTGGCATTTGCATTCATCTTGTATCACCTCACGGATATCTGTTTTCATGTAAATTGAGTTTCTGTAAAAATCATTAAGTCAGAAATTAAAAATTATCGTTATTACACGAATTATGTGAGTAACAATAGGGATACCTTTACGAAAATGTTATCATAAGCCTTTATCTTAGATCCATCTCTAAAGACAGTGTACAGTATCCAACATTAGCGGTGTAAGACTTCTCTGGTTGTCCGCAAATTAGAGGAGTGAATGATTTAAAATAATATTCACAAAGACATAAAAATTTGTCCAGGATAATTTTCCTATTCAGCCTCTCATTTATATCCTATATACGTAATAAACACTTCAATATAACCATACAGTAATGATTTTGTTTAGATAGATGCAAATAGATTAACATATTTGGTGCACATGGGGATATAAAATAGCGTTACTGTTATATAAGAATTCCTTTTCAATCAGAATAATTTTGGGAAGCATTAATAAATCATCTTACTGAATATAAGTAAGAGTGCCAGATTGTACAACCATTTAACTAAATTTCAAAGAGTTAGACAATTAGCTGTATCCTTAAAATCAGGCAACTATTTCATACCTATCTACCCGATTCTTCCATTGAATCCTTCTTTATATAGAATCCGAAATACAGGATACGAATCATAGCACTTTTCACATCAGATAGCTATAATTATTATGCTAAAAGAAAGAGAACCAGTTCTTGAGAAATTAAGTATAGTTATACAGGTAATTTTGACTCTTGGTTGTTATTATTTGGCTATATGGATCATGCATGAATTTTTTAAACCAATCCATGATGGGTATCAATATGATATAATATCTTTCATAATTGTCCCTCTATGGTTAGTGATACTGGATCAAACAAACCTGGGACAAATGGTGCGGTTTAAAATGTATTCAACATTGTTTGTAGAATATCTTACTGCAATATTAATAGGAAACGTACTATTATACACTAGTATTGTAATCCTGGATCTGGATTCAATTTCCAGGATAGTGCTGGGAATATTCGCCGTGCTAAACTTGATTGTGTTATTCTCATTCAAGTTCATCTTATCATCAATAATGAAACAATTCAGACAAAAAGGATTCAATAGCAGATCAATCCTCATTATTGCCGATAAAGATTCTGATTATTTTATAGATCGCTTAATTGATGCTAAAGATTGGGGGTATAGAATATGGGCAATCATGTCTGATGATTCATTTATAAATGAAAAGTATAATCGACGATTTACAATACTGCCTTATCAAACAGAATTATCTTGTATTATAGATGAAAAAGGAATCGATGAAGTCATGTATTGCAAAAGCATTTTTGATCAAAATGAAATTCAAAGGTTTATATATACATGTGCAGAGGTAGGTATAGTATTCAGAATGCAATCCCAATTATTAAGTTGTGTAAAGATGCAGTCTACTGTGTCATTTCTGAATCAAATGCCATTTCTTACATTTAGAAATACACCGGATAATTATTTGGCGCTTAAAGTAAAAGAGATTTTGGATTATGCCATATCGATAGTGGTGATAATAATATTATTTCCTGTATTTCTAATTATCGGTATACTAATAAAGCTTGATGGCGGACCGGTATTCTTTATGCAAACTCGCATGGGGCTTCACGGAAGACATTTTAATTGTTTAAAATTCAGGACCATGGTTGTTAATGCAGAAAGTCTGCAGGAATCTCTGTTAAGTAAAAATGAACAACAAGGTCCTGTATTTAAGATTAAAAATGATCCCCGGGTAACGAATATAGGCAAATTTTTACGTAAGACTTCATTGGATGAATTACCCCAATTTTTTAATGTACTGGAAGGACACATGTCTATTGTGGGACCGCGCCCTCCCATTCCATCTGAAGTAAAACGATATGAACGCTGGCAAACGCGCAGATTAAGCATGAAACCCGGCATAACTTGTATATGGCAAGTTTCAGGGAGAAATAACATTCCCTTTGAGCAATGGATGAAACTTGACATGCAATATATTGATAACTGGTCATTAAAATTAGATTTAATAATACTTCTAAAAACTGTAAGGGTTGTCTTTTCAGGCAATGGACAATGATGTTAAAAAACTAAACTAATCTAATAACCTATGAAAAATTATCAAATGTTACTTCTAATACTTCTATTAGGAGTATTATTCTCATGCCGCAGCAGTAAAGAACTAATTTACCTGAAGGATGCAGCCAATAATGAGACCATCAAAGGATTACCAACTGAATATGTTCTAAAAACAGGGGATATTCTGTATGTAAGTATTAAATCCATGAACCCAGAGGTAAACTTAATATTCAATCCTGAATCCAATATGGAAGTAAATTCGGGACAAGGTTATCAACGTTATACAACTCCTAGCGGTGCTTATCTTTATGGTTATGAAGTAGACACAAATGGGGATATAAAACTGCCTATGTTAGGAAAAATCAATGTCTCCGGTATTTTAATCTCTGATGTTGAAAGCCTGGTCCAAAAAAAAGCAGATGAGTATCTAAATGATGCAATCGTGAAGGTAAAACTTCTAAATTTCAAAATTACTGTTTTGGGCGAGATAAGAAATCCGAATACTTATTACAATTATAATAATTCCATAACTGTATTGGAAGCTATAGCTATGGCAAATGGCAATACTGATTTTGCATCAATAAAGAAAGTAATGGTAGTTAGGCCAATTGCAGAAGGCAGGAAAACATTCATGCTTGATCTCAGTTCAAAAAGCATGTATTCATCTGAGGCCTATTATTTGCAACCAAATGATTATGTTATAGTTCAACCCGATAAATACAAAAATTTCCAATTGAATAGTCAAGCCTATTCTTTAATATTTTCTTCAATATCTATAATGCTAGCCGTTTTAGGATTTGTAGTTAGGTAGGTACATATTCAAAAGCATCAAATATTTAAATTTTTTACAATGAATAATTCAGAAAGTGAGATAATTAATCAAGAAAGTGAAGAAAGAATTGATTACAAGAAATTAATTTTTTTATTACGCCGTCAATGGAAATGGTTAGTGTTATTTAGTTTATTGGGAATAATGGGAGCATTGGCTTTTATTAAATTTACAAAACCATCTTATAGAGTGAGCACCACTGTATTAATTCCAGAAAATTCCAATGGACTCGATATGGAAGATTTATTCAATGGCGCCATCCAAAAACCTAAGAATAATATATTTAATCAAATTGAAATTATTAGGTCTTATTATACCATTAATAAGACATTATTAAACCTCAATTGGCGTACCAGTTGGTACATGAAAGATCTATTCATTTGGAAAGGAATATACAAGCAAGAACCGTTTGATGTTCAGGAAGCAGCAAATTTCATAAATCCAGGAGGAATTCCGATTTATATTAAACCTACATCGGGGAATTTTTACAACTTAACTATCAATGGTACTATTTATGAAAATAATACCCCTATTGACGTAAAGGTAGAGGCAAGTGGAGAATATGGCCGCCCCTTTATAAACAAACATTTCAATTTTACATTGCTGAAAAAATTAAACAACTTCGATGTTCCAAATGGTAAATATTATTTCGTGTTCAATGATTTAAATATTGCCACACTATCATACATGGATAAACTTAATGCAATTTTAAAAGATAAGAAAAGTGATATTATTCAATGTACTATCGTTGGTGAAGAACCTTATAAGGAGAGTGAATTTTTAAACGAATTGATCAATGTATACACTTCCGGAAAAATGGATTTCCAAAATGAATCACAGCGCAGGTCACTTGATTTTATAAATAGCCAACTAGCCGGCATTTCAGATTCCTTAAATACGACAGGAGACAAGTTTACTGAATTTAGATCTAAAAACAGCGTTATTGATTTGGGAGCGGAAGGAACTTTAGTGATGAATAATCTTAAGGAAATTGAAACCGAAGGTGCAAAAAGTCAAATGCAGCTTGATTACTTTCAGAATTTATTAAAATACCTTAATAACACAAGCGATCTTAAACAATTAGTTTCACCTTCAGTGGTGGGTATAGAGGATGTTTCTCTAAATGCATTAGTGCTTAAACTTGGTGAATTATATAATCGAAGACAGGTAATTTCTTTTAGCGCCAAAGAGAACAATCCTACTGTCATAATGATAGACAAGGAATTAAACCAAACGCGTAATCAGTTGATTGAAAACCTTCGTAACCTAATTGATAATGCTAAACGAAATATCGACAGCCAAAAGCAAAGACAGGATAAAATCAGTGTACAGTTGAATAGGTTGCCGGAAAAGGAGCAGCAAATGGTCAACATACAAAGACAATTTAATCTTACCAGCGAAATTTATACTTTTCTATTGCAGAAACGAGCAGAAACAAATATTGCTCTTGCGTCCAGTATTCCTGATATCCAAATAATTGATGAAGCTAGGCCACAAACTGCGAAGGTAGTTGGACTTAGTAATAAAATGATATGGGGACTTGGTTTTTTAATAGGTATTGGCCTTCCTATAAGCTATATATTTTTAATCAATTATTTTGACGATAAAATTCGTACCCAAAAAGATCTTGAAAAAAATACTAATATACCAGTTCTAGGAAATATTATACATAGCATGTCAAAATCAGATTTAGTAGTATATGAAAATCCTAAATCCACCATTGCAGAATCATTCAGAACTGTGCGTACTAACCTTCAATATATGTTAACGGGATCTCATGGAAAAGTAATATCTATGAACTCAACAAATCCAGGAGAAGGAAAATCATTTTCTGCTATTAACCTGGCTACAATATTAGCAATGAATAGTAAAAAAGTTCTTCTAATTGGTGCAGATATGAGAAAGCCAAGACTACATAAAGTTTTCGATCTTACAAATGACATGGGTCTTAGTACTTATCTAATTGGATTTAATTCTATTAATGAAATTATTTTAAAGACTCAAGTTGAAAACTTATACCTCTTGCCTTCTGGTCCAATCCCACCAAACCCATCAGAAATTCTAAATAAACCTGAATTAAAAATGTTATTGGATTATGGACGTTCTACATTTGACTATCTTATCATCGACAATGCCCCAACGGTTTTAGTTACTGATGCACAAATAATTAGCCATTTAGCTGATCTTAATATCTTCATTCTAAGGTATGCTATATCGCACAAGAATGAAATTGATATAATTAATCAATACGTCAGACAAAAAACCATGGATAATGTTGCGATCGTTGTTAATGATATAAAAACCAACTCTTTTGGATATTCGTATTATAAATATTATCAGTACGAAACCTATCAAAAATCCTATTACGCTGACGAGATGCATGAGATTAAAAAGCACCACGATAAAAAGCTGTCACAACAAAATGGAGAAAAAATACGGGTATGATATGAGATTTTATAAAACAAATAATCATTTCAAAATTCAATCTCATCTTATGATGTATTCTACTGAATTTAAGAATTCATTAATAATTGCCATAGATTTCGATGGTACCATTGTAGAACACCGATATCCATTTATCGGACGAATACGTCCTTTTGCATTCGAAACAATGGAAGCTTTTCAAAAACAAGGTCACAGGTTAATTCTTTGGACTCATCGAACAGGCCAGAAGCTTGATGAAGCCATAAAGTTTTGCAGTAATCATGGAATTGAATTCTATGCCGTGAATAAAAATTATCCGGAAGAAACATGGGATATTAATGATAGTCGGAAAATCCTGGCGGATATTTATATCGATGATCGTAATTTGGGGGGCCTGCCTCAATGGGGTGAAATATATAATATAGTTTGTCCACCAAAGGAGAATACAGTATCAAATAGAAAATCATGGTGGGAACGTAAATAAGAATCATACTTTTTAATGATCATCAAAAGTGTTTATCTGCAAGATAGAATATGGAACTTATACCAGAATATATAGATTGGTTTAGTATTAATTGCCTTATTTTTAAGAATAGATGAAACAACAATTATTATTTTTTAACCCATTACATGAATTTCTCCGGAATTAAATATACTTCTTTCAATGCACATCAATATATCATTGATTTTTTTACAAAAGGAAATAAAAGATCACAGGATATTAAAAAAAATATAGCCGCCTCATTTTTAATAAAAGGAATTAATATTGCTATTAGCATCTTTATTGTTCCTTTAACTTTAGTCTATGTAAACCCAATGCAGTATGGAATTTGGCTCACATTGAGCTCTATTCTGGGATGGATTAATTTTTTTGATGTAGGTTTTGGAAATGGTTTAAGAAATAAATTTGCTGAAGCAAAAGCATTGGGAAATTTGAATTTAGCCAAAATATATGTCAGTACTACATATGCATGCTTAACCATAATATTTATTACAATCTGGCTTCTATTTCTTATTGTCTGTTATTTTATCGATTGGAGTGTTATTCTAAATGCCCCCCCCACCATGGCGGTGGAATTGTCACGGCTCGCAATTATTGTATTTAGTTTTTTCTGTTTACAAATTATTTTTAAAACCATAAGTACAGTAATAATAGCCGACCAAAAGCCTGCATTATCAGCTTTTATTGATATGTTAGGACAATTAATTGCATTAATAAGTTTATTAATATTCACTCAAAACTCCCATGGATCAATTTTACATTTGGGAATAATTCTAGGATTTTCACCTCTATTTATATTAATTATTTATACATTCTTACTGTATTCCCGAAAATACAAAGATTATGCACCATCCATTGACTATGTCCGCTTTAAGTATGCAAAGAATATTATGAGTTTAGGAATAAAGTTCTTTATTATTCAGATAGCCATAATAGTTATATACCAGACTAATAACATTTTGATTTCACATATTGGAATTCCAACAGATGTAACCATTTTCAATATAGCATTGAAATATATGGGTGTGATTCTTATGGGCTTTACAATAATTATTAGTCCTTATTGGTCTGCTGTGACAGATGCCTACACTTCAGGTGATTATAAATGGATGAAATCTAGTGTTAAAAAATTAAGGGTCATATCATATACAATAATATTATTTGTAATTGTTTTATTCTTTTTTTCTAAATATGCTTACCATTTATGGATTGGAAATATTGTACAAGTCCCATCTGCAGTAACCGCGACAATAGGAATATACACTGTTTTACTTTGTTGGGTAATGTTGAATACCCAAATATTAAACGGGACGGGAAAAATTACACTTCAACTTATAACTTATACTATTGGGATGCTTTTGCATTTACCAGTAGCATTTATTTTAGGTAATAAGTTTGGCATTGTAGGGGTAATAATTTCAGCAAGTCTTTTTTTAGCTATAATTGCCATAACATCCATTATCCAGGTTAATCTAATATTAGATCAAAAAGCAACTGGCATATGGAATAAATAATCAGGCTCTTAATCAACTATGTTGAGTAGGAGTCATATTATCAATTTTTACAAATTATTGAATTCAAAATTTACATTTAAAATAAATGATCCTTAGTTTAAGTATAAAGTTCGGGGTAAAGTAATAACCCATAGGGATCTTATATAGTATATAAGTAGATTAATAAAACCAAACCTGGTCATATTCGATTCACTATTTATAGGGAGGATTTCATTATTTTATGGGATTTTGTATCATCACCTGAAAGCCCTCAGCCCTCATCGGGTTGAATCACTAGCTAGCCCTTGTTACGGGATCACTAACCTAAATCAATAGCACTTAGCTATGTTCAAATTTCAACCCAATTCGCATTAGTTATTATTAATATCAGGAGATATTAATTTTTGGTTTGTTTTGAATTATTCAATTATCCTAAAATGCACTAATATTTATATGGACGGTAAAATTGTTCATAGTATGTATCAGGATTTTTTAAAACGGCTATAGGCCTGTCAGCAAATCGTGAAAAATATCATATTTTAAGATATATCATTTTCTTTTGCCGGCCTATTTTCACATTGAAGGGAAGAAACGCAATAGACATATAAGTATAATGACAAAGGAGAGTAATATATTTATATTTTCAATAGTTATTGTCTTAACATCGATAAGATTGTTTTCATTTGTACTGATACCAGATAGGATAACTGACTATGTTGAAATCCTTTTACTTTTAGTAATATTATCTCTTTTTATACTAAGTACATTTAAAGAACCTAATAGAAAAAATATTTTTGGTACTTGCATCACATCGATAATATTGCTGACTCTATTAAGTTCAATTCCATCAAAAATATTTCACCAGCAAAATTATTATTTATCATTTCTAATTTCCAGAACAGTAATTTATTGGTTATTATATTTCATTCTCTTTAAATTTAAGCCTAATAAATTTAATTTAGAAAAACTTATTGTTTTTGTGGGAACTGTCTGGTCGGTTATCATGGTCATTCAACAAATAACTTTTCCATCCGTTTTGTTTAATTTACCGACAGTTTTTTTTGATTACTATTCTGATACAGAAATTGATTTTGTAAAAAATCTTGCGGATGAACGTGCAGGTGTTGTTCGAATTATGCTACTTGGTATTCCTTATGCTTATTTTTTAATATTCTATTCCTGGATAAAGTTAAATGAAAACTTCAAACTCAAACATTTTTTAATATTAATTTTAACAGCAGTGGCACTTTCATTAACTGGGTCACGTCAAATAATCTTTACTGTTATTTTAATACTTGCCATTGATTTCTTTATTTCTTCAAGAATTCTACTTACAAAAAAGATAAGTGTACTAATATTTTTATCGGCTACAATATATTTAGGTTACCCATATATGGATGAATATTTTACATCGCTTATTGATGTAACTAAAGAACAAAAAATAATGAGTAGTGAATATGTTCGAATTCAAGAAATTAACTACTTCTTATTTGATTATTTCCCTAGTCCGTTTTGTTATTTTTTTGGTAACGGTCAGGAACATTCATTGAGTTCATATGGGCAAGAAATGATGAATAAATTTTTATATCGAAGTGATGTTGGGCTTTTTGGAGCATTTAATAAGTTTGGCATAATATATATAATTTTTATATTCATGATATATTATAAAATATTAATTCCAAAATACAGGATAGCTATCCCCCATCATATCCGTCTATTATTTATATTTTTATTTCTAACGTCCTTTACAGGAACCAATTATTTTGAAGAGCCGGAGTTCATTCCATTTTTAGTAATAAATTTTTATATGATTGATCGGTACAATGAAAAAAGTTACAATATTAATTCCAATCCACAACCGATTAGAAATCACTAAAGAAGGTTTATCTTCTCTATACAAGGCTCTTTATTATTATAATGAGTATGGTAAGGGATCTATCCTGTATAGTATTATCGTAATTGATGATGGTTCTACTGATGGTAGTAAAGATTATATAGCAGAAGTATATAAAGATATTTACCTTTTAAAGGGAGATGGTCACTTATGGTGGACAGGTTGTATTAATTTGGGTGCAAGATTTGCAATTTATGAAATACAAAGTGATTATTTGCTATTATGGAACGATGATATATTCCCAAATCAAAATTATTTTTTAATAATAGAATCTTTGATTTATGACATTCGTTTTATAAACACTGTTATTGGATCAAAAATTATATTTAAAAATTCCCCGGAAAAAATATGGTCTGTTGGAGGTTATTTCAACAAGTTCTCTGGAAATTTTGGGATGAAGAATAAAATAAAGGATAACAAAAAAAAGATTATCAATTGTCAATGGCAACCAGGAATGGGAACGTTAATTCCTGTTAATGTCATTACATCTTATGGAATAATATGGGATGAAAAAAACTTTCCCCAATACCATGGAGATAGTGATTTTACGCTTCAATGTTCAACCAAAGGGATTCAGATAATTACTTATTTAGACCTTATAATAAGCAATAACACTGAAACTACAGGATTTTCAAGAAAAACTAACTTAAATGATTTATATGAAAGCTTTACCTCCATAAAGTCAGGATATAATGTTGAGGTAGATTTAAAATTTTATTTAAAGCATGGATATTTACCATTTGCGTTTTGGGGAATGTTTATAAAATATTTCACATTTACAGGAGGCTATATAAAACATTCAATTTTTAAACGGCCAGTAGAAAAAATGCTATCAGAAGTATAGCAAGAATATTTTTTACTTATTAAAACAACATTATTTCATTGAGTTAATGGCATAAATCAAAAATTGATTAGCCAATAAATAAACATATGGAAAACATAAATGATGTGGTAAAAGCTGGTCTCTGTATTGGGTGTGGAATCTGTACTTACTTTGATCCCCCGGGAAAGATGGTCTTCAATAAAAAACTTGATCAGAAAATTCCAATCAATAATATTAGCCATAATGAAAAATTTGTCTTTGAAATATGCCCTGGTAAAGGCTATAATATTTTAGAGGAATCAAAGTCATTATTTAATGAAGCAAAATATGATTTGGAATTAGGTTATATCTATAATCATTACGCTGCCTGTTCAACAGATAAGGAATTATTGAAAAATGCCTCATCAGGTGGTTTAATGAGTGCAATTGCGATTTATCTATTAGAAAATAAGATAGTAGACAGAGTTTTGACAACCCAGTTTAAATTTGATTCCGGAGTAAACACCGATTGTATTTTAGCAAAGGATAAAGCCGACATATTAAAATCTCAAGGATCAAAATATTGTCCTGTTGATTTATCAAAAGCTATAAACGAGATTAAGAACAATAAATACAATGTTGCAATAATTGGAACTCCTTGTCAATTAGCTGGAATTCGAAATATTCAACGTTTAGATAAGGAATTTAGTAGAAAAGTAATCTTTACAATAGGAAATTTTTGTGGTGGCATAAAAACCTTTAAAAATATTAATTTGTTGGCTAAAAGAAATGGGATCAATCCAAATGATATTGACTATTTCAGATTTCGAGGGAATGGCCAGCCAGGAAGCATGTTGATTAAAGAAATTTCTGGCAAACAAGTTGAAATCCCTTATCCAAACTATGTAGGATTAAATGGTTTGTCAAAGCATTTAAGGTGCCATTTATGTATTGATGCGACCGGGGAATTGGCGGATTTTTCTTGTGGTGATGCTTGGTTAGATAAATTTTTAAAACATATAAACCCTTGGTCAGTTCTCATCACAAGAAATAAAAAAGCCGATGATATTATTAAAAGAATGATTGATACAGATCTGATAGTGACGCTCCCTATATCGACGGAAGAGATAAAAAAATCACAACATGAAAATATAACAAGTAAAAAGGTAAGACAAAAATCGAGATTTTATTTATACAAAACATTTGGATTCAGGCTTCCTAACTTTGATGGAGGATATTACGATAATAATATTAGGATTTGGATAGAAATAAAAGTTTTTACTAAGCATAGAATTAAGCTTTTATTGGAACAACTTCACTTATTTAAGTTGGTTTATAATTTAATAAAATAAAATATCCATTCAGAATTATTATACTTTCAAAATTTTGATTTATGTCCATCAAAAGAAAATCCGCCATTGAGGAGCAATTCGATAAAGATTCTCATCAATATTTATCAAAACATTTGACCCCCATAAAAATACGAGAAAGAGAAAGGATTCTTAATCTTATCGATAAAAGAGCCAAACTTCAAAATATTTTAGACTTAGGATGTGGGCCTGGAACAATATCTGAAAGTTTATTTGAAATAAGTGAGAATGTTTGGGGTATTGATATTTCTAAGGATATGGTAAACATTGCTACAGAAAGATTCGTAACAGCAAAATCAAAATCAAAAATTTTCTTTGAAACAGGTGATGCAGAAAACCTTAAGTTTCAAGATAATTATTTTGATGCTGTTGTTTGTCTGGGGTTATTGAGATACTTGGATTCTTGGGAAAGCGGATTAAAAGAAATCTATCGTGTATTGAAACCAGATGGAATAGTGATTGTTTCATTTTATTATCGCTTTTCACCTCATTGGTTTTCAATGTTTTTTATTTACCGGCCCCTTTTACCGATTGTATCTATTTTCAAAAGAAGATCATTTAGAGATTTGATGATAAAATATAAGGCAGAACCTCTCCCCTTTTCTTATACAAAATTTATGAAAGCATTTAGGAGTACTGGTTTCAGACATACAAAAACCCAACATTCAGGATTTGATATATTTCCATTTAACCGATTATTTCCGAAATTATCCACATCATTATACCTTAAAGCTGAAAATAAATTTTATGATTCAAATAAACTTGGATGGTTAGGGAGCATATGTATAGTTAAAGGTTTCAAATAAATTTCAACGGTATAAACACTTTCCATATTCACTAATTACTATAATGTAATTTTATTAAAAAGTTAATAAGATGCAGGTTATCAATTAATGTTTTAACAACAAACAAACATTTTGTTATGATAGAGACAAAGAAGAAAATTTGTTGGATAACCCCCGATTATTTTTTAATTGTTGATGCAAAACGAGTTCCTCAGTTAATCAACGATTTTGATATTAATTGGATATTAATTAATTGCAAAAACACGGGGAGAAAGGCTGATGGATTAATTGATTCTACTTTTAAACCTAAGGAGTTTAATTTAAGGTATAGGCAAAAGGACCCTCGAATATTATGGCAATATTATAAACTTCTACGTGAAATTCAAAGTTTAAAACCTGATTTAGTATATGTATCATTTCATGGATTTCCATTCTTTTTACCTCTTCTGATTAAATTTATTAAGAAGGATAAAATTATTTGGGGCATACATAATGTAAAAACACCCAAAGGCGCAAGTAATGCAAAATGGATGGACATTTATCAAAATTATATTATTGACAGGATAAATAAATTTCAGGTATTTTCTAAATATCAGTTAAGTGTTATCAAAGATAAAGTTCCAAATAAAAACCATTATTATGCCCCTTTACCTTTGGAAGATTATGGCACTTCGAATATTACACCACCCGCAAACGTAATTAGATTTTTATTCTTTGGATATATTAAAGCTTATAAAAGGCTTGATTTGCTAATTAACTCTTTTATAGATTTACAAAATTCGGGTATCGAAAACATACAACTACTGATTGCTGGAAATTGTGATAATTGGAAGCATTATGAATCTATAATTGCTGAAAACACTGGAATTACCAAAAGAATTGAGATGATACCAAATAAAGACATTCCAGATTTGATTTCTTCATGCCATTATTTAGTATTACCATATAATGATGGTGCACAAAGCGGTGTGCTGAATTTAGCTTACCAATACAACAAACCTGTAATTACTACTGATATTGAATCTTTCAGGCAATTAGTCGTAGATGGATATACGGGATACACTTTTAAAAATGAATCCCAAGAAAGTCTTACAATGGTTATGAAAAAAATTATTGAAGAACATAAATTCAATTACCCGATTCTTAAACAAAACATAAAACAATTTGTCGATCAAGAGTTTATAGAAGATAAGGTAATTATCTTATATCGAAACTTTTTAAATGACTGTATGAGAAATTAAAATTCAAAAAACAATTTTTTCATAATAGAAAAACAATGTAATATTTATCACGATTATCTCTGGACAAATTCAATGATAATGTCATATTTATGAAAAAGATCGGTATTTTAACATATACTAAAGAGTATTCAAACCTGGGTACAAATATGCAATCATATTGTACTCTAAAAGCAATTCAAAGGCAATTTCCGAATGAACAAGTTGAATTAATAAACTATTCAAGATGGAAACCAATAAAAAAGCCATATTTATCACAAATTTCATTCAAATCTTTACTCTTTGATTATGTAAGGATTAAAAAATATGAACTTTTTTTCAAAAACAACTATGTATTAAGCGAAAGTAAATTTGTATCTCCCAACCTTAAAGATTCTATTAATTATTTAAAGCAACAAAAATACGATGCAATATATGTGGGATCAGATACTATCCTTGAATTAAAACGAGCTGGTAAAAATGAAATAACTGCTTATTGGTTGGATGCCACTATCAACTGCAAAAAGTTTATGATAGCAGCTTCTTCACATAAAGAGACCTTTGAAGAACTCTCATCACAACAAAAAGAAGATATCCAAAATAACATAAATGATTTCTCTTTAATAGGAGTAAGAGATGAAGCAACCTTTAGACTACTCTCCCATTTTACAAAGCAGGATGATAAGAGGTTACAATTAGTACCGGATCCGACATTCACCTTTGATATTGACTATAGCTATATTGAAGAATACTTTAAACGGAAAAAAATTGTTTTAAAAAAGCCAATTATATGTCTGCATTTGACAAGAAATACGAAATGGGCTTTCGATTTAGCAAATCATTTTAGACAAGAAGGTTATATTGTTGCATCGCTTCGCCCAGCATACTATGCTGATATAATTTTTACTGATTTAGATCCGTTTGAACAAGTTGGTTTATATAAGTATTTTGATCTTGTAATAACACATAGATTTCATGACTCGATTTTTTGTTTAAAGAATTTGACACCTGTGATTGTATTTCCTGAATATTTCACTGAAATTACGAGCTATGGTGAGAATAAAAATAGAACTCTTTTTAAAGCATTTAATATAGAAGATAATTATATAGATAAAAAAGATAATCTAAGTGCAGCCTATTTATTTGATATGCACAAACAAGCCATTGCTAATTTCGAACACAAGAAGGACTTTATAAAAGAAGCACTATTGAAAAATAAGAACATATATGAATCATTTGTAATAAAATCTAGCGAAATACTTAGTAATCATAACACAACTACACATTTGGAGCAGACATTGACTTAGTAAATCCTACATAATCCCGACTTTTCTATTGAATTCTAGGTTCACCATTAAAATAACCCATTAAGATTTGTTAAACTTTTAAAATTACGTGCAAAATACAAACATTAACATAAAAACTATCTGATATTGATGTTTATATCATCGAAATTAGTTTCTTCTATTCACAAATTACTCTTACAAAACATATTTAAATGCAAAACCAATTAATTATCGCGGGTGCGGATAGCTATATAGGTCAGCGAATTCAAAAAAGTATAAATAATGAAGTCAAATTATTACTTCTGTCCTCCATAAATAGCGAAAACTATACTTTTTTCGATTTATTACAAATTTCCAAATTTGACTTTAAAATAATAAACGATTCTGATACTGTAGTTTTTTTGTCTGGAATATCATCACCCGATCAATGTAATGAAGATTATCAGAACTCTTTTAATATAAATGTAATAGGAACTATTCAGTTTATAAATAATTGTTTAAAGAGAAGAGCAAGAGTGCTGTTTTTTTCAAGTGATGTTATTTATGGTAATTCATTAAAAAGAAATGATGAAAATATCATTCCTTCAAATCCCTTAGGGGAATATGGGAAAATGAAATTATTGATTGAAAAATACTTTAAGGATGAAATCAATTTCAAATCATTTAGATTATCATATGTTTTCTCATGGAACGATAAGTTCATGAAATATCTAAGATCGTGCTATGAAAATAAATCATTAGCAGAAATCTATGATCCATTAATTCGAAAAGTAGTATTTATTGAAGACCTCATAAAGTGTATACTAAACATCCACAATGAGTGGGAACATCATAAAAACCAGTATTTTAACATATGCGGTCCTGAATATTTATCCAGGGTAGAAATTGCAAATTGTTTTATTAAAAACATAGGTCATTTAAATATTAAAATAATTAATCCTGATAAAATATTCTATGATGCTCGTCCCCAAAAGATAAAATTTAATTCAGCTTATTCAACTTCACTATTAGGTAAAAGTTTTACTCCTTTAAATGAAGCATTGCAATATGAGAAATTACATTATGTATAATATTATATAGTATGAAAAAATCTACTGCATTAATAACAGGTATTACTGGCATGGTCGGATCTCATTTGGCTGACTTCTTATTAGAAAATACCGATTGGAATATATTTGGAATGGCAAGGTGGCGAAGTCCCCTTGATAATATTGAACATCTTTTAGGTGAAATTAATTTAAACAAAAGACTCTTTTTATCATATGGGGATCTTAATGATTTTTCATCTTTAATAAAAGTTTTAAAAGAAACTCAACCCGATTATGTATTTCATTTAGCAGCCCAAAGTTATCCTAGAGTCAGCTTTGATGCACCAGCTGACACATTGAATACTAATATAATAGGTACTTCAAATCTATTAGAAGCAATTAAGACGCTTCAATTAAATCCGGTTATTCATGTTTGTGCTTCTTCTGAGGTATTTGGAAGAGTATCAAAAGATAAACTACCAATTGATGAGGAATGTACCTTCCATCCAGCATCACCATATGCCATCTCAAAAGTTGGAACAGACCTTCTTGGAAGATATTATGCAGAAGCATACAATATGAGTGTTATAACGACCAGGATGTTTACACATACAGGCCCTCGAAGAGGTGATGTATTTGCAGAATCTACTTTTGCCAAACAAATTGCAATGATAGAATATGGATTAATCCCCCCCTTTGTAAAAACTGGAAATTTAGATTCCCTCCGCACATGGGCCGATGTCAGGGATGCAGTAAAAGCTTATTACTTATTAGTAACAGTTAATCCAATTGCGGGTGAATATTACAATATTGGAGGCAATTATTCATGTTCGATAAAAGAAATGCTCGATTTTATGCTAAGTATTTCTACTACAAAAAATATTCAAGTCGAAACGGATCCCAATAGAATTCGTCCAATTGATGCCGATCTCCAGGTTCCAAATACAACAAAGTTTAGAAATCATACAGGATGGCAACCAACAATTCCATTTGAACAAACAATGACAGATCTACTAAATTATTGGAGAGAAAAGATTCGTAAAGGATCAAATTTTTTAACCAGATAAAATAAGATAAGATGATAATTCGATCAAGAGCACCATTAAGATTAGGGTTGGCGGGCGGAGGCAGCGATGTTAGCCCATATTGCGACATTTATGGTGGTTGCGTTCTAAACGCAACTATAGATATGTATGCTTATTGTACATTAAAGCCAACAAATAATAATCAAATTCTTATCTATTCAATAGATCGAAATGAAAGATATGGGATAAAGTCAATGGTCAATCTACCTATTGATGGCATCCTTGATTTGCATAAAGGAGTCTATAATAGAATTATAAAAGATTTCCATCTCAATTCTCTTTCGTTTGAAATGTATACATTTTCAGATGCCCCTGCAGGTTCCGGATTAGGTTCATCTTCAACGGTAGTTGTTGCTATCCTTCAGGCATTTGTTGAATGGTTAAATTTACCTTTAGGTGAATATGAAATTGCCCAACTTGCCTACAATATCGAAAGAAATGATATTGGATTAAGTGGAGGGAAGCAAGACCAATATGCTGCAACTTTTGGAGGATTCAATTTTATGGAATTTTATGAAAATAATCGTGTTATTGTTAATCCTCTTAAAATAAAAGAAAAAAATATTAATGAACTTGAAGCTTCTATGCTTTTGTTCAATAGTGGTGTTTCACGGTCGTCTGCAGAGATAATTGATGATCAAAAAAATATATTGAATATTAATCAAGAACAACGATTAATGGCAATGCATCAAATTAAGGAGAATTCTTTCATTATAAAGGAGGCCTTACTAAAAGGCGATTTCAGGCAATTATTTGCAACAATGAAACATGCATGGGAGGCAAAAAAAGGGACTTCAGATATGGTATCGAATAAGAATCTGGAATTAATTCATGATAGAGCATTAAATTCAGGTGCATATTGTGGTAAAATTTCAGGTGCGGGTGGTGGAGGCTTTATGATGTTATTTGTGGATCCCATTAAAAGATTAAATGTAATAAAGGCTTTGAGCGAGTTTGAGGGATATTTTGTAAATTTTCATTTTGTAACTATCGGATCCACTAGTTGGAGAGTAAACAATATGGAACTTAATAGTTCAGAATTAGATTCGTTTCATAGCCCTACAAGAAAAATCTACTTTCAAGCTCAACCAATATTGTGAATATATCAGCATGAAAATCTTAATAACATCCCCTTCACTTGATACAAATAAGAACGTTAGTGGTATATCATCTATCACACAATTTATAATTACATACAATACAAAAAATTCATATTTACATTTTGAATTAGGCAGAAAAGACTGCCAAAGAAGAAATTTATCCTGGTTCATTAACATTCTTCATATCTACTTGAAATGGCCTTATGTAATATTCTCTCAAAAAATAGATATAATACATTTCAACCTCGCATTAACTAAAGAGTCAATTTTACGGGATTTCCCCCTTATAATAATGGCTCGTATTTTTCGCAAATCAATGATATTGCATTTGCATGGTGGCGAGTTCCTAATGCATAAAAAGAATCCTTTTTGGATGAACTATTTATTAAAATTAATTTTCGTTCCTAATATGCCTCTTATAGTTTTAAGTCCATTGGAGGAAAAAATAATCAAAAATAAAAGTAGAAATAGTAATATTTATATTCTCCCAAACTGTATTGACCTAAAAGAAGCAGAACGATATGATCACGATCATTCTAATGATGAATACTTTAAATTTCTGTTTTTAGGACGCATTTCAAGTGATAAAGGACTTGAGTTTATATACCAAGCAATGGTATCCCTTAAAGAAAAGGGATTAAAATATAAATTTCTATTGGCTGGTAAAGGACCTGAGGAAGAAATATTCAAAAAGAAATTTAGTGATTTATTGGGAGTAGATTTTGAATTTAAAGGTGTAGTTGCAGGAATTCAAAAGACAGATTTATTGAAAGAGTGCGATGTATTTCTTCTGCCTTCCTTTTATGAGGGATTACCAATGGCTTTATTAGAAAGCATGTCATTCGGGTTAGTACCTATAACCACCAATGTAGGTTCCATCGGATATGTTATTAACGATGGAGTAAATGGACTATTTGTCAAATCACATTCCTCTGATGACATTGTTTTAGCAATTGAAAAGTTATCAAAATATAAAAAATATAGGCATGAATTGGGAAAAAATGCACGTCAAACCATTTTTACCAACTTTAATCCGGAGCATTATATATCCAGATTAAACAAAATTTACAATTATGAATAAAATTATAAATTTTCATCGTGTGACTAATATGGTATGGCTTGACAATATAATTTGCTATTTAAAATCTAAGTATAAAATTGTAAACGCCACTGATCTTTATGCGTTTTATAAAAATGGAATTAGCTTAAATAATACATGTCATATTACAATTGATGATGGGGACAAGTCCTTTTATGATTGCATATTCCCAATATTAAAAAAACATAACGTACCCGCTTCTATATTCGTCTCACCTAAAATAATAACAGAAAAATCTAATTATTGGTTCCAGGAAATAATTGGTTATAATCAATTGGAATTAAAACAAATCATGTCCGATATGTCAAAAATCCCAATTAATAATCTTATGAAATTTAGTTCCGTTTCTATATTAAAGACATATAACATAAATCAGATCCATGAAATAATTAAGATTTACCAGAAAAAAACAAATACTCAAAAAAAAGTATTTCAAAATATGACGGTTAACAACCTGAAAGAAGTGAATCAATCAAAGTTAATAACTATTGGAGCGCATACGCTCAATCATCCGATTTTGCAGAATGAAGATGACAATATTAGTAGATATGAAATAAAAGAATCAATATTCGAACTGTCGACTTTATTAAATCAGCAAATAAAATATTTCGCTTACCCCAATGGAATTCCTAATATGGATTTTACACTGCGAGAAAAAACTTATTTAAGAGAACTTGATATTCACCTATCTTTTACAACAGAACCAAAGAATTTCTCAATAAAATCGGATACCATGTGCATTCCCCGGATGGGCGTAACTGATAGTGAAAGTATGCCGTTTTTTAAGACTAAAATGTTTTTAGGTTCACTTTGGAGCCCCATTATTTATTTAAAACCAACCGGAGAAATTAATGAAAGAAAAGAACTAATTAAATCATTAAATTACAAGGCATGATTGATTAAGACAATTTTGAATTAAATTAAAATTAGCAATAACAAACGATTGAATATTAGCATATATACATAATTTTAATCATAAAGGAAATTTATTTGCACATATATTAAATAAAATGGAAGAAATTATAAAGCATTTCAAAAATGCAATGGAAATAAAAAGGAGTATCATAGAAAACCCTGAAATTATAAACAAGATTAAAAATTCAGCTTCTATAATATTAGATGCTTATAAAAGCGGATTTAAAACCTTGATTGCTGGGAATGGAGGCAGTGCTGCAGATGCACAACATATGGCAGGAGAATTTGTAAGCAAGTTTAATTTCGATCGACCAGGTTTGGCTTCAGTGGCATTAACAACTGATTCTTCTATCATTACTGCAATTGGAAACGATTATGGTTACGAAAAGGTATTTGCCCGACAGATAGAAGCTCAAGGCAATACAGGAGACATATTTATAGGAATTTCAACTTCAGGTAATTCAAAAAATATTCTTGAAGCCATCAGAAAATGTAATGAGAAAAACATTTTTACTATTGGATTTACCGGTGAATCAGGAGGAGAAATGGCTCATCTGTGTAATATTTGTATTCAAGTTCCTTCAAATGAAACACCAAGAATCCAAGAAGTTCATTTATTGATTGAGCATATTATTTGTGGAATTGTCGAAGAAAATATGTTTAAGGAATATAAAAAATAAGATATGGAAGTAATAATTCTAGCTGGAGGGTTAGGAACACGCCTACGATCAGTTGTAAATGACGTTCCAAAACCAATGGCACTTGTAAACAATAAACCATTTCTGGAATATATTCTAAAGTGGTTGTCTATTTACAATATTAATAAAATTATAATTTCAGCTGGCTATAAAGCTGATTGTATAAAAAGTTATTTTGGTTCTTCATTCAAGAAAATACCCATTGATTATGTGGTTGAAGATGAACCTTTAGGTACGGGTGGAGGGATTTTAAAAGCTTTAGAATTAACTAGTGATGAAAACATAATGGTTGTAAATGGAGATACCTATTTCCCAATTGACATTGACATTTTTCTTTCAGAACACATGCGATTAAATGGAAAAATTACTATTGCATTAAAAGAAATGACTGATTTTGACCGATATGGCTCCGTAAGCGTTGATAATAATTTTAACATATATAAATTTCATGAAAAATTATTTATACAACATGGTTTAATTAACGGGGGAATATATTTTATAAATAAAAAATTTATTCAGGATAGTAGTCTGCCAATGAAATTTTCCTTTGAAAAAGAGGTACTGGAAAAAGAAGTTGTGAATAAAAAAATAAAAGGGATACAATTTAATAATCAATTTGTAGATATCGGCATTCCGGATGATTATCATAAAGCGAACCAATTATTATTAAAAGCGTGAATCTTAGACTATAACAGAAAAACAAAGAAAGAAAAAAAAATAAAAATCTTCAATAACTATTCTTTGAGATCACTTACTTTGAAGGAAATAGCCATTTATTCTTCTTATTGAAAACCTTTAAAGCCTGCCTTTTATCATTTGAAAGTATACTAACTGTCTACCAGCTTAACATTTGCCATTTAAATGGATATTAAAAACAAAGTGGTGATGATCTGCCTGTCAACCCATGGACTTATGCTGCCTCTGATACCCATCTGATACCTTTCTGATACTTTTCTGTAACCTTAGGTTACAGAAAAGTATCAGAAAGGTATGAAAAGAGTATCTATTATAGGATAAGTAGATTGTCCCTACAGAGGAGCATCGACTGTCCATCGGGCCTGGTAAAGCATCCGCAATTATTATCAAATTAACTCTCGTGAAATTACAACACCTGCAATATTAAATGAAAGACTATATTAAGATTGTAGATGTGATGGGATTTAAAGTCTTTTCAGATCATTTAACTAAGATAAAAATTAATCCCTTATCGTGTAAAGTTATAAATACCATTAGTCCAAATTCATATGGGATTTCAACAAAAGATTTAGAATTTGAAAAAGCTTTAAAATATTCAGATTATTTGGTTTTAGATGGTGTCTATTTTGCTTTGGCTTCTCTTATTCTTAAGGGAAGGAATATAAAAAAAAATCAGGGCCCAGATGTATTTTATCACTTTTTCAAACTATTAGATAAAAATAATGGTAAAGCTTTCTTTTTAGGATCATCTGATGATGCTTTGCAAAAAATTAAATCGAGAGCCAGTATTGAATATCCCAACATTACTATTGAAACTTTTTCACCACCGTTTAAACCAAAATTTTCAGATGACGATAATTCTTTGATGGTTGAAAGAATTAATAAATTTCAACCAGATATTCTTTTTATCGGTATGACCTGCCCAAAACAAGAAAAGTGGGCCATCTATCATCGTCAACAATTAAATGCAGGTTTAGCTATTTGCATTGGCAACGTTTTTGATTGGTATGCTGGTACACAAAAATCCATTCATCCATTTTGGTTTCGAATCAGATTAGGTTGGTTGATTCGGATAATTCTAAGACCCGAAATTTTCAAAAGAAACATTGGAAACCAGATGTTATTTTTCTGGCACGTAATATTATTATTTCTAAAAATTAAAAAGATATGATTAAAGGAGCAATCATTGGACTAGGTAAAATGGGAATTTCCCATGCTGCTATCCTTGGGGCTCATCCGGATGTGGATTTAGTTGCAATTTGTGATACATCCCCAATGGTAGTTAATGCATTTAAAAAGTTTAGTTCTGTAAAGACATACAGCGATTATAAAATTATGATAGAAAAAGAAATACCGGAATTTGTTTGTATTGCTACCCCTACCCGCTTTCACTATCCTATGGTAAAATATGCACTTAATAACGGACTTCATGTGTTTTGCGAAAAACCATTCTGTCTATCTCCAAGCGAGGGCGAAGAGTTGTTCAAGCTAGCAAACAGTAAATGGCTAATCAATCAAATTGGGTATCATAACCATTTTATTGGCACCTTCAGAGAGTTGAAGCGTTTACTAAATTGTGAAATAATTGGAGATTTAGTGCATTTTTCTGGCGAGGCTTACGGCCCGGTTGTCACCAAAGAAAAGGGAAATTCCTGGCGTTCAGTTCCTGAGGAAGGAGGAGGTTGTCTTTATGATTATGCTTCCCATGTAATTAATCTGGTCCAGGAGATCATTGGTCGACCAATTAAAGCCAGTGGAACACAGCTAAAAAGAATCTATTCCAAAGGTGTTGAAGATGCAGTATATGGAATTTTAACTCTGGAGAATGGTTTAAGCGGAATATTGTCGGTGAATTGGAGTGACGAAACTTATCGGAAAATGACAACATCTATTACAGTTTATGGAAAGAAGGGTAAAATTATTTGTGATGCCACAGAAATCAAATTCTTTCTAAAAGAAGCTTGCAAAAAAGAAGGACTTGAAAAGGGCTGGACCTATAGGGATATTACTGAATTTGCAATTCCAGTGAATTTTTATTTGCGTGGTGAGGAGTACAGTGCACAAATTGATCATTTCATCGATTGTATTAAAAACAAAAAGCAGGCAAGCTACAACTCTTTTGAGCAAGGACTCCATACCGATAAAGTGATTAAAATGTTAATTGAAGATTATAAATTACAAAAACCATGGACAAAGTAATATTTGGCGACAACCAATTTTTTGCGATAAACCATGCTTCGGAAGAAAAAGCACGTGAACAGTCTATTAGATTTAAAGAAGATGCTGCAATAATTAAAGTGTTGGATTATGCAATCGAATTAGGCATCAACACTTTCATGTGTACTACCCATGATCGGATTGCCAACATATGTGAATACATAAGGTGTAACCCATCAAAATTTATCAATTTTAAAATATATCCATGCATGCCATATGCTCACAAATATGCAAATGCAGTTACTGAGCTAGGAATTATAGGCACCATTAAACAATATGTACCAGGCAATCCTTTCAATACATTTGCAAAAGGTGGATTAGCATACCTGAACAGCGATTTTATTGCCCTTATGAAACTGCTGATTGATGCAGAAATGAAAATGTTCCATGGGATCAAAACTCCCGTCATCTTTATACAAAATGTACTAGTCGATATGATTTTGGGACTGAAAATGTTTACTATTTTCAAAGAATACGATTCCTATATTCGGAGTAATTATCATGCTGAGCCAGGTTATATCACAATGAACATGCCTGCTCTGTTGGATGCTTTGAATATAGTAGGCATCGAAAACCCAATTATTTGTAGCTCTATTAATAAGATTGGCTTCCGAATGAGTGGCGGTATTGAGATTTACGAAAAATATC
This sequence comes from Ignavibacteriaceae bacterium, assembly GCA_035654655.1. GTDB lineage: Bacteria > Bacteroidota > Ignavibacteria > Ignavibacteriales > Ignavibacteriaceae > DASRWI01. The sequence continues at coordinate 866 of DASRWI010000036.1, read as the reverse complement.
TTCAAGAAAAATGTTTCAGACCAATGGCTATGCAGGTGCTTGCTGCCGGAGCTTTAAGTCCGAAAGAAGCTATTGAATATCTAAACAAGTTTCCTAAAATAGAATCAGTGCTTTTCGGGGCATCCTCTAAGGTTCATATTCAGGAAACTAAAGAGTTGATTGAAAAAAACTTACATGACTTGCCATTGAAAAATGAATTTATGCATCCCATTTACAACGACAGTTCAAAAATTGTCATTAGAAGCTGACTTTTAATAAGCTAACGGAATTTATTAATTTAGTCAATCAAAAAATCCCCGCAATACGAGGATCCGGGGATTTTTTGATATATGTATATTCTATTTATTTTGTTATTATCAACTTTTGAATGATTAGATCTGAACCTAAAAACGATTTTACCAAATATAATCCTGGAGCTTCATGATCTAAGTTAAACTCTTCAGATATCCCTGTGATGATGCGGGAAGCTACCTTTCTTCCGGAAACATCCAGAATATCGATTCTACCCCCAATATTAGGTTGAGAAGAAAAGCGAATAGATATTCTTCCTTTACTTGGATTTGGAAATATATCAATCCGTACTGGCTCTTTATTAATTACTTCTGAAAGCGAAGTTTCAATCAGTCCATCTTTAAGATATGATATATTAATTGAAGCATTTGGAATCACAGCATTTGAAAGAGATGAGAATATAGATGTTCCGGCGGAATTGGTCGCCTTCACATTAAATGTATAAGAGGTACCATTGGTCAGGCCAGAAATGGAATGAGTAAGCGAGGTTGAACCGGCGTTGAGATCAACTCCACCTGCAGGAATCGAAGTAACCGTGTAACCGGTAATAGTGGAACCTCCATTGTTTGCTGGAG
>DASRWI010000035.1:0-6492 GCA_035654655.1 Ignavibacteriaceae bacterium | reverse complement strand
TGTTAATGGAAGTATTTACGGAACACCTTACGTTCAAATTGGAGAAAGAAAGTATTTAAACAGCGGCTACTTAATGAAGAAACTTGCTGATGAAACTGATGGTATTCACGTAGAAAATTATTTCTATACCTGGGATAATGTTATTGCAATGCTGGACCCTGAGCAGCCCAAATTTATTGATAGCATTAAAGTAACTCCGGTTTTTCTCGGTGCATCAGATTCTTTAAAAGAAATGATTGAAGTAAATGTAGATAGAGGAGATATGGATAGACCTCTTTTCTTCTTCGGCTCAACGAATAGCCAGGAACAAATTAGATTTAATGTTGATGTGAAATTTGATGGTGTGAAGGATGTTAAGCATGGCAGCTTTGATTATACTTTTTCAACTGATTCAATTAATACTGCAAAGATTGTAGCAACTATGATGGGATATGAAAAACTAAAAGAAAGATTATTAAATCATAGTAGCGATACTACTACAATTGTAAACCTTGGTATCAAGTTCAACCTTCTTTGTGATTATACAGCATTTATGGCATTTGAACCAAATGATACAATACACTTTTTAACAAATTATATAGATGAATCAAGACTTCCCGTTACTGATGATGCCAATCTGATTGATTCATCATATTCGTTAGAGCAGAATTATCCAAATCCATTTAATCCATCAACAACCATAAAATATAACATACCGAAGGATAGCAAAGTAACTTTGAAGATTTATGATGTACTTGGTAATGAAGTAGCTACACTTGTTGATGAATATAAATCATCAGGAAGATATACAGCAGTATTTAATGGTTCAAGATATGCAAGCGGAGTTTACATCTGCAGGCTTAATGCAAGCGGATATACCTTCACCCGTAAGATGTTGATGATGAAATAAATGAGAATGCTATCTTCACTATGTCAGAGATAGCCACGAACATCATTAAATACACCGCTTAAGGCGGATGATGTCTCTCGCTATGACAAAAAGAAAATAAAAAAAACCCAAGCCATAATAGCTTGGGTTTTTTGCTTTAAATATATAAATATTATTTTATCAACATCATCTTTTTGCTGAAGCTTCCGAAGTCTGTAGTTAATGTATAGAAGTATATTCCTGATGGTAAGTTGTTAGCATTGAATAATGATGTGTGTTTTCCTGCTTCCATATATCCATTTACTAATTCACCAACTTGCTGTCCTAATGCGTTTGTTACTGTTAACTTTACATTTCCTGATGCCGGTAATGTATATGCAATTACTGTAGATGGATTAAATGGATTTGGATAATTCTGTTCTAATGAATAATTAAATTCTTTTATCTCTTCATTGTTTGCATTTGGTATTTCAAATGTAAATTTATAAACGCCTTTTGTTACACCGTCTGTTACATATGCATTTAACATACTTGGTGATAAGGTAACATCTGATGGTCCTTGTAATGGAGCACCATTTGGATCAGGTACACTGGTACTGTTTAATGAAGGTAGTTCAACAACTTCGGTAGCCAATCCTGCTTGAACCTCAAATGCCTTTACCCACTTCTTTAATGTATCTGTTCCTGCAATCCAAAGTTTACCTGAATTATCAACTGTAATTCCATAAGGGAAGAAAGTGGTTAAATTTAATGTACCGAATGCATCTTGTACTCTTACTGCAGTATAGTTAACTGGATTATTCTGGTCACCACCTGTCCATACTGCAATACCACCTGAAGATGGATTTACTCCACTTGAATTTCTTGATGTATAAAAAGGTGTCTCAGGATTTGTATAATCTCCATTAGGAATAACAGCAGCATCTCTGATGATATCATAACCTGCTGCATCGTGTGGACCTCCTGGTTCAATCGGTGCTGTTCCATTCATTGGAACCCATGAACCATATGCCGGAGAAGAAATATTAGAATTAAAATTATACAATCTTATTGATGTTCCGAATACAACTCCGGTATAAAGAATAGTATCTCTGGTTATTGACATACCATGGATGTGTGTACCATATCCAGCACCCTGCATACCAAAACCCCATTTCTCAACGTTATCCACATTACCATTTTTATATCTATAAATAGTTGCAACAGTATTGCCAACTTGCTGAAGATTTTGGTTGAAACTTACAAATACATCTGTACCGATTGCTGCCAATCCTCTGATTGCACTTACATAAACAGTATCGCCAATTGCAGTAAAGTCAATCATTTTTGTAAATACAGTATCAGTAGAATCAGCATAGTAAATTGTATTATGAGCGCTTGCATTATTAGCTCTTGATGAAGCTACGTATAATCTTCCATTAACGTCTGTTGCACAAAGGTAAGGTTGAACTAAACCTGAATCTGATGCAGGGAATTTTATATCTCCTGTATATTTCCAGGTACCTGTTTGAGCAAAATTAAAACTCATCCCCAACATTAAAATAAGCGTAAATAATTGTAAAAATCTTTTCATTAGTAGTCCTTAAGTAAAATATTTATAGATGAAACTTAGAGAAAACAAGAATAGAAATCAATAATTAACCTCTATATTCCAAATCCTTAAATTCATCTTTTCTTTGAAGATAAATATCAACGTAAGAGCAGGTCGGGAGTATTTGAAAATTATTTTCCCTGGCATATTTAAAACCCTCATCAACTAATGCAGCAGCAATACCTTGCCCCCTTAAGGAAGGTTCAACATAAGTAGTAAGAAAATCCATTACATTTTCTCTATACATAGAATATTTTAAAAATGATTCCTTCCCCTCTATCATAGTGAAAAATAATCTTTGGTCCTTATCGTGTGATATTTTTATATCCATTTTTTACCTATAATTTTTTATAAAATAGTTAAATATTTATTATTAATCATAAAGAAAAATCACGAATAAAAGATTCAAAAAATATAGTTTGAAAGGGGTATTTCGATATAAGCAAAATATGTATCACTCCATGTACCTTCAAATAAATGCGTATTTTTATTTATAATCTAAATGCTTAAGTTTTAAACCTTAAAAAGATTTTACTATAGGAATGAAATGAATTTATCAAAGAGTACAAGTTTATTTGAAGAAGCAAAAAAATATATACCGGGTGGAGTTAATTCCCCCGTTAGAGCTTTTAAAGCAGTTGGTGGTCATCCTGTTTTTATTCAAAAAGGGGAAGGCTCAAAGTTAATTGATGTTGATGGTAATACTTATATAGATTATATCGGAAGCTGGGGTCCACATTTATTTGGACATAATCCTCCTTTTATTAAAAATGCATTGCTTGATGCAATCGAAAGAGGAACAAGCTTCGGTGCTCCATCTGAGTTAGAAGTTAAAATGGCTAAGTTAATTTCTGAATTAGTTCCTTCAGTTGAAATGGTTCGTATGGTTAATAGTGGTACTGAAGCAACTATGTCCGCAGTGAGAGCTGCACGTGGATTTACAGGAAGAGAAAAGATAGTAAAGTTTGAAGGATGTTATCACGGACATGCAGATTTCTTTTTAATTAAAGCTGGTTCAGGTGCATTAACATTGGGTACTCCTACAAGTCCGGGAGTTACAAAAGGTAATGCTGCTGATACTCTTCTTGCAGATTATAATAATATAGAATCAGTTAAAGCATTGTTCACTGCAAACAAAAATCAAATTGCTGCTGTAATTGTTGAACCTGTTGTTGGTAATATGGGAGTAATAATTCCTAAAGATAATTTCCTGCAGGAATTAAAAGAACTCTGTGAAAATGAAAAGGCAATTTTAATTTTTGATGAAGTAATGACAGGGTTCAGATTATCTCAAGGTGGTGCTCAGCAATATTACAAAGTCAAACCTGATCTTTCAACATTTGGAAAAATAATTGGTGGTGGTCTTCCGGTAGGTGCTTTCGGCGGAAGAAAAGATATTATGGAAATGATTGCTCCTGCAGGACCAATTTATCAGGCTGGTACATTAAGTGGAAATCCTTTGGCAATGTCTGCAGGTTATGCCGTATTAACATACATAAAAGAACATCCTGAAGTATATGTTGAACTTGAACATAAGGGGGCAGTACTTGAAGAAGGATTTAGAGAAAACTTAAAGAAGATTAATAAGAATTATACAATCAACAGAGTTGGTTCAATGATGAGTATTTTCTTTACTGAAAACGAAGTTGTTGATTATAATTCAGCATTAACTTCAAATACAGAAATGTTCGGGAAATATTTTACTGAAATGCTTAATAGAGGAATATATCTTCCACCTGCTCAATTTGAGGCATTATTTATTTCAGATGTACATACTGATGATGATATTAGAAAAACAATTGATGCAAATTACAAGAGTTTAAATGTAATTGATAAATATTGATTTGTTAAGATTAAATTATTATCTTTTTTACCTATTAACATATAACAACTAATTATTTTGGGAGCTCATATGAAAAAAACACTAACAATGTTCTTTGTAGTTCTCGCTGTGTTTTCTTTTTCTAATATTAGCAATGCTCAGTTCAAAATGAAATTAGGTCCAAATTTAGGAATGAATTTCAATCTCCATACCGGTTCTGATCTTACAGAATCCGGTAATGGTTTTGGTGTCGTTATAGGAGCAGGTTTAGATATGCAATTCACTCCAATGATTGGTCTTATAACCAATATGCAATTCTATGATAACAGATCCGGTTCAACTGAAGAATCTGGATCAGTACAAGGAATTTCTTATACTGTAGATAATTCTATTAGCTTGGCTTACTTTATGATTGAGCCATTGTTTAAATTATCAATACCTAATAGTGGATTTTACTTTGTAATGGGACCTGCTTTGGGATTTAATCTGGAAGCCTCTCAGGAACTGAAAATTACTTCACAGAATGACCAGGTTACTTTTCAGGATGGAAGTACAAAACAAAAAAGTACAATTCGTGAAACTTTAGCACGATTTGAAATTAAATTTGGTGCCGGCTATGATATTCCTTTAGGTGGTATAACAGAATTATCTCCTCAACTTTCTTTTGGATATGGATTATCCAAAGTTCGATCAGATGTTGAATGGAGAGTTTTAACTATTCAAGCTTTAGTTTCAGCTAAATTTAGAATTATATAATCATTACTGCATATGATGATTTTCAAGGCTGCTTATTTTAGCAGCCTTTTTTTTGTTAACTTAATAATATCTTGACAAATACTATTATATTTTTCAATTTTATGGAACCGGGAAGATTTTTATTCTGAAAATTTTATAATTAGAAGAATTATGAAAAAAATATTTTTATTTAGTTTTGTAATATTTATTTCCTTATCTCAAGCACAAACCAATCTATTTACTGACTTTGATTTTGTTGTACTAGGTGGAATAAATTCTATTAATGCAAAAAATATAGGTCCATCATTAATAATCGAAGCAAGAACAAATCTTACACAAAATCTTTTTTTAAAAGCATCCACTGGATTTTCCAAAATTTATAAAGAAGAAAATTATTTAGTTAAAACTTATAGTGAACGTGAATTTTTAGAAGAAAGAAGATTTTTTACATCGGAGTATGATGTTAAAGAAAAAACTTTTGATATTATTCCTTTCTCTGTTGGATTGCAGTATAGCCTTAAAATTAATAGATTCTCCCCATATATATTATCTGATTTTACTTACAATGATATAGAAACAAAAATAATTCAATCTAATAATATTAGCAGATCATACTCTAATTATGAAGATGTACCTGTAGATTTTAGAGTAAAACATAAAGAAAATTTTATATATAATTCACTAAGTATATCTTTAGGCGTGGGTACTAAGTATACATTGATTAATGACTTATGTTTAGATTTTAGGTATTTCTATAATCATTATTTTCAGATTAAAGACACACACCAATTTATGGTGGGATTATCATTATAGCAGATAAATATTTTAGGTACCATTGATCTTCGGAATGAGTATTATTCTTCCTCTTTTCCTTTCACTTCTTATTTAATTAAATTTGTTTTTATAATGTTTAATCTTTAGGAAAAAATGAATATTAGCATTTCCATTGTTGATTTAATTCAAGCTATGCTTGCACCAGGTATTATGATATCTGCCTGCGGTTTGTTGCTGCTTGGGATGAATAATAAATATTCATTGGTAGTAAACAGAATACGTTTGTTGAACGAGGAAAGAAGAAGATTATTCCTTAGGGCAGCTGACAGAGATTTTTCATATGAAGAAAATATTAGAATGGAAAGTATTGCCTTACAATTAAGAAAATTAACTTTCAGGGTTAAGCTTGTGCGAAACGCAGTTTTAAGCTACACAAGTGCTGTTGCTCTTTTTGTTATTACTTCATTATTTATTGGAGTTCAGTATTTCTTTAAAAGAATGGAAGATTTAAGTTATGCTGTTATTATATTATTCCTTCTTGGAATGGTTTCTGTTTTAGTAGGTGTAATCTATGCAGCTATTGAAACTAAAGAAGGCTATAGTATTATACATCTTGAAGTAAGAATTGACGAATAAAAAAATTGAGAAATTAAATGCTGACAATTTACAACACGTTAAATAAAAGAAAAGAAGAATTTAAGC
>DASRWI010000034.1:0-75190 GCA_035654655.1 Ignavibacteriaceae bacterium | reverse complement strand
TTTCAGTTACCCATTTAATAGAATATAAACCTGTCGAATGAAGTGATGATTTAATTTGATAATTATTAAAAAAATCGTTCGATATTGCTATAAAGGCACCATCACCTAAAATCCAAAGTGTATCATTTTTAGAAAAAATATTGCGTAAAATACAACCTAAGGGTTTATATTGAGGAAGCCAATTCAATCCACCATCTGATGTTTTTAAAATACGTGCTCCTCTACTTCCTCCACCAATAGCAATACCGTTATTTGCATCTTTAAAAGCTAATCCATAAACAGTTTCATATGTTCTATTTTCAATTAATTGTTCTTGGTATACCCAAGTTTCTCCGCCATTTGTGGATTTTAAAAAAATTGTAGGTTGTAATCCTAAATAGGTAGAACCCCATCCGGAAGCATAAACAATATTCGAGTCGCACATATGGATAGTTTCAATAATGAACTTAGTATATTGATATTGCCCAAAGGATGGATTTACACCTTTAATAAAGTTTTCACCATCTTTTGTATAGTAAAGGTTTAGCACTCCTGCACCACCACCAGCCACACATCCATGAGTTGCATCATTAAAATACATTGATTTAAGAACAGAGGGAATATTAAGGACAACTCTCCAATTCGTACCCGCATCAGATGTCTTCAATAATTTTGAAGACCCTGAACCATTTGTTAGTACATATCCAACATTCTGATCCAAGAAATACATACTCATTGCATCACCAATTCCCTCTTCCAAGCTGTCGAGTAAGAAAGAATTTCCTCCATCTGTTGTTTTAATAAAGACATTACTCTGGCTAAGTGCATAAATTAAATCTTCATTAAAAGCTTTAATTCCTACAAGATTAGAAGGTGTGCCAGTATGAAGGTCATTAAAGGAATTACAATTATCTGTTGTCTTTAAAATTTTACCATCATTACCGGATATGAAAATTAAATTTTTATTAATATATGAAAACTCTGTAAGCTTAAGATATGGTGCTTCAAGAACTTTTCGCCACTGAGCTGAACCTGTAAAATTTATTATAAAAATTAAAAATAATATTTGAACAAATTTTTTCATTACTTTCCTTACTAAAATTTTAACAAAGTGATCAAAATATTAAAAGATATATTAGCCCTATGATGTGCACTTTCTTTTAAAGAACGCTCATTATAACTGGCATAGAGATCTATTATAAAAAAATCAAAGGTTTTTATTCCAACACCGAAGGTTAACATATTTGTAACAACATTTTTCCCGCCACATATAAAATCATTTTCAAACAAACTAAAATTATAACCTGTTCTTAAAAGAATTTTATCAACTAATTCTATCTCAGTTCCTAATTTAAAGAAATGATTATTTGAGTTTATATTTATATAATCATTATCAATATACTTTAAAGAATCTGCAGTCTCACTACTAAAGAAATATTCGATTCCTATTTCTCCAAAATTTTTAAATTTATAATTATAACCAAATCCAATTTCATAGTTTTTTACTTCCCACTTCCAAACAAGTAAATCTACCGGAGTATTTCTTGACCAGCTTGTATAATTATCATATGATAAATTTAAATTTAAATTTGATTTTTCATTTAAATAAAATTTTGTTCGTGCATCAAACAAATAATAATCAAAGGTAGAATATCCTGTTTCGTATTCTCTAATTGAAGATTGACCTTGCGTAAAAGGTTCTAAAAATTTTGAATTTAGATGTGAATAATCAAACTTAACTATACTTTCTATTTCATTACTAAATTTATAATATATCTGTGGACCAAAAGTAATTTTACTCTTTTTTATTTTTCTATCAATTACTGTTGCCCTTTTTAATATAGAAAAGTGGTCTCCTTTGAAATCATATACTTCAACATCAGTAAGATTATCATCCTGAGATTCAATTTTTTCCTGATTGCTTAAATAATTTAAAGAAGTTCCAATTACAAAATTTTCATTGAATGAATAAGCCATCCCTGCACTTCCTCCTGTTTCCCTAATTAAAGTCTTAGCTCTGGAATAAATGCTTTTTAGTCCATCCAAAATTTTATAATTAAAAACAGCACCGATGTACAAAGAAGGGATTAATTCAAAACTATACTTAAATTTTACTAATGGACCAGAGTAATTAAAACTCCCGGTGGTAGTGTCGTTATAAGAAAAGGCTTCTCCTGCATAGGGCTCATATCTCAATGACCTGTCAACCTTAATCCTATTTTCATATGAGTATCCTGTTTCACCATAAAAAGTACCTGATTCTCCCAATGGATTAATACTTTGAAATGATAAATCATATTTTCGTACTTCATAGGGGTCATAATTTTTTTTGTAATCACCTTTGTCTGAATCGTAATTTGGAGATATATATAAGTGGGCGTTAGTTTCATCCTTATACATCCAGGCAGGATTATTAGAAAAATTATAGAGATTAAGACCGTTATCTATATCTTCTATAGAAATGAATAAATTTCCCATTCCTTTTAATCTTGTAACTTGAGCATAAATTTCGGAATAGTCTGAAATTAAAAAGATGATTAATAAAAATATTTTAAATAAGAAATTTTTCATCAATATCCCGGTGTTGGATGTGCAATGATTTCCCAATCCATATTTCCATCATTTGTATCACTACCTGCATATCTTCTTTGAATTGACTTACCTGAATACCTTGGAGGACTTACAACAAATGATCTATCTATTCTTGAATCAAGAGTTTTTGATGAATTTGTACTTGCCTGATATTCTACACCATCTATGATTCCATCAATGTTTAAGCCATCCTCCCACTTTGAATCTCTTCCATCAGATAGTATAATTATATCATCTGATAAATTCATTAAAAAATCAACCATAACATCAGATCTCATATTCAGTAAATTGGGTACATTAGGATTATCCAAATCACCCACTGAGAATTGATTATACATTTCCCAGGCTGCATTACTTAAATCAATACTAGTACTTACTGTTTTAGTATGGTTTACAGCATCACTTGCAATAACTACAAATGAATGAGATTTAAATGGATAATTAAATTCACCGGGGTTGCCGGGAAATTTAAATATGTAAGTAACTGAATCTATATCTCCATCACTTCCGTAATCACTACCAGGTCCTGAGCCATAAAGTACATTTCCCTTTGACATTCGTGTAATTATCATTCCATCTAAATACTTATTTGAATCACTGGAGTTATATAATTCAATAAATTGATCGAACATAAAAAAAATATTATTAACAGGTCCGCTAGAGTATATTTCATTTATTGTAATGCCTGAAAATGAAGTGGCATTAGTTCTGATTGTATCAACAAAACTAGAATTAAATGAAAGTCTGATATTATTAATAGTACCGCAAATAATAATTGTGGAATCAAGAGGCAGTTGTTTTCTTACTGATATGTTATAAGTTGCTGCTGGTAAATTGTTTAACACCAACAAACCAGCTACATCCGTAGAATAAACATTTATTCCATATTCAGAACTTACAATAACCTTTGCAAAGGATAAAGGTTCAATATCCCCCCGTTCGGGATTTTCCCACACTGCTGTTATCTCTATTTTGGATTGACCATCAAAAAAAACAGGAGGTTCTTCCAGGCATCCAACAAATAAAACAGATGAAATTATAAAAAAGAGAACCAGAAATTTTTGCAACTATTATTCCCTTTGGAAAATATTATCCAATGCCATACTAAATTCCAGGCCGTAAGTTAAACCCGGATTACGTACTTCATCAATAAATTGGCCTGGGGCTGGCCCTTCTGAACGATAAATAGCAGGTTCATCTAAAAAATTATTTACGTAAAATGAAACCTCTGAACCTGCAAATAAGGATTTACTAATATTTAAATTAAACAATAGTTTGTTAGGTTTCAACCTTATTTCACGATAAAATAAATAATTAATTTTCTCTGATTCTGTCAGAAGATTCAAATCTTCCGGCATAAAATCATAATCTCTGTTTCTTTCAAATAGAACTTGCTCCATTCTAATTGTTACCCATAAACCCAAAGGCTGCAATGTATATCTGAGATAATAATTAAGTTGAAGCCTGTCATTCCATTTTTCATTTGCAGGATAAAACATACCAATTAAAGTATCAATTACAGAATTAGGCACTTTATAGTTTGAGTATAGACCATGTTCTGTATTTGGATTTAACTCATACTTATCTACGTTATAAATTTCTTTTATAAAATTGTAAGAGCCTGCGAGCTGTAATTCTAAATTTAAAGGTTTTATCTTCTTCGTTTTAAAAGCAAATTCTATTCCCTTACTTTCAGTTACTCCTCTATTTACTAAATTTTTAAAATTAGTTATGTAATATATATATGGATTATTGTTTTGGTCATAGTTCGAAATAAATAAAGGGATATATTGTGTTAAAGGTTCATTGGAACGTTTTTTATAATAAAAAGATAAGGAACTGCCAATTAAGTCTCCAATTTTTTGATCAAATGCTGCTTCATACTGAATTTCTTTAAATCCTTTTAAATTGGAATTTGAATAATCATTTCTAAAATATTTCACAGAGCTATCAATTGGATTCCTCCATCTCGTAACTTCTTCAGCAGGATATAATAAGTTCATGGAAGGAGATTTTGAGGTTGTACCAAGGCTTATTCTTAGTTGATTATTTTCAGATAAATAAATCAACAAACTTAATCTTGGATTAAAGAACGTACCTTGATGAGAGTTAATAAAATCACCTTCACCAATTAAACCCTTTAAATTAATCGAATAAGGTGAATACATATCATATCTGAATCCGGCAAGTAAATTAAAATCAAAAATGAAATGTCCAGTAATTTTATCTTCAGCATAAATATCAGCCAAGAATTGTCCCGGATACTTATCAAAAGAATAAGGTCTTTTACCTGATTCAGTTCCATAATAACTAAACAAGGTATCAAAAAGAATTCCTTGTCCTGTATTGACATTGTAAAGAGGATCTGTTCCTACAGAAAACTTGTGAATAAATTCTCCGGTATAAAAAATTCTGCTCCATTCTATACGACCACCAATGGTCCATTCTATTCCTTTAGTTTCAATTTTCCCCATATATGAAGAAATGGTGTCACCATTTGGCAAAATTCTATTGTCAGATTGCACTAATCTGGACCTCATAGAATTTTCTCTAAACATTGTAACAAAAGAATTATATTCTAATGTAGAAACACCTTCTGAAGGTTTAAATTTTCCCCAGGAAGATAGCCCAATTATAAATCCTCTATTATAATTTTTTACAATTTGCTGGTCACCTTTTGGTTCTTCCTCATCGAAGATAGTCTGAAAATTAATTTTACTATTCAAGTTTAGAGTATTATCGAAAAAATTCCCGCTGAATATTGATTGTCCCGTTACTCTTAAATATTCATCCCCTTTTTTCCTTACATCTCTTTCACTTTGAGCAGCATTAAAATTATAGTTTAACCCGTATTCACCTATAGCAATACCTCCACCTAAATTACCTTCACGTGTATCAGGGTTATTTTTGAATTTAAATCTATGGGGTGCGGGTCCTAACTTAGTTTGAACATTTATTAGTCCCGAAGTAAGGTCTCCATATTTAACTGAAGGTAAACCGGAAATAATTTCTATTTGTTCAACATTATCAGCAGGTATCATTCTAAGGTCTATCCCGGAACCTAAAGTAGAAACACCAAATTTAGAACCGGATAATCTTTCAAATTGTAAATTAGCATTATTTGAAATTGGAGTGCCATCAACAATAACAAGGGTTCCTAAAGATGATAACCTGTCTTTTTCTTCTCCGGAAACATTGCCTCTAAGACTTACTTGAGTTGTTTTGCCTAAACCAGGATTTTCTGTTTTTGAAATTCCAGGAACAAGGTCCAATACATCTTTTATTGAAGAAGCTTGATAATGCTCTATTTCTCCCGAAGTAATTATAGTTTTTGTATTTATATCTGTTGGCAATAATTGATTACAACCAATAACTTCAATTCCACCGATTTGGAATGAAATTATTTTTAATAAAGCATCGTATTCAGTAGTAGTTTCTTTTTGAATATTAATTTTTTGTGAATGAGTCTCATATCCTAAATAAGAAATCTCAATATCATATTCACCGGGTTTAATGTTTTTTAATATGTAATATCCTTTAGTATCTGAAGTAGTCCCAATATGTAATTCTTTTATTACAATATTTGCTTCAATCAACGGTTCACCGTGCTCATTTTTTACAATCCCGGAAATATTACCAAATACGTCTTTTGTTTTTTTAATTCTTGTAATAACAAATTTATTTTTTGAAAATTCATAATAATCTAAGCCTCTATCATTCAAAACTTCATCAAGAATGCTATACAAGATTTTATTTTCAGCATTTATAGAAATATTTTGACCATTGATCAAATTATCAGAGTAGACAAAATTTAAATTATACTGGTTTGAAAGTTGATTTAAAATATAAGATAAAGAGCCTTTAAGATTAAGGGTAACTACTTTATTTAAAATTGAATTAGAAGCGATGTATTTGTGGTTAGTACTTTTTTGAGGAAATAAATTAAATGTTATTAAAGTTAATATTAGAAGCGAATATTTGAAGAACTTCATAACATTTATATTTTAGTTTATAATAATTGTATTCTTTTCCTTTTTAATATTAATATCTAAAGCTAATTTAAGCACATTTAAAATTTGAGAAATTGATTGAGTACTAAACTCCCCGGTTATTATTTTATTTTTTGATTCTTCGGATTTAAAAATAACCTCAACATTAAATGCCCGCCTAATTTCCTCCATTGCATCAACAAGTTTTAAATGTTGGAAAGAAAGAATATTTTCTCTCCAGGCAAGATGGTGCTTTAGACTAATATTTTTTTCTACTCTAAATATACCATCTTCTGTGAAAAAAGCCATATCTCCTTTGGAAATTTTTACTTTATTTTGTTCATTTTTCTTAAAAGTTTCAACTTTTCCTTCGGAAACTACTACTTTTATATCATTTTTCCGGTATTTAATGTTAAATTCAGTTCCTGTAACCCTGGTGATAGCATCACCGCATTTTACCATAAAAGGTTTGCTTGGATCGTGTTTTATTTTAAAATAACCTTCCCCAATTAATTCAACTTCACGTTTATCATCATTAAAATTTTCAGGATAAATTAATTTACTATCGCTGTTTAATTCAATTATAGAACCATCACTTAGGTTGATGGATAATTGTTCGCCATTCCTGGTGACCAAACTAAGAAGGTTTGATTGTTTGTTGTTTTCAGTTAAAAAAGGTTTAGAAGTTGGATGATTGATGTTAAAATAAATACTAATCGATAAGGCAATAATAACTATAGCAGCTGCATAGCGTATCCAGCCGTACCTACCTGCTTTTACAATGGCAGCTTCATCTTCCAGATATGAAGAAGTTTTTTGTTCTGATAATATAGGAAAAGATTTTTGTTTCTCTGAATTTTCCTTAATAAACAAAGAAATCTTTTCCCATTGTTTTTGTTTATTGGGCAATATAGGAATGGGGGCTTTTCCTAAATTATCCCATAATAATATAAAATTACTAAACTCTTCTTTATTTTCGTCAGACTCATCTAGCCAGTTGTCAAAAAATTCTTTTTCTTCCTGACTCACCTCATCTTTTAATACTCTTACAAAAAATTGTGAATCAAGTTTTCTATTTCTAAAAGGCATAAATTCTATTGTTTTATATTAATGATACAATATAGGATAGTTTTAGTACTATGGAATAAAAAAAAATATAATTTTAATTTAAATAAAATGATAAATATTTTCTTAGGGAGGAAATTGCTTTATTCATTTGATTTTTGACGGTTTGAAGTGAAACCCCCAGGATTTGAGCTATTTCAGTATATTCAAATCCATCAAATCTGCTTAAAATAAAAGTTGCTCTGCATCTCTCGGGAAGTTTACTTATTGCCTTTTGATAGTCATCCATTAAAAATATTCTATCATACTCTTTTTCTGGATGATTACTTAATGAAATAAGCATATCTTCATTTTCTTCATTTAGGGAATTTAATGGAGAACGACGATTTAAATGATTGATTGAAAGATTCCGTGCAATCTTATATAGGTAAGCTTTTGGTGAAAGTGTATTATCTAATTTGTCTTTGCTTAGCCAAAAATTTATAAAGGTATCCTGCGTTATATCTTCTGCAGCTTCCTTGTTTGATATTAATCTATAAATAAAATAATAAATAGAAGCTTGATGAATAAAAAAGAATTGCTTGAATGCTCCTTCATCTCCAGCCTTTATTTTTTCTATTAACAAAGGAATTACATTTTCAGTAGTCTCAACCATTATTCCCTTCAATATAGAAGACTATTTCTAAAAATTTACTTCTTTAATTTATTAATATTTTAACAAATTGCAAACTTTTTTATTGAAGTTTGAATCTTACTCTTAAGATATTATTTTCAAAACTTGAAGAGATGACTTTGACTTTTCCTATTTCACTTGTGTTTGCAACGTGTTTACCTACGCAAGGACAAGCATCATAATCCCCAACTTTTATTATTCTAATATCTCCCTCAGTTCCCTCAGGTAATCTTGAAAGATTAAATTCCCTGGCAGCTTCCTCCTGATTCATAAAACTTTCTTTAACATCAAGATTTCTGGAAATAGTATCATTAACTCTATTTTCTAATTCACCTACTTCCTGTTCATTTAGATTTCTTTCAAAGCCTTTGTAATCGCATTTAGATTTTTTATTTTCAATGTGAGCACTAAATGCACGACCTTTATTAAACATCTTGACCATTGTACCATTTAATATATGCTCTGCCGTATGCATTCTTGGATCAGTTTCTTTATTCATAATCTAATCAACATCCTCGTGTATATATTTTTTTGTTTCACTTACCAGAACTTTATTTAATAGCAATAAAGATATAATATTTGGAATAGCCATCAAGCCATTGGAAATGTCAGCAAATGTCCAAACAGATTGCAATGTAGCAACAGAGCCAATCATAACAAATATTACCCATAAAATTCTATAAGGTTTTACGACCTTTGTACCAAATAAATATTCAGCTGCTTTTTCACCATAATAAGACCATCCCAATATAGTTGAAAAAACAAATGTTAATAAACCAACTGTTAAAATTATTGGACCTATTAAACCCAAATCTTGAAATGCTGCGTTAGTTAATCGTGAACCAGTCAAACCTTCTAACCATTTTTGTGAATTAACTACAACTAATCCTGTCATAGCACATACGACTACTGTGTCCCAAAAAGTACCGGTTGAAGAAACTAATGCTTGTCTCACAGGATTTTTTGTTTGTGCAGCAGCAGCAACAATTGGCGCACTACCTAAGCCTGACTCATTCGAGAATAAACCTCTTGCAATTCCGTACCTCATAGCTTCTTTAACAGCATATCCTGCAACTCCGCCCATGGCTGCAGTTCCTGTAAAAGCATTTGTAAGAATTAAAGAAAAAGTTTCTGGAATTTCGTGATAATTAATTCCAAGAATTATTAAACAACCCAGGACATAAAAGATTGCCATAAACGGAACTAACAATTCGCATACTCTTGCAATTGATTTAATACCTCCAAGAATTACAATTGCGGTTAACACCGTCATCAATCCCCCGGATATCCAGGGAGACAGACCAAGATTCTCGTGTGCCAGTGTCGCAATTGAATTTGCCTGAACCATATTGCCAATTCCAAAAGCAGTTACAGCAGTAAGAGCAGCAAAAATGACAGCAAGCCATTTCATGTTAAGTCCTTTTTCAAGAACATACATTGGACCACCGCACATTAAACCTTCTTCATTCTTAACTCTGTATTTGACAGATAATAGAGCTTCAGAATATTTTGTTGCAATACCAAAAACACCTGTCAACCACATCCATAGAACAGCTCCGGGTCCTCCTGCTGCAACAGCAGTTGCTACACCTACAATATTACCTGTTCCAATAGTTGCTGCTAATGCAGTAGTTAAAGCACC
Organism: Ignavibacteriaceae bacterium; assembly: GCA_035654655.1. GTDB lineage: Bacteria > Bacteroidota > Ignavibacteria > Ignavibacteriales > Ignavibacteriaceae > DASRWI01. The sequence goes on along the minus strand of DASRWI010000034.1, from coordinate 65,250 downwards.
AAACTGACTTATATCTCCAGCACCTTCTTTACTTCTTCCAAAAGATATCTTTATGGCCTTGCTAAGGTATTTTTGTATTATACCTAATCTGAATGTCAAGAAGATATGAGTTCCGAATAGAAGTACTAGTAATGGTATTCCCCAAACGATATCACTAATTTGCTGAAGTACTGATTCCATTTGCTGCATAATTACCTTAACTATTATTAAAATAAATTTATGTATAAAGTTAAGTTAATTATTATATCAATTTAATCAAAAAATATTTTAAGATGTTTAAAATAAAAACTGCACCTCGGGTGGTGCAGTTTAATCCACACATTTATGCTATCTTTTTATTTTATGAAAATCATCTTTTTAGTTTGAACAAAATTCTTACTGCTTGATAGTTCATCAGCGTGCATAACGTATATATAAGTTCCTGATGATAAATCTTTATTGGCATTATAATTAACCAGGTATATTCCAGGTTTATAAACCTGATTGGTTAATTCTGACATTTTTTGTCCAATAATATTAAAGACTTCAATCTTTATTTTTGATTCTTTTGCAACCGAGAATCTTATAGATGTTGAAGGATTAAAAGGATTAGGATAATTTTGTGCTAAATGAAATTCTTTAGGAACAAAATCAACTGAAACCTCATCTGTATAAACAGAAGTACCATCATTATCTATTTGTTTTATTCTATATGTAAAAATATTCCCCCCAAATATATCTTCATCTTTATAAAAATATTCATTAGATGTTGTTGTAGTACCATGACCATCGATATACGCAATTTTCTTCCAGACACCTTCGTTCTCATTTCTTCTTTCAATTTCAAAGCCTTTATTATTCAACTCAGACTTTGTAACCCACTGCAAATAAATCGCATCATCTTTTTTCATTCCTGTAAAAGATGTTAATTCAACAGGTACAACATAAAATATATTCCAACTTATACTTGTAGTATCATAACTGTTATATGCATAGGCTTTAAGCTGACTGTTCAGATCACTTGTTCCACTATACGAATAATTATAGAGTGAATCAGTAGAGACAACAACATCATCCAGCGTCCAATAATAATTTACTGTTCCACCATCATAATTTTCGGCTTTAACTGTAAACCTTATACTATCGCCGCTATGTACAGTCACATCTCTCTTATTTATATAATTTGTTTTATTATTTATAGTTGCTTGAACTACTGTAAAAGGTGACCAGGCAATAATTTCAGGAGGATAATTATCATTTAAAAAATTTCTCATTACGTTGTTCATCATTTTTTTTGCAACAGTATTGTAAAGTATACCATATGTGAAATCTATACTTGCTCCATTAAACACTGCCCCGCCATTATCATTTCGGAAAAAGCTGATGATTCCATTTTCATCTATACCATCATTCGCAATTCTGAAAGCAGGAGTATATCCAAGGATTCTTAAATTTGCTGGTGCTTGATTTACAGGTAAAGCAACAGGTAATCCATTAACCCAGGTTATTTGTGAACCATCAACTTCATTGCCAGCTATTGTTGTATCATATCCGAATTCATCACCATCATTAAGACCTGTGCCCTTATAAATCCAATGCTGTGTATTGAATGCTGCATAATCGCCATAGCCTTGAGATGCAGGTAAGGTAGTTCCATTATTAACAAAACCTCCGGCAGCAAAGCTTGAGCCTAAAAATCTTGCTTCAGGTTTATTTAAAGGAGGATCAACCCAGTTAACTGTAACAAGAGAATCTATAACTCCATTATAAGGGTCATTTATTCTATTTTTGTAACATACAACTGTTTTATAATCATTTTCATATCTTATCTGCCACCAACAAATATTTCCTGATAAAGCAATTACTTTACCTCCATTATTAATGTAGTTTTCAATTTGTGTTCTTTTTTTATGAGACCAGTATTCATTATGTCCGGTGAAGACAACTACATCATAATTGGATGCTAAAGTTAAAAATTTATCTAAATCATAATCTGCACAAACTTCAATTCTAACATTATTTGTTTTCGCCCAGGTCAGGAATAAAGCTTCCTGCTTATAGAAATTTCCTTTACCATAATTTACCAAAGGTCTTTGCCATGAAACTCTGTCAGAGTGAGCTGTAGAATCTGTGTTATATAAACTTCTTCCTCCATATAAATTATAAGCCTGCCAGGTGTCAGAATTTAAACAATATAAAATATTTGAATAACTTCCCGGATTATCTTCTCTTACAACAAAGTATATGTAAGAAGGGTATGTTGTTACAGGAAACTCAGCTCGGTATACACCCGGTCGCCAATCGGAGGGTATGGTGAAAGTAGTGGATACATTCCAATTACATCCAGCCATAAAAGCTGTATCGCTCATAGGTTGAATTCCGCCCGATAAATTAGATATTGTTGTTATAAAAGTTCTGTCAACAAGACCTTCTACTCTGTAAATACTAAGATTAAATGTCGGAAAAGGAGTTGAAATATAAAATTTTATTGTTCCTCCTTGAGCTACTGAAATATTATCTGCATATCCGCCTTCCTGAGAATATACTTTTATATTCAATGAAATAAACAAAGTAAAACACACTAATATCATAATGTTTTTCAAGCTATATCCTTAAATGTTTTTTTTATAACCAATTCACTTTCTATGCCATATAAAAGATTTGTTTTTAGATTAAAAATTTACACGTAACTCTTTTAAGAGTTTGATTTTAGGAAGGTAGTTCAGAATATGAACAAACAAAAAAAAAACTGCATTGGTTAAATGCAGTTTTTAATTTTTATAAGTACTTTGATATTATTTCTTCGACACGGCTTAAAGCTTCATCAACTTTGCCAACATCTTTGCCTCCGGCAGTAGCTAAATGTGGTCTCCCACCACCACCACCACCGAGAATCTTGGCAATGTCACCGACAATTTTACCCGCACTTAATTTTTTATCTTTAATAAGGTCATCTGTCACAACTGAAATGATATTTACTTTAGAATCATTTAAGCTAATTAAAACTCCTACACCTTTTTTCATTTTACTTCTAAGTTCATCACCATATGACTTAAGCTCATCCATATTTTCTGATTCTATAACTGCTTTATAAATATTGATATCCTTTAACTGATGAGGATTTTCAATCACACTTTTTATCTGTCCAACTTTACTCTTGAAATGAAGCTCGTGAAGTTCTTTTTCTAATTTCTTTTTTTCTTCAAATAAATTATTAAATCGTTCTTCAACATGAGATAAATGTTGCTTCTGCTGCTCAATGTATTCTAATATTCCACTTCCTGTTACTGCTTCAATTCTCCTAACTCCACTTGAAATTGAAGATTCGGAAATAATTTTAAATCCGCCAATTAATCCTGTACTCATAACGTGAGTACCACCGCAGAATTCCATTGAGTAATCATCAAACTGAACTACATTAACCTTGTCACCATATTTATCACCAAAGAACATCAATGCTCCCATATTCTTTGCAACTTCAAAAGGAATACCTTTATGATGATTTAATTTAATATTTCTTTTTACTTTATCATTTACAATTTCTTCAATCTGTTTTATTTCATCATCTGTTAATTTTGAGTAATGAGTAAAATCAAATCTTAATCTGTCAGGTCCAACATAGGAACCTGCTTGATGTACGTGATTTCCCAACACAGTTCTTAAAGCTTTATGAAGCAAATGAGTAGCGGAGTGATTCTTCATTATATCTAATCTTCTCACTTCATCAATTGCCACTGTTACTTTGTCTCCTAATTTTATTTTTACATTATCAGGATTTTCAATAACGTGGGTAGGTTTATTTTCAATCTTTAATACATCAACAACATTAAGAGCAATTCCATTTAATGTAATTGTTCCTAAATCATCTACTTGCCCACCTGACTCAACATAGAATGGTGTCTTATTAAGTATTACAAGCTCATTACCTTCAATTTTTTTATACCCGATTATAACAGCATCATTGCAGGTATTTTCATATCCAGTGAATTCTACATCACCTATATTATCAGCAAGTTCAAATGAACTTAGGTTTTCAAAGTTTACATTCTGAGAGACAAATTTATCTTCAGAAGACTTTCTCCCCTTCTCTTTTTGTTTGCCCATTAAAACTTCAAATCCAATTTCATCAATTTGAAGTCCTCTTTCCTTAGCCATAACATTTGTTAAATCAACGGGGAAACCAAAAGTATCATAAAGCTTAAAAACATCTTCACCGGGAATCATTACCTTTCCTGATGATTCAAGTTTTTTTACAATCTTATCGAAAAGTTCAATTCCTCTATCCAGAGTTGTATTAAAACTTTCCTCTTCACCTTTAATTACTTTTTCAACATAACTTCTTTTCTCAACTATTTCAGGGAATACTTGTCCCATTGAATCAGAAACAACTTCAACTAATTTATACAAAAATGGTTCATTAAGATTAAGCTTTCTTCCATATCTTGCTGCTCTTCTTAATATTCTTCTTAACACATAACCTCTTCCATCATTGCCTGGAACAGCACCATCAGCAATAGCAAAACACAATGTTCTAATATGGTCTGATATAACTCGCATTGCAACTTTATCATCTTCCTTCTCATAAGGAATACCTGCTAATTTGGAAACAGCATTTAACAATGGAGTGAAAACATCAGTATCATAGTTCGATTTTTTATTTTGAAGAACTGCGCATACTCTTTCAAATCCCATTCCTGTATCTACGTGCTTTGCAGGAAGTTCGTGTAATTCTCCATTCTCATCTCTGTTATATTGAATAAAGACAAGATTCCATATTTCAATACATTCAGGAACACCTGCATTTACATAGATAGGATTATCGAAATCTTCTCCGATGTTTATGTGAATTTCGGAACAAGGACCACAAGGACCAGTCTCTCCCATTTCCCAAAAATTATCTTTCTCATCAAATCTAAGAATATGATCAGGATTTATATCGGTTTTATTTTTCCAAATACTAAAAGCTTCATCATCTGTTCTATAAACTGTTACCCATAATCTTTCTTTTGAAAGTTTCCATACGTCAGTTAATAATTCCCAAGCCCAGATTATGGCTTCTTTTTTATAGTAATCTCCAAAAGACCAGTTGCCTAACATTTCAAATAATGTATGATGGTAAGTATCATAACCAACTTCTTCGAGGTCATTATGCTTTCCACTAACTCTAATACATTTTTGAGTATCTGCTGCTCTTTTATATTCTCGCGTACCATTTCCCAGGAATACATCTTTAAATTGATTCATACCTGCATTAGTAAATAATAATGTAGGATCATCAAATGGTACTACAGGAGAACTTGGAACTATTCGATGTTCTTTGCTTTTAAAAAAATCTAAAAATTGTTGTCTAATCTCGTTGGAAGTCATTTTTAACCATAAATATTTAAGAAATAAAAATACTAAAAGACGAGCAAAGGTTAAATATTATAAATTATCCTAATTTTTATAAATAAATTAGTTGATTTTAAATTTTTATACATATAGTTTTGGTATGTTAACGAAAAGGGTGTAGCTTGTCATTAAAAGATGGTCCTAGTGATATAGAACTAATGCAGCGTATTTCATCTAAAGATTTAAGTGCTTTAGAATTACTTTACGCTAGATATTCACCGATAATATACACTTTAGTTAAAAAAATAATAACAGATAAAACTACTGCTGATGAAGTATTAATTGAAGTTTTTGAAATAATATGGACTAAGATAAATTTCTTTGATTTTCAGACTTCCAATGTTTATACCTGGATTATAACCCTCGCCAGGAATAAAGCTATTGATAGTATTCGTAGAAGCAGAAATGCTGACATGAAATCTTATGACTTGGAATATGAAAGAGAATTTATAATACCAAAGTTATCAAGATTGATTGACCCTTTAGATTTAGCTACTTCTGATAAGATAAGTCCCACCTTATCTAAAGCAATGAATAATTTAACTGAAGCTCAGAAATTTGTTATATCTCTTTCCTATTATGAAGGATTAACTGAGCAGGAAATTGCAAGCCGGTTAAATATTCCTTTGCAGACAGTTAAGCATAAAATAAAAGTTGCTTTAAATAATTTGAAAGAAAATCTGCTAAAGGATAATTCATATGAATAAGCAATTTAATGAATTACTCCAGGCATATGCTATTGGATGTCTAAAAGAAGAGAACAATAAAAAATTTAATCAATTCTTAAAATCAGCTGATACCGATTTTCTACAAGAATTAGGTGAATATCAGAATTTAATCGCTCTGCTTCCATCAATTAATGATATTGAAGTTCCTCCTGAGGAGCTTAAAATTAAGCTGATGGATTCAATGAGCAAAAGGCTTTCCAATTTGGATATAGTACTTGGAAAACAAAATGAATCAAAATCTATTCCTGCTGAAAAAATAATTATAAAAGAAGAGCCTGTAAAAATTCCCAAAAAGGAAAATGTTAAGAAAGAAAATATTAAAACGGAAATTAATCAAGAAGTAAGTAGTGAAAAAAAGGTTGATATTAAAGAAAATAATATCCCGGTAGATGATAAAATAAAAGATATTAAACTGTTAAAGCAAAAAAGCCCCGGTTTTGTTGTTGTTAAAGATAGTGACACATTATTAGAAGAATCTTTTTTTACAAAGGAACAAAAAACTATAAAATTCAACAAAGGTTGGTTAGCAGCGATAATATTCTCTATATTATTCATTATATCTGCGGTTATTTTATTTATTATTTATTATAATTTTAATTCGCAAATAAATAATCAAAAAAAACAAATTGATGATTTGAAATCCCAATTGTTGGTTAAAAATGCTACACAACAGGAAATTAGTGAATTCAGTTCTTTTGTTGAATCTCCAGACTTCAAGTTAATTCCTTTAATTAAATCTTCAAATGAATATACAGGGAATTGTAAAGTACTATCAAGTGCTGTTAAAGGTGCAAGTTATTTATATGTTTCAAATCTTCCATTATTAAATGGTAATGAAGTATATAAATTATGGATAGGAAAAAAAAGAAATTATAACCCTATCTTAACTTTTAAAGCAACAAAGAATGAGCAATATTTAAATCTTAATTTACCTGAACTGCCAAAAGGAGAGTTAATAATATTGACTGTTGAAGAAAAACCGGAAGTGGAAACTCCCGGTTCAAAAACTATAATGTGGGGTGAAATAAAATAATTATTGAATGGATAGAGTTGTTTTGAATATTTGTCCATTGAGTGATTGAAAAACTACTTTCCCATCTTCACTTGCACTTGCGTATAATGCCGGCTGGTTAAAATCATTAGTGATATTCTTTATTAATTTCCCATCATAATTCATTACTAAGATTTCTCCATTTGTAATTTGGCTTCCATCATCTTTTACATCCATACAGACTAAGACATCATTGTTAATCCAATCAGGATATTCTCCCATTCCAAATTCATATACTTGATTATTTTGCACATCTAACACATAAATACCTTTTCCTAAAACCTGAACAGCCACTCTCATTCCATTGGGTGACCAGTTTACAAAAAGGTATTCTCCTTTTATTGGTTCAAAAACTTTTTCTTCAGGATTATCTTCATCCTCAGAAGTCATTACATCGGTTTTACTTTTAACAACTATCATATTGTTCTTTACATATCTTAATATATCGTCTGTATTATCACTTAATTTTAGAAATTGTAATGAATCATTTTCAAACCAAGCTAATGTACTTCCTTTATCACTCCAGAATGGTAAACTTGTTGAAGGTTTATCTCCTGAAATATTTTTTACAGTTCCATCCAATTCTATAACTTCAATAGAATTAGTTTTATCCCTCATATCGTTAGACCAATCGTTAACTCTTATAGCAATTACATTAGATAATGGTGCCCACTGAGGATTCCAGCCTGCTGCACTTGCATCAGTTAATTTTATAAGGTCAGTTCCATTGAAATCAATTAAATATAGACCTGTATGAGATTTTCCTCCAAATATGACATTATTTCCATCAGGAGATATTTTTGGCATCGTAAAATAATCTGATTCACTTGTTAAGGGAGTTATTGGTTCAAGCAGAGTAACTTGTTGAGCTGTTGCAGTGATTGATAATAATATGAACAGTGATATAAGTGTTTTAAGTTTCATTATATTAATAATTTTTTGTTTAAAATTTTCCAGGATTAAAATAGCAAATTAAGTTAAAACATTTGCTATATGTTATGTTTTTGCTGCTCACTATTTTTATCGAAAATATAAAGAACTAATAAAACCATCAGCATTAGAACTATAAACAACCAGTAGCTCTTAATTATTTCACTTAATGATTGCAAAAAAGTTTCAAGTTTAATTGAACCTAAAAAGATGGAAACTATAAATCCTGAAATGAAAAGTAAAAATGATAGCCATAAAAATAATTTATTATCAGTATCTTCAATAAATATTATGAGAAAGTTTATGGATGGGATAAATAAAGATGCAGGTAATAATAGTTTACCTGGATTAGTAAATTCGAACATATAATCTACTAATAACACAACTCCAATTAAAAAAGTACTTGAAAAAACAAAGAGCAAAAACTTTTTATTCTTACCAAATATAAAAAATACACTTAAGATTCCTATGGTCATCAATAAGTAAGAAAAGACTAAAGAAAAATCCAGTTCAAATACATTAACCGTAATGAACCTTATAAGTACAAAAAGTAGTAAGATTAAAATGACCGCTCTTAGTTTATTCATATATTATATAATTCTTTGTCCCATACTGGAAGCAGCAAGGTCAGCTGCAAAAATTGCACTGGCATTTTTATTATCAAGAATAGGATTAACTTCAGAAATTTCAAGTGATGACATGCATCCGCATTCAGCAATTGATTCCATTAAAGAATGTGCTTCCCTGTAACTAAGTCCACCTTGAACAGGAGTACCAACTCCGGGCGCAACAGAAGGATCAACGCTATCCAAATCAAAACTCACGTGTATATGGTCAACTTTTTTATTAAACTGTTTTAACACTTTAGTGATAATTCTGTGAATACCAAGTCTATCTATATCACTCATTGTGTAAACATTAAGGTTCAGTTTTTTTATATTTTCCTTTTCATCATCATCAATGCTTCGTAATCCGATTATTGTGCAATTTTCAGGTTTTACTTTTGGAGCAAATCCAAGGAAATTAACTAACTCCGGATTACCCAATCCCAAGGAAGCAGCCAAAGGCATCCCGTGAATATTACCTGAAGGAGTTGTTGTATCAGTATTCATATCAGCGTGTGCATCAATCCATATTACTCCAAGGTCTAAATCTTTCTTTTTGCAGTAAGATGCAATCCCTGCAATTGTTCCCAAACCCATTGAATGGTCTCCCCCAATGCATAAAGGAAAATGATTCGCATCTAAAGCCAGTTCTACTTTTTTGGCAAGTTCAAGACTAGTTCTTATTATTTCATTCAAGTATTTCAGTTTTGGATTTTCAATTTTTTGTTTTTCCTTAATCTCAACAAAAATATCCCCTTTATCTATCACATCATATCCAAGTTTCTCAAGTTTTGTTTGCAATTCAGCAATTCGTAAGGCAGAAGGACCCATATCTACACCTCTTCTGTCCGCACCTAAATCCATTGGAAAACCGATAATTTCAACTGTTTTTAAATCTTTATTAATCATAATACCTGATTTTTAATTTCTTAATTATAGAATTACTGTTTACTTTTGAAATAGCAAATTTATAAATATTATTTAATAAGAAAATTATCAGTAAACGCATGATAACAATCAAAAAAGAACCCCTAATTAATGTCGGCATATTAACAGATAAAAAGATAAGCTTTGAACTTTATGGTGATTTTAAATCAACTCTATCCCAAAATACCTTTAGCGGCAGATTTACAGTAGAATTTTCAGATAAAAAGATTTTATTAAAAAAAGATGATGAAGTAATTGACACTGTTAAGGAAATTGTTTTTGTACCAAATGATCCATCCTCTGAATCATTCTTAATTCGTGATGTTGTTATAGGTGTTAAGTTTCACTGGGAGAGAAAAGAAAAGCAAAGATTTACCGGCTCGCTCAAAATTATTGTTGAAGGTGATGAAGTTACAGCAATAAATATTTTGCCTATAGAAAAATATCTGGTTAGTGTTATTTCATCTGAGATGAGTGCTAAAAGCAGTCTTCAGGCATTAAAAGCTCACGCTATTGTTTCAAGAAGCTGGTTATTAGCTCAGATAGAAAAATCAAAGTCTCTAAAAAAGAAAAACGAAAAGACACAGACTTCTTTTATTACTGATACTGAACATATTAAATGGTACGGAAGAGAAGACCATAAAAACTTTGATGTATGTGCAGACGACCATTGTCAAAGGTATCAGGGTATAACAAAAATTTATACTGATGTCGCAGTACAGGCAATCGAACAAACCAAAGGGATAGTACTTATAAATGATAGTGAAATTTGCGATACCAGATATTCAAAATCCTGCGGCGGAGTTTCTGAATCATTTGAAAATGTTTGGGAACCAATAAAACTTGAATATTTATCTTCTATTATTGATTATAAGTTTGAACCTGAAGGCTACAATCTTGATTTTACAAATGAATCTAATGCAGTAAAATGGATTAAAGGAAATCCATCTGCTTTCTGTAATACAAAAGACCCTAAAATTCTTTCTCAGGTTCTTTTAGATTACGACCAGGAAACAACAGACTTCTATAGATGGAAAGTTGAATACACTCAAGAACAAATTTCTGATTTAATTAAAAGAAAAAGCGGAATTGATTTTGGTGAAATAGTAGACCTTGAACCTGTTGAAAGAGGTTTATCTTCAAGATTAGTTAGATTAAAAATTGTTGGAACTAAGAAAACCTTAATCATCGGAAAAGAACTGGAGATTAGAAGGACTTTATCTGAATCTCATTTATATAGCTCAGCGTTTACTGTTGAAAAACAAAATATTGTTGATGGAATTCCTCAAAAGTTTGTTCTTTATGGCGGTGGATGGGGACATGGAGTTGGATTATGTCAAATCGGAGCAGCAGTTATGGCTTCCAAAGGTTCTATGTTTGATGAAATCCTACTTCATTATTTTACCAATGCAACCATTAAGAAAATTTACTGATGAAAGTTCTTTATTCCTGTTTATCTAAAAGCTGGGGTGGAATGGAAATGTTCACTTTAACTGCTGTGCAGCAGTTGTTAAAGAATAATATTTCCGTTGAGCTTTTATGTATCAATGAATCGCGCATTCATATTGAAGCAAATAACCTCGGTATAATAATTCATACAATAAATAATGTCGGCTACTTTCATCCTATTAGTATTTTAAGCACTGCATCAGTAATCAAAAATGGTAAGTTCGATTTAATCCATACTCAGGCATCAAAAGATTTATGGATTATCGTTCCTGCTCTTAATCTGCTTAATAGTAAAATACCATTGTTCCTAACAAAACAATTAAATTCTTTCATTGTGAAGAAAGATGTAATTCATAAAACATTATATAATAGAGTTACTAAAATTTTTGCAATTAGTAATGCTGTGAAAAAGAATGTACTTGATACCTGTCCTGTTAGTGTAGATAAGGTTGAACTTTTGCATAATGGAATTGATGTAAGCAGATTTAATCCTGAAAAAGCAAACAGAAAAAAAGTCAGAGATGAATTTGAAGTTGGAGAAGATGAACTGCTTATTGGAATGATGGCGAGATTCAGTCCCGGTAAAGGTCACGAAGAATTTATTGAGGCTGCAAAGATATTATCAGATAAATATAAGAACTTAAAATTCGTCATTGTTGGAGAAGCCAGCAGAGGTGAAGATGAGTATGCAAATAAGATTAAGAAATTAGCTATCGAAAAAGAATTAATTAATATTAATTTTGCAGGATTTAGGAGTGATACACCGAATGTTTTATCAGCGATGGATATCTTCGTATTCCCTTCTCATTCAGAAGCATTCGGAATTGCTCTTGCTGAAGCACTGGCAATGGGAGTTCCTTCTGTTTGTTCTGATGAAGAAGGAGTTTTAGATATTGCAATTGATGGAGAAACATCTTTATTGTTTAAAACAAAAAATTCATTAGATTTAGCAGAGAAAATTGAAGTTCTTGTAAAAAACAAAGAATTAAGAAATTCATTTAGTGAACATTCAAGATTAAGAGCATTAAAATTTTTCGATATAAATATTTTAACTGATAAAGTGATAAATGTTTATAAATCATTAGTTTAATTTTCTTAATTTTTATTTTTAATTATTAAATTCGGAGGAAAAATGCGTTATCTTTCTATACTATTCCTTAGTGCATGCTTATTTGCTGCTTGTTCCGGTTCAAAAAATGTTGAAACACAAAACGTACAGCAGGCACCTTGCACAAATCAAACAAAAAATACAAACAATAAATTCCTTGGTGAAACAGTAGAAAACTTCAGAGTAGTTCAGCAGGGTGATATGGTTTATGCTGAAATGGATGTTAACACCACCTGTGATGCTAAAATCGGTTTTAATGTTGATCAAAAAAGTAAAGAAGTTAGATTAAAATTGAACAAAACCGGCAGCACTGCTGGCGATTGCCTCTGCAAAATTCACGTAACAACGAACATTGCGAATCTTGATAACGGAGATTATGATTTTCTTGTTACTGATAATACCGGCTACAAAATGTTAGCTGAACAAAAAACAACAGTAAAGTAAGAATTTAAACTAAGAGGCTGCCAATTGGCAGCCTCTTATTGTTTTAGGTTTACTTCATCAAAATCATTTTCTTATTCATAGTAAAACTACCTGATGTTAAACTATAGAAGTAAATACCTGATGAAAGATTAGAAGCATTAAATTCCACAGTATAACTTCCTGCTGGTTTTTCCTCATTTACTAAAGTAATAATTTCACGACCAAGAATATCAAATACCTTAAGTGTAGTAGATCCACTTTTAGATAAGGAATAACTTATTGTTGTGGTAGGGTTAAATGGATTAGGATAGTTTTGCTGTATATCAAAAATATTTATTATTTTATTTTCATCTTTAATTGAAGTTATATTAGGCTGAAATAAGTATACTGCTCCTCCATACAACTTATTATCACTATCAAATGGAGAACCAACTATAAAATTTCCATTGTCAAAATCCACTTGGTAACCAAAACCATTATACGAATTTTGGTTAGTTGGACCAAATTTTAATTTTTCTTCCCATCCTAATTTTCCTTTGACAAAAAGATAAGCCCATTTTCTACTCAAAGAATTTTTAGATTTAATTAATTCATTACCATTAGCTCCAACAAACAAGCTATCACCCTTAAGTTTGAAAGAAAACCCGAAATAATTTCCATTAAAATTATCAGAAGCATATATGGAATCTTCCAAAATTGCAAAACCTGAATCATTAATAGCATATATATAAATCCTACCTATAAAATAATTTTCTAAGGGATTTCCAGTCGCACCAATGGCTATTCTTCTGTTATCAATTTGGAGATCTCTTCCAAATAATTGATTATAAGCAGAGTCAGGGGAATATATACGTTGCTTTTCAATCCATCCACTATCTGATTTTTCATATAAAAATACCATACCTCTAAAAGGACCACTTATATATCCATAGAGTGGTGCTGAAATTACTGCAAAAGAACTATCAAAATCGATGGTATTTCCAAATTGAGAATGTTCTTCGAGAATGCTTGGCTCCAATTTTTGATTTAATACCCAATCAGAATCATTAATATTCTTATAATAGTAAACAGCTCCTTGATCAAACTCTCCACTCTTAGGAGCGCCTATTAATAAATCCTTCTTATATTCTGCAACAGGTCTTGAAAAGTCATCAAGAGCTGAGCCAGATATTTTTTTTATTATTTTATATAATGAATCAGAATTTTTGTAAATTAAAAGATCCCCATCTGTACTTACAAACAATAAAGAGTCAGAAAGGAGTAATGGTGAACCAAAAAAATATCCGTTAATAATTGTATCAGGAATTACTTTTTGTCTAAAATGAAGAATATTATTTTTTAAAAAATAAATGTAAATAGAACCACATGGTTTATCATAAGGTGAATTAATGGCAATATTGTAATTATTGATTGATACTCTATCTCCAAAGTTATCTCCATCAGTTAAATCATTGGAATAAAATTTTGTGAAAACTTGACCAAAGAGAGATAGATTTAAAAATAATGAAAGTAAAAAAATTTTCATTTTAATAATACCATTTGCCTAGTTTCAACATACTCTTTATATTTTATTCTATAGAAATAAATTCCACTTGGTAAATCAGTTGCATTAAAATCTAAGGTGTATTCTCCAGCTGAAATAAATTCATTTAACAATATTTTTAATTCATTCCCATTTATATCATAAACTTTTAACTCAACAATTCCATCCTCAGGAATTTGAAAATTTATCTTAGTAGTTGGATTAAATGGATTAGGATAGTTTTTGCTTAGATTAAAATAATATTTCCCAGAAAAATTTTGGTGCTTACAAATATAGTCTCTACTTGTATTTATTTCTTTATAATTTGATACATCAATTATCATATCTTGATAATTTGAATTAAAAATCGCAAAAAGTCTATATATTATTTTTGTTGCATTTAGATTAGGATTCCAAAAGATATCTTGATCCCAAAAAGAAGTAGTATTTATGTCTGTTGATGTAAATATTGTTATAAAATTTCCATTATTTACTGATCTTTGAAGTTCATAAAAATCAAAAGCATTATTATTTATGTTTTGAGGTTTTATCCAACTAAGTAGGGGAGAAACACCTTGAAGAGTAGGTTCTTCTAAAATCGGCATATTTAATTTATTAAAATCACTGAAACTTGATGAACAATTGTTTCTAATTTCACCCCAAGTGTAATAGCCATTATTATTGATTACATCAAGTTTGCTAATTCCATCCCAAAAGCCATCAATATGTCCTACTGTATTTATATTTACATTATAAACAATTGAAATATCATTCCCATTACAATTGTTTGAACAGCCATTTGGTAAACTATTATGTCTAGTATCTAATAAAAATCTAAATTTATTAACTCCATTTACTTTTATTATTATTTCATAAAGCGAATTTCCAAATGGCCCATATTCAGCATTAGTACAAGAACTCCCACCGATCCAATCTTCATTAGCAAAGATGTACTCTAATCCAGAATATGGACAAGAAACGTTTCCTGTTAGATCAATACTTTGTAATGGCAATAATTTAAGATCCAAATTACATCGATCAAATTTATTTTGAGAATATATTGCCATTGGATAAAAATTATCATAAAGTAATGGTCTTACTTCAAAAGTAGTAACAGTAGAATTTGTGGCGCCTCTTGTGTGAAATATTATTTCTGTCTCAGGAAATAATATTTCTTGAGCAAAAGTATTTAAGGAGAAACTTAACATTATTAGAATGACTAATTTATTCATAAAACCCTTTCAAATATTTGTATTTAAGAAGAATACCTCACCCATTAAAAACTAATCTGCTTAGTTTTGGAATCTATTCATATAAAGAAATTTTTAAATTAATTTATAGTCAGAATAATATTATAAAAAAAAGTTAAATAAACAATAGGAGAGATATTGTAAAAGTTAAAGACTTGCATCTAAATTTATTGAAGATGATTTTATTAAAATAAACAACTTAATAAGTATTATTATCCCCTTTTTAGCTTTTTAACTTCCTTAAAGTTTGATAATTTTACTATTCAAATTTATTTCGTAAGGAAAAACAATGTCCAACAAGATAACTGTATTTTTACCATTTAGCGGCAATGATTTTACTTCTAAAACTATTGAAGGCTTAAAGAACAATAACCTGGTTGATAAAATCTTCCTCCTTTCTCAGGATGGTTCTCAAACCGGTGAAAACATTATTAAAATAGATGGATTATTTACTGCGGATACTTTTAAGAAGATTTCTGAAAATCTAAATACTGATTATCTTCTTTTTATTATCAATGACACCTTAATTGACTTCGGTCAGTTTGCTGTTGAAAGATTATTTAACCTTGCAGATACAACCGGAGCAGGCTTGGTTTACTCTGACTACTATGATGCAAAGGATGACATTAAAACTCCACATCCTGTTATTGATTATCAATTAGGAAGCATCAGAGATGATTTTAATTTTGGTCCTGTTTTGTTTTTTAACGCAGCTGCTTTCAAAAAAGCTATTAAGGAAATGAAGGAGAACTACAAGTTTGCTGCTCTTTATGATGTTAGATTAAATATCTCCCGTAATTATGAAATTCTAAGAATACCTGAATTTATTTACTCAATTGTTGAAACTGATGTAAGAAAATCAGGTGAAAAGTTATTTGATTATGTGAATCCAAGAAACAGAGATGTCCAGATTGAAATGGAAGCTTCAGCCACTCATCATCTTAAAGAAATTGGTGCTTATTTAAAACCATCTTTCAAAGATGTTGAAGATAATGCAGATGGATTTGAATTTGAAGCTTCTGTTATAATACCTGTTAAGAATAGAGTTAAAACAATTGGTGATGCTGTTGCTTCAATCTTAAAACAAAAAACAAATTTTAAATTCAACTGTATTGTTGTTGATAATTTTTCTACTGATGGTACAACTGAAGTTCTTCAAAAATTAGCTGAACAGGATAGCAGACTTATCCACCTTATTCCTGAAAGAAATGATTTAGGTATTGGCGGATGCTGGAACGTTGCTGCACATAGTAAATATTGCGGCAAGTATGCTTCGCAGTTGGACAGCGATGATATTTACATTGATGAGAATACGCTTCAAAAAATTGTTGATACTTTTAAAAAAGAAAAATGTGCAATGGTTATCGGAAGCTACAAGCTTACTGATTTCCAATTGAATGATATTCCTCCGGGAGTAATTGACCACAAAGAATGGACTCCAGATAACGGCAGGAACAATGCATTAAGAATAAACGGACTTGGTGCTCCTCGTGCTTTCTATACTCCACTACTTAGAGAATTGAAAATTCCTAATGTTAGCTATGGCGAAGATTATGCATTAGGTCTGGCTTTATCGAGAGAATACCAAATTGGCAGAATCTATGAACCTCTTTATGTATGCCGCAGATGGGAAGGCAACACTGATGCAGCATTATCAATTGACAGACAAAATGTTCATAATGTTTATAAAGATAGAATTAGAACAATAGAAATTTTAGCAAGACAAAAATTCAATAAAAAATAATTTCACAAGTGAGGGCATAAAGATTGGTTCCTGAAAATAATTTCGCTGATAAAAGTAAAAATTTATTATCTACTCAATTAAAAAATTGGCAGATGTGCAAAGATGGCTATGCAACCTTAAACTCAATTCAGGTAAAGACTTTTAACTTTGATGGATATACAATTAAGGTTCAATATAATGCAGGTCGCCTTATAAGCAGCGGGGCAAAAGTTGATGCTAAATCAATAAAGGAACGTCCTTGTTTTTTATGCCTTCATAATTTACCTAAAGAACAACAGGTTCTGGATTACAAAGAAAATTATGCAATACTTGTAAACCCTTTCCCTATTTTCAATGAGCATTTTACTTTACCAAATAAAGAGCACGTACCTCAAAGCATAAAAGAAAGTTTTAAAATACTTCTTCATTACTCAAGAGATTTATCTAATTATTATACTGTATTTTATAATGGTCCAAAATGCGGTGCATCAGCACCGGACCATCAACATTTCCAGGCAGGCAATAAGGACTTTATGCCTATCGACCACGAATATGATGAGATTATTTCAAGGTATGGAAAAGCTTTAGTTGATAATGATACAATTAAAATTTTAAGTGTAGATGATGGTTTAAGAAAATTTATTTCATTTGAAGGCAGTGATGAAGATGCACTTGATAAATATTTTCAAAAGCTTTTAACCACATTAAAAAAACTAAATAACAGTGAAGAAGAACCTTTACTTAATATTCTTTCATTTTATCATAACGAAAAATGGAGAGTAATAATTTTCTTAAGGGAGAAACATCGCCCTACTCAGTACTTTGCAGAAGATGACAGCAGGATTTTATTAAGTCCTGCAAGTGTTGATATTGGCGGAGTATCTATTACTCCATTAAAAGAAGATTTTGATAAGATAACCAAAGAAGATATTGTAGATATTTTTCACCAGGTTTTTATCAGCAAGGATAAATTAGAAAAAGTTTTCAGAGTTTGTTAATTAAACAACTCCCACGAAACTCCAAATCTTATATTTCTTCCTCTTACAGGATAATAAGGGACTACATAATATCTTTTATCTAAAATGTTTTCCCAGGTAAAGAATATTATTGCCCTCCCCTGTATTCTTCCGTTGATGCTAATGTCTGTTGTAAATACTTTTTTATAATTTATATTTTTATCATTAGAGAAATAATTTAATTTAACACCTGCTTTCAAATCCAGGTTATTGTTAAATAAAATATCAGAGTAGTAAATACCTGCTGTGATGTTCAAATCCGGAATTACAGAAGGATAATTTAGTCCTTCAACTCCAGTAAAGTATATAGGGTTAGAAATATTATCAAAATAATAGTTTGCAAAACCTTCCAATAATATTTTACTAATATGGTTTGATGCTGTTAATGAAAATCCTGATAAGTTTCTTGATGTATTATAATCAGTAGGTATGCTTCCATTTTGATTAAGGAAATAAATTACTGAAGTTCCTCCTTCAGTTCTTAAATATTTCAAGTTTATGAAATCATTATCATTTTTATAGGTTATGCCAGCTTCATAATTTGTAAATTCATTCCCTTTATTTATTCCATAAGATGAAGCACTAAAATTCAATTGTAATTTATTTAATAGAATGTATGTTAAACTGGCACCAAACCCACCCTTATCATTGTTTCCATACTTCAAAAATAAAGATGGGATTAATGTTGAGTCTAATAAAGTCAAATTTATTCTACCTGCAAAAAATAAATTTTTATCAACAGGATATTCATAATTCAAATTAAATAAACCCGGACCTATTTCTTGATAACCTCTTGAATTACCGGTGGAATTAGAATAATTGCCAAGCAGTAAAACATTCAGTGTTTTGAAAATAAAGTATTGTCTTAAGATAACCCCTGCAGTTTTTGTTTTTTGATGAATATAATTTGGCTGAATATCGTGAAGGTAATTTAACTCATCTTTTAAAAACTGATAATAAAAACTTAAATCTGAGAATGAATGTTCATTAGGAGAAAATAAAACCTTAGCTGCAAAACGATGATTTAAAATATCTTCGCTTTGGTTTTGATAATATACCTGGGCAAGATCTTCATTAAATAAAGTTTGCTCATCTAAATTGCCTAAAGAATCAAGTCCCACGCCTCCATTTAGCCCTGCATGAAACTGAGTATAGCCATACGTGGCAAGTAAGTTTATATTATCAGAAAGAAAATATTTTAATTTAAATCTTGCCTGCCAGTAATCGTGGTCAGAATTCGCATAACCTTGTTCCACTTTTTTATTAGTAACATTAATGAACATATTTAGCTTCTTATAAATCAAAGCATTAAATACCCCATCAATAAAACCTTCCTCTTCAGTTCCTTCAAAATATTTTAACCTGGAATAAGTAGAATCAGAAACAAAATCTTTGCTTAAAACATTTATAGCGGGACCATCTCCTAATATAAAGGATTGAGTACTGCTTACAATTTCAAGAGAATCAATATCTTCGGTGTGAATAAGATTCATAGCTTGCAAGCCGAGTGCATTATAAACAGGAATACCATCTTCAAGTACATTGTACGATGCTGTACCATACGCATAAAGATAATTATTTTGTCCTGCTGAGCCTAAATTTACTACCTGATAGAAAGGTGCATATATTAAAATCTCACCCGCGTGATTATAATCTATTCTTTCGATGAACTTTTTATTTATGAAAAAACTATTACCAAAGAAGGGCTGAATATGAAATTGATTTCTTAATGGTGTTACAACAGTAGGTAAAATACCAACAGTATCTTTAGTTGCAATTGTATCTTGCATAGTATCTTCAAGTGGATTGGGGAGAACTTTGGTAGTATCTTTTTGGCCTATACTGTCAGCTCTATTTATTTGAGGATACACATTGCAAAACAAAAAAACTATAAATGCTGCTGTAAGTAATTTCATATATGAAGATGTTTATCAAAAATTTATAATTTATTTTTAAATATACATTGTACAATTTTATTTTCATAACTGAGAAACCCCTTGATAAATGGGAATCCCCTTAAACCCCGCTCAAAAAAAAAGTTCAATATTTTAAAGATTTTTGTTTGTTTGTTAAAAAAAAAATTTTATTTTTACAATGTATTAACAACCAATAATAAAGAGGTCTATACTATGGCAACTGCAAAACCAATGACTAAAGGACAAATCCTAAATCATTTAGCATTGAAAACCGGTTCTACAAAAAAGTTAGCTGGAACTTTCCTAGATGAACTAGTTACTTTAGCTTATAAAGAAGCAAAGAAATCTTTCACACTTCCTGGTCTTGGAAAATTAGTTGTAGTTAATAGAAAGAAAAGAGTTGGCAGGAATCCTAAAACTGGAGAAACTATGCTAATACCTGCTAAAAAAGTTTTAAAATTCAGAATTGCAAAAGCAGCAAAAGATGCAGCTTTCCCTCAGAAGTAATTCTAAGTGATTCTTAAGCCTCCGACTTCGGAGGCTTTTTTTTTGCTTAAAATTATTTTGTGCAGCAGGAATGAACTGAACCTTTAATTAACTCAGGACTAATAAAAGGTATACCTAAATTTAATCCCCTTAGAATAAATATTACTCCAACTACTATTGCTAATACCGGTACTAATTTATTAAACCTACTTCTCAAATCTTTACTAATATACTTTGCAGCAACTGAAGCTAATAACATTAAAGGAAAAGTACCCAAGCCAAATATGGCCATAAGTAATGCCCCCTTGTAAATACTTGCTGAAGCAAATGCTGCTGCTGCAGCTACATAAATTAATCCACAAGGAAGAAATCCATTTAGTACTCCAATAAACAAAAATGAGTACCTGGTATTTTGCTTAAATAATTTTCTTATTCCATTATTTATTGGTTGAATAAATCTATAATTAAAAAAAGTTTTGTTTTTTATGTTAGCGGGAATTATAGTAAACAATATAATTGCTGCACCTGCTATTATGGAAACATAATCCTGAAATTTTATAACATCTAATTTGCTTCCAATAAAACCAATCATAAAACCTATTAATGCATAGGAAAGTATTCTCCCTGAATTATAAAGAATTCTATTTAAGAAAAGTACAGAAGGTGATTTATCTTGTGAAGGAAGTGCAAGAACAATTGGCCCACACATACCAAGACAATGTAAGCTTCCAGTTAATCCTATTAAAAATAATGCTGTATATTCCATATTAATTTAAGAACAATGTTTCTTCTGAATAATAATTTTGTCCATCCATTTGCCAATCTATTTTAATCCGCCACATACCTTTAACGAGATCTTTTGCGTTATAAATAAAATCATTCCTCTTATCCAAGTTGAAAGAAAAATATTTATCTTCCTTGGAATTAGATGGTCTGTAAAAAGTAATCATCCCAATTACTTTTTTCCCTTTTACCACTTCAGGAAAAATAAATTCTATATTATCATCCATTTGTTTGATAACAATTTTACTTTTAAGTGCTTCACTGTTACTAATTTTTTTTATTTGCTGTTGGTAATCAGTTCCTTTTTCATAATAATTATTTGCAACAAGTTCTACATCCTTGTTCATAAAGAAAATAATATTACTCAGGGCGAATAAGATAAATACTATAAATACAATGAGTATTCCATAACCCCAATTAAATTTTTTCAATCTTCCTCCATCATACTTTTTGGCGGAGCCATAAAATTTGTTTTTATTTGCTTTAACATTTTATCATTGGCAAATACTGAAATCTTTATTTCGGTATTTACTTTTTTTAATTCATCGTGTTCAAGAATAACCAACATCTTCGAATCCATTTTTTCCTGAGCTTTTAACTTTAAAGGTTTTCCTATAATCTTTATTTGGCCCTCATCTGGTTTATCAAGCCTCAAGGTAATATTAACATCTTCAAAAGTTTTATTTACAAGATTAAGGTCGTAAATATTACTCACATTTTTTTCATCCTGAACCTGATAAAGAGTTCCAGGTGTCCTTAATATTTCAACTGAGTATTCTGCTCGTGTTGCAAGCAAATAAGTAAGGACAGAAATAATTATTAAAAGTAAAATTGAATATCCCACTATTCTCGGAGTAAATTTGAATTTTTCATTTTTACTTATGGAGTTTAGCGATGAATACTTTATGAGATTTTCAGGCCTGCCTAACTTTGTCATTACAGCATTACATTCATCAATGCAAGCAGTGCAGTTAACACATTCCAGCTGCAAACCATTTCTAATATCTATTCCGGTAGGACAAACATCAACACATAAATGACAATCAATGCAATCACCTTTCTCTAATTCATCTTTCCGTAACTTTCCTCTTGGTTCACCTCTAAAATTATCATAAGCAATAATTAAAGAATTTTGGTCAAGCAAAACACTTTGCAACCTTCCATAAGGACAAACAATTGTGCAAGCCTGTTCTCTAAAAAAAGTAAAAACGAAATAGAATATTCCGGAAAATATTATTATTGCTATCAATCCTTCAAGGTGCTGTGAAGGAGGTTCAGAAATAATATGTAAAAGTTTTTCACTTCCAATTATGTATGCTAAAAATATGTTTGCTATAATGAATGAAAGACTGTAAAAGATAAAATGCTTTGTGGACTTTTTAAATAATTTTGATGCATTCCATTCTTCATTTTTCAACTTCTTCTGTGCAAAAGAATTGCCTTCAATAAAATATTCGATTTTACGAAACACCATTTCCATAAAAACAGTTTGAGGACAAGCCCATCCACAAAATACTCTTCCAAATACAGCAGTGAATAGAACAATAAAAATTATCATTCCAATAAAGCCAAGTACAAAAATGTAAAAATCCTGAGGACCGAAGGGAACACCAAATAATATAAAGTTTCGTTCCAGAATATTCAGCATTATCAATGGTTTACCATTTACCTTAAGAAAAGGTGCCGCAAATAATATTATTAATAAAATTGCACTAAAAATTAATCTTGCTGAGTGGAACTTTCCTTTAGGTTTCTTAGGATAAATCCATTTCCTTTTTCCTTCTTCTGATACAGTAGCAAGATTATCTCTAAAATTATTTTCAGTTTCAGGAACTAAATTCATAATTATCTCATTGATAAATCTTTGGTTGAATCAGCTTCAACATACAGAGTCCCTTGAGGTAGTTTTGCATTTGCAGGCTTAGTTCCTTTTAAAGAAATTACAAAACTGGCAACATCTTGTATTTGTTTAGGATTAAGCTGCTGTTTCCAGCTAAGCATACCTTTAGCCAAAACTCCATTTGATATAACCCTATAAATGTTTTTTATGCCGCCGCCATTTATCCAATAATCATCAGTTAAATTAGGACCAATTAAACCCCCGCCATCGGGTGCGTGACAGCTAATGCAGTAAGTGGAAAATATTGTTTTGCCTGATTCAATAACTGCAGGGTCGTTAACAAATGTTACAGTCTCTTCATTAATTAAAGCACCTGTCTTTAATAACTCAGCTCTTAAATTTTCAGCCACTACCATTTCGTCAGCATATTCCTGTTCCTGAAGTTTTCCATCAAATACGTGAAAGTTGAACAAATAAATAACTGCGAAAATTATTGTAACATAAAATAAATAGCTAAACCAGGGCGGTACACGATTATCTAATTCTCTAATTCCATCATAATCATCAGCCATAACAATTTCATTTTCTTTTTCAATTGGAACAGCTCCTGTTAAAGCACCGTTTATTCTCTTAAAGAATTTAATTATTACTGATTCTTTTTTTACTTTAACTTTTATTTCCTTCTCTTCAGTCCCAAATAAAAGAAATGCTGCTGCTGCTATGATAAGAATTAATATCAATCCACCCGCAACTGCATCATAATATTTTGACGTAAAATCAGGCGGAGTAGTAGTTGTTGATTGAGCAGCTATAAAATTGCTTAACAAAATTATAAAAGATAAAATTTTATATTTCATTTTTATCTCCGGCTATAATGGTTTCCTCTTTATTTGAAACAAGAGGAAGATTGGACATATCTGTTAAATATTTATGACTTAGTCTATATTGCCAAATAATAACACCAACAAAAAAGATAAAAAATATTGCGAATGAAATTATTGGAAATATCTCTACTCCATTTATAGATTCTAATGTTTCTCTTAACATTTCATTCTCCTATTTATTTATCCTGATGTCAGAACCAATTCTTTGCAGATAGGCAATGAGAGCAATAATCTCTTTATTACTTTCTGCTGCGACTCCTGATTTAATTAAATCTTTTGTTATTTCATCAGCTTGATTATTAGCATCATTAACTGCTTTGAATTCATAACCTGCAGGATATGGAACACCTAAACCTTGCATTCTTCTTATCTTAGATTCTAAAGTCGAGTTATCAAGGTCATTAGTCAATAGCCACGGATAAGGAGGCATTATTGAACCTGGAGACATTGAAGTTGGCTGCTCCATATGCATATAGTGCCAGGTATTTGGAAATTTCTTTCCTTCTCTATGCAAATCTGGTCCTGTACGTTTTGAACCCCATAAAAATGGATGGTCATAAACATATTCTCCTGCTTTAGAGTACTCACCATATCTTTCAGTTTCTGAACGGAAAGGTCTTACAAGATTTGAATGACAGTTTACGCATCCTTCCCTAATATAAATATCTCTTCCTTGCAATTCTAATGGAGTATAAGGATGAACATTAGCAATAGTTGGTATATTGGATTTGATTAAGAATGTTGGTAAGAATTCAACCAAGCCGCCAATTAAAACAACAACTGTTGATACAAGTAAAAATTGAATTGGCTTACCTTCCAACCAGCGGTGTCTATAGCCTTTTTTGAAAACATCACCTGCTTTTATTAAAGGTAGTGCTTCAGTAGTCTCTTCTTTTTCAAATGAACCTTGTTTAGCAGTCTTATATAAATTATAGAGAAGTATCAATGCTCCAATTAAATATAAAGAACCTCCTGTTGCGCGAATCATATGCATTGGAATAATTTGTAAAACTGTTTCAAGGAAGTTTGGATATTGAAGCATTCCCAGTCCTGAAAACTGTTTCCACATTAATGATTGTGTAACTCCTGAAAAATACATTGAAGATACATAGAAAATAATCCCGACAGTACCTATCCAAAAATGAACATTGGCTAATTTTTTAGAGTAAAGTGTAGTATTATACAATCTTGGAAATAACCAATACAAAATTCCAAAAGTTAAAAATCCATTCCACCCTAATGCACCAACGTGTACGTGAGAAATTATCCAATCAGTAAAATGTGCAATGGCATTTACGTTTTTTAAGGAGAGCATAGGACCTTCAAATGTCGCCATGCCATATGCAGTCACTGCAACTACCATAAATTTCAAAATAGGATCTTCTCTTACTTTATCCCACGCACCTCTAAGAGTTAAAAGACCGTTTATCATTCCACCCCAGGATGGAGCAATAAGCATTATTGAAAAAACTGTGCCTAATGATTGAACCCAGTTTGGTAAAGCTGAATAAAGTAAATGATGAGGACCTGCCCAGATATAAATAAATATCAGTGACCAAAAATGTATAATTGATAATCTGTAAGAATAAATTGGTCTGTTTGCTGCTTTAGGCAGATAGTAATACATTAAACCAAGGAATGGAGTTGTTAAAAAGAATGCTACTGCATTATGACCATACCACCATTGAACTAATGCATCTTGAACTCCGGCATAAACAGGATAGCTTTTCATAAAGCTTACAGGGACTTCAATCGAATTTACAATATGTAGAACTGCCACAGTAACCCAGGTCGCAATGTAAAACCAAATTGCTACATACATATGGTTTTCTCTTCTCTTAAAGATTGTACCGAACATATTTATACCAAATGCGACCCAAACAAGAGTAATAGCAATGTCAATAGGCCATTCAAGCTCAGCATACTCCTTTGCAGTTGTAAATCCCATAGGAAGAGTAATTGCAGCAGCCACAATAATTAACTGCCATCCCCAGAAATGAAAATTACTGAGGAAATCATTAAACATTCTTGCTTTACATAATCGTTGAAGTGAGTGATAGATTCCCATAAAAATAGCATTACCCACAAAAGCAAAAATAACAGCGTTGGTATGTAAAGGTCTTAATCTCCCAAAAGTTGTATATGGAATTCCAAGATTAAGAGCGGGATAAAATATTTGTGTACCAATAATTAAACCTACAAGCATTCCAACAATACCCCAAATGATTGTTGCGAAAGCAAATTTTTTTACGATTAAATTATCGTAACTAAATTTTTCAGGAACCATTTATGCTACTCCGATGATGTTTTATTTTGAATCTTTATTTTTACTTAAATCTTTATCATCAAACAATATCCTTACAGAAGGAGTGTATGTATCACTAAATTGACCTTTCTTTGCTGCTATAAAAAAAACAATCAAAAAAGATATAGCAAGAAATAAACTTATCCCTATTAAAATTATTATTACTTGCATTATAATTTATACTTTCTTCTAAATAAATTAGTAAATGCAACTGCAACAATAATTACAGAAATAGAACTTAAAGGCATAAGCACTGCAGAAATAATAGGCGATAACTTTCCATTCACAGCAAAAAACAATCCGATCAAATTATACATTATAGATATAGTAAGATTAAAATAAATAATTTTCATAACCATTCCCGAATAACTCAGGAAATTATAAAGCTTAAATAACATCGAAGAATCCAAAATACCATCACAAGAAGGTGAAAACCTGCTGATATCGTCAGTAACTGAAATACCCGCATAACTTACCTTAAGAGCGCCTGCATCATTTAATCCATCCCCAACCATCAAAACTTTTTTACCTTTTTCACTTAAACTATTAATGAATGATAATTTATCTTCCGGCTTTTGATTGAAAAGTAAATTATCCTTATCAATATATTTTTTTAGATTTTCTTTTTCATTTTCATTATCCCCTGACAAAATTGATATTCGATAATTTTTACTTAACCTGGATAAAACATCTAAAATATTTTTTCTATAAATATTCGAAATTTTAAAATATCCTAACACATCATCATTGATGCTAACATATATATTTATGCCATTCCTATCATCAACAATATCCTCACTAATAAATTTTTGTAATCCTATTTTTATCAAATCTCCATTTATCTTACCTTTAACACCAACCCCTTCGTATTCCTGAAAATCCTTGACATTCAAATTCCCTTTAGTCCCTATAATATCTAAAATGGCTTTACCTAAAGTGTTATTTGAAGTTAAAACAAGAGAAGCAATTTTTTGTTTTTCAATTTCAGATAAACTTCTTCCATAAAATCTAAATGCAGAACTTCCTGCCTGAGTTATGGTTCCTGTTTTATCAAAAACAATCTCATTAATCTCAGAAAACTTTTGAACTACATTGGTGTTTTTCAAAAAGAATTTATTTTCAGCAAATATTTTTAAGGTATTGCCGAAAGTAAACGGTATTGACAATGATAAGGCACAAGGACATGCAACAATCAACACTGAAGTAAATACAAACAAAGCCTTATCAATTCCTTCGGTAAGCCAAATTGACGAACTTACAAACGCAATAAACAAAATTACTATTGTAAAATACTTACTAACCTTATTAGTAAAAGTGACAATTTTACCTTCATCCTGTTTTTTGAAAATATTATTATTCCACAAGCTTGATAAATAACTTTGAGAAACTTCCTTAACAACCTCAAGCTCAATATTTAAATCTGTCTGTCTTCCTCCGGCATAAATATAAGCACCGGTTTTTTTATAAACAGGAAGGGATTCACCTGTTATAAAACTATAATCAATAACGGCTTTCTTACTTATTAAAATTGAATCTGTAGGAATTACTTCATCCTTATGGATTAAAATCCTATCACCAACTTGAATCTTATCCAATGAAACAGATGAAGGTTTGTGGTCTTTCATAACCATTACAGAAATTGGAAAGAAGGATTTGTAATTTTTTTCAAAATCCAAATAGTTATAAGTTCTTTCCTGAAGATATTTACCTATAAGAAGAAAAAATACTAATCCGGTAAAAGAATCGAAATATCCCGCACCTGTACCGCTCAAAACCTCATAAGCACTTCTTAAAAACAGAGCAGCTATCCCTAATGATAATGGGAAATCTATGTTTATGAATTTGTTTTTTAATGATTTATAAGCGGATGTAAAATAATCCTTTGCAGAATATAGCAGAACAGGAACTGATAAAATTAAATTTAGATAGTTAAATGTACTTTTAAAAAATGTATCCGTAATAGGAATGCCTAAGTATTCAGGAAAACTAAAGAGCATTATGTTTCCGAAAGAAAATGCTGCAAGTGCTATCTTAAAGTAAATGCTTTTAAATGATTGATTTTCTTTTTTAGCATCAAGATGGTTTAAATTTAATAACGGAGAATACCCTAAGTTTGCTAATAAGATTATAATTTCTTTAATAGATGTGTTTTTGTGTAAAAATTTTATCTTAATTTCTTTTTTAATAAAGTTTACATTTGAAGAAACGATACCAGAATTTATCTTAAATAGATTTTCCAACAGCCAAATACAGGAACTGCAATGTATTTGTGGTAAATTTAAGCTGATAACTGAATATTTATCATCAGTAAACTGTAATAATTTACAAACTGTATCAGGATCATCCAGAAAATCATATTCTCCGCTTTTGGATAGTTCAGGAGCAAGACCGGGATTTTTTTCTATATTATAATAAGTGCATAGGTTGTTATTGTTTAAAATATCATAAACATTTCTGCATCCTGCACAGCAAAAATATTTATCATTTTCAAAAATGTAAGAATTATCGCATTCATTACCGCAATGATAACAAAGTATTTTGGGGGCTATTTGATTTTCTACGTACATACTTTGTTAAGATAAAAAATTTAAATTTATTAAAATAGGGCAATCTTAATTTCACTAAAATTATTTTACTCTTTTTTAACTATTTTTAAAAATAGATTTGAAAAATATTTACCCGGAGCTTTTTTTATGTATTTAAAGAATATTCAAACAAAATTTATTATTCTATTATTTTTATCCCTTTCAAGCATATCATTTGCACAAAAAATAAGTGATATAATAGAACCAATAAACCTAGTGTCTGAAAGACAAGATACATTTCTTGTTTCTGATTTTTTTTACTCAGAAAATTATGATGTACAATTCAGTCAATTAGATAATTTTGATATTAGATATAACAAGGCTACTAATAGGCTGGTTATTTTTCCGGAGAATAAGGCTGAAGGTATATATGTCTTAAATTTCACGAATAAAGGTACAGGATATAATATTCTTTTAAATGTCAATAAACCTGTAAAGCAATTATTTACTTATAAACCAGAAGGAAAACCTAAAAGAGTTAATTTATTTGGGACATTTAATTCCTGGAACAGAGAGAATCTTTCTTTAACTGATGAAAATAATGATGGCATTTATGAAATTACCATTGATATTGAACCGGGCAGATATGAATATAAGTACTTTGTTGACGGTAAAGAATTAGTTGACCCCGCAAATCCTGAAAAAATCCCAAACGGAATGGGTGATTTTAATAATATTG
This sequence comes from Ignavibacteriaceae bacterium, assembly GCA_035654655.1. Taxonomy (GTDB): domain Bacteria; phylum Bacteroidota; class Ignavibacteria; order Ignavibacteriales; family Ignavibacteriaceae; genus DASRWI01. Next base: position 35,670 of record DASRWI010000034.1, on the reverse strand, counting down.
TAATTATCAAACCAGTTCACGAAGGAAAAGTTTTCCTGCATAATTTAGGCGCATCATTTTCCAATGATAACATCCAATTAACCTTATATTTTGATAAAGAAAATCAAAAGAGAGCTTTGACTCCGAATGAGGTTTTTATTTTCCTTGATAATCAATTGTTGGCTGAAGGAATAAATTTAGAAGGAAATAAAATTAAAATTACTATTCCTTCAAAAATACTTGGAAAAGAGAATATCCTTAGAGCAGTTGTTAACCAGGATGGTCAGCCGACAAACATTCAAAATATTTTTCTAAAAGATGGCAAACCTGTAGATACAAAAAATAATTTTGACTGGCATCAGTCTATTATTTATTCTATAATGGTTGATAGATTTAATGATGGTGATAAGAAAAATTCAATACCTGTTATCCACCCTCAATTATTTAAGCAGGCAAATTATAATGGCGGGGATTTACAAGGAATCATTAACAAAATAAAAGATGGTTACTTCAACAAGCTTGGAATAAATACTTTATGGATTACTCCAATTATTGACAATACTGATTCAGCTTACCAGGAATTCCCTGCTCCTCATCGTTACTATACAGGCTACCACGGATATTGGCCAGTTCATCCAACAAATGTTGAAGAAAGATTTGGCAACATAAATTTATTTAAAGAATTAGTTTCCCTTGCTCATCAGAACAATATTAAAGTTTTATTGGACTATGTAGCTCACCACGTTCATATTGAACATCCATTTTGGAACCAACATAGAGATTGGTTTGGCAAACTTGAACTTCCTGATGGAAGAAAAAATCTTCGTTTATGGGATGAGCAAAGATTAACAACCTGGTTTGAACCCTATATGCCTTCATTTGATTACACTGCCTCACCTGAAGCAGTTGAAGCGATGACTGACAATGCACTATGGTGGCTCAAGGAAACTAACGTTGATGGTTTCAGGCACGATGCCGTTAAGCATGTTCCTAATTTATTCTGGAGAAGATTAACTGAAAAAATAAGAGAAGAAATTGAAATACCGCAGAATAAAAAAGTCTATCAGATTGGTGAGACATTCGGAGGATTTGAATTAATTAAATCCTATGTTAATAATGGGCAGTTGAGTGCTCAATTTAATTTTAACATTTATGATGTAGCAATTCCTGTTTTTACTGGCAATTCTCCATTTACATCTTTAGATATTCAAATGCAAAAATCATTTGATATTTATGGCGAAAATAATTTAATGGGCAATCTAATTGACAGTCACGACAAAGTTAGATTTATGGCTTATGCTGATGGGGATATGGAAGGTAATGTTGATCCTACTGATATAGCCTGGAATAAACCTCCTAAAGTTGACCATTCATCAAGTTATAAAAAATTAAAATTGGCTTTAGCATTTGTATTAACTTCACCGGGTGTTCCTGTAATTTATTATGGTGATGAAATCGGCATGACAGGTTCATCAGACCCTGATAATCGGAGAATGATGAGATTTAGTAATCTTAATAAAAATGAAAAGGAATCTTTTAGTACTATCTCAAAGCTTACAAAAATTAGAACCGAACACTCTGCATTGAATTATGGTGATTTCCAAACCTTACAGGTTGATGATAATTCTTATGTTTATATGCGTTCAGATATAAATGAACGTATCTTGGTAGTCTTGAACAAAGATAACAAGAATAAGAATATAAACATCAACTTGCCTGAAATCTATTACCTTAAGGAAGGTATAGATTTAGTAAGTAATAAGAGTTATAAGGTTAAAAACAACAGCATACAATTAAATATCGATGGAATAGGATTTAAGATATTAAAATTGAAGTAAGTAGAGGGATATAACATCCCTTTTCTTACTCGATTATGTAATTTTGTTTTAAATCTTCTTTTTATACCTTTAAAACAAAATAAATATTATTAAAAATAAAGAAGTGTATTATGGCATTATTTTCAATTATTTCAGGAATGTTACTTATTGTTTTAGGTTTAATTGGTTATTTTGGACTTGATAGCAGAAGTATAACAGCATTAATTCCTGCGTTTATTGGTTTTCCATTATTAATTCTTGGAATTGTAGGACTTAAAGAACAGTACATTAAACATGCAATGCATGGAGCTGCAGTTCTTATGCTTTTAGGACTTATTGGTGCAGGAGTAAGAGCATTACCCAAAGCTTTCTCAGGTGAGATGAGCAATGCAGTTATTGTTCAGTTAATAATGTTTGCTATTTGTTTAGTATTCATAATAGCTGCTATTATGTCATTTATTAATGCAAGAAAACGTAGAATGGCCTAAGAGTGTACAAGTTCAAAATAAAAAATTATACATTGCAGCAGCTTGCTCATTATACGGCTGCTTTTGTAATATTAACTAAAGCATTAGGAATAATAAATTCAGAAATTTATTTATCTATAATAATGTTTATTTTGGGTGGATTTATTTTACTATGTGCTTTGTTCCAAAAATCACTTGAAAGAAAAATTATTTATATAAATAGTATTATGAATTTTGCTGCGGTCTTAGGCTTAGCCATTACAGGATTTACTTATTTGGGAGAGGAAAGATTAACTATTCTTCCGTATGTTCTATTCTTTGCTTCACTTAATTATTTAATCGCAGCATTCATTTCAATTAAAAGTGTAAGAGATATTAAACTTCAAAAAAATATATGAAAAATTACCTGATTATTTTATTGCTCCCTCTTCTATTAATTTCCTGCTCATCTAATGAAAACAAAAAACAAGAAAGTGAATTAGAAATTAAAATGAATACTATAGCGGAATCCTATGTTAAGCTCGTACTTAAAACAGGATTGTTTAACCCTAATTATGTAGATGCATATTATGGTCCTGATGAATATAAGCCAAAGGGACTTGTTGCTGATTCGTCGTTGTTAAATGATATTAGCATTGAAGCAGATTCATTGCTAAATGAACTTGAAAGATTAGCAAGTTTTAAAGCTACTAATCTTGAAAAACTCCGTTATAGATTTTTATATAAACAGGCACTTGCTGTACGTTCCGAAATTTATTTACTTCAGGGAGGTCAATTCACTTTTGAAGAAGAAGCTAAAAATCTTTATGATGTGACTTTAGAAGAATCTTCATACAAGCAGATGGATTCAACTTTGAATGCTTTAGATAAATTAGTTCCCGGTAACGGAAGTTTGCAAAAAAGATTAGATGAATTTAGAAATCAATTTATTGTTCCTCAGGATAAGCTTGATAAAGTTTTTCAAACTGCAATTCAGGAATGTAGAAAAAGAACATTAGAGCATATTAAACTTCCTGAAAATGAAAAGTTCACAGTAGAATATGTTCAGGATAAACCTTGGGCCGCGTATAATTGGTACAAAGGAAATAACTATAGTGTCATTCAGGTAAACAATACACTTCCTATTTTGATTGACAGAATTATTGACCTCGCTGCACACGAAGGATATCCGGGACATCACGTATATAATTCATTGCTTGAAACAAATATGGTTGATAAAAATAAGTGGAAAGAGTTTTCTGTATATCCATTATTCAGTCCTCAATCATTTATTGCAGAAGGTTCTGCCAACTATGGAATTGATATGATATTCCCGGAAGTTGAAAGAGTAAAGTATGAAAAATCCATTCTCTTCCCTCTTGCAGGATTGGATTCTTCTAAAGCTGATTTATATTATAGAATTTTTAATATAGTAGAAGAATTAAGTTTTGCTTCAAACAAAATCTCCGCAGATTATTTGGACGGAAAAATAAATAAAGATAAAGCCATTGAATTATTGATGAAGTACATCCTGATGAAAAAAGAAAAAGCAGAACAAAGAATAAGATTTCTTGAGACATACAGAAGCTATGTAATAAATTATAATGTCGGTAAAAAAGTAATTAAAGATTATATTGAAGGACATAGCAGAAACGATGACGAACGATGGAAATTATTTGAAGAAATATTATCCACACCTCAAACACCATCCGGGTTGATGGAAAAATAAAATTACCCAAGATTAAAATCTCACCCACGATTAAAATCGTGGGCTAAACCTTTTTGTATTAGTAGCACCCTTATTAAAAAAGATAATGACACAAATAGCGAAGGGTGAAAATGTACCGAGAAGCCCGAAGCAAAACATTCTAACTTCACTATGTCAGAGATCCCTATGGTCGCCCTAAATCCACCGCCCAAGGCGGAGGACTTCCCTCTGGATGACGGTTGGAGGTGTGGTCATTATTAGCAAAGCCGTTAGTCCCTTTGGAATTGCAATCTCATATATATTTACAATATTTTTTTTGATACTTATCACCTTGCACAATCATTTAATCATGATTCAAAAACAAAAAATTTCCTCTTACAACTTTACCCAATTTTCTTTATTTTTAAGGATTAAAATTGAATATTTAATTAAAATATAGGAATTACTTTCTTTTATGGCTGATAAAAATAGACGCGTAGTTGTTACCGGGTTGGGTGCTGTTACACCTATTGGTCTTACTGTTGATGAATATTGGAATTCAATGCTTGAATGTAAAAGTGGTGCAGGTGAGATTAAAGGTTTTGATACTTCCAAAGTCGAAGTAAAATTTGCATGCGAGTTAAAAGGTTTTGATGTTTCTAATTATATAGATAAAAAAACTGCAAGAAGATTAGACCCTTATGCACATTATGCAATGGCTGCTGCAAGTCAGGCTGTTAAGGATAGTGGTATTGACCATACTACTTTATCTGACGAGCAAAGAGCAAAAATAGGTGTAGTTTTCGGAAGTGGTATTGGTGGCATTCATACCTTCTATGACCAGTCAGTTGTTAATTATACTCAGGGACCAAATAGAGTTTCCCCTTTCTTTATTCCCATGTTGATTCCCGATATGGCAGCGGGACATATATCAATGCAATATGGTTTTAGAGGTCCAAACTACTGTGTTGTTTCAGCTTGCGCAACTTCAAATAATAATATGATTGACAGCTTTCTTTTAATTAAAAATGGAATGGCTGATGTAATGGTTACCGGTGGAAGTGAAGCAGCTATAAATGAAATTAGTATTGGCGGATTTTCATCAGCTAAAGCTTTATCAACCAGAAATGATTCGCCTGAAAATGCAAGCCGCCCTTTTGATTCAACCAGAGATGGTTTTGTTATGGGTGAAGGCGGCGGATGTTTAATTTTTGAAGAGCTTAAACATGCATTAAATAGAGGTGCAAAAATTTACGCTGAGATTATCGGTGCAGGTTTATCAGCAGATGCTCATCATATTACTGCTCCCCATCCTGAAGGAATTGGGGCCTTGTTAGCTATGGAAATGGCTATCAATACAGCTGGTATTCAAAAAGAAGAAATTGATTATATTAATATGCACGGAACTGCTACTCCGCTTGGAGATATTGCAGAAACCAAAGCAGTTAAAAAAGTTTTAGGCGACCACGCTTATAAAATAAATTTATCTTCAACAAAAAGTATGGTGGGACATTTATTAGGAGCAGCAGGTGCAGTTGAATCAATTGCTACTATCTTAACTATTCAGAATGGAATTGTTACACCTACAATTAACTTCAAAAATCCTGATCCTGAATGCGATTTAAATTATACCTTTAACGAACCTCAAAAGAGAGAAGTTAAAATTGCAATTAGCAACGCATTCGGTTTTGGCGGTCATAATACTTCAGTAGTATTTAAGAAGTACAAATAAGTAGTGCAAATATTCCGATGTTAAAATTTATGAGGCTTTCTAATTTTAGAAAGCCTTTTTGTTTATTCACATTATATTATAATTTACACCGAACTTAAATAATGGACAAAACAATGGCATCATTGTTTTTGCATTATTATAACTTATACCTAAACTCCAATAAATATTAAATCCATTATTATATATGTTTTCTTTACCTACAGTTATATCAATATAATTCCCAAAGAAAAACTGTTTAGGAAGAGGATTATAAAAATCACCAAAAATATAAGGTACATATTTAATCGTATAACAATCCCAATACTTTCCTTTGGTATGATAACTAAACCTTACTCCAACACCTTGAGCATTAGCAAAAATTCCACCATTAATGATAGACCCACCACCAATTAAGGAAACCGAATAGCGTTGAGATATTTGATATCCTATATGGATTGAGGCATATTCAATTAGTCCAATGTTTAGCCCCGTATAAAAACTACGTTCTTTAAGAGAATCATCATTCTCAACATTAAATTTTTCGCTTGTGTTTTCTTCTTGATATGCAAAAGTAGAAAAGGTAAATATTATTATAAGTAGTAATACCTTTTTTATTCTGAACAAATTTCCCTCCTATAATTTCATTGGTAAAGTTACCATCTAAATTATTCAAAAAAAAAAAAAAAAAAAAAACAAATTTCTAAATGAGATTGCCACGTCATTCTCCCAAAGGGACCTCTATGGGGGAGGACTCATTCCTCGCAATGACAGTAAGAGAGAGGTCATTGCGAGCGAAGCCTAGCAATCTCATCAGGAGATACTTACTCTTCGCTCAGTATGACTGAAACTTTAATTATTATTTGGGAGGAACGAATACTTCTTTGCGTATTCCAACATCTGCTGTGTAAAGTCTTCAGGATATTCAATCTTTACATCAACAATTTTCCCATTTTGTTCAACAGGAGTCAACTTAGGATTTATAAATCCTTTATATGGAGCAATGTTTAATTTTTCATATCTCTGTAGAACTTCTTTGTGCAGTTCAGGGTCTACTTTTACTCCATACTGCTCTACTAAATTCATTGCGGCATTATAATCTCCCTCTGAAGTTATACGCTGCATTTCTTTAAGAAGGTCACCAAAGATTACTTTAAGTTTGTCATAATCATTTATAACAAAATATGTTTTACCATCTTTAACAACTTTTTCAATTACATTATCAGCTTTTCCTTTTTCATAAACCCAATTAGAAATTAAAGCTCTGTTACGCATATGAGATTCTTCAATATTGTCTCCAGGTTTAATGCGTTGTAATTGAAGCATCAATCCATTTCTTATATATTTCTCATATTCAGCTTTAGCTACATCAATAGATGGAGCAACACCAATCTCCTGCAATTTTTTATCTGGTAAAAAGAATAATGCCACCAAGTCTGCTCTGGCTTCTTCTATAGTTGAAGCATAATTTTTAAGAGTTTGTTTTGGAGTTCCGACACCCGGATTTATTTGTCCTGATGCGTGTCCAATTACTTCGTGCATATCTGTATGAAGATTATCAGCAAGTGAACCATATTGCTTTGAGCGGTTTATTTCTTCATCAGAAAAACAGAATTCTTTTAATACTCCTTCTGATGAAGCCATATCATATGAATGAACTATATTGGCAAGGTTAACTGATTTTGAACCGTGCTCTTTTCTTATCCAGTTAGAGTTAGGCAGATTTATTCCAATCGGAGTTGATGGAGAAGCATCTCCCGATTCAACAACAACATTGATAACCTTAGCGGATATACCAACTACATTTTTCTTTTTGAATTTATCATCTATTGATGAATGGTCTTCAAACCATTGTGCATTTTTACTAATAGCATCAATTCTTTTTGTTGCATCATTATCTTTAATAGATACAATTGCTTCATATGATGCCTTATGTCCTAAAGGGTCACCATATACTTCAATAAAACCATGGACAAGGTCTATCTTGCTTTCAGTATCTTTTGTCCAAAGAATGTTGTATTCATCCCAGGTATTAAGGTTACCTGTTTTGTAATATTCAATCAATTTTTGAAGAGTCTTTTTTTGTAAATCACTTCCTGCAACATTCACTGCTTTATCCAGCCAATAAATTATTTTTTCTATAGCAGGAGAATACATTCCGCCAAGTTTCCAGACTTTCTCAACAATTTTTCCATTTTGTTTAACAACTTTAGAATTTAATCCATACCAAATAGGAGTTTCATCATTTTTATCTTCCATCTTATTATAAAAATCTTCAACTTCTTTTTGAGTTACACCTTCATAGTAATTGTTGGCAGAAGTTTTTAGAAGGTCAGCATTTGGGTCAAGATTAACTCTGATTGCATCAACATTAGGGTCAAACATAATCGGAAGTAATTTGGTTACTAAATCATCAACGCTCTTTCCTTTTTCAACTGGGAAAAGTTTTGCATCAGAATTTTTTACTAAAGTTTTAAAGTAATCCTGACTTATTTCAGGAAGAAATTTTCTTGTTGAATAGTGATGATGAATTCCATTTGAGAACCAAACACGTTTTACATAAGTCATAAACTTATTAAAATCATCAGAGTTTCTGTCACCGTTATAACTGTTAACAATAGCTTCAAGAGTTCTTCTGATAGTTAAGTTATATTTATAATTTTGGTCATAAAAAATATCTCTTCCGGATAATGAAGCTTCGTATAAATAATAAATAAATTCTTTTTCTTTTAGAGTTAATGTTTCAAAACCTGGGACCTGATAACGTAGAATGGAAAGGTCGGCAAATTGCTCAACCTGATATTTAAAATTATCTTCATTATTCATATTAGAATTTTTTCCTTCGGGTACTTGTGCTAAAGATAAACTTGTTAATAGAACAAGTAATATAAGAGTTCGCATAATAACACACCATTTTATTAATCAATAAAAAATTTTGTTTAGTAATATTTTCACATATAGAGATTTTGTCAAGCTATCAGAAAAGTACTATAAAATGCCTCTGACCTTAAAATCAGTTATAAGTTGCTCAGCTGAGATGAATTGAATGCCATCCCAACCTCTTTTCTTAGCCCCTTGCACATAATCTGCAATATCATCTATAAAAATATGTTCTTCGGGAGGAAGTTTTGTGTAATTTTCCACAGCTTCGTAGATTTTTTCTTCCGGTTTGACTGCTTTTACTTCGTGAGAGAGTATCAATTTATCAAAATACTGCAAGAAATCGTATTGTCTCCAGCCATATTCCATATGAATGGAATTAGTATTAGAAAGAAGAACAAGTTTATATCTTTCTTTTAATATAGGAAGTAATGCTGTAACTTCTTTATTTTCGGTAAATACTTTTGCATAAAGATTGATGAAGGTTTCCTTATCAACTTTACGTTCAAGATTGGTTAGCATAGTATCAATAAATGTTTCATCTGTAATATCTCCCCTTTCGAAACTGCGGTGCATCTCGTAGACGCTTTTATAATATTCCCTAAATCTATCACCCAATCCTTCATCAATTTCGTTTAATTTTCTATAAGCACCTTCATAAGTAAAAGGAATAAGCACGTTTCCTAAATCGAAAACAATAACAGAATATTTATGGTTCATTTTTATTTTAATTATTTTTTAATAAGATTGAGTTGTAAAAATAAGGAAAATTATGAAAACTGCCTTGTTACTGATTTTAGTTTTTTCGATAAATGTTTTATCTCAGGTTAAATCAGGACCTATAGTTGGTGCTGTGGATGACCATTCCGCTACTTTTCTTGTTAAGACTTATACAGAGCAAAAAGTAAGGATTAAAATTATTCCTCTGGATGATATTAACTTTTTTACTGAAAGTATTAAATCACTTGATACAAATTTTAATTATGTAAAAATCAAAGTGGATAATCTTAAACCAGATACTAAATATTATTACCAGGCAGAGGTCGATGGTATTTTAGAATTGCCAATAAATTCCTTCACGACTTTTCCTGAAAAGGACAATATTGATTTTTCATTTGGTTTTGCTTCCTGCCAGCAATCCAGTTATGCAAAATGGGACCCAAAGATTTTTCCTATAATTGCCCAGGATAAAGATTTAAGATTTTTTATTCAGATTGGAGATTGGACTTATCCCGATACTACTGAAAGAAAATATGGTTACAGGTTTAATTCTAAATGGAATTTGTTAGATAAAAGCTACCAATCAAAGTATGATGCTAATTATCCTTTTACGAGAGAAGTATTAAACCATATGCCTGTAAGTTATGTTTATGATGACCACGATTTTGCAGCCAATAATCCTGATGGTACAGATTCTAACAAACAAAAATCTATTAGTGCATATAAAATGTTTTTTCCTCATTATCCTTTAGCAAATCCAAATAACGGAATATGGCAGAAGTTTAATTTTTCTAATGTTGATTTCTTTGTACTCGATTTGCGTTCACAAAGAAGTTCAATGGAGAATGCTTTTGATAAATCCGGAAAACTAAATCTAGATAAAGATTATTCTATATTAGCCGGATTTACGATTAGCGGACAAAATCAAAAAGATTGGTTCTTTAGTGAATTAAAGAATTCAAAAGCTAAATGGAAAGTTATAGTTAGTACAGTAATTTTTAATCCTTCTTATGCTAAAGTTCTGGATGATGATACCTTGATGAGTAGATATTCCTGGATGAAAAAAGATGTAATTGATAAATGGGCTGGATATAAAAGCGAATTAAATGAAGTAATAAAATTTATAAAAGACAATAATATTAAAAATATAATTTTTATCAGCGGCGATACTCATTCATCTTACATTGATGATGGAACCAATTCTGAATTTCCTGAAATAAGTGCTTCAAATTTGGATGTTCCAAATTCTCACGTTATGGAAAAGATGATGGAAGTAAATTTGAACATTTGGAATAAAGGTTATTACAAAGAAGATGGTCACGCTTTTGGAAAAGTAACATTTAAAAATAACAAAGCACTTTTAGAAGTTATTGATGATAAAGGAAATGTTGTAGTAACCCACACAATTGATGCTAAATAAAAAAGAAGAAGGCTATTTGCCTTCTTCTTCCTTCATAATAAATAAGCTGTCACTTAAATTTTTATTAAGTTCAATATTAGTTATGTTGAAAACTAAATCTTGTCCTGCAACTTTTTGCTGAATAGTAAAAGGAAATTTTAGTCCATTAATATCTCTGTAGTCGCTAAGAATAACTTCCTGCTGAAAATTACCCTGAGGAGTGATTAATTCTTTAATTTCCTTAACCTTCAAATAAGACGAATCATTAAAGAATTCAAACCATTTATCTCCTGACATTGAAGTAAATTCAATTTTATGAGCTTTTTGCCCATCAACATCTTCAAGTCCTAAATATTTAGTGCCAACATTTTTATTATCGAAATCCGGCAAAAAATTCATATCAGCTTCTCTTTGCAAAGCTTCAAGTTGTTGACCTGTAACTTCCTGCGTTGCGCCGTTAAAGGTTGTAAAAGCTTTGTTACCATCAAAGTATGTTACCTGCTCCATTTCACCAAAAGACATTTTTTGTTTTAATTTATTTGGAGCTTTTTGATAGATAACCATTTTTATTTTGATGCCCTGAATGGTTGAATTTAGAATAGTGGTCCTATCCTTAACATCAAACATTTTTTCTTTACCACCTATTGCTGCAACATACTTATTAATGATTTCTGAAGCTTTAGGATCCTTTACAATCTCAACTTTAGTTGTTTGAACATTTGTTGAATCTTTTACCTGTGCGGCAGTTGTAAAGCAAAATGCGGACAATAACAATAAAATTATTATTTTATTCCATCTCATTTTTATCTCACTTTAATTAAGAATTAAAAATCTTTATATAATTTATGAATAAATTTTTACAAATAACATCTTTTTTTCTTTTGTTGAATTCCCTTCTGTTTTCTCAAGAATTCTTTATAAAAGGTTTAGTCCAGGATAAAAATAGCGGTAAAAATTTAAGTTTCTCAAGCATTCGTGTTCTTAACAGCTATATTGGAACAACATCAAATAAGAACGGTGAATATGAATTAAAACTCCCTTCAGGTTCATATACTTTGGTAGCCTCTTATATTGGATATTATTCTGATACCATCAAAATTAATCTGAATGAAAATAAGAACAATTTGAACTTTTTATTAGGTCAAACAGAAGTTGAAGTTCCTGAAATTGTTGTAACTCCGGGAATAAATCCTGCTATAGAAGTAATCAAAAATGCAATAGAGAAAAAGAAAAAGAGAGAGAGTTATATTAAAAGCTATATTTATAATGCTTATACAAAAGGAATAATTAGAACTCAGGATGATTTTAATACAAAATCAAATTCAATGTCACTCGATGTTGGCATTGATGATACAGCTAAATTAAAAATTACTGGAATTTTAGAAAATCATTCAATAGGCTACATTGAAAAACCTGATAAGCAAAAAGAGGTCATTGTTGCAAGAAAACAAAGTTCTAATTTTGCATCATCAATAAATACTCTAACAGGTGGAAGATTGCTTCAGGATTTTTATGAAGACAAAGTTAATTTTTTAGGAAGAGAATTACTGGGACCCCTTGCAGAAAAATCTTATGATTATTATTATTTCCTAATAAATGAAAAAATTAGACAGAATGACAATACCATTCTGGAAATCTTAATGCAGCCTCTTGACCCCTCAGACCCGGGCTTTACAGGAAAAATTTATATAATTGATAGTACTTTTGATTTAGTTAAGCTTGAATTGCAATTGAATAGAGCAGCAAACACAGGAGGTTTGTTTGATTCAGTGTTTATCTTCCAGCAGTTTGAAGCTTTTGATGATTCAATCTATATGCCCATTGATTTTAGATTATTTACAACATTGAATGTACTTAGCCTTGCAAAAATTGGTTTGGAGATAAATACTATTTTATATGATTATCAGTTAAATAAAGACATTGATGACAAAATTTTCGATAAAGCTATTCTTACTGTTCTCCCAAATGCAGATAAAAAGGATTCTTCTTACTGGGCGAACTCAATTAGTATTCCAAATACTAACGAAGAGGTTGAAGCATATGAAAGAATCGATAGTTTAAGTAATGTACCATTTTCTTTTTGGGATGAGTTTTCAATTTTATCAAACAAAATAAGCATTAATCAAAAATTAAGTATTAGTGCTCCATTAGCAATGTACCATTTTAATCGGGTTGAAGGACATACATTGGACTTTGGAGTTTTTCTTGATGAGGCATTAGAAAACAGGTTAGAATCTTCTTTTAGGACATCTTATGGCTTTGCGGATAAGAAAACAAAATTCGATTTTTCAGGCTCTTATCTGTTTGGCGATTATAGAACATATTCTGTTTCATTAAATGCATTTAAAAAACTAAATACTTTGTTTGCAGTATCAGATGAGTATGGGGAATTTACTTCTACACTTTTATCTCTACTATCTAAATATGAATTTAAAAACTATTTTTATTCAAATGGTTTTGACATTAGAACTGAAGGTGAAATTTTTCCTGTGCTAAAACTCGGATTAGGTTTTAACAGTAGAATTTATAAGAGTGCAAAGAAAAATACAGACTTTGCTTTCTTCTACAAGGATAGAAGGTATATTGAAAACAAACCTATTTATAACACAAAAATTAATTCAGCTTCGATAAATTTTAAATTAGATTTCAGAGATTATATCGAAGATGGTCAATTCAGAAGAAGAATTGGAAATCAGAACTGTTACGCAATTTTTGATGGTGAAATTACAACCTCTTCAAAAGCATTATTAAAAAGTAATTTAAATTTTACAAGATATGAACTGAACGGGAATTTTGGATTAAAATCTTTCAACTCGGCTGGAATTACTCTTTATATAAAATCAATATATACTAATGGTTCGCTTCCTTATCAATATATGTATGCTATACCAGGAGTAATAAATCTTGCTTCCTATGATGAAAGTTTTAGAACATTAAGTATAAATGAAGTTTTTGGAACAAATGTTGTTACTTTGAATTTTGAACATAATTTTAGAGATGAAATATTTAGATTCTTTAATGTGCCTTATTTAAAAAGTTGGGATATTCAGGTTGCTGCTTTCTTTAATGCAGCTTATTCAACTATAAATAATTCTTCAGAAAATATTTTACCTGAAGTTGATGTTAGTGAATTAAACCATCCTTTTTATGAAGCAGGATTCAACATAGGACATATCCTTTTCCCTATAAAATTAGATTTTGCCTGGAGATTAAATTACAGAGGTAAAAACAATTTTGTTATAAGTTTAAATACCGGAATTCTTTAAAATAAAAAAGACGCTTAAAAGCGTCTTTTTTTCAACCAACTAAAAAAAATTTTTAGCTTTTTGGCTTTGCTTCACTAACAATAATAGAACGACCTTTTAAATCTTTTCCATTAAGAGCTGTGATTGCTGCAGATGCTTCTGTATCGTTTTCCATTTCAACGAAACCAAAACCTCTGGATTTACCGGTCTGACGATCGGTGATAACCTTGGCTGATAAAACTGTACCATGTTCTTCGAACACAGTTTTTAATGTTTCATCATTTACTGCCCAGGGTAAAGACCCCACGAAAAGTTTCATACTCACTAAAATACCTCTAATAAAATAATTAATAACACTGCGGTAAAAAACCGCATTTATAAGATAAATTATAATTTTTTAAAAAACAAAATAATTTTTAACAAATTAGGGTTTTTTTCGACATTTTGTAAAAAAAAGTGTCCTTTTGGAGATTAAAACAAATAATTTATAACCGTTTTTAAACTATCAACCGTCTTAATCTTTATTTTATGTCTATCTTTAATACCCTTTAAATTATTATAAGGAATAATAATTTCATCAAAACCCAGTTTTTCAGTTTCCTGAATTCTTTGGTCTAAATTGTTTACACTTCTAATTTCTCCACCTAATCCTACTTCACCAACTAAAGCAATTTTACTACTAACATTTTTATCAGTAATGCTGGAAATTATACTGCAGCAAACTGCAAGGTCTGCAGCCGGCTCATCAATCCGAACTCCACCAGCCATATTTATAAAAACATTAAAAGAAGATAATCTGAAATTTCCACGCTTTTCAATTACTGCCAAAAGAATAGATAATCTTTTATAATCAAAGCCGGTTGCAACTCTTTGTGGATTTCCATAATTACTCGGAGTTACTAATGCCTGAACTTCAAGAAGAATTGGTCTGGTCCCTTCAATTGTTGCTGTAATTACGGAACCTGAAATATCATTTCCTCTGCCGCTTAAAAACAATTCACTTGGATTAGTAATTTGTTTTAATCCTTCTTCAAACATTTCAAAGACACCAATCTCATTAATGTTGCCAAATCTATTTTTCTGAGCGCGTAAAATTCTGTAAGTATTATTTGTTTCACCTTCAAATTGAATTACAGTATCAACAATGTGCTCAAGAATTTTTGGACCTGCAATATTTCCTTCTTTAGTTACGTGACCAATTAAAAGAACAGCATAATTATTTCTTTTTGCCTGATTCATTAATTCAAGAGCACACTCACGAATCTGAGTAATTGAACCGGGTGAATTATCTAAATCACTTTTATAAACAGTTTGGATGGAATCAATAACCACAATTGAAGGGTCAAGATTTTCAATTGATTGAGTAATTGAGTTTAAACTTGTTTCAACAAGGACATAGAATTCTTCCTTATCAACTTTTAATCTTTTTGCACGAAGCTTTACTTGACGATTAGATTCCTCACCTGTTACATATAAAGTCTTAGTATGAACTTTAGCAAGAATCTGCATAGCTAACGTGGATTTACCAATACCAGGGTCACCGCCTAATAAGATGATAGAACCCTTTACAAAACCACCACCAAGTACTCGGTCAAATTCAGCTATACCGGATTTAATCCTCTCCTCTTCGTGAGCTTGAATTTCAGAAATCTTTTGAGGGTCAGAAAATTTTTTACGAGTTAAAGGTTTGTTACGTTCAGTTTCTACATACTCTTCAACAAAAGTATTCCAATTGTCGCATTGCGGACACTTACCGATCCATTTAAGAGATTCATATCCGCACTGAGAGCAAATATATTTTAATTTAGTTTTGGACATAAAAGTTGTTTTTAATAATAGGTTAGAATATATGGAATTTGAAAGTAAATAAGAAAAATGATTTATTTGCATTTGTGAGGTATTCTCAGTAATACGATAAAAGAGTTAATGGTTGGCATGCCGCCACGAAGTGGTACCTTTGAGATAGGTATGCTAAATCTTAATCGTTCTTAATTTTTATTTGATAACGTAATTGCCCCTACTGAATGCTCTTATGGGTGTGATGGTTTTGTTATTATTAATACATTCCTACGGAATGCTTTCAAATGTAAGGTGACCTAATAATTAATAAAATCAAGGAAAGTTTATTAACTCTCTTTAAAAATCAAGTATATCCTTAATTAATCTTTTTCCAAAAGAAATCTTTCGGGATAATCACAACTTACATAAGATAAAGCTTACTTTACTTTCACCAATACCATTGTCATATCATCGTTTTGTTCGGCGTCTTTGCGGAAGTCGAGGATGGATTTCCAGATGTCATCCATTACTTGAGTTGAGGTTTCTTCTTTTTTATCCTTTAGTAACTCTTCTAATTTTTCTTCTCCAAACATTCCCCCATCTTTGTTCATTGCTTCTACTATTCCATCAGAGAAGAATGCGAATATTTGTCCTTGTGTTAATTTGATTTCTTCTTCAACCAATGAACTTTCAAATATTTTCCCTTTTTCTAAGCCTAATCCTATACCTTGAGTTTTATGCGCCTTTACTTTTCCATTTAAAGCGGCAAGGATTGGCATATGTCCTGCACGGCAGAATTTTACTTTTTGATTTTCCAGGTCAAATAATGCAAGCGTTAATGTAATAAACCAATTACGCTCCATTGTTTCATATAATTTTTTATTTATATCTACTAATATTTCTCGTGGTGTTTTATCATCAGTACAGGCTATCTGCATCATTGTTTGAAGTTTTGTCATATACAACGAAGCTGATAATCCTTTGCCTGAAACATCTCCAACTACAATAAATAACTTTTTATCTGAAACTTGAATGTAGTCAAAGTAATCTCCCCCTACCTGCATTGCAGGAACCATTATTCCACATATATCGAGATTGTAAAGTGCTGGAACACATTTAGGAAGTAAACCACTTTGAATTTTTCTTGCAAGCTCAAGGTCTTTTTCTATTTGTAGTTTTTCAACTTCTGATCTATATAGTCTGGCATTCTCTATTGATACTGCTGCCTGATTAGCTCCGGCAATAAGTAGTTCCAAGTCCTTCCCGGCAAATTGTGCTCCGGAATGTTTTAACCCGAACAACAATAATCCTATTGTTTTGGATTTAACTGTCATTGGAATGATCGTAAAGATATCATCGTCAATCAGTTTATCTGCATCTGATTTAAATGTTCTATAGAAATCATCTCTTGAAATTGCAGCAGGTTTATTAAATGAAATTTTTTCTGATATTATTTCGTCTACTACACCATCTTTTAATATGAATTCATTGTCCTTTAAACCAATTGCTCTTGCTAAAGTATATTCATCATTAGCTGACCTTAACATTATTCCAAAGCTTTTAACCATCAATCCTTTTGTATAGGTTGATGTCATTTTATCAAGAATATTATTAAGACCAACAAAGGTTGTAACATCATTACTAAAGCTTAATAAAACTTTTTGATATGCAAATTGTTCAGGATAAAATTTTTCGGTAATAAAATCCTGAAATTTATTTTTAGTTGATTGAAAAATTATTGCAAATATGATAAATATTATACCTGCTATTACTCCCTGGTAAGGAGTTCCAATTGCAGAGCTTATACTTTGCCCCAATACATAAATTATTAGAAAATATATGGCAGCTAAAGTAACAGTTGCAACTGCATATGTAACAGTATTTTTAATAATAATACTTACATCAAGCAATTGGTATTTAAAAATTGATATCCCAAAAGATATTGGAAGCAATACAACCAATACAATCGGCATATAAAATTCAGGTGAATTAAATATACTGTCTGTTATTGCAGGTGCTACATAAAATGTATACAGCATACCTGTAATGCCTAAAGCATAAGAGAGTAAAATTAATAATAAAGGTTTTCTATCGGCTTTATTTTTTAATTTGTAAAAACTTCTTGAAAGCGAAATAAACCCAACACAAAAACCGATTACGAACAAAATATTTATAAAGTTAAATGTTCGCACATAGTTAATAAGTTCAAATTTTCTATCAGCATAATAAATAATAGAAAAAATTATTGCTCCAAAAAACAAAACTGTAGGTACAATATATAATGTTGGTTCTACCCATTTTTTATTTAGTATATTTGACCTACGAGGAAATAACCAGAAGAAATGTATTATAAAAAATGGAGCAAATATTCCAGATATGGTTGAAACAATTAATAAATAAATTAAAGGTGGTGTAATTTTTACAGGCGGCAAATAAAAAACAATAGACATAAAAATGGTAAATGCAGCACCGATTAAATAAAACAATTTTTGAACTTTACCATCTACTTTCGCTAATACAACTATAAAACCTACTACAAGCCAAATAATACTTAATAATGTAAATCCAACTGAATTAAATTGAATTAATTTTTTGATATAAACTTTTGTTTCAATTAGTTTTCCATTATGCTCGTATGTGTAATTAGCATATTTTCCTGTATTAAGCTGATTTATTAAACCTTGTGCAACCTGAACATCATAAATTCTTACGCCCTGTATGGAAATTAATTTATCACCATTTCTGATTCCCGCATTCCAGGTGACTCCATCTACTTTAACAGTTTGAAATACTATATCCCCATTTTTTTGTGGAGCCCAAATACATTCATCGTTTGATGTTGACCTTACTTCGAATATATAATACAACGTAAATAAGCCAACAACAAAAAGTAATATTGTTGCTATTATTATGATCTTTTGAACATTACGTTCAACTATGTTGTATAATTTATTCATTAAATAAGATTATTTTATTTTAAGTACAACAAGAGTAATATCATCAGATTGTGCTACTCCGGTAGAATATAATTGTACATCTTTTTGAATAGCAGATAAAATTTCAGTAGAACTATTTTTTGCACTTAACTTTATTAATTCTTCTAATCTTTCATCTCCATACTCATCATCATTCAAATTTTTAGCTTCAGTGACACCATCTGTATACATTACAAGGACATCATCTTTTTGTAGTTCAATTTCTTCTGATTTATAAGGAGCAAAGGTTTTCATAACGCCAAGAATCATTCCTCCTTTATCAAGCTTTATTAGTTTTCCATTTCTATAAAGCAAAGGTGGATTATGTCCTGCATTCACGTATTGAAGTTTGCAAGTATTTTCCTCAACAATAGCCCAGAAGAAAGTAATAAATCTGCCATCTGACGTATTTTCACAAATCAAATCATTTATGAGAGCAGTTGCTTCTTCAAGCTCCATTCCATGTTTGCAGATAATTTTCAAGAACGCTTGAAGGTTAGCCATTAACAATGCAGCCGGTACACTTTTACCTGAAACATCTGCAATAGATACACAAAAATTATTTTCATCCAATGGAATAACATCATAATAATCACCACCCACCTGTTTGGATGATAAATTAGACGCAGCAATCTCTATTTTGTTGTATTCCGGGATTGAATGCGGCAGTAAATTAACCTGAATCTCTCTTGCTATTTCTAACTCTTCTTCCATCTTTTGCTTATCTAACGCTTCTTTAAATAATCTTCTATTCTCTAAGGATATAATGGCTAAACTGCCAGCTGAATAAATATATTCTACATCGGATAATGTGAATTCCATATTTGAAATGCGGTTACCCAGAAGAATCAATCCCTTTGTCTCTCCGTGTATCTGCATCGGTACTATTAATTGTATTCCCAAGGAATTTAATTCCGTATATTCATCTTTTATCTTATAGTTAAATATAGTATCGTCAATTTCCTGAAGGTTATATTTTTTTAATGCATTTAAAAGAACAGCCTTATTAAATTTAGACTCCAGAATTTTAATTCCGGTTGGGTCAAATGTTATGATAGCATATTTCGAAATTAGGAATTGTCCTATTACCGAATACCCCAATATTTTAGCCACTTGATTGCTGTCGCTTATGATTCCAAATTCCTTGCTTAATTCAAAAAGAGAATTTAAGCGATGTATACGTGAATCAAGTATTCTATTAACCTTAGTAAGTTCTAATAATACTTGAGAATTTTGAATAGCAGTAGCGGCAATGTTCAATATTGTTTTTAAAAATTCGATATCTTCTTCTGAGTATGAGGTATGATTTAATTTTTCATTCAGGCACAGAATACCAATGCACTCCGTTGATGATTTTATCTTTTCAACTGCAAAAAAGTTATTGCTCTTAATAAAGTTTTGAAGTTCAGGATGTTCAATTATATTATCTCCTGAAATTAAATTTGGGAAGGAATCCAAAACTTCATTTTTAATTCCTTTAGATGCTTTGAGTACAATTTTCCCATCCATTTTAAGAGCAATAAGTCCTTTGGATGCAAGGAATTTACCCATACAGGTAAGCAGAATATTATTAAGAATAAAATTTAAATCCAGACTTGAATTTAATATTCTGCTAAATTCTACTAAAGCTGTTAAATTTCTTTTTAATTTTATACTTTCAGTATCAATCATCAATTATGCATTAATTTTTTTGAAAGACGAACCTTATTATATTTACCAGGAACAGAATCATATTGTACTTCATCCATTAACGTTTTCATAAGATACATACCTAAACCACCAACTCTATGCTGCTCATAGTATTTTTTCAAATCCGGAGCAGGAACGGAATCAGGTTCAAAGGTATTACCATAATCCTTAATTTCAATAGAAAATTTACTGTCCTTGAAATGGATAGTGATAACAATCTCCCCTTCAGCATTGTACTTATATGCGTGTTTTATAATATTGGTACAAGCTTCATCTACAGCGAGAATAATATTCTCAATAGCACTTTGATTAAAGCCAAAATCTTTAGCAGCATTAGAAACGAAATCTCTGATTTCCGAGAGATTTTCAGTTTTGCTTTTTACGTTTAATTTTCTGGCTTCCATCATATTATATTTAATTAATTTTCTTGGTTTCATTGTATTTATTGATTGCCTCATCTTGTGACTTATAGATTTCATACAAAAGAGGAAATCCTAGTAAATCAAAAATGTTAAATACTTTTTCACTCATTTCAACCAGCTTAATATCGCCATTGTTTTCCCTAACCTTTTCTATATAAGCCATAAAAACTCCTAAGCCGGCGCTGCTTATATAGATTAGATCTTTGAAGTTAACAACAATGTAATATTTGTTTTTTTCAATCAGATTTGTAAACTCAGCTTCCAATTGAGGTGCTGTATGCGCATCAAGAAAGCCTTTAAGATAAATAATGCTTACTTCGTCTGATTGTTTAGTTGCTGCACTAAACTCTGCCATTCTCTGTCTCCATCAATGTTTAATTTTTGTTTCCATTTTAAAATTACCAAAGTAATATCATCATGTTGAAGATTATGCTGCGAAAACATAGTTACTTCGTGAATTACATTTTTAGAAATTTCATCTACTTCTTTTTCACGATGGTTAAGTAAAACTGCTTCAAAAGATTCTTGTCCAAAATCTTCAAGCTCTTTATTCTTTGCTTCAGTTATTCCATCGGTGTAAAGAACTATCATATCATTTTGCTGAAGAAAAATTACTTTCTCTTCAAGATTATCTGAAAAATTACCTTCAAAGGTCAGTCCTAAACCAATACCGGTTGGCTTAATATTTTTGATTTTATCGTCTCGAATAAGGAGAATAGGACAATGACCGGCTCTAACAATATTAAGTTTTCCTGTCTTTAATTCCAAAACTCCAAACGCAGCACTTACAAAAGTATTTCTATTTAATGTCCTTTTCAGAATACTATTAGCAGTAATTAAAATATCTTTTGGAGTAGATATAGTCTTGGAAAGGGATTCAAATATTCCTTTCAACTCAGCCATAATAAATGCAGCTGATATTCCTTTCCCGGATACATCTGCTATTACAAATCCTAATTTATTTTCATCAATTTCAAAGAAGTCATAATAATCTCCCCCTACTTCAAAAGCTGGTATAAATAGAGATGATATTTCCAGATTTCTAAATTCAGGAAGCTTTGTAGGAATAATTCTCATTTGAATATCACGTGCAAGGTCAAGCTCCTTTTCCATTCTTTCTTTTTCAATGGACTCTTTAACTAACCTGGAATTATCAAAAGCCACTGATGCATAATCGGAAAAAGTATTGAGTGCATTTCTATCTTCTTCATCAAAAAGCATATTTTCTTTTTTAACAGCAATCAAAAATCCTTTTGACTCATTATAAACTTTTAATGGTGCTGCAGCTATTGTATGGTACTTTTCGCTCAGCTGACCTTTATCCTGAAATTTTTCAAGAGTAAAAACCTTTATCGAATTAACATCAAAAATATTTTTTTCAGTAACGAGATAATGATTAAGCAAATTAGAATCGAAGTACCCGATATTCTTTAAAGCTATGGATTTATATCCTTCTTCTTCTCTTAGTATTATCCAAGCCGCATTGGCATCACAAATTTTTAAGGCAATGTCAGTAACAGAATCTGTTAAATCTGAAAAATCTAAAACCTGAGTAATTAAAGTGCTAAAATATTGAAGTGAGCTTATTTCCTGATTTTTTCTATCAAAAGCATCTGCAGTGGGTAAATGGAATAATGCAGTAAAAAACAAAATACTATTGTAAATACCTCCATAAATCATCAGCAGAAGTACAAATTTACTTAGTGCTTCTGAATATCCTTCTATTTCTTTTAAAGAGTTTGCTATACTTATCATTAACACTATTATGATAATAGAGAGGATAAGCAAATAAATTTTTTCTTTCTTTACAACAAATGCTATCCAGGAAATCTTAACAGAATTAAAAATCATTATAATAATTGAAACTATAAAGAATGTCTGCTCAATAAAGTCAAGACTTTTAGGCAGCAATGTCGATAAAGCAGTAAGAAGAAAAAATATGACCATTGTATTGAAGTAAGTGCTCATATCTTTTTTTTGTCTTAAGAAGTAAAGCTCCTTAAAAATAATATATAAGTAAGACATTGAGCCGGCAACAATGAGGACGTACAAAAAATTAACAATGACATTAAAAAAGTTTGAACTTCTGAATTGAACCAAATGTTGTGAAACCAGGATAATTAAGAGTACGATTGCATTAAGTATGGCTACATTCATAACCATACTAACAGGATTTATTTGTTTAAACTTCATTAAATCCATAAGGTATAATATCAAAGTACCTATTACCAAAAAGACTGCTATCTCCTTGATAACATCTTCCATAAAGAACAAATTAACAATAAATAATAAGGCAGCACTAATAATGAATGCCTGGAATTTTATTGTCTTAGTTGATTTCAAAAATAATAGGTCCATTTTCTTCAATTTTTCAATAATAATATACCTTTGTATTTAATTTATCTTTTTTAAATAAAAATGTAAAGAGAAGAGTTATAAACGGATTATATGTGTGGAGAATGGTAAAATGCCTTATTTTACAAAAAAAGCCATCCGTTATGGGGATGGCTTGTTCTGTTTTCTATATCTCAAGTGGAGCCCGTACTTCTACGTCCTGAGAATCTTTTTCTTTCTTCTTTAATTCCTTCCTTAATTCCTGCATTTCCTTTTGGAATTTTTTCATTTCCTTTTCAAGCATTTTCATCTGAGTTTTAAAATCCTCTCCCGGGAAGTTTATTCCTAAAGAATCATCATCGAAATAGTACCTGCCGGATGAATCTGTTCTAAAACTAAAATGTTTCATTAAGGAATCCATTTTAGGCATATTCTTCATCTGCAATTGTACAATGCTGTCAATATTGGGGATTACAACATTAACTTCTCCCGAAGAATCATCAGTTCTATACTTAAAGCTAAAATTTCTTTTTCCTTTTTCATCCATATCTGGAATAACAAATGAAAATGATTTTAAATTCTTCATTTCTTTTTCAACAAGAGCATTAATACTATCCATATTAGGTAACTCAATATCGAAATCAGGGATGTTGAAGTTATGCAATTCTACTCTATAAGAATTTGTATCAATAAAAACCCTAATATCATTATTATGTCTTCTATCTTTCAACATTACTCTGCTGCTGTCTAAATTCATCTTCATATTTCTCAAGTTGATATTTAACTCTTCCATATTCTTTGACATGTCTTTTTTCATCTGCTTCATATCTTCTTTGAACTTCTCTTTGTCAAAATAGAATTTTTCAGAGAAAACAGTATCAGGAGTAAAGAAGATATATTCATTGTTATCTTCTTTTGCTTTATTTATAGCTTTAATTACTTGAGGGTCACTATAATATGTATAAGCTGCTGGCATAATTTTCTGAAGAACAGGTTTATTTACCTGAGCAGCAAACTTACAAATATCAGCAACTATTGCCTGGTTATAATTCCATAGATTCGGGTTTATAGCAACAGTGTTCCTATCATTAACAAGAATTTGTGACTGAATATCATCTGCGTAAGATTGAAGTATTTGATAAACTTTTTCTTTTTCAGCATTAGTAAAGTTCATAGCTCTAATAAAGTTATCTAAATTATTAGGCTGTTCAAGGTTACCGGCCTGTTTAATCTCAAAATATTCAACTCCTTTTGGGTCATATCCAAGCAGCAATACTTGATTGTTCCGGTCATCTAAAGGTAATTGCTTATTGAAAGCGAAATTGAATATATCTTCATTATCTATATTGGCCGCAAATAATAATGGTTTCAAGTTTTCAGTATAAAATCCTGCAATGTTAGTTTTTTGTTCTTCAACTATTGTATTTAGGAAATTTGGGTTTAGTCTAAACAATATCATCAAGAAAATAGCAAGAGCTGAAAACCCAATAGCAGGGGCAAATTTTCTTAATTTATTTTGTTTGCTGTTATCTTTTAATGCTGCTTCAAGCCTGGTTTCAAAGTAAGGAGATTCAGGTAAACTTCTTGCTGATTCTTTAACCGTAAATTTTATTTTCTTCAATTCTTCTAGTTTTGTTCTTAACTCACTTGAGGTTAAAAGATTTTCTTCTACCAGAAGTTTATCTTTTTCATTCAATTCATTATCCAGGTATGCTGAAAGCATTTCATCATTTATCATTTTACTCATGACATTAACTCCTTCTCGAAAGGCTTTAATATTTTTTTTAAGCCTTCACGAGCTCTAAAAATTCTAGATTTTACAGTGCCTATTTCACTATTGGTTGCTTCTGCAATCTCCTGATAACTCATTCCTTCAATATCTTTTAAGAGTAATGGAATTCTTAATTTATCAGGCAGTTGGGCAATAGCATTTTGAACAATAGCTGAAGTATCATCAGGTTCGTTATTCTTATCATAAACCACATGCTCTTCTTCATCGTCCTTAATCGAGGTGAAGATACTTCTAATTTTAGCTTTTCTTAACTGGTCTTTACATTTATTAATTGTTATTCTATAAAGCCAGGTTGTAAATTGTGATTCAAATCTGAAGTTTTTTAAATTACGATAGACAGTAATAAATACGTCCTGTGATATATCGTCCACCTGTTCAACATTACCCATTGTAATAAAAACCAGGTTTCTTACTTTGTCCTTATGCTTATGTACGAGATTCCTGAAGGTAGATTCATCACCTTCATTGAATTTCTTTATTAGAAAGAAATCATCATCCAGATTTATAATATTTGGGACTTCCATACTATTGTCATTCATATTTTTATCTTCATTTATCATTTTAGACGTAAGGTTTTAATGTTTGTTCCGTAAAATAATTATTTTAGGATTTGTTGGGAAGTAAAATTGATAATCGGTTTTTTAACCATTTGAAAGGATAAAATCCCACAAAATGACCAAAGACTTATGTTTATATTTCTTTTTATTCTTCTATTGCAAAAATATAGTTAACTAATTAAATTACTTCAATAAATTAATGGAGTTATTAATGAAGATTAAAACAACTGAAATGTATAACGCCCTTTTGATAGATCTAAAAGGGAACATGATGGGTGGCGAAGAGACTAAAGAGTTTAGCGATACTTTGCACAAAGCAATTGATGAGGGCAAATTAAATGTAGTTGTTGATTTAGCAGAAGTAAAATTTATGAACAGCTCCGGTCTTGGTATGCTCATTAGTGGCTTAACTACTATGAAGAAAGCTGGCGGCAATATGAGACTTGCCAGAGTTACAGACAGAATTGAAAGTTTGTTGGTAATTACAAAACTTATTAGCATTTTTGAAAATTACGAATCTGTTGAAGAAGCAGTTCAGAGCTTTAAATAATTAAGTAACTATTTTGGAATTTTAACTCCGGTAATCCGTTATATCGGAGTTTTTTTATGTATAAGGATATTTTATGAGTGTCGCAGTACTTGTCGGCAGCCAATGGGGCGATGAAGGTAAAGGAAAAATTGTTGACATACTTAGTGAAAAGTATGATGTTGTTGTTAGATATCAAGGGGGTGCTAATGCTGGACATACAGTTGAGATTGGTGAAGATAAATATGTTCTTCATTTAATTCCCTCCGGTATTTTAAGGAAAGATGTAATATGTGTAATTGGTAATGGTGTTGTTATTGACCCCGTTGCTTTACTTGATGAAATAGCACTTCTTGAAAAAAATAATATTAAAGTTGACGGCAGATTATTTATCAGTCATAATGCTCATCTTATTATGCCTTATCATAAACTGCTTGATTCTATTAGTGAAAAGAGTGAAAAAATTGGAACTACTGGAAGAGGTATTGGTCCCTGCTACATAGACAAGTATGCACGTAAGGGAATCAGAATTGTTGATTTGTTGAATAGAAAAGCTCTTGAAGAAAAAATCAGAAAAAATTTAGAAGAGAAAAATAATATACTTACAAAAATTTATGAACATCAGGAATTAGATGTTGAAGAAATTGTTAATCAATATCTTGAGTTTGATAAGACAATAGATAAGTATATTAAGGATGTACCGGCATACTTACACAATGCAATGGAAGAAGGTAAATCTATTTTGCTTGAAGGAGCACAAGGTGCATTGCTTGATGTAGATTTTGGAACTTATCCATTTGTAACATCATCAAGTCCGACTTCAGGAGGTGCTTGCACAGGTAGCGGCATTCCTCCAACAAAGATTAGCGATGTAATTGGAATAGTTAAAGCATATACAACCAGAGTAGGAGCAGGACCATTCCCAACAGAGCTTTTAGATGAAGACGGAGAAAAGCTTAGAAGTGTTGGTGCAGAATATGGAGCAACCACAGGAAGACCAAGAAGATGCGGATGGTTTGATGCGGCATTGGTAAAGTATTCTGCAATGATAAATGGAATAACTTCAGTTGCAATTACAAAACTTGATGTATTAAGCAGTTTTGAAAAAATAAAAGTTTGTACAGGTTATGAATTAGATGGAAAATTAATTCACTCCTTCCCTACCGATGTTGAAAGATTAGAAAAAGTAAAACCTGTTTATAAAGAATTGGATGGGTGGAATACTGATATAACAAAAGCTTTAACATATGATGAACTTCCTGCAAAAACAAAAGAATATTTGAAGTTCATAGGTGAGCAAGCTAATATTAATATTAATATTATTTCAGTTGGTCCAAAGAGAGAACAGACTTTTTTTATATAATTTTAAAATTGTACCCATCCCCCAACCCCCTTCCCATTTAGGGAAGGGGGAAAATTTTTGTTCAATAATTTTCTACTACTGAAGCAAACCGCTGGTTTGCATGTCCAAAACCCATTTTATTTTTATTAAAATTGCAAATCAGAGATTTGCTTATTTAGTAACTAAGCTACAACTACAGGAGCAAACTGCTGAGTGTGTAAAGCTAAAACCCATTTTATTTTTATTGAAATTGCAAATCGGAGATTTGCTTCAGTAGTAACTAAGCCACAAAACAAATATTTGCATGTCGGAGACTTGCTTCAGAATTTAATTTATTGGAAGAATAAAAATTCTAGTGCAAATTTCCGTTTTAATAATTCAGACTAAATAAATCACGTTAATCTTTTACAAATCATTTTAATCATGATTCAAAATACTGAGATTGCGACACTGCCCTTCGTTGCGCTCGCAATGACCTTTTGTTATCCACAAAAAAAAGCCGCACTGATAAGATGCGGCTTTTTTAATTAATCTATTTAGATAATATTATTTTATTAAAATCATCTTTCTTGTTTCAGTAAAGTTTCCAGATTCAAGCCTGTATAAATACATACCTGAAGGTACTTTTACATTCTGACTATTATTTCCATTCCATTGAATTGAATAGTTTCCTGCTTTTGTAAAATCATTTACAAGAGTTGCAACTTCTTCACCTGTTACATTATATATTCTCAATTTTGTAAATCCATCAAATGGTAATGAGTAATTTATTACTGTTGAAGGGTTAAATGGATTAGGATAGTTCTGACTTAATGTATACTTAACCGGTAAACCGATATTTACTTCAACTGAGTTTGTATACTTGAAGGTACCATCATAGTCAACTTGTTTTAATCTGTAAGCATAACCGCCAACAGTTAAATTCTTATCAACAAAGATGTAATTCTGAGTTTCAGTTGTTGTTCCTTTCCCTTTAATGAAACCGACTTCTGCAAAGGTACCATCTTTAGCTTTTCTTTCAATATAGAAACCGCTATTGTTAGTTTCAGTTGCAGTGTTCCACATAAGTGTAACATTGTTATCATTAGTGCTGGCAGTGAAGGTTGATAATTCAACAGGTACTACGCCGAAAGGTCCACCAGAGAATGCATATATTTTCCCATCTCTTGTACCAACAACAAATTCACCTGCACCATCACCATCAACATCTGCCATAGGAGCTAATATTTCACCAGTTTCACCGCTTGAAGAACCCATTGAACGTGAGAATACATTTTCACCGGTCTTTGCATTAAATACATTAAGCATTACATTTGTCCAGGAAACAGTACCAACTTCAGGATAACCATCACCTGTGATGTCAACTAATTCACTTAATCCAACAATAGAACCACCTGCAGTGTTCTGCCAAATTTGCTGTCCTGTTTTTCCATCAAAGACAAACAATGGTTGAGCTATTCCGCATACTAAAACATCAGGAGTACCATTTAAGTTAACATCGGATATAACTCTTAAATCTTCAATGATATAATTGCCGATTGAGTTTTGCCAAATTGGATAACCTGCGTCTCCTGATAAACAATAAACGACACCGTTCATAGTTCCAACAAGAATATCAGAGGTAGGTTCTCCGCCGACATTAACCATTTCCATAACTGTCCATGGTGTTCCTTGAGTTGGGAATGACCAGGTAAGTAATCCTTGTTTGTTGAATCCGGTAACTTCGTTAGTAGTTCCAACTCTGCTGCCGACAGCACCGCCATCATCAGTAGAGGTAACCATATATTTTAATTTTTGAGAAGCAGATTGGTCAAGTCTCCAAAGTTCAACACCTGTTTTACCATTTAAGCAAAGAACAGAAAATCTACCTGCTCCTGAACTTTCGTTTCCGCTTGCTGCTGCAAGAACATCATTAACACCGTCATTATTAAAGTCTCTCTTTACATCAAGACCCATAATATCGCCGGCACTATAATCGGTAGGGTCATTTTCCCAAATCTCTGCCCCGGTTTTTCCATCAATTGCAAATACTGCTTCACTACCACCTTGAGTACCTGCAAATACATCTCTAAAACCATCGTTGTTTATATCTTGACCAACTTTTAAATTTTGTACATATTCAATTGAACCTGCACTGTTGCTTGTATGATATGTATTGAATTTCCAAAGTACGTCAGATGTATTTGAACTATTACCATTGTAAGCAATAATCCAATAGTTGTCTGTACCCATAACAAGGTCAGCAACACCATCATTATTTATATCATCAATTATTTGAATTGATTTAACTGATGGGTCATTTAATGTAGTATTTGGATTATCAGGTATATAGCCGCTCCATACAATATTACCTAATGTAGAATCAAATCCTGAAGAAACAGTTGAAACAGGAATTTTAAATAATGTTCCATTAGAAGCATTTGAATAAATTTTTAATGTATCTTTTAAAGCTCCATATTCAGATGGGAAAGCCCATATTGTTAAAGTCTTGCTTGAAACTGAATCAATATAGAGAGGTAAAGTAACAGCATCTAATCTATATGAAGGATTTGATAACTTTAATGAATCAATTTTCAAACGGGCTGAGCCTGTATTAGATAAGGTTAGTTCCTGATAACCAGTAGAACCTTTTCTCTTATTTCCATAATCTAAATTTGTAACTGAAGGAGAAATATAAGCAGCAGTATAAACTCCACTACCAAGTAATGTAATTTTCATACTTGAACGTGAAGGGTCATTATGGTAAATTTTTATTGAATCATTATAAGTTAGTAATCCCGTGGGTTTAAAAGCAACAGGAATACTTCTGGAACCATTTGTATTTATTACCAATGGAAAACTTGATTCAAAAATAAAAGCCGGATTGCTGCATTTAACAGAATCAATTCTTAAGTCTGCAGTTCCGACATTTTGAATAACTGCATCTAAACGCAAAGTAGAGTCAATCTGAACATTACCATAATTTAAAGTAGGAGTTAGAACAGCAATACCTGGAGTTCCAGTACTACTAAGAGTATATTTAAATAATGATTTACCTGATGAAGCACCAACAGGTTCTGCTAATAGCCAGAAGTAAGTACCATCCCAAGCTAATCCACGTGGATTTTGTCTAACACCGGGAGTCTCAGGTAAGTTAAATGTAAACAAAGTATCTTTTGTAGTTAAGCTTACTGCATATATTTTTTCAGTGCCTTCAAAACCATCATTTACCACAAATAAAGTATCACCTTTAAATGTAACACCTTGATGCTGTAATGTAGAAGGGTCCCATCTTGTAATTTTTATTGTGTCAACAAAACTTTCAGTTGCAATATCAATTTTGTAAACACCAACATCTGCATTTGGGTAATAGCAGGAAATCCATAAATAGCCATCATGCCAGGCTGCTCCGCCCAATGTCCAATCAACATTATGAGTAAGGTTCCTGATTGGAATGGAATCTAATACAGTCCCTGTCGAAGAAATTTTAAAAAGATCGCATCTGGAAATTTTTCTTTCAACGTACCAAAAGTTAGTACCATCAAAAGCTAAACCCTGAGATTCTTTTATGGTAGGATAACTCATTGTAACAGTGGAAACAACCTGACCGTTATTATCTAAAGATTTGATTATTCCCTTACCATTAGTTGAAGAGCTTGAGGATATCCATAAATTACCATTGGCAAAAGTTAATCCATAACCATAGTTAAGATAACCATCATTAGCCAATGGAACTGTCTGTACGAGAGATTGTGAACAAAGAGGAATCACAGCGAATAAAAAGAGAACAAGTAACAATTTTTTCATGGTTGAACCTTTCAAGAAAAAGTAACACACTGAATAAAAAATGTACCTCGGCTTTTTTACTTACGTGGATGCTCCGAAACCCATTGCTTAATATAATCGGCAATGTTAGTTGTTAAAGCACCTGGTGTAAATATTTCACCTGTACCTAATCGTTTAAGTTCGGAGACATCAGCATTAGGAATAATTCCGCCTCCGGTCAATAAAACATCATTTAAACCTTTTTCATTCATCAGGTTTAACAATTTTGGTAGGATTGTCATATGTGCACCTGATAAAATGCTAATTCCAATTACATCAACATCCTCCTGAATTGCAGCTTCCACAATCATCTCAGGAGTTTGTCTTAGCCCAGTATAAATAACTTCCATACCTGCATCTCTTAAAGCAGCTGCAATTACTTTTGCGCCTCTATCGTGACCATCTAAACCTGCTTTGGCAATAAGCACTCTAATTTTTTTATCCATTTTTTTTAACCTTATTATTAATAACTAATCTGATTTTATCTGCATATTTTTTGAATTCACCTTCCGGATACGTTTTAAGCTGCAGCTTGGTTACCTTATCATCTTTATATCTTGGGATAATATGAAAATGAAAATGAAAGATAGTCTGTCCTGCGGCTCTTCCTGTATTTACGATAATATTAAACCCATCTGCTTCAACTGCTGTTTTAACTGCCTCTGCAGTTTCCTGCAGAACAATAATCATTCTTTTCAATAAATCAGATGGAACTTCTAAAATATTTTCGTGATGTTCCTTAGGAATTACAAGGGTGTGCCCGTAATTTAATGGATGTATATCAAGCAGTACTAAGGTTTCATTATCTTCGTAAAGAATCTCAGCGTGAGCTTTTTTATCAATTATATTACAGAAGATGCAATTCATACATAGAAAAATAACAGTAATTTAGTTATTTGACAAAAATAAATTCTCTCTTTGATACAAAGTTTAAGATAAATAATTTTTTTTTAAATAGGAATAAAAATTTTAAATTAGAAAAGAAAAAAATATTAAAATTATCCTCCTTATTTCGGAGGATAATTCATAATATCTTATTTAATTTGAAGCCAGTTCGAATAGTGTTGTGTATTTAGTTGAATTATCAACAGCAAGATCAGATAATTTATTGATTAGAATGTTAATCCTTTCGCTTAAATCATCATCAAAATTTTCATAAGCTTCTTTTGAATTGAATGCATATACTTCCTGAAAATTATTTGGTTTCCCTTTTACTTCGTAAACTTCATAACTTTCTAATCCTTCTGTTTTTACCAGATTCTTTAGCTCTTTTATTACTTCCAAATACTCTTCTCTTTTAGCAGGACTTATCTCATACTGTATAGAGAATAGAACTTTAGCCATTTTATCTCCAAATATTTATATAAACTTATTTAACTGAAACTCACCTAAAAATAAAATTTTTGCAGGACCGGTAAGTGATATGTTATTAACCTTACCTTCGGAAAAATTAAAATCAACTTCTAACTCATCATAACTTCTGGTTATAAGCCTAATAGGTGGTTTCAAACCATATTTAATGCAGCTGATTATTGCTGCTGCTGTTGAACCTGTTCCGCAAGCAAGAGTCTCATCTTCGACTCCTCTTTCATAAGTACGTATCCAAACTCTATCATCTTTTATGTCAATGAAATTAACATTCGTACCTTTATCAAAGTTTTCATTGTATCTTAATTTTTTTCCTAAATCGAATACAGGAAAATCATTTAAGTCCTGAAAACTTTTTTTCTCACCAAAAACATCTTTTATATTAACAATCAAGTGAGGTGAACCTGTATTCAGGAAATCACCTTTAACTTTAATATCATCTTCATTAAGAACAAGGTCAAACCTTAAATCCTCAGGAGGATTAAGGAAAAACCTTATACAATCATCACCTAAAACAACACCTCTATAAACGTGTTCACCTGATTTGAACAAAGCATTTTCATACTTTAATCTGCCGCTGTACTTGGCATATCTTATTGCACACCTTGCTCCATTACCGCATAAAGTGCCTGTTGAACCATCAGCATTATAATACTGCATATGAAAATCATAAGATGCAGAATCACTTATCATTATTAAGCCATCAGCACCAATTCCGGTTCTACGGCTGCATAGTTTAGTGATAATTTCGCTGTTTGGTTCGAAATCCGCATTAACAATTTTATCAACTATGATAAAATCATTACCGGCACCACTCATTTTAACAAAAGAAATATTTTTCATTTGACGGTATAATTTAGCTTATAAATGATTAGATTTCAATAAAAATATTAAAAAAAAGCAAAATAATGTGAGTAAAACATTAAAAGTCACTTACAAATTTATAACAAAAATATTGCAATTAAGTATGTCCTGTACGCTTTGAATATTAAATTAATATACACCATCCCTGGTGAAAACCTTCATATGCGCATTTCGATAGTTCAAGATGAAAAATGTTTATATATATACTCAACAAAAATTGATTAATAAGGAAAATTTATGAAAATAAAACTTGCAAGCATATTTGTTGATAATCAGGACAAAGCATTACAATTTTATACAGAAAAATTAGGATTTATAAAAAAGCAGGATGCATCAATGGGTGAATATAGATGGCTTACAGTTGTTTCACCTGATAATGAAGATTTTGAATTACTGCTTGAGCCGAATGGACATCCCGCATCTAAAGCTTACCAGGCAGCGATATATAAAGATGGAATACCGGCAACAGCACTATTCTCATCAGACTTAATGAAAGAATGTGAAGAACTAAAGAAAAAAGGAGTCCAATTTAAAATAGAACCAACCACAGAAGCTTGGGGTTCCTATGCAGTCTTCGATGACACCTGTGGCAATTGGATTAATGTAGCTGAGGTGAAGTAAAAAAAATAACTTTTCTTTAATGTCATTGCGAGGAACGAAGCAATCTCAACCCTTATATTGAAACAAATGCAAAAAAAATTAAACCAAAAAAAAACGAACATTCTTTTAAATTTGTATAAAAAGTTACTATTGCCATGAGATTGCTTCTTCGCTCGTTGACTCGCTCATCGCAATGACACTATGCCTTTTGGTCATAATGCTTTTAACCAAACATCCTCTCCCACCCGGTGTATGGGTTTAGTTTCATAACTTCGAAGGTGATAAGTTTGTTTTTTACTAATGGTAGTGTTGCGAGGAGGTCGTTTGCTTTGGTGAGGTTTTCACTTTCAAGTATTATTACGGCATTATGAAATTCATTGAAATATATTTCTCTTATATATCCCTCTGAATATAATTTATAAACTCCTCTTGCTTCTTCTTCGAGTATTTCTTTTTCTTTTCCCCAATCAACTTTCTTTATTTCTTTTTCAATTGCAAGGAATTTCATAAATGTATTATCTCAATTTCTTTATTGTTCTTCTTTAAATATTGAGCAAGTAAATTTCTATGGCAGTGTTCTGCTTTTTCTTCACTACATAATAACACAGCATTATTGAAATGTTTATAATCAATATCTTTTAAAATTTTTCTTTCCTTTAGCAGTTTAAGGTATTCAACTTCCCATTTATCTTGAGTTATTTCTTTTTCGCGATAGCTGTGCATAAGTTCTTTGGTAGGTGCATAATCAAGATTGTGTTCATAGCTGATGTTAGCAATCTCTTTTGCAAAATATTTTAAATCGTTCCCTTTCGTAAATCCCGCAAGTTGAGATGAGTTGCTTATTCTTATATCTATTATCTTTTTTACTCCGGCTCTTTTTAAGATGCCGAAAAACTTTTCAGCTGATTTTCCTGTAAACCCAATCGTAAAAAGTTTTATCATAAAGCAATACCTTTAAGATTAAGATAATTTGAAATCTTTATTGATTAAAATAAAAAATTATTTTATCAAAAAAGTCAGATAAGATTATTTTTCTTTTAATACATTCTTAAATACAATTGTCCAGCAAGTACCATTTGAGCTTTCAATGTTTACACTACCATTGAGCTGGTCCTCTACCAATCCCTTTACAACCTGAAATCCCAAATGCCCTTCTTTGGTTAAACAATCTTCCGGTAGACCAATGCCATCGTCTGTAATTTTTAATACCATTTGATTACTTCCAAGGTTTTGAAGTGATATTTTTAGCACCCCTTTTCTATCTCCCGGGAAGGCGTGTTTAATTACATTAAGAACTAATTCTGTTACAGCTAATCCGCAATTAATAGCTATATCAAGCATTACTTCACAATCGCAAAGGTCATATTCAACTTTTATTTTACTTACTTCAACCGAATGACTAACGATTAAAAGGTCAACTAAATCCTTAATATATAAGCCGAGGTCTAATTTCGATAAGCTTTTAGTTTGATATAATCTTTCGTGAACTAATGACATTGCCTGAATACGATTTCTCATTTCAAGAAATGTATTTGCATATTTTTCATCCTGGATTGCTGCTCCTCTTAAACTTAAAAGAGATGAAATTAATTGCATATTATTTTTTGTACGATGATATAATTCTTTAAGCAGCATTTCTTTTTCTTTTAAAGTATGCTGCAGTTCAATCTCTGCTACTTTTCTTTTTGTTATATCATTGGTAAGAACAAAAATTCCTTCGGGAATAGGATGTGCTAT
>DASRWI010000033.1:0-103960 GCA_035654655.1 Ignavibacteriaceae bacterium | reverse complement strand
TTTTCATTCATACCATATTCTTTTTACAAAGTTTATTTAAAAGTAATATTAATCGGAGTTGTATTAATATTGATTTATACTTTAATCTTTGCACCAAGTTTTAAAGGTGCAGGAAGATGGTTAAACATTTTAGGATTCAGTTTGCAACCTGCTGATTTGGCAAAGGTAGTTTTGATACTTTATCTGGCATCATACATTGAGAGAAAAGGTGAACAACTAAAAGATTTAAAGTATGGATATTTACCGGCAATAGCCTGGATATTATCAATTGCAGCTTTAATATTACTTCAACCTAATGTTAGTAATGGATTATTGTTGGTACTAACTTCTTTAGCAATTTTATTCTTTGGCGGAGCTAAACTTAAACATTTATTTGTATCTGCTATGGGATTAGCAATTGCAGGTTTAGGTGCAGCAATGATAATGCCTCATTCAAGAGTAAGGATAATGTCCTTTATAAATGGAGTTAATAATAAAGCTGACATAAATGACCAGGTTAAACAAGCAGTTATGGGATTAGGAAGCGGTGGAATTTTTGGTGTTGGGCTTGGAAACTCAAGACAAAGTAATTTGTTTTTACCTGAAGCTTATGGCGATTTTATTTTTGCAATCATTGGTGAAGAACTTGGTTTTGTGGGTGCAATTGTATTGTTAGTTGTTTATCTATTAATCTTTGTGGTAGGAATGGCTATTGCAAAAAAAGCAAAAGATAAATTTGGTGAAGTTGCAGCATTCGGATTATCATTTATGATTTTATTGTTTGCTTACGTTAATATGGCTGTAGCATCAGGATTGTTACCAACAACAGGATTGCCATTACCTTTTATTAGTTATGGAGGTTCATCAATTATCTTCCTTTGCATTTCTGTTGGAATTTTGATGAACATTGGATTTAGTAATCAAATTAAATTAGAATCAGAAGTAAACACAACATTAAAAACTGCCGAGGCAAATGTCTAAAGAAATAAACATAAGGTTTCTTTTTGCAGGTGGTGGTACTGGTGGACATTTGTTCCCTGCATTAGCTGTTGCTGAAAGTATCAGACGTTTAATGCCTGAAGCAGATATTATGTTTATTGGTACTAAAAATAAAATTGAAGGCAGAGTTGTACCTAAAGCCGGATTCAAATTTAAATCTGTTTGGATAAAAGGTTTCTCAAGAAAATTTACTTTAGAAAATTTATTATTTCCTGTAAAATTAGTTTATTCAGTTGCTCAATGCCTTGCAATAAATTTTAAATTCAAACCTGATGTTGCAATTGGTTCAGGTGGTTATGTCTCAGGACCTGCAATATGGGCTGCTGCAAAAGCAGGAGCTAAAATTTTAATACTTGAACAGAATAGTTTTCCCGGTAAGACAACTAAGATGTTAGAGAAGTATGCTGAAGAAGTTCACGTGAGTTATGAAGATTCAAAAAAATATTTTACAAAAAAAGAAAAAGTTTTTGTGACGGGTAACCCTGTTAGAGAAAATTTAAAATTAATTGAAAAAAAAATTGCATTATCTCAGTTAAACTTAAGTAATTCAAAAAAAGTTTTATTAATTTTGGGAGGTAGTCTTGGAGCAGATTCAATTAATAAATCTCTCTCTCAAATTGTAAATAAACTAGAAGAAAATAATATCCAGGTTATCTGGCAAACAGGAAAGAATTATATCGAAGAATACAAAAAGTATAATTCAGAAAATATAAAAGTGAATGCATTCATAGAAGATATGAATTTAGTATACTCAGCTTGCGACCTTTTAATATCAAGAGCGGGAGCAACTACTATCGCTGAAATTTCTGAGTTAGGTATTCCTTCAATATTGATTCCTTCTCCTAATGTTGCAGAGAATCATCAGTATTATAATGCAAAATCTCTTTCTGACAAGAATGCTGCTGTTCTAATTGAAGATAAAAATATTGATAAAGAATTATTTGATTGTATATTGTTATTGATTAATGATGAAGACAAACTTAGAATATTGAATGAGAATGCTTTGAAGAATAGAAAAGGAAACTCAGCTGAAGTTATTGCTAAACGTGCAATTGAAATGGCGAAAAGAAATGATAGATAAAAAAACAAATAACGTAGAAGTATTTAAATACAATTTGTCGTTTTATTATTCATCGACATTGATTTATTTCATTGTGTTTGTAGTTTATGTAATTGTAAGAGGTCAATTTGTAGGCAACATCTATAAGTTGGTTACCGATGACCCAATTATATATGTTTTTGGAATAATCATACTTATAGCACTAATAAGTTTAATCTATAATATATATAGAAAAAGAAATTTAGAAGTAACTAATGAATATATTCAATACACTGATAGAGCAAAAACCAGAAGAATTGAAACAAAAAATATTGAGTATATAAAATTCATTAGAGAAAAAGGAAGAAAGTATAAGAACTTCAGGCTTATATTTTTAAAACAAAAAAATAAAAAGAGAATTACTATAATAAGACCATTTGAATATGAAAGAGCTGAAATCTTGATAAAATTATTTTCAGGATTAAAGAATAAAGTGGAAGGAAGAAGAGCGGATGTTTAAGAATATTAAGAAAGTACATTTTGTAGGCATTGGTGGAATTGGAATGAGCGGCATTGCTGAGATATTGCTAAGCCAGGGATTTGAAGTTTCCGGTTCTGATAGAGCATTATCTGATGTTACAGCGAGATTGGAAAGTTTAGGAATTAAAGTTTACCTGGGTCATTCACCAGAAAATTTAGTTGATGCAGATGTTTTAGTTTATTCTTCAGCAGTACAAACTAATAATCCGGAAGTTCAGGCAGCTATCGAAAGAAAAATTCCGGTAATTAAAAGATCTGAAATGCTTGCTGAAGTTATGCGTTTACAATATGGAATTGGTATTGCAGGAACTCACGGTAAAACTACTACTACTTCAATGGTTGGCTTGGTTTTAACTGAAGGCGGCATTGACCCAACAATTATAGTGGGAGGTAAATTAAGCGGACTCGGCGGAACAAATGCACGTTTGGGTAAAGGTGATTTCATTGTTGTTGAAGCAGATGAGTTTGACAGAACATTTTTAAAACTTACTCCTACTATCGCTGCATTAACAACTTTAGAAACTGAACATCTTGATACTTACAAAGATCTTGATGATATAAAAGCTGCTTTTACTGAGTTTGCAAATAAAGTTCCATTTTATGGTTTTGTTGTTCTTTGTCTTGATGAGCCTGCATTGCAGGATATTAGACCTAACATTAACAAAAAAATTATCAGTTACGGTACAAGTATACAAGCTGATTTAAGAGCAGTTGATATTGTATTTGATGAGATATCAAGTTCTTATGATGTTATGTATAACGAAAAAAATCTTGGAAGAATTAAGTTAAGAATTCCTGGTCTTCATAATGTTAAAAATTCTTTAGTTGCTGTCTGCATTGGATTAGAACTTGGTATAGAATTTAATACAATTAAAAAAGCATTAGAATCATTTACCGGAGTTTTCAGAAGATTTGAAGTTAAGTATGATAATGATGTTATGGTTGTTGATGATTATGCACATCATCCAACTGAAACAAGTGCAACATTAGCAGGAGTAAGGTCTGGTTGGGACAGAAGGTTGATTGCAGTTTTTCAGCCGCATCTTTATACAAGAACAAAAGATTTTTATCAGGAGTTTGGAAGGTCATTCCTTAATTCCGATGTTTTCATCTGCACTGATGTTTATCCTGCTCGTGAATTACCTATTGAAGGTATATCAGGAGAATTAATTGCAAATGCTGCAAAAAAATTAGGACATAAAAATGTAATGTATGTTAAGAATAAGGAAGATATACCTGAAGTATTAGAGTCTATAAAAAAAGATGGTGATATTATTGTAACTATGGGTGCAGGCGATATTTGGAAGTATGGCGAAAAATTTATTGAAAGAATAAAAAAATAATTAATGAACGCTGTTAAAAAAATAGCAGGTACAATTTTATTTTTAATGCTTAGTGCATTCCTGATTTATTTGATATTAATTCCTGCTGACAGCTATAGCATCAGCAAGATTGAAAAAATAAAAGTTACAGGTAGTAGTTTTTTAAGCAGCAATGATTATATAGAGTTTGTAAAATTAAATTTTAGTGAATACTCAACAAAGCTAAATATTATTAAGGATAGATTTGAAAAACATCCTTATGTAAAAAAAGTTGAAATTCAAATAAATGATGGTGAGGCTTCATTTAAAATTACTGAAAGAAATATCAAAGCTATTATTATTAAAGATAATCAACCATATTTCATAACAGAAGATTTTAAAGTATTACCAATAGTAAATGATTCTCTTAGTACTAATTTCCCGGTAATAAATAATTTTGTTTACAAAGGCAAAGTAAAATTATTTGATACTTTAAAGTGCGCTGATATCGTGAATGCATTTAAGATTATTGATGCGGCAGAAGTTTTGAATCACGATATAAAAAGTAAATTGTCAGAAATAAATATGAACAGAGGTAAAGAGGCTGTAATTACATTTAGTGGACTTAGCAGTTTGTTTCTTATTGGAAAAGGTAACGAAGTTAAAAAAATGTATTATTTGAATTCTATATGGGATGGATTTAATAAAAGTAATTTGTTCAACAATAGTGAATATATAGACTTAAGATATTCTAATGCGGTATTCGCCGGTAATATTATAAGCACAGGATTAAGTGAATGAAAAAAAACATAGTTGCTGGTCTTGATTTAGGAACAACCAAAGTATGCGCAGTTATTGCCGAGAGAAATGAAGACAATACAGTTGATATACTTGGGTTTGGTGTAGCTCCATCAGAAGGCTTGCATAAAGGTTTAGTTGCAAACATCGGCAAAACTGCGGAAGCAATAAAAAATGCAATGGCAATTGCTCAGAATAGAGCAGGACTGGAAATTAAAACTGTTAATGTTGGTGTTGCTGGTGAACATATAACTTCTATGCGACATAGAAATTATGTTACCATAAATAATGAAGATAAAGAAATTACTGAACAGGACCTTAAGAGACTTGATGATGATGTTCGTACAATCAGAATTCCTTCAGACAGACAAATACTTCATATTATTCCTGAGGAATTTTCGATTGACCATCAGGGAGGAATTGATAGTCCTATTGGAATGACTGGTTCAAGATTGGAAGCAACTAATCATATAGTACTGGCTTCTATTCCGGCAATGATGAATATAAAGAAATCTGTTGAAAGAGCCGGACTGCATATTCAGGATTATATTCTTCAACCAATTGCATCATCATCTTCAGTATTGGAAGAGAGTGAAAAAGATCTTGGAGTAATCTTAATTGATATTGGCGGTGGTACAACTGATATAGCCATCATTCACAATAAATCAATTAAGCATACAAAAGTTATAGGCATTGCAGGTAATCAGGTAACCAATGATATACGTGAATCATTAGGAATTGTTACGGAAGAAGCTGAAAAATTAAAAAAAGAATATGGCTATGCTTCTTTGAATGCAATAATAAAAGACCACGATATTATTATAAAAGGTGTTGGCGGAAGAGCAAATGCAAAAATTCCATTAAGCCTGCTGACTCAAATTATCAGTTACAGAATGAAAGAATTGTTTACACTTGTTGATAATGAAATCCGTAATGCAGGATTTAAAAATAAAATTAAAGCCGGTGTAGTTTTAACAGGCGGTGGTTCATTATTAAAAGGCTGTACTGAATTAGCTGAAGAAGTTTTTGGATTACCAACACGCATTGGAGTTCCACAGGAACTTGGTGCAGGATTATCTAATGAAATTGAAAGTCCTGAATTTGCAACAGTAGCCGGACTTATCCGTGGAATACCGGGAGAAAAATCCAGTGCTATAGAGACAATAATTAAATCTGAAAAGCCTAAGAAAAATACAAAGCTTAAAGCTTTTGTAGATACTATTAAAAAGATTTTTAATGAAATATAATTTAGAGGAGTAGACCATGTTACAATTTGCTACATTAGACAGAGAAAATCCTTTGTCAGCAGTTCTAAAAGTTGTTGGTGTAGGCGGCGGCGGTTGTAATGCAATAGAATCAATGATAAAACGCGGACTTAGCGGCGTTGAATATATTGCAATTAACACCGACGCTCAAGTACTTAACAGCAGTTCTGCAACGCATAAAATTCAAATTGGTACTACCATTACAAGAGGGTTGGGTGCCGGCTCAGATCCAAATGTAGGTAAGAAAGCTGCAGAAGAAGATAGAGAAAAGATTGCAGATATCTTATCTGGCAGCGACATGGTTTTCATAAATACCGGAATGGGTGGTGGTACCGGAACGGGTGCTGCTCCTGTTGTTGCTTCAATTGCAAAAAGCATTGGTGCTCTTGTAGTTGGCATTGTTACCAAGCCATTCAAATGGGAAGGTAAAAAAAGAATGCTTAATGCTGAAACAGGTATTCAGGAATTAAAGCAATATGTTGATAGTTTAATTGTTATTCCTAATGATAGACTAATTAATGTTCTTGAAAAAGGAACATCTATAACAACAGCATTCGATAAACCCAATGATGTTTTATATGAAGCCACAAGAGGTATTGCTGATATCATCAACATCGAAGGAATTGTAAATGTTGACTTTGCAGATGTACGTGCAGTAATGAACCAAAGCGGTGAAGCTTTAATGGGATGCGGAATAGCAAGTGGTGAAAACAGAGCAATTGAAGCTGCACAAAAAGCTATATCAAGTCCATTGCTTGAAGGCGTAAACATTAAAGGTGCAAAGAGTGTACTTATAAATGTAACAGGTTCAGGTAATCTTACAATGGATGAAGTATACGCAGGCAACAATGTAATATTTGAAGCTGCTGGTGAAGAAGCAAATGTAATCTTCGGATTAGTTCAAAAAGATGAAATGAACGACTATGTTTCTTACACTGTAATTGCAACAGGATTTGAAAAAAGCAATACATATAATGCCAGAGAAAAACAGCAGACAAAACAAAAGACTCCATCATCACCCGGAATTAAATTTAATGCCGGTTACATAGATATGGAAAGTCTTGATACTCCAACAATTATTAGAGCCACTCAGCCTAAAGTTCAGTTGGACAAAGAAGATGAAGCTCCATTCCAAAGTGGATATGTTTTTGAAAGTTCAAGAGTAAATTGGTCAAAAGATAAACCAAAGAAAAAAGAGGAAGAAGTTGAGGAAGAAGACAGCT
Source organism: Ignavibacteriaceae bacterium (assembly GCA_035654655.1). Taxonomy (GTDB): domain Bacteria; phylum Bacteroidota; class Ignavibacteria; order Ignavibacteriales; family Ignavibacteriaceae; genus DASRWI01. The sequence goes on along the minus strand of DASRWI010000033.1, from coordinate 96,816 downwards.
CATCATTCCTTAAAATGATAATGGATTAAAGAAAAATTTCTCTAAATTATATATTTCAAAGCCGCACAATGTGCGGCTTTTTTATGTTTTATATTTATATCCCATGATTAAAATCGTGGTCTAACAACAAAAATGTTTTTATTTTCAGGTTAGCCCATGAATTTATTCCTGGGTTAACCTGTCGGGACTCACAATAACCTTTAATTTTTTAAAACAAAAAAAGGTTGAAGTTTTCACTTCAACCTTTTTATTAACATATAAAATGATTTTTATTCTAATTCAATTAGCAATTGTTTATTAGCTACTTTTTCTCCTGTTTTTACGTGGAGGTGTTTTACCGTTCCATTGACAGGTGCAACTAAATTATTTTCCATTTTCATTGCTTCAAGTATAAGCAGTCTGTCTCCGGTTTTTACTTTATCACCTTTTTTAACGTATAGCATCTTTATCTGACCGGGAATAAAAGCAATAACCTTTCTTGGGTCATCTTTTTTATATGGTTTTCTTTTTAAATATTTTTCAGAATAATTAGTTTCATATACTGTATCATCCAAAATAAAACTATTCTTCTTTTCTTCTTTCATAAAAACTCAAAGTTTATTATAAATAAATAATATAAAATAAGTTCAAGTCACTTCTCCAAAGAAATACTTTGGAACGTTACATATTCACAATGGGCTTCTCCCAAAGGGGACCACCGTGTGGTCGGTACATTTTCGTCCTTTGGACGAAAACACTCGAAGACCCTTCGCTTTAATTAAAACGGTGGAATACCGTGTTTTCTCTTAACTCTTGTTTCAGATTTATTAACTGAAATCTTTAATGAGTGAATTAAGAAATCACGAGTCTCTGCAGGGCTAATAACTGCATCAACATATCCATTAGCTGCTGCTACATAAGGATTAGCAAATTTATCTGTGTATTCCTGTACTTTTAATTTACGCATTTCTTCAGGATTTGAAGAGCCTTCAATTTCTTTTTTGAATATAATATTTGCAGCACCTTCAGGTCCCATAACAGCAATCTCAGCAGTAGGCCATGCAAATACAAAGTCAGCACCTAAATGGCGTGAACACATTGCAATATAACCACCACCGTAGGCTTTTCTTAATATCATTGTAATTTTTGGAACAGTAGCTTCACTATAAGCATAAAGAATTTTAGCACCGTGCCTTATAACTCCGGAATGCTCCTGGTCTACTCCAGGTAAGTAACCCGGTAAATCAACAAGTGTAACTAATGGAATATTAAAAGCATCGCAGAAGCGAATGAATCTTGCAGCTTTATCTGATGAATCAACATCAAGAACTCCTGCAAGTACCAATGGCTGATTACCAACTATACCAACTGTTTCACCTTCAAAACGTGCAAAGCCAATTACAATATTCGTTGCAAAATCTTTTTGAATTTCAAAGAAATCTGAATCATCGCAAATTGATTTTATTACATCTCTTATATCATAAGGTTTGCGTGGGTCTGGAGGTATTATATTTTCAATATTATAATGAGCAGTATTAGGTAATTTATTTGGGAAGGCTTTTGCCTTCTTTGAATTATTCCATGGAATGAAGGTGATAAGTTTTTTAATCTGTTCAAAACATTCTAATTCATTTTCTGCAAAGAAGTGTGCATTACCGGATATTTGAGTTTGAACTTTTGCTCCGCCTAAATCTTCCTGGGAAATTTCTTCACCAAGAACTGTCTTAATTACTTCAGGACCGGTAATAAACATTTTTGAAATTTTATCTACTACAAAAACGAAATCCGTTAAAGCAGGGGAGTATACTGCACCACCTGCACAAGGTCCAAGTATGACAGAAATCTGTGGTATAACACCTGAAGCTAATGTATTGCGGTAAAAAATTTCACCATAACCTGCAAGAGAGTTAACACCTTCCTGAATTCTTGCGCCACCTGAATCGTTGATTCCGATAAGTGGAATTCCCATTTTGACAGCATGGTCCATAATTTTAGTAATCTTGCGAGCGTGCATTAAACCTAAAGAGCCGCCTGCAACTGTAAAATCCTGAGCGTAAATACAAACAGGGTAACCATAAACAGTACCTGTACCTGTAATAACACCATCTGCAGGAAGAGATTTTTTATCCATACCAAAATCTTTTCCCTGATGCTCAACAAACATATCATATTCATGAAAAGAATCTTTATCTAATAAAGTCTTAATGCGTTCACGTGCAGTCATCTTCCCCGAAGCCATCTGTTTTTCTATAGCTTTAGTGCCCCCGCCTATTTGAACATTTTCTTTCCTTCTGAAAAAGTCCAAAAACTTAGTTGCAATTGACATGTATCCTCAATGTTAATTTGTAAAATTTGCCCTATGTATCTGAAAAAATTATAGCAAAGGCAATTACAAAAATACTAAGGAAAAAATTAGCATTCAATTTTGCTTATTTGCAGAAAAATGAGTAGGGAAAGATATTTTGGTCGGTCATCTCGATACATTTTTTGAGGTATGGTGTTTATAATTTAAATAACGATTAAAAATAAATTTCTACTTAAAAATAAATAATCTTTCAACTCCCTCAAAAAACACTCGATGTACCTCCCGTCTCTTTCCTACAAAAGCGAAGGTACTTCGAGTGATTTTGTCACGATTTATCGGGACAAAATTATATCGAGAAGACCGAAGCCAAGAAGAAAGGAATCTTCAGCACAGCTAATAATTTTCTTATTGAAAGTTATTAAGAAAAATTATATTATAGTGCTCAAATGTTCACTATATTTTAGAAGTTCGATTATGAGCCGCGAAGAAGAAAATATGTTATATCAGGTGCCTGAGCAGTGGAGAAAGGGAAGTGTAATTTCTTTTTATCCATCAGTAAAGAGAAGTGCCAATGAGCTTGGGTTTGATATCTATGATTTTCAAATGCTCTTTAAAGATAAGGAAACTTTGGACTTAATCAGAAGCGGCAGAACTGTTGGGTGCTTTTATATTGAGTCCCCCGGTATGCGTTCCTTATTGCGCAGACTTGAAGTTGATACTTTTGAAATGCTTACTGCAGCAAGCTCTATCATTCGTCCCGGTGTTGCTGAAAGCGGTATGATGCAGGAATTTATTGCACGGCATAAGGACCCATCACGCAGAACTTATCTTGTTCCTGAAATGGAAAAACTTCTTGGTGATACTTATGGAGTTATGGTCTACCAGGAAGATGTTATTAAAATTACTCACCACATTGCCGGACTTTCACTTGAGGAAGCAGATTTACTCCGCAGAGCTATGAGCGGAAAAATGCGCTCTCATAAAGCAATGCAGGAGCTCTATGATAAATTTATTAACTCTTGTTTAAAGAAGGGAATGAAAAAAGATATTTCCGAAGAACTTTGGCGCCAGATAGAATCCTTTGCAGGATATTCATTTTGCAAAGCTCATAGTGCATCATTTGCATTGCTCTCTTTTCAGGTGGCATACCTAAAGGCACATTATCCCGCAGAGTTTATGGCAAGCGTTTTAAGTAATGGCGGAGGATTTTATTCTGCAGGTGTTTACATCTGGGAGTGCAGAAGATTAGGCATTAAAATAAAACTTCCCTGCATAAACAAAAGCAAGTACGAGTATGTAGGCAATGGTAATGAAATTAGAGTTGGACTGATGGCAATAAAAAATCTTTCCTCCTCATCCATTGATAGAATTATTGAAGCGAGGGAAGAGAATGGACCTTATGTTTCACTTGCAGATTTTCTAATCCGCACAAGACTTGGCTTTGAAGAAACCTGTATGCTGATAAAGTGCGGAGCAATGGGGTGCTTAAAGAAAACAAGAATTACTCTGCTTAAGCTTATGGATATCTACTTTAAGAGAAGAAGAATTCTGGATGAAAGCTATAATGATTTGTTTATGTCCGAAGCTTTTGAAATGGAAATGGAAGTTGAAACAAACAAAAATTATTCAGTGGAAGAAATTTGCAAAATGGAGTACGAAGCTTTTGACTATATGGTTACTCGCCATCCTCTCCATTTTTTTAGTAACTATATTAATGATAAGAAAATTACCAAAGCAAAAGATATGTATAAACTTACCGGACAAAGAGTGAAGATGATTGGCTGGTATATGGCTTCAAAAAGAATTCGAACTAAAAAGGGGGACATAATGAAATTCCTTTCACTTGAAGACCTTACTGGAACTTTTGAAGCCGTGATTTTTCCAAAGGTTTATGACAGAGTTGTTGAAAAAACAATGTCAATGGGACCATATATTCTGGAAGGTTACATTGATGTTAATGATTACAGAAATCTTGTTGTTGATAATTTGGATATACTAACATCCGTCGATGTTAAAGAAAGCATACAGAAGGATTCAGTTGACCATAATTATTATGGAGATGTTGAAAAAATAACTCTTGAAGAATTTTCAATTGTGAAAAAGCTTGGCAAAGAAGAACTTAAAAAAGCTTATAGTAAGATTGCGTAGCAAGCGAAGGGTCTTCGAGTGTTTTCTGAGTGAAATGAAGAAAATGTATCGAGAAGCCCGGAGCGATAAAATAATGTGAATTAAGTATTCGCAGCGGGCATCTCGATACATTTTTCACGCTACGCATGAAAAACACTCGATGAACCGCTGCTTTTTAATATACAGAAAAACCTATTTCATATTTACATACTGAGTGGGGAAGTCAAAGTCAGCTTCTTTAACCAATTTAATTACTTCCTGCAAATCATCAATCTTTGGACCGGTAACTCTAACCTGTTCATCCTGAATTTGCGCATTCACTTTTAATTTATGCTCTTTAATAAGAGAAGTTATTTTCTTTGCATTCTCTTTTGAAATACCGCTTTGCAAATCAATTTTTTGTTTCATTCTTCCGCCAGCAGCGGCTTCAGGTTCATTATACTTTAAAGCTTTAATTGACATTCCACGACGAATGAATTTTGTCTGAAGAATATCAATAGATTGCTTAAGAGAATAATCATCCTTAGTATTTATATCAAGAACCTTATCTTTTTTATTAAGCTCAATAGTAGTATGAGAATCCTTGAGATCATAACGCTGCTGGATTTCCTTTAATGCCTGATTAACAGCATTATCAGCTTCCTGCATATCAATTTCAGAAACAATATCAAAAGAATGATTTTGTGCCATAGTAGTAAACCTTTATAGTTAAATTTAAAGTCGGGGTGGGGAGATTCGAACTCCCGACCTCTTCGTCCCGAACGAAGCGCGCTAACCGGGCTGCGCTACACCCCGATATTTAAGTGACAAACTTATCCTGCAAATATCGAAAAAATGACATAAATAAGAAAATGCAAATAATCCCTTTATATTATTGTTTTTATTTTATTAATATAATAACTTATAAATCAAGGATTTAAAAAGTCTTGACTATTCTTTCCCTTAAGTGATTCTTATAATACTTTATTTTTTTAAGTTCGAGGAGAAATGCAAAAAAAATTTCTTGGTTTTCTTGTAATTCTTATAGGGTTATTGTGCATTCCGTTAAATGGACAATCATCCAAATATGGATGGCTTGCTCAATCCAGCTGGAACTTTGGCTTTGGCGGCATTTATCCAAAATATATTAGCACGAGCGGCACTTCAACAGAGGGAAAAAGTTTTGGCGGTTATTTATCTTTAGAAAGAAATTTTTCTGAGCATGTTGGATTAAGGTTAAAAGGAAGCTTCCTGCATTTAGTAACCCGAACAAATGTTGATTTTAAAAATAATTCAGGTGCAGCTGATTTTGATTTAATGTATTATTTAGTTCCTTGTGAGCCGGTTTCACCTTATCTCTTTTCAGGGTTTGGTGCAGTATACTTTACATTAAAAAATTCTCCTTTCCCTGAACTAAATGATTCTTTTTGGGATTTTGAATTTAATCTTGGTATTGGTGCTGAATTCAGCATCGGTGAAAACTTGAAGTTAAATACTGAATTCGGTTACCACATCCCTGCTACAACAAAGTTTGATGGTATTTATAGTACAGACCAGGGAACCTTATTAGGAGGCTCTTTTGATTCTTATGGTATCTTTTCCTTAGGACTCAACTATTATTTTGGCTATGGTGAAAAATCTTCTCTGTGTCAGGATTATCAAGGTTTAAGCGGAGTTGATTATAATAAAATTGAAGAAATTATAAAAAAATATCAAACAGAACCTGTAAAAGTTGACTATAATAAAATCGAAGAAATAGTAAAAAATAACCAGCCAAAGGTTTCCACTTCAAGTGAACAAAAGAAATGGGTTTTAATTGGTGTTAATTTTGATTTTAATAGCTCAAAGCTTAAACCTGAATCAATGCCAATACTTTATAATGCAGCTGAAATATTATTAACCAATCCTAATATAAATATTGAAATTCAAGGTCATACTGATGACATTGGCTCAGAAGAAGCAAACTTAAATCTTTCCACTGATAGAGCTGAAACGGTTAAGAATTTCTTAGTCGCAAAAGGAGTAAATGAAAATAGGATTACAACAAGAGGTCTTGGTGAAAGCCAACCAATAATGAGCAATGACACTACTGAAGGAAGAGAGCTTAATAGGAGAATAGAGTTTGTATTAAAGTAACTTTAATGAAAAGTTTTGATGAGCCGCTTTGTTGTTACAATGCGGCTTTTTTATTTTATGGTAAAATTTTTCTAAACATCAAATTCAAGAATATACTTAACTCCATTTTCATTTTTCATATTTATTTTTCCATTAATCTGAGCAGCCATTGTGCTGATTAAAAGCAGCCCAAAGCTGTTAGGATTACCATTTGTAATTTTTTCCGGAATGCCGGGACCATCATCTTCGTAAGAAATTATTATATGGTTTTCTTCTGATAATGCTGAAATAGAAATTATTCCATCATCACGATTTTTAAAAGCATACTTCATTGAATTAGTTATAAGTTCATTTAAAATAATTCCAACGCAGGAAAGTACATGAGCTCCCACAGAAATATCTTTCAATTGAGAATTTAATTCCACCTTAGCAAATTTCGGAAAAATAAGAAGCATTTCTTCAATTAATGATGGGAAATATTCTTTTATATTAGCTGTGTTATTATCAGCAGAACGATATAACTTATCATAAAGAATCATCATACTATGTACTCTGGCTGCTGCATCTAAAAGGGAGTTTTTAGAATGTACATTATTATCTTCATCTGCCTGAAGATTAAGAATGCTATATATAACATTCATATTGTTTTTAATGCGGTGATGGATTTCTTTAAGTATTAATTCCTTTTCCTTTAGAAGAATTCGATAATTATCTTCACTTTTTACTAGTTCTTCATTAGTACTGTTTAGTTCTTTATTTATAGAGTTTAGCTGTCTATTGACTTCCTTTAATTTAAATTCAAGAATTTTAGATTTAGTAATATCATTGAAAGTAATAACGAGACCATCAATTATATCATCTGTAGTTCTATATGGCATTATACGAACAATGTACCATTTATCATCGAAAGTTTTAATATCTTTCTCTATGAAGACTAAGCTTCTCAAAACTTCTCGGGCATCTTCAGCAATGTCTGGGTAGTCGAGATTACTTACAATATCTGTAAAAGGTCTTCCAACATCGGTATAAATTAATTTTAATATGTTAGTCGTATGTTTTGTGAACCGTCTGATATTAAGATTTTTATCAAGAAATAAAGTGGCAATATTTGTACTCTCAAATAAGTTTTTCAAATCATTGTTTACGTTCATATAGTCATCAACTTTGATTTGAAGTTCTGCATTCACAGTTTGAAGTTCTTCATTTAAACTTTGCATTTCTTCTTTTGAAGTCGTTAGTTCTTCATTGGAAGATTGTAGTTCTTCATTGGAAGATTGTAATTCCTCGTTTGCTGAATTAAGTTCTTCCTGAGAAGTTTGTTTTTCTTCTAAACTTAACTGTAATTCTTCTTTTGTTTTTATTAATTCTAACTCCATAGACTTTAATTTAGGATCTAAAGAATTTTTTTGTTTTTTTAACTTTTTAGAATTAGTATCCACAACTATAGGTACATTGTTAAAAACAAACAAAAACATTCCTAATAAAGCTTCGGGTTTCTCAATTCTTTGAATTGTAATATCAACTATCTGTTCAGCACTACCATTAGAGCCTACATAAATATTTTTTAATACTACTTGCTTATGAGAGCGAGTTGCTTTACGGAATCCAATTGAAAGTTCATACTTTAGTCCTTCTCTAGCCATAATAAAAATATTCATATTTGCCTTACCGGCTGCAGGTTCAAGATAGCTACCTGTCTTCCCTGTTATAAAGATTATATCTCCTTTTGCATTTGTCAATATAGTGGCAGGAGCATATTTCTGTAAAATTAACTGTTCAGAAAGAATTTGAAGACTTTCTGGTTCTTTAGGAGTTATTGAATTCTTAATTTTATTAGAACTCATATAAGAAAACGAAGAAGGAAAATCAATTGGTTCGTTTGGTTTAATTTTGGAAGCACGCTGATAAATTTTTAATTTTGAATCTATTATTTTAAATAGAGGACTGCTTATACCAAGAGATTCTGAAGTACCCAAAAGTAAAAATCCTAGAGGATTAAGACAATAATGAAACAATTTTATCAATTTAACTTGTAGCTCTGTTTCCATATAAATAAGCATATTACGGCAGGAAACAAAATCAAGTTTTGTAAAAGGAGGGTCCTTAGTAACGTTTTGTGAAGCAAATACCAGCATCTCTCGTATTTCATTATTTATGCGAAAAGTTCCCGCTTCAGTCTTTATAAAATATTTATTTAGTCTTGATGCTTTTATATATGTTGAGATAGACTCAGGATAGATACCATTTCGTGCAACATCTATTGCCTTGGTATCCAGGTCTGTAGCAAATATTTGGAAAGAAATATTTTTGATTGATTTTAACTTATCTAATACTTCTTTAAATATTATTGCAAGGGAATAAGCTTCTTCTCCTGTGGAACAGCCAGGAACCCATGCACGGAAAGTACAGTTGTCAGGTAATTTTGCGAACATTCCGGGCAATATATTTCTTCTTAATTCTTCCCAAACAGTTTCATCTCTGAAAAAGCGAGTTACTCCAATTAGTAAATCTTTAAAAAGAATATCGAGTTCTGCATTGTTCTCCTGTAGATAAGTTGTATAATCTTTTAGTTTACTAATTTGGAAAATCCCCATTCTTCTTTCAATCCTACGGTATAAAGTATTTCTTTTATACAAGGAAAAATCATGTCCTGTTTTTGTATAAAGAAGAATAATAATTTTTTCAAGGGCACCTTGATCTTTTACTAACTGGTTTTCTTCAGATTTTATAATAAGTTTGTTGCGTAGGAAGGTAACAAGCCTTAAAGGTAGTTCTTCAACAGATGCAATAATATCAACGGGGATAGTATTAATAGCATTGCGAGGCATGCTATCAAACTTTGCTGTTGACGGTTCCTGGACTAAAACTAAACCAGATTTTTCCTTAATTGCTTGCACACCCATACTACCATCAGATCCCATGCCGGAAAGAATTATTCCAATACTATTTTCCTGTTGGTCTTCAGCTAATGAACTCATAAAGAAATTTATGGGAAGTCTTAGACCGTGAGTTTCAAGGGGTTCTGTGAGTCGTAAAATATGCTTTGAAATAGACATACTTTTGTTAGATGGAATTATATAAATTTTATTGGGTGCTACTTTTAATCCATCTTTCACGTGTACCACTTCCATAGTAGTATACCTTTGAATTATTTCAGGCATCATTCCTTTTCTATTAGGGTCAAGATGCTGGATAATTACAAATGCAATATTACTTTTTTCAGGCATATTCTTAAAGAATATCTCTAATGCTTCCAGCCCACCGGCAGAAGCCCCAATTGCAACAATGGGAAATAAATTGTTGGTTTTGTGTTCCACAGATTCAGGAAATGAATCATCCTGGGAAAATTTTAATTCTTTAGTATTTTTTCCATTAATTCTTTTTTTATTAGATTCTTTCATAATGCACCATTTAGGCTTTCCGTAATATAGAATAATAAAAATGAAAAAGAGCATTAATTTGATTCAAATATTACCGTAAATCCTTTAATATTTTCAAAAATGGTATTTTTCTTAATATAAAAAACTAAAACATAAATAAAATAATAGTAATCTTAACAAATTTTTCTCAACTTTTATTAAATTTTTTTTTGAAAAATAAGCTATTTACTTTAACTGAAAATTAATATAATTTAATCCAACTAAAATATTAACCTTTAAATCTATTCAGAGAAATGGAAAAGGAACTATGAAAAGAAAATATCAACAATTAAAAAGGACCTCCAAGGATGCATTTCCAAGGAGGATTTTTTGTATATGAACATAAAAGCAAAATTAGTAGACCCTGAAGGTCTGCAAAGAATCATCACACGCATCTCTCACGAAATACTTGAGAAGAATAAAGGCGCAAATAATCTTGTTCTAATCGGAATGAGAACAAGAGGTGAGTATGTTGCCAACAGAATTAAAGAAAAAATTAATGAAATTGAAAAAATTGACCTTCCATTTGGTGTTCTGGATGTTACTCTTTACAGAGATGATTTCAGAACAAGAATAAAGCAGCCGGAAGTATCTACATCCAATATTACTTTCAGTATAGATGAAAAACATATCATACTTATTGATGATGTGCTTTACACTGGCAGAACAGTCCGCTCTGCTTTGAGTGCTTTAATGGATTTTGGCAGACCTCATACTATTCAGCTTTGTGTTCTTGTGGATAGAGGACATAGGGAGCTGCCTATCAAAGCTGATTATGTAGGAAAAAATATTCCAACTTCCATAAACGAAGAAGTAAAAGTTAAAATGGTTGAAGTAGACGGTGAAGATGCCATCTATTTAATTGATACAGAAACTAAATAAAACAGGAATTTAAATGCCATTATCAAGCAGACATTTACTCGGTATGCATGGAGTGCCAAAGGAAGATATTCAACTTATTCTCGATACCGCAACTACCTTCAAAGAGGTACTCCAAAGACCAATCAAGAAAGTCCCTACATTACAGGGCAAAACAATCGTTAATCTTTTTTATGAAAACTCAACCCGTACAAGAATATCTTTTGAGCTTGCAGAAAAAAGATTATCTGCAGATTCAATAAATTTTTCAGTATCAGGAAGCAGCGTCAGCAAAGGTGAAACCTTAAAAGATACAATCAAAAACATCGAAGCAATGAAAGTAGATATGGTTGTAGTACGACACGCTGCTGCAGGTGTTCCATTATTCTTAACTAAAGTCTGTCATTCCAATATTATAAATGCAGGCGATGGAGTTCACGAACATCCTACACAGGCATTGCTTGATATGTATTCCATCCGTGAAAAACTTGGAACATTAAAAGGATTAAAAGTCTGCATTGTCGGAGATATTGCACATAGCCGTGTAGCTCTATCAAACATCTTCGGATTAAAAACAATGGGTGCAGATGTTTCTGTATGCGGTCCTTCCACAATGATTCCTAAGTTTATGGAAAACCTTGGAGTAAAAGTTATTTACAATATTGACGAAGCGATTCAGGAAAATGATGTACTTAATATTTTAAGAATTCAGCTTGAAAGAAAAGCCAGAGAATATTTTCCTTCAATTAGAGAGTATCATCAGTACTTTGGTATCACTAGAGAACGTCTTGAAAAAAATGGAAAAGATGTAGTGATACTTCATCCCGGTCCAATAAATAGAGGAGTGGAAATATCATCTGAAGTTGCAGATGGTTCCAGCCAGATTATATTAGACCAGGTAACAAATGGAGTAGCAGTAAGAATGGCTGTTCTTTACTTATTAGGAACATCAAACTAAAGGAATTAAAATGAAAATACTCTTAAAAAATATAAATCTAATTCACCCTCTCGAAAAATTATCAAAGTCTGCAGATATACTAATCTCCAATGGACTTATTGAAGACATTGGTGATAACTTAAAGACAAACAACGATGTTAAAGTTTTTGATTTTTCAGGTAAGTATGCTGCACCCGGATTTGTAGATATGCACGTTCACTTGCGTGAACCCGGCAGGGAAGATGAAGAAACAATTGAAACAGGATGCCTTGCAGCAGCAGCTGGCGGCTTTACAGAAATTGCCTGTATGCCTAACACAGACCCTGCTCTTGATTCTGCTGAAGTTGTTGCTTTAATAAAAAAGAAAGCTCAAAATAATTTAGTAGATGTACATCCAATTGCAGCAGCAACAGTGAACAGAAAAGGAGAAGTAATTTCTCCGATGGGTGAATTATATGATGCAGGTGCAAAAGGATTTTCTGATGATGGCAATGTAATTAAAACATCATCCATACTTAAAAGAGCTTTGGAATATTCGTTGATGTATGGAACTCCTGTTATTGAACATTGCGAAGATGATTCACTCCTTGGCGGTTCAATGAATGAGGGATTTAATTCAACTCTGCTTGGACTTAATCCAATTCCATCAGTAGCAGAAGATATAATTGTAATGCGTGATATCCTTATGGCAGAATACACCGGAGGAAAAATCCACATTGCACATATAAGCACAAAGCGTTCAATTGAGTTAGTCCGTGATGCAAAGAAGAGAGGAGTGAATGTAACCGCAGAAGTTACACCTCATCATTTCACTTTAACTGATGATGCACTTAAAACATATGATACTAATTATAAGATGTCGCCTCCTTTAAGAAGCAAGGCTGATCTTGACGAAATACTTAAAGGATTAAAAGATGGAACCATTGATGTAATTGCAAGTGACCACGCACCTCATTCAATTGAAGAAAAAGAAGTTGAATTTGAATATGCACCAAATGGTATAATAGGACTTGAAACAGAAGTAGGTTTAACATTATCCGAACTGTACCACAAGAAAGTATTAACACTTGAACAGGTAGTTGAAAAACTTTCAATAAATCCAAGAAAGATTTTAAACCTTCCAATTCCTTCATTCAAAAAAGGAGAGAAGGCAAACATTACCATATTTGATGTTAATGAAATCTGGACAGTGGATATATCAAAGCAGAAGAGTAAATCAATTAACAGTCCATTTGATAAAAGATTACTCAACGGCAACGCAGTAGCCGCAATAAACAACGGCAAGATGTATTATAAGAATGAGATGGTGGAAGTGTAAAAAGAAAACTGTCATTGCGAACCCAATCTATCAAGATGGGGTTCGCTTTCTTATTCCTACTTCATCAATACCATTTTCTTATTCATAGTAAAACTACCTGAAGTTAAAGTATAGAAATAAACACCAGATGATAGATTTATAGCATTGAAATCAACTGTATAATTACCTGGTCCTTTTTCCTCATTAACTAATGTAGCCACTTCATTACCTAATATATCATAAACCTTTAATGTAGTAAATCCACTATTAAGTAATGAATAACTTATTGTTGTGGTGGGATTAAATGGATTAGGATAATTTTGTTCTAAGCTGTAACTATTAATTAGTGTTTCCTCATTGACATCAGTAAAAGAGGGTAATCCTTCAATGGTCAGTGGTATCCAGGTGTTACCGCAATCTGTAGATTTTGCTAAATAATAATACTCACCGCAAGCATAAAAGGCATTACAACTTTTGTAAGAATATTCTTTAACCGATCGATTACTAAACTTAGTTTCATATGTTGTAAAACCATCATGAGTTAAAAAAAAAGTACCTCTATTCATTTCATATTCACCTCCAATAGCATTTAAGCTGTCAATTGGAAAAACAAAGTTAACCATTTTAACTTTTTTCATCCAAGTTTCGCCACCATCTGTTGTCCTATACAAACAGCTATCTTTAATATTATAGGAATACCCAAATGAACTATCATAAAAATAAACCAAAAAATTTGTTGAGTATTTAGGTTCCCAGATAATTCCACTATCTGTAGAAAGCCAATATCGAACAGAATCATTAGTAAAATCATATACAAGCAACTTAGTTTCTGTGAGAACTATACTTAAAGTTCTTAGAAAGGGTAAATAACTCATAGTATCCCAGGTTACTCCACTATTAGTAGTTTTGACTAAATAATATGGATGACCTGGTAAAACACCATACCCTACATTTTCAGTTATGAAATCTAACCCGCTATTAAATAATCCTTCTGACATTAGCTCCCAAGTTTCACCTTTATCTATAGTTTTCCATATATGGGGACGAAATAAGTAATTATTATATAAAAATCCGACTGAATCATTTACAAAATCTATAGAAGCATCTGAAAATTCACTTGAAAGCGGAACCCAAGTTAATCCTCCATTTGAAGTTTTATAAGTTGTTGTCTCTATTTTGTCAAGTGTATCCTTTGCAAAAGTAACCCAACCAATATCTGCCGTTAAAAAATATAATCTATTAAATTCTCTTTTATAATCTTGTGCAAACGTAATAGAATTAAATAAAATCAAAACAATAAATAAAATCTTCATAAAAACTAAACTCCTTTCCATATTTATATATCCAACTTCATATTTTTTTTAAACATAATTCATAAAAATTTGAAGAAATGTGCTAAAATAACCTAAGGCTGTTACAAAGAGTAACAGCCTTGTTTTAAAGTTATAGAAAAAATCATTTCAGGAATACCATTTTTTTCGTTTCAACAAAATTACCTGTTTGAATTCTGTAGAAATAAATTCCACTTGTTAACGTAGAAGCATTAAATGAAACTGTGTAATTACCCATAGTTTTTTGTTCATTAACTAATGTGAGAACTTCTCTTCCCATAATATCATATATTATTAATGATACATTACCATCCTTTGCCACTGAGTAGTTTATTTTAGTTTCCGGGTTAAAGGGGTTTGGATAATTTTGTTTCAATGCAAATTCAAATTCCATTGTACCCGTATTATTTTTATTCATATCTGGAATTTCAAGAATACCATCTTCTTCTAATGCTCCTCTATACCATGTGGATCTTATACAATCATCATAATCATTCGAAAATAATAAATTATTATTATAGTAAATAGGAGTTGCTTTGCCGACTACATAATCTGTGCTGGATGCAGCAAAATCCATATAAGTGTTTCCATCTGGAATTACTTCAGCAAATATTGGATCAGGAATAATAGGTGTTCCATTATAATAATAAGCCCCATGTCCATTTGAATCAAACCCAAGATTTTTCCAATCAGACCAATTTTTATCTCCCCCATAATTTAAATAATAGTAATCAGGGGTAGGAGTATTAGATATTTTTGGAGAATGAAAAAGATTATAATCTATTGAATGTGTTGTACTACCCACATCTTTAATAGCTAATAGTCTAAAATTAAGACCTTCAGTATTATTAGAAATAGGACTATAAAAGATATTATTTTTTATTTCATTCCCACCTACCGGTTTCTGAATTTGAACAAAATATGAACTTCGATAACCAGCATCTTCTTTATAAAATGTATTGTTATAAGCGAATAATTTTATATATCCTATTATATTTTCATCGTTTTCACTTTTTCTATACAACCTGTCCACTATAATAAACACCTGAAACCGAATAAATCCTCAAAAACAAAGAAAAACCATCATTTTTAGTGGCATTATGTTTGCATCTTCTTTGATGTATTGAACTTAAAGAGGTCACATTATGAAAAAATATATTTACTTATTGGTTTTATTATCTTTTACTTTTTACTCCTGCGATGATTTTCACGAAGGATGGTACGAAGAAGATAACACTCCTCCTGCTGCACCAAGAAACATTTACGTTATGAATGGTGACAACAGAGTTGACATTGAATGGGACAGAAATGGCGAAGGTGACTTAGCCGGATACGGAGTTTATTATAGTTACTCCTACGATGGTGAGTATACCTTAATTGCTACTACAACTGACAACTACTTTGTTGATTATGAAGCTGTTAATGGTGATAAATATTATTATGCAGTTATGGCTTATGATGATAATGGGAATGAAAGTGATTTAAGCAAAGATGTTGTTTATGCTGCACCAAGACCTGAAGGTTATAATCAGGCAATTTTTGATTACATAAACTATCCTAATAATTCAGGATATGCATTTAGCGAATATAAGGTTGTTCCTTATGATGACCTTGAGGCAGATTTCTACTTTGAAAATTATAATGGTACTTTTTATCTGGATGTTTGGTCAGATACTGATATCCAGGATTTAGGGCAAACACGAGACATTTACGATATTCCTTTTGCTCCTGAAAGCGGATGGTCAGAAACCGGTGATGTTATAGCTAAACCTGGTCATACTTATGTTATCTGGACCTGGGATAATCACTATGCAAAAGTAAGAGTTAAATCTATTACCGGTACAAGAATAGTTTTCGATTGGTCTTATCAGTTAATTGAAGGTGAAAGATTGTTAAAGAATAAAAATGATAAGGAAAGACAACCTTTAACAAGTAAAATTACCAGGACAAAAACAGTTCAGTTGAAGGCTGAGTAAGTAAGATTTGTAAAAAGTTATTTGATATAGATTCTTTAGTGTTATTGTGTTAATTTTACGATATGATGAATAAATTCTGGATAAAAATATTGATTTTGTTTCTTCTGTTTCAGGTTAATGATGGCTATACTCAGAATAATTATTTGAACAAGTTAAACAGCAAACAGAAGAATTCAGCAGCTAGAAATGTTTTCGGCGACATTGAAAATTTGATTGTGAAAGGTGACGTTGCAGGACTTTCAAAGTATTTAAGCGGACAAACTTACCTTAGTTTATCCAATGGAAAAACAGGGTATTACAGTGTTAACCAGGCTTATTATGTATTGGAAGATTTTTTTACAATATATAAAGTTAATAACTTCAGGTTTGATAACTTAAATGCAAGTGGACCTAATCCTTATGCAACAGGAACCTATGCTTATTCATCAAAAGGTAAAAGAAGTGCTGCTCAGGTTTATATTTCTCTTAAGGGAAGCGGCACTAATTGGAAAATAACACAGATAACTTTTAATTGATGTGGAAAAAGAGTCTAAAAAAGTTAAAGGACGATAGAAAATATTTTGCTATCGTCTTTTTTATTTTAGTATTATTGTTCTTAACTGCAATAATTAATCCTCTAATTATTAATAATATTAAAAAGAACTGGTCTGCAAAATTATCTGAAAAAATCTCCTCCATTGAAAAAGAATCTATTGACGCCTATAAGGGAAAAGAAAATACTCTACTTACTGTTTTTGGTGAACTAAAAACAAAGCTTCACAAAAATCTTTCTCCCGAGCATACATCTTACAAAAATATAGTTGAAATTGTTAATGACCCTATCTATGATGATTATTCAATAGAAATTCTTGCACCCAATGGAAGAATGATTGGGTGGAATAAGAACATTGTTATTCCTGAAGAAGAAGTTTTTCCTTTAGATTATCCCTTAGGCGAAACTTATTTTTATAACTCAGACTTAGCTTCCTATCTTTCCATTGTTGATACTGTTTCAATCGAAAGTGACCAGTTTTATTTAATCTTCAATAAGATAGTTGAAAAAAAATATAATTTAAGAAGCAGTTATTTTAATAATGTAAGTTTTACAAATGAGCTTAATGAAAGATTTTATACCTCATTAGAAGTTGAGTATACTCCTGTTGCGGGAGTTACAAGGGATAATAGAAAATATTCTTTTGAAATATTAAATAATAAGAATCATAAAATTGGACTCATTACTTTTGTCAAACCGACCTTCAACAGTAATATTGAAAGTATACAAAGTACAACCGCTAAGATACAGGCGATATTAATTATTCTGATTTTTGTTTTCATCTTTCTTGGATTCTACAAGGATTATAAAAAAATAAAAAACAAATACATTAGGGCGATTATTTTTATTGTTCTTTGTATAGCTGCAAGAATAATTTTGTTTATCAGCAGCTTTCCAACAATATTTATTAAAAATGAAATTATTGACCCGGCTTACTTTTCATCAACCTGGGGATGGGGCGTTGTTAAGTCGCCATTAGAATTTTTAATAACAAATTTATTTCTTGTACTCATTTCATTAAAATTATTTTCACTAATCAGGCACTCAGTTAGAAATGATGCGGAATATAGAAAAGATAAAATTTTAATTATCATTGTTAAGTCAATTGTATCTTTAGCTCTTTTGTTTGTAATCTTAATGTTGAGCAGGGGATTAAACGCATCAATTAAAAGTATCATTTTCGATTCTACTCTTCGATATTTTAAAGAGCCGGAATTAATTCCTAACACTCTGGTTCTTCTGATGAACTTCAATATTCTGGCATTCAGTTTTTCTATTTTATTATTAATGATAGGTTTGCTAATAATTATAAATGGGTTGTTGATTCCAAAGGATGAGCATAGAAATAAATTCTTGATAGGTGAATTTATTCTCCTACTTGCTGCTGGTATTTTCTTTGTTATATATCAGAGAAATCCTTTAACAACAGTGTTGATAAACTCCATCTTAATAGTTTTGGTTTATGCAATTACTATTAAAATTATTTCAGATTATAAAATATTTTATAATTATGTGTATATAGCTTTAGCAGCTTCTATAATATCAATTACATTATTAAATTATTATAATTCACAGCTTGAACGTGAATCTTTAAAAACTACTGCACTTGAAATTACCAGAGCTAATGAAGGTTATTTTTTATACCTGATAAATCAAACATTAGATGAAGCATCCAGGAACAAATATTACAAGCAATATTTTTACAGAAGCAGAACTAATTTTGATGCTGCAGCATTTAAAATTTGGAGTGGAAGTCTTTTGCAGAGTGAAAATATTACTTCATCCATCCAGCTATATAACAACTTATTGGAAGAGCTTGGTTCGTTTTCAGTCGGTACAAATAGAAAACTGGATATAAAAGAATTTGATACTTCCCGAACAATAGATGAAAAAATTGTAGGTACAATTCCTTTAAAAGAAAATGAAACAGAGACTTCAATATTTTCAGGTATAATTCCAATTTATGATAACACTATAAAAATTGGTTATATCAAAGCAGACATTGAATATAATTTAAATCATTTGTGGGGGTCAAATATTCCAGATTTTATAAAAACATCAGAGCCACCGATCAACTCTGTTTTGGACTTTAAAGAAATAAAAATATTTGAGCTTAGAGATAATAAACTTCTTCAGGCATATGGAAATATTTATCCTTCTAAAGAACAAATTGAACCAATAGTTAATGCAAAGTATTCACAGGATAATGAAGCCTGGATAAAACTTAATCTTAATGGAGAAGATTATACTGCTTATTTAATGAAGGAAGATTTAAATGGCTCAAGCAGGATTTTTTCTGTTCTTTATAAAGAGAAACAATTCACCTGGAATCTTTTTAATTTCTTTAAGCTTTTTATAATTCATTCATTGTTCATTATAGTACTATTCATCCTTCTGTTTGCAATAAAAATAAGAAGTGTCAAGTATAGTTTCAGGACGCAACTCCTGGTTACCTTTTTAATCATTTCAATAATACCAATTATCTTATTGGCTATTTATAATCGTCAAGTAGTATCACAGAGAAGTCAAACCACAATTGCAAATGAACTTAATGAAAGAGTTAATTATGTTGAAAGGCACGTTAATCATCAGCTCCAGGTACATCCTGAAAGAGATATCTTAGAAGCTTTTGATAATGCCGGTAAAGAATTAGGAGTATCATTCGAAATTTTTGAAAATACAAATCAAATCTATAATTCTGATGTACAGTATGAAAAAGCCGGGTTGTTCAATTTTAAATTACTGCCTGAAGTCCATTATGAATTAAATTATCTTAATTATAGAGACTACTTATCAAAAGAAAAAATAGAATCATTCCCTTACAATGCTTACTACAAGAAGGTAAATTTTAATGGGAACAATTATGTCCTTAGTGTTAATGATGTTTTTAATAAAATTTATCTTCCCTTTTCACCTGCTGAAGTAGATATCTTTTTGTTTGGTGTTTATTCCTTTGCTGTGATAATTATAATATTATTGTCAACAATAATGGCAAACAGATTTTCCAAACCTGTAAGAAAATTAACAAGAGCAACAGGTTCAATTGCTCATGGTGATTTCAACATTCAAATAGAAAATGAAGAAAAAGGAGAATTCAAAGATCTGATTGACAGCTTTAATCTTATGACAAGAGAATTGAAAAAGAATGAAGCTGAACTTGCTGCTCTTGAAAGAGAAAATGCCTGGAAAGAGATGGCGCGCCAGGTTGCACACGAAATTAAAAATCCTTTAACTCCAATGAAGCTTGCTATGCAGCAGTTAATGGCATCTTACCGGGAAAAATCAGATAAGTTTGATATAATATTTGAAAGAATATCAGCCACGATATTAAATCAAATTGAAAACCTAAGTCAAATAGCTTCTGAGTTTTCAAACTTTGCAAGAATGCCTAACTATAAATTAGAAGTAGTTGATTTAATCCCAATAATAAAGGATGTAGTTAATCTTTTTACTGAAGAGCAGATAAGGATAAATTACTCCGCAAGTTTGAGCAGTGCTAAATGCGAGGCAGACAGCAGCCAGTTAAGAAGAATATTTATCAATTTATTACGTAATTCTATTCAGGCGGGGGCAACAAAAATTAACATAAAAATTTACATAGATAATTTGTTTTATTATGTTATTTTTGAAGATGATGGTAAAGGAATTGAAGAGCAGCATCAAAGCAGGATTTTTGAAAGCAACTTTACCACAAAAGAAAAAGGAATGGGGTTAGGTCTTAAGTTAGCAAAAAGATTTTTAGAAGGTATCAATGGTGATATTTGTCTTGATAAATCTTCTTTTAAAGGGACAACATTCCAAATCAAAATACCTGTATTAGAAGAAAAATAATTTTATGAGACAATTAACTGAACAGCAGCAGTTGGCGCTAAATATTGACAAACATCTATCAGTCACTGCGAATGCTGGCTCCGGTAAAACAATGGTTTTTGCAAAGCGTTACGTTGATATCGCATTACAAAAAGATGTTAGTCTGAGAAACATCGCTGCTATTACTTTTACTGAAAAAGCTGCCAGTGAACTATATAAAAAAATTGCTGAAGAGTTAGACTCATCAATTATTGTCTCAACAGATAAAGAACAAATCCGTAAATTAAAAAAGATAAGAAGAGAATTAATCTCTGCAAACATTTCTACTATACACTCCTTTTGTATAGATATCTTAAGAGAGCATCCTGTTGAAGCAGGCATTGATGCCAACTTCACTCCAATTGAACCTTCAAAATCTAATGAGTTGATTGAGCTTTCAGTTAATGAATTATTTTCTGAATATCTGGAAAAAAAAGAAGATGAGGAAATAAAATATCTAATTAGATTATTTGCTTCAAAAGAAAATTTCAGAAGTCAATTGGTGAGTTTTATAAATGAAAGAAAAAATCTTCTTGAATTAAAATATTTTTATGACCCAAAAGAAGAAGAAATAAAAAATATTTACGAAGAAAGTGCAAAGAAATTAATTAAAGATATTTTCTTAAAGGATTTAGATTTATTTTATAAAGATTTGGAATTCCTCAACAATGAAATTTTAATTGCTGATAAAAACAATGATGATGGGAAATATGTTAAGGATAAGTTGAAATTTCTGAAATCGATATCTGATGAATTTATTTTAATTACTGAACTTCATGATCTCAAAACAAGAATAATTAAAAAGTCAGATGGCTTAATGCCTGTCAAGTATATTAAGAAAGTTAGGAATAAATCTTGGTACAATGATATTGCTCAAAACATAGAAGCATTATTTGGAAAAATATTTCTTATTCATCCTGATTATCAGGATGCTGAACTTGAAATGGCAAAGTTTAGTAAACTTCTATACAAATTCTTTTTAAAAGCCTTAAATATTTACAATCGTAAGAAATATGAATTGGGTTACTTAGATTTTGAAGATATTCTTATAAACACTAAAGACATTATTGAAAATGTTCTTGTACAAAAAGATTTGACTGAAAAATACCAGTACATAATGGTTGATGAATATCAGGATACAAATGAGTTACAGTATAATATATTCCTTCCAATTCTTGAGGGATTGAAAAAAGGAAATCTTTTTGTTGTTGGGGATGAAAAGCAAAGTATATATGGATTCAGAGATGCAGAGCTTCAGGTTTTTGATAATACAAAAAAGAACATAAAAGATTTTAATGAAGAGGGAAATATTCAACTTCCTCATAGTTTTAGAATGGCTCCTGAAATTTGTCTTTTTACAAATTATGTATTTAGGAATTTATTCTCAGATAATCCTAATCCACTATATAATGAAGTAAATCATTCAGATTTAATTTGCGGTAGGTCTGATGAAGTTAAAGGTAAAGTTGAAATAATTGAAGCCAGTGAAGAAGAGGATAATGAAGCTGAACTTATCAGCAAAAAAATTATTAGACTCATAAAGTATAAAGAAGTAGAAAATATAAGCTGGCAGAATATTGCTATTCTTTGCAGAAAAAGAAAATCATTTGACTCTTTAGAAACAGCTTTTGTAAAATATAAAATTCCATTTACTATAGTAGGAGGAAGAGGATTTTATCAGAGGCAAAGCATTTATGATTTTTATAATTACTTCTCCTTTTTATTAGATTCAAATAACAATCTTGCATTGGTCGGAATTTTACGCTCTCCATTCTTTTCATTTTCTGATTCATTGATATATCAGCTTTCTCTTCAGCAGGGAAATTCTTATTGGGAAAAGTTGAATAATTACAAAGAAGAAAATGAGCTTGTAAAAAATGCAATATTTCAGCTTACAGAAAACTTAAGATTAATTAATTTATTAGAACTTGCAGAAGTCATAAGAAAAATATTAGCTGAAACTCCGTACCTTACCATACTTTCATCAAAAGAAAAAGGTATTCAGGAAGTAAATAATATTGAAAAGCTTATTGATATTACCATACAATTTTCATCGCAGGGTTTTGTTAATCTTTACGATTACATTCTTTACCTTAAGGATGCTATAGATAAATATCCTGATGAATCTCAGGCTGAAATTACTGAAGATTCTGATTCAGTTAAAATTATGACATTACATCAGGCTAAAGGTTTGGAGTTTTCAGCAGTGTTCCTTTACAACTGCTCAGACGTAACTAAAAAGAATGATGTAAAAGCAAAAGAAGTTTACCTGGATAAGGAATTTGGTATATACGCTAAGGTTCCGACAAAAGAAAATTACTTTGGTGATTACATTCAAATTCCTCTTATAAATGTTTTAAAAGAGATTAAAAGTAAAAAAGAATTAGCTGAA
This sequence comes from Ignavibacteriaceae bacterium, assembly GCA_035654655.1. Taxonomy (GTDB): domain Bacteria; phylum Bacteroidota; class Ignavibacteria; order Ignavibacteriales; family Ignavibacteriaceae; genus DASRWI01. Next base: position 73,720 of record DASRWI010000033.1, on the reverse strand, counting down.
GCTAAAAGATTATTCTACGTGGGTGTAACAAGAGCAAAAGATTATTTGTGCATAAGTTATACTCAAAAGAAAAAAATGGACCATTCTTCTTTTACTTATTTCCTTATGGAAGGATTGAAACCATTCGGAATTGCTAATGATGTAACATTATCATCTAAAGTTGAATTCTTAAATAAAGAATCCCGGCAAAACGAATTAACTATTCCAGTGATTAGAGAATTTGAAGAAATAGAAAATGAAATAGAAAAAATTTCTTCTTCTAAACCAAAGAATATGATTAGTGTAATTAAGGATATTCCCGAAGGGGATATGTTCTCTGCAACAAGATATACAAAGTTTAAAGAATGCCCTTTAAAATATCAGCTCACATATGAGTATGGTCTACTGCACACGATTGATGATTATAAGGAATGGCTTTATAATATTAAGTTTAAGAAAAATGATGAAGTCGAAGTTCAGGAGGAAAAATTATTTAATCAATCAATGATAAAGGGAAGCATAATTCACGAAATATTAAGTGAAAATATTCCTTTAGAAGACTTGGAAAGTAAAATTGATTCATCAATAAAAAAATACATTCCAATTATATATCTTGATAATGCTGCTGAGTTGAAAAATGAATTTTTAACCGAACTTACAAATTTTTATAACTCAGATATTTATAAAGAAGTAAATTCATATAAAAAGGTTTTTAATGAGTATGAGATCTATACTACAGAATCAAACTTTATTTTATATGGAATTATAGATAAGATAGCCTTTTGTGAAGATAAAATTATAATTGTGGATTACAAAACAGATAAACTATCAAATGATTTAAAGACTCAATTGTACTTAAATCAATTAAAATTTTATTCCTATATTTCAAGTAAGCTGTTTAAAAATTTTTCTGAAATTGAGTTAAAGCTTGTTTATATTAAGAACCCGGAAAAAATTATTTGTGAGAGTATTAATCACACAAAGCTAAAATTAATAGAGGAAGATATTCAAAAAACGTTAAGTTTAATAAACGAAAATAAATTTGAAAAAAATAAATCGCATTGCGCATTTTGTAATTACTCAATAAATAGAAAAGATTGTATTAAAGAGGATTAAAGATGAAAAAAATAACAAATCAAATTAGAGACCTACATTTGATTGAAAGCGGATTGGAAAATAATTTTGCTGGGGTGCTTAGCTATTATGCCGGGGAGGATAAAGTTATTCATATTACTTTGACTTTCATTTATCTTGATAAAAATATTTATTTCTTTTTTAATGATGATGATGATAATTATGATTTAATCCCTTTTGAAGCTCATTCGATTTTTACTACTATTAAAAGTGAAAAGGGAAGTAAAATAAACTCAGTTAAATTTGATGCTATTTATAGATTCTTCTCTGTTTCTATTAAAGGCATAATAAAAAAGATAGATGACCAAAAACTTAAAGACGATTTGAAGCATAAATATTTAGCAAAATATACAAATGGGGAGTCAGAGAAGACTCATTTGAAAGATCTTAACAAAATTTTAATGATTGATACAGAAGAAATCCAGGCTTTCGAAGAAATCGGAGGATAAAGTTTGAAAAAATTTTTAATGGTTCTATTTGTTTCTTTGTTCATAGCCGGTTGTGCATCTAAAGAGTTAATTTATTTTGAAACACCTGCCGAATTAAAATCCAAAGAGAAAAAACAGGAATTTATTAATAAATATTCAAAATTTATTGCTGGTAAAAAGTTCTTTGTAGACCCCGGTCATGGTGGAAAAGATAGATTCAGTGTAGGTAATTTGAATATGGTTACTGAAGCTGATGTTAATCTTGCAGTTGCCCTTCATTTAAGAAATTTTCTTGAAGAAGCAGGTGCAATTGTAATTATGAGCAGGACAAAAGATACTACAGTTGACCTTAAGGAAAGGTCATTTATGGCAAATAGAGCCAATGTAGATTTATTTATTAGCATCCATCATAATGCACCCGGTGATTCACTTGATGCGGTTACTAATTATACTTCCACTTATTACCACGCCAAAGAAACTGATTATGAATATGAACCATCTGAAAGAAATGTAGCCAAATATATTCAAAGAGATTTAGCTTATGCAATGCGTAATTCAGGAGGACAGGGTTCATTCGATGGTACATACTCAGACTATAGCATTTATCCTAAAGCAGGATTTTCAGTATTAAGAGTAACTGATGTTCCTGCAGTGCTTGTTGAATGTGGGTTCTTTACTAACAATTTTGAAGAAAGAAGATTAGCAGTAGAAGATTTTAATAGAATACAAGCCTGGGGAATATTCAGAGGACTTTGCAGATATTACTCTGGTGGTATTCCAAAGATTGAAGAAATTCCTATGACTGAAGTTCAATCAGATAGATTTATTGCAGATACTTCTTTCAATCAAAAAGGAGTTACTTATAGTTTTGCATTCCTTCTTTCTGATTCATCAGGAATTGATTCAACAACAATTAAATGTTACTTTGATTCTTTAACTGTTCCTTTTACTTTTAATACTAAGACAAACACTTTATACTTCAACGTTACCGATGCGGCACCAGGAGACCACACTTACAGAGTTGTAGCTGCCAATAAAAATGGCAACTATGCATTACCTTTTCATAAAAAAAATATTTTCCAGTAAAAGCATTCAGGAGTTTTTATGCTTAACTACGTTTGGATAGCCATTCTATTCCTTGGAATAGGTGCAGCAGTTACCACCGATATTATAAATACATCCTCTGATAAGTATAGGAATAATAAAGAATTTCCGGTTGAAATAATTTATAAAGGTGAGTTTGATAAGAAGTCTCCAAACAATGCTGTTGTAAATGTAAGAAAAGAACAATTTAATAAGTTCTACAATGAAAAGATTGATAAAGATTTAACACTTCCCACAATAGTTACATTTAATCAGAAGAATCAAAGTAAGTATAATGTAAAGCTCGAAAAAGATTCTCCAAAAATTTGGAATGATGCTGCTGCTGTATCAGGAGAAAAAAATGATATAAGCGGAAATGTAATTATCAAAGAAAAACTAAATGACTCTACCTACTCAGGTGCAATAGTTCTTGAAGAAGTTTCATTTGTTAAGATGAAAGAGATAACTAATTCAGCTTTGGATTATGCTGCAACTGCTGTAAATATTTCTTTGGGCTTAATTGGTATTATGGCAATGTGGTTGGGCGTTATGAAGGTTGCTGAAGAGGCAGGATTGATAAGAATAATTGCAAAGATGCTAACTCCAATTACCAAAAGATTATTCCCTGATGTACCAACAGACCATCCTGCAATGGGTTCAATGATTATGAACATCTCAGCTAATATGCTTGGACTTGGAAATGCTGCAACTCCATTCGGACTTAAAGCGATGGAAGAGCTGGATAAGCTTAATCCAAATAAAGGTACAGCAACAAATGCAATGGTAACATTCCTTGCAATCAATACTGCCGGTATGACTTTAATTCCTGCCAGTGCTATTGCAATCCGTTCAGCATTAGGTAGTGCAGACCCTGCTTTAATTATTGGAACATCTTTATTTGGCTCAACCTGTGCAACAATAGTTGGATTAACTGCAGCTAAATTACTTGGTGGATTCAATTACGAAAAAGGAAAATTCGGTGCCTGGGTAAAGAACCATATTAAAGGAATATTTTTCTTTGTAGCATTTTTAGCAATAATATCATTGCTGATAATTTCAGGTGCAACTTCAAGTATGAAATTTATTTCTGCAGATACATTTAAAGCAATCATCCAGGTATTTTCTACCATAGCTATTCCATTGCTGATAGTAATATTTATTGGTTATGGATTTTTGAAAAAGGTGAAAGTCTATGAGCAATTTGTTGAAGGAGCAAAAGAAGGTTTTAATGTAGCAATTAGAATTATACCTTATCTTGTTGCAATGTTAGTTGCAATTGGAGTATTCAGAACAGGTGGAGCAATGGAGTGGCTGATATGGCTGCTTACTCCATTAACAAATTTAATTGGTATGCCTGCTGAAGCATTACCAATGGCATTGATGAGACCACTTTCAGGAAGCGGCTCATTGGGAATAATGTCAGAGATTATGAAAGTCCACGGACCGGATTCATTCATTGGAATAATGGTATCAACATTCTATGGAAGTTCTGAAACAACATTTTATGTATTAGCAGTTTACTTTGGCTCAGTAAATATAAAGAACACCCGCCATGCACTGCCTGTTGGTTTGTTAGCAGACTTAGCCGGTATGCTCGGAGCAGTGTTTATTGTTAAGCTGTTGTTTGGGTAAAAGAATATAATTAAGAGTGAGGGTCTTCGAGTGTTTTCTGAGCGAAGCGAAGAAAATGTACCGAGAAGCCCGAAGCGATTTTGCATTTCTCGGTTTTGAATTATGATTATCCCATAGGGATTACTTTGGGAAAAGAATTCTTTGAGATGTACAAGATTTTTGTAGGAAAAAAATCAAAACTGTCATTGCGATGAGCGCAGCGAAGAAGCAATCTCAACCCAATTATTGCCTGGCATATTTTAAGTAAATTGAAAAAAATAATAAGGTTGAGATTGCCACACCCCGACTGAAGTCGGGGTTCGAATGACAGAGTACTTCCAACTTCAACATAATTGACAAGAAATAATATGAAATATTTAATTATACTAATCTTTTTATTAGTAAATTCAATAAGTTTAGCTCAAATTGAAAAGAAATTATTATTTTCATCCTATGTTAACAAGATGTTCGGAGAATATAATCTATGCCGCTTCTTAGATATCAGCGATTGCAACAGACAATACTTTATTTTGATAAAAAGCCAGGAATTAGAAAATTTAATTAATGGGCCATATCCAACTCTTATGTTTGGTATACAATATTATATTAAGTTAATAAAAATTGATATAGAAGAGGTTCCTGCAATAAATTTAAGAGGGCATAATATTATTTCAATATGGGAAGGAACAGAGATTTGGGCTAACAATAAGCCTTCAGTTGATTTATTTTATGTCATAAATTTTGATAAAATTGAGTAAAAATTAGAATAGTCTTAATACTACTTTAAACTTTAAATTAGCGGAAGGAAATGATGAGATTTTTGATTTTACTTATTTTGAGTTTTAGTTCTTTGTGCTATTCACAAATAGAAAGAAAACTGCTCTATATCGATAACTATCATATTTACAATGAATATGAACTATGTGAATTCAAAGATGTAAATGATTGTAATAGGCTATACTTTGTTTTAATAAAAGGTGATGAGTTTAAAAAGTTTACAAACGCTAAAGAAAAATTCCTAATATATGATGAAATTTATTTTTTAAAATTGAAAAAGCTGGAAATGAAGGAAGTGCCCCATCTTGATATTCATGGACATATATCAATAATTGTTGGTTATACCAGAATATGGGCAGATGGTAAAACTTTAGTTGATTTGTATAATCTTATAACTATTTCTAAAGAAAATTGAGTTTTATAGGTTATCATGAACCATTTCTTGACAGCTGCAGTCAGGAAGTGGTTTCTGACTACCAAGGGAAGAAAACTTGAATGGTTAAGTTTCAGAATAATTTAAATCATTTCAATCAGTGGTTCAGACATTAATGAGATGCTTACGCTTCGCTCAGCATGACCCTCTTTTTTTTAGGCTTCTATTATTTTTCACACATTGCTAAGTGACAAATTAGCATCCAATAAATCCATTAATCCCATAAATCCCGGTTCAGAAAGTGCATTCCTTTCTTTGCATTTATATCCCCCTTTATTTATTTTTACTCTTTAATTTAAACAAATGGTTATTGTATAATGAAAAAAATATTTATTAAAGACCTAGCTGAACACGTTGGTAAAGAAATCTCCGTTAGCGGATGGGTCTATAATAAAAGGTCAAGCGGCAAAGTAAAGTTTTTGGTTTTAAGAGATGGAACCGGATATCTTCAGTGTGTTTATTTTAAAGGCAATGTTACTCCTGAAGTTTTTGAACAAGTAGATAAAATAGGGCAAGAGTCATCTGTTGTTGTTACTGGTTTAATTAAAGAAGAACCCCGAGCTCCTGGTGGTTTTGAAATGGATGCTAAAGGTTTTGAAATTATTTCTGAAGCTCACGATTATCCTATTACTCCAAAAGAACACGGTGTTGAATTCTTAATGGACCAAAGACATCTTTGGTTACGCAGCAGCAGGCAAGTTGCTATTATGAGAATCCGCCATAGAATTGTTAGAGCCATCAGAGACTTCTTTGATAACAGAGGTTTCACTTTAATGGATGCTCCAATTCTTACTCCAAATGCTTCAGAAGGTACTTCAACTTTATTTGAAACTCCTTACTTCGATTTAGGAAAAGCTTACTTAACTCAATCAGGTCAATTATATGCTGAAGCAGGTGCAATGGCTTTGGGAAAAGTTTATACATTCGGACCTACATTCAGAGCTGAAAAATCTAAGACAAGAAGACACTTAACTGAGTTCTGGATGGTTGAACCTGAAGTTGCCTTTGCAGACCTTAATGATGATATGGATTTAGCTGAAGAATTTTTAGAATACGTTGTTCAATCTGTTTTAAAAGATAAAGAAGAAGAATTAAAAATTCTTGAAAGAGATACTACTTTATTAAAGAATGTAAAAAGACCTTTGCCAAGAATCAGTTATGATGAAGCTACAGAAATCTTAAAAAAGAATGGTGTAGAGTTTGAATATGGTAATGACCTTGGTGGTGGTGATGAAACTATAATATCAAATCAGTTTGATAGACCTGTAATGGTTCACCGTTATCCTGCTGAAGTAAAAGCTTTTTATATGAAGCGGGACCCTGAAAATGATAAATTTGCTTTAGCAGTTGATGTTTTGGCTCCAGAAGGTTATGGAGAAATTATTGGCGGAAGTCAACGTGAAGATAATTTAGATTTTCTTTTAGAAAGAATTAAAGCTCATAATCTTCCTCAGGAAGCTTTTGAATGGTATCTTGATTTAAGAAGGTTTGGTTCTGTACCTCATTCAGGATTTGGATTAGGATTAGAAAGAACTGTTTCCTGGATTTGCGGACTTGAACATATTAGGGAAACTATTCCTTTCCCAAGACTTATATATAGAAAAACTCCATAAAATTTAGGGATTAGGCACCTTGATTTTAGGATTTTTTTAATATATTGCTAATCTAAAATTTATATTCTCTTAATGCTTTAAGGAGCATTAAGAGATATTTTTTTCTTAACAGATGAGGTTTTTGAATATTAAGATATGACATTAGAATTCATACTTTTCTTTATTTTCGCACTTGTTTGTGCAGTTTCTTCAATTCTGGTAATCACCAGAGCCACACCTGTTTTTTCAGCTTTATTTCTCGTACTTAATTTTGCATCCCTTGCCGGATTATACCTTTTACTAAATGCTCAATTTATTGCAGTAAGCCAGGTAATAGTTTATGCAGGTGCTATTATGGTGTTATTCTTATTTGTTATAATGCTCTTAAGACCAGAAGCAGACAAAGCAAGTACCGGATTGGAGAAGAGAAGGAAAATTCTTTCATGGGCAATAGGCGGAGTCGTATTCTTACAATTAATATATATTCTGTTTATTCATAAAAGTAATGCAGTAACTGCATCGCAGGAAGCCAGCGTTAAAGCCGGTACTGTAGAAAGTATTGGTCAGCAGTTATTTACAAATTATATTTTGCCATTTGAAGCCGCGGGATTTTTACTTCTTGGAGCTGCAATTGGTGCATTAGTTTTAGCAAAAAAGAAATTTGAATAGTTTATGAAAATACCAATAGAATATTTTTTAGTATTAAGTGCTTTTATGTTTGTAACCGGGGTAGTCGGTGTACTTACCAGAAGAAATGCTATAGTTGTTTTTATGTGTATTGAGCTAATGCTTAACTCAGCTAATCTATCATTAATAGCATTCTCATCTTATTATGGTAACTCAGTAGGGCAGTTATTTGTATTTTTTGTAATGACAGTAGCAGCTGCTGAAGCTTCAATTGGATTAGCAATAATCATTGCTTTATTCAGGAATAAAATGACTTTAAATATCGATGAAGTAAACATACTAAAATGGTAAAGCTTTTATTATAATATGATAAATTTAATCTATCTTACTGTTGCACTCCCATTATTGGGTTTTTTAATAAATGGGTTTTTCGGCAATAAAATAAAAAATGAAAAAGTAATAGGAGCTATTGGAAGCGGTGTAATTGGCCTTTCTTTTCTAATTGCTTTAGGCGCTTTTGTTGAAACTCTTCAACTTCCCGTTGAAGAAAGAAAAAATATTGTTAATCTTTTTACCTGGCTTGATGTTGCAGGAATAAAAATAAATTTTGCTTACCAGGTTGACCAGCTTTCTCTTGTAATGTCATTGATAGTAACAGGTGTTGGTTTCATTATCCATATCTATTCTATTGGATATATGCATGGGGATAAAAGCTTTTGGAGATTTTTTGCATATCTGAATTTATTCATCTTTGCAATGATGAATCTTATTCTTGGAGATAACTTTGTTGTTTTATTCTTAGGATGGGAAGGTGTTGGTCTTTGCTCTTATCTTCTTATTGGTTTTTGGTATGACAGGAAATTTGAAAAGAGTACTACTGCAGATGCTGCAAAGAAAGCTTTTATAGTTAATAGAATAGGTGACTTTGGATTTTTATTGGGAATGTTCTTAATCTATTTAACTTTTGGAAGTTTAAATTTTAATGAAGTCTTTTCACGTGCTTCAATTTATTCAAATGAATTTATTTTCAGCTTAATAGCATTGTTCCTATTTATTGGAGCAACAGGTAAATCAGCTCAGATACCTTTGTTTGTTTGGCTGCCTGATGCTATGGCTGGTCCAACTCCGGTATCAGCACTTATCCATGCTGCAACAATGGTTACCGCCGGTGTTTATATGGTTGCAAGATGTTCAATCATCTTTGCATCTGCACCTGATATTATGATGTTAGTTGCTGTCATAGGTGCATTCACTGCAATCTTTGCTGCTTCAATTGGATTAGTTCAAAATGATATTAAAAAAGTTTTAGCGTACTCAACTATCAGTCAGTTGGGTTATATGTTTTTGGCGATGGGTGTCGGAGCATTTTCAGCAGGTATCTTTCATGTAATGACTCACGCATTCTTCAAGGCACTTTTATTCCTTGGTGCTGGTTCTATTATTCACGCAATGCACGAACAGCAGGATATTAGATTTTACGGCGGCTTAAAAAAATATATGCCTGCCACATTTAAAACATTTTTAATCGCAGCATTAGCTATCTCAGGAATTCCACCTTTATCAGGATTCTTCAGTAAGGATGAAATCCTTTGGTATTCTTTTGCAAACGGAAGCATAGTACTTTGGATTGTTGGAGTTGTTACTTCAATGATGACTGCTTTTTATATGTTCAGATTATACTTTTTGACTTTTGAAGGAAAGGAAAGATTTAATCTTCATAAAGAACCGCAACAGCGCGGAAAGAAAGCTGAACCGGAAGCAGTAGATACTCATCATTCGACTTTGCCACACGAATCTCCAAAGTTAATGACTATACCTTTAATTGTATTAGCAGCATTATCTATTGTCGGTGGATTCATTGGTATTCCTGCAATATTCTCAGGTGAGCACGGTAATTTATTCCACAACTGGCTGGAGCCTGTTTTCAAAAATGCAAACAACAAATTGAATTACTATGGTACTCATACACATTTTGAAGAAATTTTATTGATGGCTTTGAGTGTAATTTTTGCCGTTAGTGCAATACTTCTTGCCAGATATATTTATTTGAAAAAGCCTTCAATTGCAGATAATATCGCCGGCAAGTTCAAAGGATTATACAATGTTCTTTGGAATAAATATTATGTAGATGAAATTTATGATGCAACAGTTGTTAATCCAATTGTAAAGACTTCAGATAAATTCTTATGGAGAATAAATGATAATAAAATTATTGATGGAGTTGTAAACGGAACAGCATCAGTAATTGGTTTAGCTTCAGGATATTTTAGAAAAGTACAAAATGGCGTTGCTCAATTTTATGCCTTCATTATGATAATTGGAATTGCAGCAGCATTATTCTGGTTAATATTAAGATAAATTTAATTTATGGAAAACAGTTTTTTAATATCATATTTATTATTGATTCCTTTAATAGGTTCATTTTTAATCTTATTAATACCAAGGGATAATGAAAAAGCAATCAGGTATGCAGGAGTACTATTTTCAACAATTGCATTTATTCTATCATTAGTAATTTTTTATTTTTTCGATTACAATCATTCCGGATTTCAATTCATACATAAATTTGGATGGATAGCTAATTTAAATATCAGCTATAATGTTGGTGTTGATGGATTATCATTACTACTGGTTTTACTTACTACATTTTTAACTCCATTAACTTTAATAAGCAGCTGGGCAGGGATTAATAAAAAAGTAAAAGAATTTACTTTCTTGATGTTAATGCTCGAGCTTGGAATGCTTGGTGTTTTTGTTTCCTTAGACCTTTTCTTATTCTATATTTTCTGGGAAGCAATGTTAATACCGATGTATTTTATCATTGGTGTATGGGGTGGTGACAGAAGAATATATGCATCAGTAAAGTTTTTTGTTTATACAATGTTTGGCAGTTTGTTGATGTTAGTTGCAATTGTTTGGTTAGCAGTAAATGCAGCACCGGCACTTGGACATTTTTCAACAGATTTAGTTGAATTATATAGTATAAGTCCCAAATTTGAAAAAGAAGTCCAGATATGGATGTTCCTGGCATTTGCTTTAAGTTTTTCAATTAAGGTTCCATTATTTCCTTTACATACCTGGTTACCGGATGCTCACGTTCAGGCACCTACAGCAGGTTCAGTAATTTTAGCAAGTGTTCTTTTGAAGATGGGAACTTACGGTTTATTGAGATTCTGTTTACCATTATTCCCTGATGCTTCCATTGCTGCTGCACCTTATATGGCAGTTCTTGCAATTATAGGAATTATATATGGAGCATTGGTTGCAATGGTTCAAAAGGATATGAAAAAGCTTATTGCATACTCTTCAGTATCTCACCTTGGTTTTGTAGTACTTGGAATTTTTGCAATGTCAGAAGAGTCTGTACAGGGTGCAGTAATCCAAATGGTAAATCACGGGTTATCAACAGGAGCCTTATTCCTTTTAGTAGGAATTATTTATGAAAGAACACATACCAGAGAAATTTCCGAGTATGGAGGAATAGCAAAAGTAGTTCCTTTGTACTCAGTTGCATTAATGGTTGCTTCATTATCATCAATTGGATTGCCGGGTTTAAATGGTTTTGTTGGTGAATTTTTAATTTTAGTTGGTTCATTTAAATCTCAGGTATATAATAACTGGTGGTTCACAATTTTTGCAACATCAGGAGTAATCTTTGCAGCTGTTTATCTTCTTTGGATGTATCAAAGGATTATTTATGGTGAGGTTAAAAATCCAAGGATGAATGACTTAAAGGATTTGAACAAAAGAGAAATTTTTGTGCTTGTTCCAATTTTCATTTTTATAATTTGGATTGGCGTTTATCCAGGTACATTCTTAAATGTTTCAAAAGCTTCAACTAAAAAGGTAATTGAACAAGTTCTTGTAAATCCAAATTCTAATTTAAAAGTAACTGAAAACAAATAAAGCAGAAGTATGTATTTCACTTTCCAAGATTTTTATAACACGTTACCATTAACCATTATTGGTGCAGGAATTTTATTAGCTATTGTAATAGAAATTTATTCAAATAAGAGTGAACAAATTCTCCCATGGTTTTCAGTTATAATTTACTTATTAGCAGCAAGCCATTCATTAGCAACAATTTTTACAAGAGAGATTTATTTTAATGGAATGTTGGGTGTCGGCGGGAATGTTCATATCTTTTATGCAATCTTTAATATTGCCGGAATTATCATTGCTCTTTTATCCATTGACTACATTAAAAAATATGGAATGTATTATGGTGAGTACTATATACTTTTAATGATATCTATTCTCGGAATGATGTTTATGGCTTCAGCGAGAGATTTATTTATGGTATTCTTAGGTTTGGAAGTAATGTCAATTTGTTTCTATGCAATGGCAGGACTAAACAGGAGATTGCTCAAAGCAAATGAATCTTCATTAAAATATTTTTTGTTAGGTTCTTTCGCTACAGGATTTTTAGTGTATGGAGTTGCACTAATTTATGGAGCATCGAACACTACTTCATTTGATGTATTGAGACAAAATATTTCCTCCCTAACAACTAACATTATGTTCTTAACCGGGTTATTAATGTTGTTAATTGGATTATCATTTAAGATTGCTGCGTTTCCATTTCATATGTGGGTACCTGATGTTTATCAAGGTACATCAACAACAGTTGCTGGAATATTTTCTACAGGTGGTAAGGCAGCAGCATTCAGTGCATTAGTTGTAATTTTCAGCCAAGTATTCGGCGGAAGTCTAAACAGCTTTATGCCTTACCTTGCAATAATTTCTGTTTTATCAATGTTCTATGGTGCTATTGTTGCAATTGCTCAAACTGATATTAAAAGAATGCTTGCATACTCATCAATTTCTCACGCAGGATATATAATTATCGGATTAGCCGCAAGTAATAATGATGGTATTGCAGGTGTAGTTTTTTATTTAATAGCTTACACATTTATGAACCTTGGAGCTTTTGGAATAGTCGCATTAGTTGAAGGTAAAAACGAAGAGAATTTAACTTTATCATCTTATGCCGGGCTTTCAAACAAGAAACCTGTTTATGCAGCTTTGCTTGCAATACTTATGTTTGCATTGGCTGGACTTCCTCCATTCTCTGGATTCTTCAGCAAGTATTATATTTTTATTGCTGCTGTAAAATCTGGTTTAACCTGGCTCGCTGTTCTTGGAGTTTTATCAAGTACCATCAGCGTTTATTTTTATATTAGAATTATTGTGCTAATGTACTTTAGAGACAGTGAAAAAGACTTTGATATTCATAAAAGTCCAATAGGATTAGCTGCAGTTATTATTGCAGTAATTTTTGTAATTGCTCTTGGAATTATGCCGGGTGATGTACTGGCTTTAATTACTTCCAATCTATAAACAAACTTATCTGAAATATTATGATTCCTTTATACTCTACAAAAGATATAAGAGACGTAGATAATTTTGCCATTAATGAACTTGGTATGCCGGGTTTATTGTTGATGGAGAATGCATCTATAGAAATCAGGAATGCAATTTATTCTTTTTTATCAGAGTTAAAATTATATGAATTTGGAATAGTTTGCGGTAAAGGAAATAATGGAGGAGATGGTTTTGCATTAGCAAGGCATTTAGCTAATGATGGTCACAAAGTAAAAGTAATTTACTTTGACATACCTGAAGAATTTAGTAATGATGCAAAAGCAAATTATGATATCCTAACAAACCTGAGCAATTTTAATAATAATATTAAGCTTGTAAAATTCAAGAATGAAAATGATGCTAATAGATTTAAAGATGCCGATGTTATTATTGATGCTATATTGGGTTCAGGAGCTAAAGGAGAATTGAAGGAGCCTTATAAATCTTTTATTGAAAAATTAAATAAGCTGGATAAAATAAAAATAGCCATTGATATCCCAACAGGATTGGATGCTGAAACAGGATATGGTGAAACAGTTTTCAAAGCTGACCTTACTGTCACATTAGGAGAACTGAAGAAAGGTTTGTTTATAGAAAATGGTTATGAAAATTGTGGTGAAGTTGTAAAAGGTGACATCGGAATTGATGATGAATATTTCACAAAATCAATTACTAATGAATACCTAATTGAGCCTGAAGATGCTTTTGAATTTTTACCTGTAAAAGAAAAAAATATCAATAAGTATTCTGCCGGTAAAGTTTTAGTCATTGCTGGCTCAGGAAAATATCCCGGGGCTGCTGCATTAACATCAAGGGCAACATTAAGAGCAGGTGCAGGTTCGTGCATTCTTGCATTCCCTGAATCTTCAAAAAAATTATTGTTTAAAAATATTCTTGAAGTTGTTGTAAATACCTATGAGGATGAAAAAAAAGAATATCTATCTGTGAACAATATTGAAGAACTGAATAAAAGAATCCATTGGGCTGATTGTGTTATTATTGGACCGGGATTAGGAAGAGAAGATGAAACTAAGGCTGCTGTTAAGAAAATTTTGGATGAAAGAAAATTCAAAAACTTATTGATTGATGCTGATGGTTTATTTGCCTTAAATGGTATATATAAAAATTATAATTTAAAGAATGTTGTACTAACTCCACATCATAAGGAATTTTCAAATCTTTTAGGTATTGAACTTGGTGAACTTAAAAAAGATTTAATTAAATATGGACGTGAGTTTGCAAACCAAACAGGGTCGTTTTTAATCTTAAAAGGTGCTCCTACTATCATTTTTAATACTAATAGCGAGGTATTTATAAATACAGTAGGGAATCCTGGTATGGCAAAATTTGGAACAGGCGATGTTTTGTCAGGTATAACAGGCAGTTTTATTGCTCAAAGCAGTAATATTGAAGAAGCAATAATATCTTCAGTATATCTTCATAGCTTAACTGCTGATTTGTTAAAAAATAAATATTCAGAGAATTCATATACAGCAAATGATATTGTTGAATTTTTGCCAAAGACATTCAAATTTTTGAGGAAATCTATTGTTTAGTTTAATAAAGAACAGAAAAATTATATTCGCATTACTTATTATTTATTGGATTATTTTGTTTGTTGCTACATCATTACCATCCAGTAGCTTACCTGATATTAAAGTGGGTGATAAGATTGAGCATTTTGCCGCATTCTTTATTCTGGCAATATTACTTAATATATCATTGAAATTTCAAAATAAATCAAAATTATTTTCAGAAAAGAGCTATCTCTTTACTTTTATTATTATTTTTGTATATTCGATTATAGATGAGTTACATCAACATTTAATTCCCGGAAGGTTTGCTGATTTTTACGATTTTATTGCAGATAATATAGGAGCAATACTAGGACTTCTGTTTACATTTATATCGAATTATATTGCTAATATTTTTTATAACAAAAAGTCTTTTAATAATTAAAAGTTCTTTCTTTTTAATTTTTTTTTAATGCCAACTGCTAAAAAATATAATTCAGGAAAAAGCTATGCATTGACTTTCTCAATTGCTGCAGCATTTGCAAATCTGTTCTTCTTATATTTTTTAAAATATAAAAATCAAAACTTGTCCTTAAGCAACTTCAACTTATTCAATACGGGCAACATCTTTAATGGTATATTTACATTTTTATTAATAATTGCTTTAGTGATTTATTCAATAAGAATTAAAAAAGTTAATAATGTTTTACTTTATACATATTCGTTGTTACTTATCTTCTTTTTACTTATAGCAGCTTCTTTAAATTATATTAATATAGGTTTTTCAAATATATATTATTTTGCACATCCGATTAGAGAAGTATTAGTTGGATTTTTCTTTTCAGCATATCTATTTACTCAAACTTTTTTTATGATGATTCTTTGGTTTCTGGCTTTCAGAGAGAAAAGGATAGTCACAATAAAAGCATTTATATCTACAGTTATTATTATCTCATTAGTTTTTATATTCGCCTTCTTGAAAACTTATCTTCATCCAGAATATGTGCCTAATAAATCAGAGGAAAACAACAATATTGGAGTAGTTTTAGGTGCAGCAGTATGGAAGAAAAATTCACCAAGTCCAAGTTTGGCATCGAGAGTTGATAAGGCTTATGAACTTTACAATAAAGGTTATATTGATAAAATTCAGCTTACCGGTGGAAACGCACCGGGTGAATTAAGTGAAGCTGAAACGGCATATAGATATTTGCTTACAAAAAATTTAAATATGAAGAATGTTCTTGTAGAGAACAAAACAACCTCAACAAACGAACAAGTGGAATATATAAAAAAGAATTTGATGCCTGATTATGATGAAATTGTCATAATATCGGATTCATATCATTTGCCAAGAATTTCTGAAATATGTAAGTTTTATGATATAAAAACAGAAATGGCAGCATCAAATTTGGAGCTTAGTTTTGAAAAGAGAATTACTTACAAGTTACGCGAAAGTGTTGGTTTAATTATTTTTTGGTTTTTTGCACTTTAATTTGATATAAAGGTTTAAAAATGTCTCAAGTTTATAAAAGAAGAATGATTAGAGAAAGAGTATTAAGAATACTTTATGCTTATGAAATGAATAGGGAAGGATTACAAGCTTTAGTTGATGGAAATTTGGCGGATATCTTAGATAAAGAAGCTAAAGATTTTGCTAATGACCTTGTTAATAAAGTTATAATTCATCAAAAAGAACTTGATGATATTATGCAGAATAGAATTTCTAATTGGGAAATGGATAGAATAGCTTTAATTGATAAGCTTCTAATTAGAATAGCTTTATGTGAATTAATTTATTTTGTTGACATACCTCCTAAAGTTTCAATAAATGAATCCATTGAAATAGCAAAATTATACAGTACTGCTGCAAGTGGAAAATTTATTAATGGTATCCTTGATGCTGTTCTTAATGATATGAAAGAAAAAGGAACAATAAATAAATCGGGTAGGGGTTTAATGGATGAAACATTAACCAAGAGCAAAAAAAATAAAAAGAATGATGAAAAGTAGAGGGAAGATATTAGCCTGGACCTTTTTTGATTTTGCTAATACTGCCTTTTCAGTAATTATTGTTACTGTCATTTATTCAAAATATTTTACAAATTATGTATCAGGAGGCAAAACCTGGCTATGGGGTTTAGCTGTAAGCATATCAATGATATGTGCAGCTATTTTAAGTCCTTCAATGGGAGCTATTGCTGACGTTTCAAGAAACAGGAAAAGATTTCTTTTGTTTTTTACTTTGCTTTGCGTAATCTGTACTTTATTGATGTTCAATGTAACTGAAGGTCAGGTACTGTTAGGAATGGTTCTTTTTATCCTTGCTAATATTGGATTCGAGGCCGGGTTGGTTTTTTATGATGCATTTCTTCCTGATCTAACTGAAGAGAAAAATTTCGGCAGGGTTTCTGGTTATGGTTTTGGAATGGGGTATGTTGGAGCATTAGCTGTACTTGTTATAGTTATGTTTATGCTTCCTTCCTCGAGCTCACCTGATTATAATTTTTATATAAGATTGTCATTTGTTGTTGCCGGTGCTTTTTTCTTTTTATTTTCTATTCCTCTTTTTGTTTTTGTTAATGAGCCGAGGAGGGAAATTCATCTAAAGGAGGGTTATATCTCCGAAGGTATTAAGAAAAGCTTTGGCACTTTTAAATCACTATTCATAAAAAATGAATATCCTTCAATTTCAAGATTTTTATTCGCTTTCTTTTTATACAATGATGCTATAATTACTATAATTGCATTTGCATCAATATTTGCCTCAAATGTTCTTAACCTCAATGACCAACAAATAATATTATTCTTTGTTATTGTTCAATCAACTGCTGTTTTAGGCTCATTAATTTTTGGTGTTATATCAGACCATATAGGACCAAAGAAAACAATTAGCATTACATTATTTTTCTGGATTGCGGTAGCTATTGGTGCTTATTTTGTACAAACATTAGCAATGTTTTATGTTATTGGTTTAGTTGCAGGAATTGCAATTGGTTCATCTCAATCATCAAGCAGAAGCTTAATGGCTTTACTTATTCCAAAGGAAAGGGAAGCAGAATTTTTTGGATTTTATGATGGATTATTTGGAAAATCCTCTGCTATAATTGGACCTTTAATTTATGGTTTAATTTCAGATTTTTCAAATGAAAGAACTGCTGCTTTAGCTATAGGTACTTTTTTTGTTATGGGATTAATTATTATGCAAAAGGTTAAAGTGCCAGCCATTAAAACTACATAATCATCTTTACATAGCTTTTATATTGCTCAGGTACAGAAAATTTTTTCCCAATTACAAAATCTTTTAATATCATATTTACCCATTCCCTTGATGCAGTCATTCGAGTAACTTTAATAAATATATCATCTCTATCTTCAATAATTTCCATACTTGAAACTGATAATGTAAAAGGTTGCACTTCACCTTTTAGCAATAGCTCGGCATTGAAGGTTCTTTTACTAAGATTGATATCTAATTTTTTTACTTCTCCATATTTATTTAAATAAGATTTTACTGCTTGTTCAGCTATTATATTTTTTGGTCCATCCAATATTCCCATATTAATCCCTTACATATTATTAAAATCAAAAATATTTGGTTTATTTATACTGAACTCTTTAAATCCAAGTACCAAACTGCCTGAAAAAACTACTGAAATGTTATGACTTTTACCTACATAAATAGGATTATAAACTAAACTTACTTCAAAATTTGCTTTATTTATTGCTTCGTTTGTAAATCTTATTCCGGCACCATATGATTGGTAAAGCTTACTGTTAAATAAATTATTTCCTTTTTCTGATATCATTCCATAGTCAGTAAAAAGAACACCTGTGATCAGAAATCCTAAAGGTTTAAAGGGACTATATATTCTTGATTCAACATTTAACGTCATTTTTTTATCACCATGAAGTAAACGGTCATTAAATCCTCTCAATTTATGTTGAGTATCCAAATAAACCATTTCACCATCAAATCTATTAAAGCCCATTAAATATTCTGTATTTAAAAACATTCTATATTTCCATTTTGAAAAACCAAATAATTTGGAATGATATAAAATATTAACATTTGAAATATTCTGTTCCCATCTGTTCTTATCTTTATTTCTGAAACCACCAAATGCTCCTCTTAAATATATATAGCCAATATCATACATTCTGCGGGCAATTAAACCTTCAATACCGTAGTAATTCCTATCAGAATTATTACTTTTTTGTATACCTGAGGTTAGTACTATCATTGAACCAAGGGGAATATCTTCAGTGTGCCCAAACCCTTCAACATATGTGTCTTTGTAGTAATTTCTTTTAAGAAATCCTAAACTAGCTATATACAATAAATTATTAGCAAATAAATTACTTAGTTGGGGATTTATATTTCTATCAAAATTATAATGAGAATTTGCAATTCTACCTGCTATAGCCATCTTAATCTTACCTAAGAAATCAGTATTAAAGTTTAAGATTTTTCCACCCCATAAATCCTGAACTGCATTCTTGTAATTAGTATTCGAAAATCCACCTGAAGTATCCGCATATATCCATATATTTCTTTCCCATTGAATATTAAGTCCACCAATCCAATTAGTCTCTGTGGAGAACAATGGTTTTTCTAGATTCAATCCTTTGAAGTCTATTTTTTTATTTTTTTCATATTGAACATTAGCATTAATGAATGTACCGACGACATTTATAACCGAGTAATTGAGATCTACTCCCATCCCAATCATTTTGCTTTCATCATATGTAACTGACGCATCTACGATATGGCCTAATCCAATAATATTATCATCTTTGAAACCTGCATAAGAATTTTTTTGTTGAGTATTATAAGAAAACTTAGGTGTGATGGTCCATTTATCTTTTGAGGTAACAATTACTTCCACAGAATCATTGCTTGTACTTGAGGGAATAACAGTGATTTTAGCATCAATTGCATAGTTACTGTTTCTAATTAATCTTTCACTTTCACTTAATATTTCAGGTTCAACCAAATCGCCTTCTTTGAACAAAAGATTATTTTTTACTACCCAATCTTTAGTTTTAAAATGGAGGGCATTACCTATTTTTCCAAAAATTCCTGTATCTTTACCATTAGTATCATCAATATTGGGTCCGGCAAGGTCAATTACATTGAAACTAATTTTACTAATATACTTCCCCTGGTACATCTTAAAATTAGCAGCTTCTTCTTCAATATCTGTTTTATTAACGCTTGTGGAATCTTTATTGGCAACTTGGGAATTTCCATAAAAATTGTAAAACCACAAAAAAGTAAGTAAAAGTAAAATATATCTCATCATAACCTGATTTCAAACATAGTAATCCTTTTATAGCCATATCATCAAAATTAAATGTAAAGAATTAATAATTAATTATTGTGATTTTATTATGAAAAGGGGATGATTTACATTAAAGATATACTTGAAAGGTTTTATTTATTATTTTGATTTGGCTGTAAAAGAGTACTTTTTTTTATTAAATTTATAGTTCATTATAAAAAATATTTACAGAAGTTGTTAGATAAGTTTAGAAATATATTTTTAGTAGTAGTTTTAGGACTATTTTTATCGGGATGTAGTAAAGAAGATAAAATTGAACCGCTTTCTCAAGACCAAATAAGTTTAATTAAAAACCTTCCTTATTCGACTCAATTTTTATTATATGTAAACTCGGGTGAATTAAGAGAAAAAGGTTATAACAATACCGATATTAGTAATACTACCTCTTTTGGTAAAATAAGTAATATTTTTAATGCTATTCAGGAAGGTTCAGGAATTTCAGTTAATGAAAATCTTGCAGAATTTTTTGTGGCGAATTCCTGGGAGCAAAAAGATTGTATTATTTTAGCTTTTAATAATAATGAGGATAAAGTTCTTAACTATTTAAAAAATAAAAAAAGTTTTAGTTCTTTTAAGGCAGCTAATAAAATTATTTATAAGGGGAAAAAAGAATTGAATAATCAATATTATTATTTTATTAATGAAAATACATTGCTGATTGCTGATGATTCATCCTTTATTTTTAACAAGGTAAAAAATAAAGAAAAAAATCTTTATGACAATCAAAACTTTGTGGAGATTATTAACGGAATAAAATACAAAAAACATTATTGGACTGCTTCAAACCAAGGGCAATTTCTTTCTTTAATAATGTATCAATTTCTTTCTACAAGAAAAGCAAATTACATAAAAGATTTTGCAAAGAACATTGATAATATTTCAATTTGTGCATTTTTTAATAAAGAGATAGCAATTCATTCTTCATTGGGATGCAGAGATGCAAAAACTTCTTTTCTTTTAACTAATGCTGTACGAAGTGCCATTTCTATGGATTTGTTTGCTCAGAATAATCCGGAATTGGGTCCAATATTTGACAAGATTGAAGTTGAAAGAACGGGAAAAAAAGTAAATTTTAATTTAGAACTACAACAAAAAGAATTACAAGAAATAAAAAATTATATCAATAAGAAAAAACCAGAAAAAAAATAAGGTTTAATACATATGGCGGAAGAAAATTTAAAACTTGAGGATCTGTTAGGAAAAACGAAGAAGGTTGATGCTGAAACAATAAATGTTGTGGCAATAATTGGCGGCGGAGTTATGGGTCAAGGTATTGCGCATTCATTTGCAGCAGCAGGGTTGGAAGTTATTCTAGTTGAAAAAGAAGAAGAAAAATTAATTAAGGCAAAATTAGAATTAACAGAAAATATTGATAGAGAAATTAAAAGATGGGCATTAACTAATTCTGAAAAAAAATCTATTCTTAGCAGAATATCCTGGCAGGTTGGTTATAAGGATTTAAGCAATGTAGATATGATTGTTGAAGCAGTAGATGAAGATTTTGAATTAAAGAAAAATATTTTTCAATTGCTTGATACCATTACAAAACACGAGACAATTTTTGTTTCAAATACTTCAACATTAAGTTTAACAAAATTAGCTGAATTAACATCAAGACCTGATAAAATGATAGGTATGCACTTTTTGAATCCTGTTCCTAAAGTTCCTTTGGTTGAATTAATAAAGTGCCTGCATACATCAAATCATACAGTTGAAATTGTTAAAGCTTTTGTCTCAAGAATCGGAAAAACTCCTGTTGAAGTTTATGAATATCCCGGTTTTGTAACAACAAGAGCTATTGTGCCTCTTCTGAATGAAGCAATGTATATTCTTATGGAAGGTGTTGCTACTGAAAGAGATATTGATACTGCAATGAAGCTTGGATATAACTTTCCTTATGGTCCATTGGAAATGGCAGATATGATGGGACTGGATGAAGTGCTTGCATGGATGGAAACCCTTTGGAAAACTTTAGGTGAGCCTCGTTACAGGGCCTGCCCAATTTTGAGAAAATTGGTTAGAGAACAAAAATTAGGAAAGAAAACCGGTGAAGGTTTTTACAAGTACGATGAAGCAGGTAAAATTATTTACTAAGATTTAAATAATAAATTTATTGAGGAATTTTAATGAAAGTTTTGGTTTTAAATAGTGGAAGCTCTTCCATAAAATACCAGTTCATTGATACTGATACTAATCAGGAATTAGCCAAAGGTATTGTTGAACGTATCGGGATGAGCAGTGCAGTTCTAACACATAAAAAAATTAATGATGATAAAATAAAAATTGTTGGTGAAATTCTTGACCATACAATTGCTATTGAATATGTACTGGGAGTAATGTTAAGTAAAAATCACGGTGTTATTGAAGATAAAAGTGATATCGATGCAATTGGGCATAGAGTTGTCCACGGTGGAGAATCATTCTCCGGTTCCGTTTACATTTCTGATGAGGTAATTCAGGTACTTCAGGATAATATTGAACTTGCACCCCTTCATAATCCACCTAACATAAAAGGTATTCAGGCTGTTAAAAGATTACTGCCAAATACTCCTCAATGCGGTGTATTTGATACAGCTTTTCACGTGAAGATGCCACCTAAAGCATTCTTATATGGAATACCTTATGAGCTTTATAAAAAATATAAAATTAGAAGATATGGTTTTCATGGTACCTCTCATAGATTTGTATCAGAAAAAGCAGCTAAAATGTTAGGTAAAGATTATAATCAATGTAAAATAATTACTGCTCACTTAGGTAATGGATGTAGTATTGCAGCTGTAAAGAATGGTCAATCAATTGATACTTCAATGGGATTTACTCCACTTGAAGGTTTAATTATGGGAACAAGAAGCGGTGACCTTGATCCATCTTTGATTTTGTACATTATGGGAAAAGAAGGATTATCAGCCAATGAGGCAAATACCTTATTAAATAAGCATAGCGGTTTACTTGGAATATCAGGTGAAAGCAGTGATATGAGAGAAATTGAAGAAGCTTATCAGGAAGGTCATAAAAGAGCTACCTGGGCTTTTGAAATTTTCTGCTATAGAATTAAAAAATATATTGGTTCCTATGCTGCTGCTATGGGCGGAGTTGACGCTCTTGTATTTACAGGAGGCATTGGTGAAAACTCTGACTTAGTTAGAGCTGAAGTTTGTAAGGATATGGAATTCCTTGGGATTAAGCTTGACCTTGAAAAAAATAAAAAGAAAGAAGATGATTTATCGGTTGAAGGTTCAAAGGTTAAAGTTCTTCGCATTCCTACTAATGAAGAATTAGTAATTGCATTAGATACTGCACAAATAGTAAAAGAAATGAATTTGGTTCAATCTTAATTTTTAATTTAAAATAAATATATGAGTAAAATACATAAAACAGCTATCATAGATCCAAAAGCAAACATAGATAATGATGTTGAAATAGGTCCCTATTGTGTTATAGAAGGTAAAGTTAATATTGCAAAAGGAACAAAACTCTATAATAATGTTACCGTTTTAAATGGTGCAACGATTGGTGAAAACAATGAAATTTATCCGGGGGCAGTGATTGGCGGAAAACCTCAGGACCTAAAATTTTCCGGAGAGTTTACTGAAGTCTTCTTAGGTAATAATAATGTTATTCGTGAATGTTGTACACTTAACCGTGGAACTATGGCAACAGGTAAAACCATTATTGGAGATAACTGTTTATTTATGGCTTATTCTCATGCTGCCCATGACACTGTGATCGGCAATAATGTAATTCTTGCAAATAGTGTTGGAATAGGCGGACATGTTCATCTCGGTGATTATGTAATTCTAGGAGGACTAACAGGAGTTCATCAATTTGTTCATATAGGTAAGTACACTATGATTGGAGCTCATTCAATGGTTGTTAAAGATGTTATACCTTATGCCTTGTTTGATGGAGATCCTCTTACTTATGAAGGCTTAAATGTCATAGGGCTTAAAAGAAGAGGTTTTAGTGTTGAGTTGATTGATAAGATTAAAAAAGTATATGGAATAATATATGGTGGTGAATTCAATACAACTCAGGCACTTGCTAAAATAGCCGAACTAAATTATCAAGTACCTGAAATTGATTATGCCATAAATTTTATAAAAAATAGTAAAAGAGGAATTTCTAAATAACTTTATAAATTTTTATATCAAATTCTTTCAATTGAATTTTTGCATTTTGAGGAGTAAGAGTTTCATCATTTAAGACATTATTGAAACTTTTTACTCCTTTTATTTTATCCTCTACTAACTTCAAATCAAATTGTTTTTCTTTGTCTTCACCATTTATAACTACAAAGAATTTTTCACTATTCATTTCCTTAAAGTAATAATAAACATTATCAACGGGAGGGAAGTGAGTCATTTTACCTTGAGATAAGGCAGGATATTCTTTTCTTAAGGTTAACAATTTTTTATAAAAATTATATAAGTCATTTTCTTCTTCAGTTCTTCCTTCTTTGGTAAAGGCATCTCTTTTATCATCAGGCATTCCTCCGGGAAAATGGAACCTTAACTCAGAATGACTTTTACCCCCTTGTATTCCAAGTTCAGAAGCATATAACACTTGCGGTATTCCTCTTGATGTTAAAAGAATAGCAACTGCAGTTTTGAATTTTGCAATATTTCCTTTGGCTGAAAAGATGCCCCGCTGATAATCGTGATTATCAATGAATGTAAAAAGATTATTTGGACTAGGATAAACAAAATCTTTTGCAATTGATTCATAGATTGAAAAAATTGAAGCTTCACCTGATAAATATTTTTGGAATTTATCCATCAAAGCAAAATCCATTACAGAAGGTAAGTTTGAATTGAATTCCTTATTTAAATAACTGTCTTTTTGGTAAAATGCCGTATTTACAGGATCACTTTCCCAGGCTTCACCAACTATATTAGTCTTTGGATATTCATCAAGAATAGTCTTATTCCATCTTGCCATAAATTTTTGGTCTGCATAAGGATATGTATCTTCGCGTATACCATCAAGACCAGAGTACTCAATCCACCAAATCATATTTTGAATTAAATAATTTGCAACATAAGGATTACGCTGATTTAAGTCTGGCATTTCAGGAGTGAACCAGCCATCTTCATTGCGGTGAATTGATTCCTTGGAAGAATGTAAATCAGAAAAGGCTTTTTTATTATGCGAGGTTATAAAATAATTTTTTGGAGTTCCATTTAACCAATCCTCAGTTGGAAGATTTTTTATCCAAGGATGATTAATGCTTATATGATTTGCAATGTGGTCGAAAATTATTTTTAAATCTTTTTTATGTGCTTCTTCAACAAGAGTTTTATATAACAAATTTGTACCAAGACGCGGATCGATCTTGTATAAATCAGTAGATGCATATCCGTGATAGCTCATTTTGCAATTATTTTCTGTAATAGGATTTAACCATATTGATGTGTAACCAAGTTCCTTAATGTAATCAAACTTATTTATTATCCCTTGTAAGTCACCTCCAAATCTTGACATTCCATCATAAGGCTTATAATCATTAATAATTCCTTCAATCGTATCATTATAGATATCTGCATTCACAAACCTGTCAGGCATAATTAAATAGATGGCATCTTTATTTGAGAAACCATTATGTCTATCTTCTATAGGTTCCCTATTTAAAATATAAAATGGAAAATCAACTTCTTTTTTGTTTTTCTTAATCGTTAAAGTATACTCACCTTGTTGAATAGTAGAAGGAATTTCAATATCAATAAAGGCATAATTACTATTTTTTATATCGTGGACTTTAATAACTTTAATTGACTTATCATTAAAAGAAGCAGAAATATTGTTCAAATTTTCGCCATAAACCATAAGTTGAATTTTGTTCAACTTCATACCTACCCACCAATTAGGGGGTTCTACTTTATTTATTACCTGTGCAAAAGTGCAACTTATTAGTAAGTTTATAAGTAAGATTATTTTGTATATATTTTTGAAAAGATTCATAATTATCATTAATTGTTTTAATTTACTTTTAAAATGTAATGAACTTAAAATTCATCCCAAAGAACTAAAGATAGATGAAAAAATTTGATATTCCTGATTTTTACAGAAGCAGTATTATAACCAGGATTAAAGAAAAAAGAAAAACAGGCGATCCGAGGAAGAAGGATTTTATCCCTACACTTCTTGATTTTGGTTCAATTAAAATTTATTTGGCTCGACACTTTGGATTTTGCTATGGAGTTGAGAATGCAATTGAGATTGCTTATAAAACAATTGAGGAAAATAAAGGTAAAAGAATTTTTCTTTTAAGTGAAATGATTCATAATCCAGGTGTGAATAATGATTTAGTGGAAAAAGGTGTTCAGTTCTTGATGGATACAAAAGGGAATAAGAATTATAACTGGGATAATCTAACCCCAGAAGATGTTGTAATTATTCCTGCCTTCGGTACAACTTTGGAAATAGAGAATGAACTAAAAACAAAGGGGATAAACCCTTATGTATATAATACAACTTGTCCTTTTGTAGAAAAAGTATGGAATCGTTCTACTCAACTTGGCAATCAGGATTATACAATTATCATCCATGGAAAGCATTATCACGAAGAAACAAAAGCAACATTTTCACATTCAAAAGAATTAGGAAAATCAATAATTGTTAAGGATATAAAAGAAGCAGAAATTATTGGCAAGAAGATTTTAAGTGAAATATCTAATGAAGAATTTCTAAAATATTTTGAAGGAAAATATTCACCAGGATTTGACGCTGATAAGGACCTTGAAAGAATTGGAGTAGTTAATCAAACAACAATGCTTGCAACTGAAACTGAAGAAATATCTGAGCACTTAAAAAATATTATGATTCAAAAATATGGTGCTGATGATTTGAAACTTCACTTTGCTGACACAAGAGATACACTCTGTTATGCTACTAATGATAATCAGGATGCTGTGTATGGATTATTAGAAGTCCCTGTTGATTTAGCTATTGTTATTGGGGGATATAATAGTTCTAATACAAGTCATTTGGCTGAACTTCTGGAAAGAAAATTTAAAACCTTTTACATTTCTAATGCTGAAAAAATTGTTGCAAAAGATATTGTTTACCATTTTGATATGCATAAAAGGGAAGAAATACTAAGCAGTCATTTTATTCCTGAAAAAGATATTGTTTCAATTGCACTAACAAGCGGTGCTTCTTGTCCAGACAAAATAGTTGATGAAGTGATATTGAAGATTTTATCATTCTTCAATAAAGAGAATGAAGTAGAAAGAGTGTTACAGAGGTTATAAAACCAGAGAGTCCCACGACTAAAGTCGTGTGATAAACGAACTGTCTGCGATAAGTGAGTCAGCCCCCATAGGGGTCCCTTTGGGAGAGCGAAGAAGCAATCTCAACCCAAATACATCCTAGAATTTTCAATAGAAATGAGAAAATAAAAAGGTTGAGATTGCTTCGTACCTCGCAATGACAATTAAGACCTATTTTTTATTTCCAAAAAAATGATCAGTTTTTTTCAATTTGACTGAGACGCAATATTAATTCGCAGCTTCCTTTAAAACATCCCACCAATTATTATTTATAATATTAACAATATCGAATATCATTAAGCCATTAGATTTTTGCAGACACATCTTTACTGCTTTTTTAAATTGCTCAACATCGCCTTTATATTGGTCTACATATAACCCTGCATAAAAGGGCATATTTTTAGGAATGAGTTTTCTTACAAGTTCAGCAGAACCTTCAACGGAGTACCAATATTCCTTTCCCTGTGTCATTGCTGCTTCAGTTCGTTTAAGGTTATCAAGATTTATTTTATCAACTTCTTCTTTAGTTACTTCATAGAAATAATTTCCGGTTGTGAATAAATCTAATAGTTCAGCATATCCATATTTTTTATAATTAGGAGTTGCCCAGGAATATTCTTTTGATGGGTCATAATCTTTGCTTGCCCAATTTACTCCTACTTCATAGTACGTTGGATACCAGGCTCCGGTATAATCACCGAATGAAATGCTATCATTTAATTTTTTTATTTCGTTTTTTGCAAGTTTCATAAAATTACAAATTACAGATGCTCTCCATTCAATCCACTTATTAAAATAAATTCCATCAATTCTTATCTTATTTCCTAAAGAGTCTTTATTCCATTCATAAATATCTTTTGGAAAGTTTTTTATTTTTTTGCCAAGATATTTTTCAAACAACCTTTTTGATTCCATGCTAAAATCAGATTCAATTCCATCATAACGAACACGGTCCAGAATAATTCCATCAAGAGAAGGATACTTAATGATAAATTCTTTTAATAAATTTATTTGATAATCCTGAACATCCTGCAAGGCTGGATTTAGCATAGCAGAATACTTATGCTTCATTTCAGTAATTGGTACCATACCTGAATCAGTATAATTAATTGATTTCCAATCTTTATACTTTTTTATATAAACCAATCCACGGTTATGAAAATTATGTCCTGCTACAAAAATGTTAAGGGAAGCGTGGACTTTTAATCCCCGAGAATGAGCAATTTTTACAAACTCGCCAACAAAATCAAAATCATCTCTTTTTATTCCATTCCATATCCTTATTTGAGGGGCAATTCTGCTTGAGTATAGAACTTCTCCAGTAATTGGACGAACATCCAAAACAACATCGGTAAAACCTATTTCTTTAGTTTTATCAAGATAATACTTAATTGAATCGATATAACTTAATCTTTCCCAATTAGCAGTAGCATCAAACCATAATAATTTTTTCTGTGGTTGAGCAAAAGATGTAGAAAATAAAAGAATAAAAAGTAAGAAGATATTTTTCATTTTTTATAATAATTTATGAAGATTAAGTAGTAATATAAAAAAACCTTCTGTTAGATTTACATATTTTTGACAATTTTATGACAATTCCGCGGTTTTCTTTCTTTAGTTTTCCAATAAAAAAAGGAGCCGTACAATGAAAACTTTGTTTATTACTTTAATTTGTTTGTTTTATTCCTTAACGTTCGCTCAAGAGCAGTTAACAATCCTTCACGTAAATGATTCTCATTCCAACATTGCAGGAATTGACGAAAATACCAAAGGCGGCATTGCAAGAATTGCAACTGTTATAGGTATGACGAAAATGGAAGACCCAAATGCCTTAGTTTTACACGCCGGTGATGCCTTTATCGGTGATATCTTTTGTAACGTTTTTGGAGGAGTACCTGAGTTTACTTTAATGAACCAGCTTGGTTTTGATGCAATGACTATAGGAAACCACGAATTTGATTTCTATACTTCAAACTTACGTGCCTCCCTTGAAGCTGCATTAAAGACAAATAAATTTCCTCTTTTATCTGCCAACTTGAATTTGCAGAATCCTGATGTTGCTAATTTAAGTAAGTACATAAAAGACTTTGCAATAATTCATAAAGGTAATTTGAAAATCGGAGTATTTGGATTAACCACTCCTGCTACCAACTTAATTTCTTTTCCTCAGCCTGCATTCTTAAGTGAAGATATAATTGGCATTGCAACCAAAGTTGTAAAGAAACTTAGCGGATGTGATGTTGTAATTTGCCTTTCTCACTTAGGAGTAGATATTGACCAGGCATTAGCTGCATACGTACCCGGTATTGATATTATAGTAGGAGGTCATGACCATTTTTCATTTGAACAGCCAATTGAAGTTCCTAATCCTGAAGGGGGAGTAACATATATTGTTCAGGTATATGGTTTTTATACTCAGATGGGAAAGTTAGTAGCTACTATTGAAAATAAAAAAGTAACAGGGGTTCAATACAATGTTATTAATATAGATAACTCAATTTCGGAAATTCCTGAAGTAAAAGCAGTAGTTGATAATTTAATTAGTCAAATAAATGAAATGTATTTTCCTGCTTATGGAATAAATTTATTTACAGATGTAATTGGTTATGCCACTGCAGATTTTCCTGAATATGAAGGAGATTTATTTTCCTTGGGATATCATGATACTCCATTAGGAAATTTAATTATAAGTGCTGCAGTAGCTTCGACAGGAGCTCAAATTGGCATTACTGTTTCCGGTTTTATTTCTCAGCCTTTATATGCCGGAAACTTAACAGCTGCTGACCTTTTCAGAGCGATTGGTTATGGAGCAAATGAAACAGATGGTCTTGGATATAAATTAGTCACAGTTAATTTAACAGGTGCAGATATTATGACAGGATTAGGCTTTGCACTATCTCAAATAACTGATGACCTTGATGAATTCTTACCACAAGTTAATGGAATTCAATATAAATATAGAATAAATGAGGGAGTAGCTGAACTTTATGATGCTAATGTAGTTCCAACCCAAACCTATACAGTAGTTATGAATGAATTCTTATATGGAATGTTCCATCAATTACTTGGAATAGAAGGAACAAATCTTAGCTACAACCATCCAACTGAATTTCAATCCTTACTTGGTTATGTAGTAGCACAAGGTGCACCAATTTCTCCTGTAAGTTCTAATAATGTAGAGTGTGTTACAGGATTGCCTAAAGAATCAAGCAATAATATTCCTGAAAAATTAGAATTATTACAGAACTATCCCAATCCCTTTAATCCATCTACTAAAATAGTTTTTAATCTCCCTGAAAGTGGAATGATTAATTTAGAAGTATATAATTCAATAGGTGAAAAAATAGAAACTCTTGTTTCAGGTTATACCTCTTCTGGCAGACAAGAAATTATCTGGGATGGTTCTAATTATACAAGTGGTATTTATATGGTTCGATTGATTACTGGTGATAATGTTAAGACAATGAAAATGATGCTGATAAAGTAAAAATAATATTATAAATTTTTAAAGATGACATCTTACCAAAGATGTCATCTTTTGAATTAAAGACTACTTCATTAATAACATCTTTCTGCTTTGCTTAAAGCTGCCGCTTGTTATTGTATAAATGTAAACACCAGATGGGAGATTTTTCCCATCGAATGTTGCTATATAAGAACCAGCAGGTTTATACTCATTTAATAAAGTTGCTTTCTCTTCTCCAAGTATATCATATACCTTTATAGTAGTAATTCCACCTTCAGGAAGTGAGAACTTTATGTTAGTACTTGGATTAAAAGGATTTGGATAGTTTTGGGATAATTCATATTTAGAAACAACTACTTGTGGTTGTTCTTGTATACTGGTAATAACGGCAGATGTATCAAAAACAATTGGTGAACAATTCCAGGTAAAACCGCCATCTGTTGTTTTGCAGAAAGTAATCCTTTGTTCGTCACTTTTATTAGAATACTTTTTAGCAAATCCATTTAAACTATCTATAAAAGTAAAGAATGAAAAATAAGAGGAATCTCCTACATAAAATACTACATCCCAACTTACTCCCTTATCAGTAGTTCTGTATAATTTATGTGAACCAGTTTTAAAGCCTACTATTGAATCAACAAAAAGGGTTCCCGATCCAATATAATTAGAATCTCTTAACCAGGTAGAACCTCCATCAGTTGTTTTATATTCCCCTTTAAATGCAAAATACCCAACTTTTTGATCTGCAAAACAGAATCCGCTTACACCTCCCCAACCTTCATCCCCAAGACTAAAACCAATAATATAATTCCATGTCTTACCTCCATCTGATGATTTATAAAGTGATTCATAAAAAGGTCTTCCATAAGAAAAATCTTGCCGAATAATTTCCTCTGAGTTAAGTACCCATTTAATGTAATGTTTAAGTCCATTTGAGTTTCCTAAAAAAGAAACTGTATCCCAATTAATGCCTCCATCAATTGTTTTACTAAAATATTTCTTAAGTGTATTTGTAGAACTATCTAAAATGGTTTGTACTGCATAACCTGTAAATCCATCCTTGAAAAAATAGATACTACTTAAATTATTTTCTCCAAAAGGATTTTTTTTCCAAGTTTTACCTTGATCAGTTGTTTTATATGGTTTAGGGGTACCAGGGAATGCTAATCCAACTGAATCACTATAAAACCAAGCTAAGTAATAATAAAAACTATCTATTTTTTGTATTTCCCAAGTTTCACCTGCATTGGTTGTTTTAATTGTAGTGGCACCAATATTATTTACATACGTTCCTATCCATCCTGTATTTTTATCTAAAAAAAATATACTCTCATTTAACATTTGCCAACCTACTTGTGAATATACCAAAGATGAGATAAAAATAAATAGTATTAAAAAATTTTTCATAAATTCCTCTATAATTAATTAATTATTGTGCTATGCATAATTATTTTAACAATATCATCTTCTTAATATTAGTTAAGTTGTTATTTATTAGAACATAAAAGTATATACCGCTTGAGAGGTTCTCTCCATTAAATTTAATTGAATAATTTCCTGAGGTTTTATATTCATCAACAAGGGTTGATAATTCTTTCCCTAAAACATCATAAACCTTTAACGATACTTTTCCATCCTTTGGTATATAATAACTAATTGTTGTACTTGGATTAAAAGGACTTGGATAAGCATCCATAGTTGCAGTTACTATTCTATTTTGAGGAGGGATTTGAGGTATATAATTCTGCTCATAAGCACCCATATCCCAAACATTGTCATCAAGTGTTGTAAGGCGGGTTTCTAAAAAAGCAAGGTTATAAGGTTCATATACAATAGGCGATGAATACAAATTGCCATTATTTATGCAAGGTGACGTCACATAATCATCCAATATAAAATCATCTGGATTTAAAGGAGGAGAATTTACGAATAAAGGGTCTTCATTTATACCGAGACCATCATAACCATGTTGTATCCATTCATCCATATTAAATAAAGTCCCTCCATTTGTACCAATATATTTTACTACTATGTCAGAATCAACATTATTGTTATAGTAGCAATTATTATTTATACTTACCGATTGAGTATCAAAATATATTCTGCCATAATCTTGCTTCACTGAATCTTTGTGGCCAAATTTAAGAAGAGGCTGACCATCTGTTTGTGAGCTAAAGATATTATTCTTTAATAAAAAATTTTTTAAGGTACATATTGAAGTTTCTGTCATTTTGGTTCCATCAGCATTCCATAAATTGTAAAGTATAAAACTTGGATCGGATGCGGTTTCTGAATACAGAGTATTATTAAAAACTTTTATCTCTTCTGGATCAAGCCTGTTAACGTTTAATAAACCTTCTCCATTTTTATGCCTGAAGATATTACTCCATATATACCATTTTGTCTTTTTCCCTTGTTGATAATTAACATTAAAACCTGATATTAGGATTATATTTTTCGGCACCTCCTATAATTATTCCTGTATTCGAAGTATCTGAAGATGATGTTTGAACAATAAAATTTCTATAGATTTCTGCTATTTGGTAAACATTAGAATTATTTGTATTATAATAATATCTTTTAGATGACGAACCCCCCTCATAAAGATTGTCTATATCGGTATAGAATTGAATGCAATCATCATGACTGAAAGTCCAGCTACTGGTGTTTATTAAAGTGTTTTCTTTTATAGTCAATAACTCATTAGATGAGAAAGTCCCATCTTGTCCTAATTCACCTACCTTAATGCAATCGACTTGTCTTAAGTTGTAATCAGCTATGGGCGTACCAAAATTAGCAACCGTATTTATGCAATTATTAGTAATTGTCATATTAGAAGAGCAATCAATAGTTATTCCAGAGCTTCCTTTTACTGTAAGAGAACAATTACATACAGTACAATCTTTTGCACTTCTAAAATAAATATCTTTCCCTTCTCCATAATGGAAAGAAGAATGATAGAATTGGCCTGAATCTTGATAAAGGAAATAATATTTTTTTATATCTTCCAAATATCTACGCCTTACATCCATTAAGTTTTCGCTAAAAAAGCAATTAGTAATTGTATTGTTCGAAACTGAATCTCCATATACCCCACAATCTAAATAACTGAAATTGCAATTGCTTACTATAGAATAACTTCCCAACCTAATCCCATCTACATTACGTTCAGTAGGTGCTTTTGAATCATCAGAGCTATCAGGTTCAGGGTCAGCGTGGTACCATTGAAATGTATTTCTTAAAGTAAGGGAATCAAATATACAATTATCTGAACTATTTGCATCTATTAACCATCTAGCACCTGCATTAGTCGGGATGATTATATCAATTAGAGTTAGATCGTATATTTTTATGTAATCATTTCCTTTAAGGTCAAAAATAGTATTTACTCCTGAATTGTAGTTTCCATTCGAGTTTTTTCCTGTTAAAAATACAAAGCCACTATGACCGGTTGGGTACTCTGAATGTTGACCTGAAGTAATTATTATTTTCCCTGATGACTTTCCAGACTTCGTTATAGAAATAGATGTATCTAAATAATAAATTTGATAATTTGTACTTCCACTGAAGCATAAATAAACATCACCCCAAGTATCTATTGCAGCATTTAAAGTATCCCAATCAATACTATAAGGACCCCATGCATTAGTCCAATTTAAACCATTGTTACTGCCTGATGCGGTAGGTGTTACATAATAATATTTTTGATAATCTTCTCCACTACCTGCCAATGAAGAAACAGAAAACAAAAAAGCAAAAAGAACGAAGTATATCTTTTCCATCTTATTACCTTTAGATTTATTTTTATTAAATGCTTTTTAATAAAGCAATAAAGTTCATAGCTATTATGAAATCAGAATTAGAACAAGTATGCAGCACTTAGAAAGGTATCTTCGAGGTAATACATTAAATCTTAAGGTAATTACAGGACCTTTGAACAACTTATAAACAGAAGTATTGTTCTTCTTCTACAAACCTATCGTATACTTTAAAATAAAGAAAGGGTATATTTCACAATTGAATTTTATCTAACTAACTCTTCAAACACTTCTTTAACTGAAAGGATTTCTTTTATCAGTCCGGCGCCTTGTCCCATTTCCATCATTCCTTCTTCTTCGTTGCCTTCAAAAATTCCACGGCGTTCTCTTTTCTTTCCAAGGAGCTCAATTAGTTCTTCTTTAGATTTGCATTGCTCTTCGGCTTCAATTACTCTTAATGCATATTTATTTTTTAGCATCCTTACTAAACCGATGCTCTTGAAAACCAAAACTGTATCATTGTCCTTAGCTTCAATAATTTTTTGTTTATAGATTGGGTGAGCTGATGATTCAACGGTTGCAGCGAATCGAGTACCGATTTGAACTCCTTCTGCTCCTAAAGCGAGAGCGGCATGGTAAGTTCTTCTATCAACAATTCCTCCGGCAGCCATAATAGGAATTTTTAATTCATCTACTAATTGAGGAACAAGAGAGAGAACAGAAATCTGGTCAGCTCCATCGTGACCACCTGCTTCAACTCCTTCACCTACAACGGCATCGCATCCTGCACTTTGAGCTTTAAGTCCAAACTTTACAGATGGTACAACGTGAACAACAGTAATGTCATTTCTTTTCAAGATATCAATAAACTTTGCAGGATTACCTGCGGAAGTAAAAACTATTCTCACTCCTTCTTCAATAGTTACATTTACAAGATTGGAAGCATCCTCCCTGAGCAGGGGAATGTTAACTCCAAATGGTTTGTTGGTAGCTTTTTTGCAGTCTTTGATATGGTCTCTCAAGAGTTCCGGTTTCATTGAACCAGAACCTATAAGTCCAAGACCTCCGCAATTAGAAACTGCAGATGCGAGTTTCCACCCTGAAACCCATACCATTCCAGCTTGAATAATGGGATGTTCTATGTTGAACAACTGAGTAATTCTGTTAGTCATATAGTTAAGATTTATTATCAAATAAGTTAATATAATGAAGAAAAAGAGAATAATTAAGAGTTCACAGAGGAATGAAAATCATTTGTTATTAATTAAAGTATTGCATAAATTTGTAAGCTAAAAACTTATAATAACATTAGGCACTGATGAGAGCAATTATACCTGTTGCCGGTATAGGCAGCAGATTAAAACCACATACATATTCTACTCCTAAGGTTTTACTTAACG
Organism: Ignavibacteriaceae bacterium; assembly: GCA_035654655.1. Taxonomy (GTDB): domain Bacteria; phylum Bacteroidota; class Ignavibacteria; order Ignavibacteriales; family Ignavibacteriaceae; genus DASRWI01. Next base: position 37,944 of record DASRWI010000033.1, on the reverse strand, counting down.
TTGGCGGCAAACCTATTATAGCACACATTATTGAGAAGTTATTAGAAGAAGGTATAAAAAAATCTACTTTTATTATAGGTTATCTTGGGGATAGAATTAAACATTATGTTATTGAAAATTATCCTGAAATGAAATCAGATTTCATTGAACAGGTATCAATGGAAGGCTTGGGGCACGCAATCTACACAGCCATTCCTACATTTGATGATGATGAAATATTTATAATTCTTGGAGATACCATTTTTGATGTTAATCTTAAACAGGTATTTAAAAATAAAAAAACTTCCTTAGGTGTTAAGGAGGTTGATGACCCAAGAAGATTTGGTGTGGCTATTGCCGAAAATGGAATTATTAAAAAGTTAGTCGAAAAACCACAAACTCCTGTTTCTAATTTAGCTCTTGTTGGTCTTTATTATATATCTGATAATAAAGTTCTTATTAAAGCTTTGAATAAGCTAATTGAAAATGATGTAAGGACTAAAGGTGAACTTCAGCTAACAGATGCCTTACAAATTATGATTGATGATGGAGTTGAAGTAAGTACTTTTCCTGTTGAAGGTTGGTACGATTGCGGTAAACCTGAAACTTTACTTTCAACTAATCAATTTTTATTAGACCAAAAAAGTGTAAGTCGTAAGTTTGACAAGGTTGTAATTAATAGACCTGTTTTTATTGCAGAAGATGCTGAAATTGAATGCTCGGTTATCGGTCCTTATACAACCATAGATAAAGGATGCAAGATTAAAGACTGCATCATAAAGAATTCAATAATTGGAGCAAATGCTGAAGTTTCCAAAGCGTTGCTTGAAAATTCTATAATAGGAAATAATACTATAATCAGAGGGTCATTTAAAAGATTGAACTCAGGTGATTCTTCTGAAATTGATTTTTATTAATAATATTTATTTGAGGGTTAAATTTAATGTCATTTCTGTTTACATCTGAATCAGTATCCGAAGGGCATCCGGATAAAGTATGCGATGCCATTTCTGATGGTGTCTTAGACGCGATTTATAAAGAAGATCCAAATGCAAGAGTTGCTTGCGAATCTTTTGTTACTACCGGATTAGTATTAGTAGGCGGTGAAATTACTACTAAAGCTTATATTGAAGTTCCTGATGTTGTAAGAAACGTTGTAAAAAATATTGGCTATACAAGTGCAGATTATAAATTTGATTCTGAATCCTGCTCTGTATTAAATGCAATTCATTCACAGTCACCTGATATTGCAATGGGTGTTGATACCGGCGGTGCAGGAGACCAGGGCATTATGTTCGGATATGCTTGTACTCAGACTCCTGAACTTATGCCTATGCCTATTATGTATGCTCATCAATTAGTAAAAAAATTAGCGGATGTAAGAAAGAATAATAATAAGTTAATGCCTTACTTACGTCCTGATTCAAAATCTCAGGTAACAATTGAATACGATGAGAATAAAAAACCTGTTAGAGTTGATGCAGTAGTGATTTCTACTCAACATGATCCCGATGTAAAACAAAAAAAGATTAAAGAAGATGTAATTGAAAATATTATCAAACTTATCATTCCTGCTGAATACTTAGATAAGAAAACAAAGTACTATGTTAACCCAACAGGAAGATTTGAAATAGGCGGACCACACGGAGACAGCGGTTTAACAGGAAGAAAAATTATTGTTGATACCTACGGTGGATGGGCTCCTCACGGTGGTGGTGCATTCTCAGGTAAAGACCCTTCAAAGGTTGATAGAAGTGCAGCTTATGCAGCTCGTCATATAGCAAAGAACATTGTTGCAGCTAAATTAGCTACTGAATGTTTAGTCCAATTAGCTTATGCAATTGGTGTTGCTGAACCTGTTTCTGTTTATGTAAATACAAGCGGTACCGGAGTTATTCCTGATACTGAGATTTCAAAAATGATTATGAAAGAAGTTGACCTTACTCCAAAAGGAATAATTTCAAGATTGAAATTAAGAAGACCTATCTACAGCAAAACTTCTGCTTATGGACATTTCGGCAGGACAGAAAAAGAATTTACCTGGGAACAATTAGACCTTGTTTCAAAATTTAAAAAGTTCGCTTAAGAAATTAAATATTATAAGGAATAAATATGGCTAACGTAGCTGATAAAAAAGATGTTAAATTAAAATATAAAGTAAAAGATATTTCTTTGGCAGAATGGGGCCGTAAAGAGATTACTTTAGCTGAAGCAGAAATGCCAGGCTTGATGGCTCTTAGAGAAAAATATAAAACTGAAAAACCTTTAAAGAATGCAAGAATAGCAGGATGTCTTCATATGACTATTCAAACTGCAGTTCTTATTGAAACTTTGGTTGAATTAGGTGCTGATGTTCAATGGTCATCTTGTAATATTTTTTCTACACAAGACCACGCAGCAGCAGCAATTGCAGCAGCAGGAATTCCAGTTTATGCCTGGAAAGGTATGAATGAAGAAGAATTTAACTGGTGTATTGAACAAACTTTATTTTTTGAAAATGGTCAGCCTTTAAATATGATTCTTGATGATGGCGGCGATTTAACTAATATGGTATTAGATAAATTTCCTGAATTAGTTTCTGGCATTAAAGGATTATCAGAAGAAACAACTACTGGTGTTCATAGATTATATGATAGAATGAAAAACGGTACGTTACCTATGCCTGCTTTTAATGTAAATGATTCAGTTACAAAATCAAAATTTGATAACAAATACGGCTGCCGCGAATCTTTAGTTGATGCAATCAGAAGAGCTACTGACCTTATGCTTGCCGGCAAAGTTGCAGTAGTTGCAGGTTATGGTGATGTTGGTAAAGGTTCAGCAGAATCATTAAAGAATTCACACGTTAGAGTTATTGTTACTGAAATTGATCCTATTTGTGCATTGCAGGCTGCAATGGAAGGATATCAAGTTAAGAAAATGATTGATGCTGTTAAAGGTGCTGACATCGTTGTTACAGCTACGGGAAATAATAAAATTATTTCTGAGCAGCATTTCAGAGCAATGAAAGATAAGACTGTTGTTTGTAACATCGGCCACTTTGATACTGAAATTGATATGGCTTGGTTGAACGACAATTATGGTCATACAAAGGTAACAATTAAACCTCAGGTTGATTTATATAATATTGATGGAAAAGAAATCATAGTTTTAGCAGAAGGTAGATTAGTAAATCTTGGTTGCGCAACAGGACATCCATCTTATGTAATGTCAAACTCTTTCACTAACCAAACATTAGCTCAGATTGAATTATGGAATAATTCAGATAAATACGAAAATAAAGTTTACACTTTACCAAAACATTTAGATGAATTAGTTGCAAGATTACACTTAGCTAAAATTGGTGTTGAGCTGGATACTTTAACTCCTGAACAAGCTGAATACATTGGAGTTACTGTTGAAGGTCCATACAAACCGGATTATTACCGTTATTAAAATTTAATAATGTTGTAAATGGCAAAGGCTGTCTAACAAGACAGCCTTTTTTATTTTAAAGTTAAGATATTTGGAATTCGAATGTGTCAAGAAATCCGAAGTTAAAACGATTTTTCTTTTAAAAACTCACAGGTATTTTAAATTCTAAACCTACGTAATCGTTATTGAAGGGGAGGGGGTTATCTGCATATATAACTCGCATATTATGCAAATCAGTAAACACCATAACATCAAGCTGGCTATAAACCCAAATGAATGCATAAGTAATTAAAGAAAATGTCTTTATACTTTTTGATTGTATGTAATCACTTTTTCTTTCATTTACTTTTTTAGGGTCCTTTTCATTTATAAACGCGGTCTCTTTATTATTAGCATCTATTAAAAAATAAAGGAAAGAAAATAATGAAACTCCTCCTGCGGAAGTTAATATGTAACCTTTAGAACGTTCACCCATATAAATATGTCCCCAACCGGGTAATGCTAACGAACGGAAAATTATGTTGTTATATTCGTGGCGAAATTTGGCTGCATAATTTAGTTGGGTTTCTCTTTTAATTTTATATCCTGCCAAATAATTATTTTTTACTTTGCTGTAATATGAAATTATCTTTGGAGAGAAAATTGTACTATCAGGAATATACAGAGGGTCGACATTAATTATTTCAAGAAAACTTTTTTCTACAGAATCATCTTTTGAAAGTGCATAATAAGCAACTGCCTTATACATCATAATTTCATTGAAGTTGCTTTGTCTTAACCTGGCTATCGAAATTAAAGAATCAATTTTAGTTATAGCCTGGTTATACTGAAAATCCTGGAAGAGTTCTCTTATGTTTTCTATTTCAGTCTTTACCTGTGCGGATATAGTAATAGAAATAAGGAATAAAAATAAAAGTAAAAGTTTTTTCATTTTGAAGTGGTTTGTTTTTGGAATTCTTTTTCTAAATTAATCCTTAATTCTTCAGTTTGCTTATTCTTAATATTAATACTCTTTACTATTTGTCCATATTGAGGATTCACAATTTTTACTGTATGATTACCCTCAGGCAATTTGATTGGCTTTTGAAGAGGTGATACTGAAATAAATTTATCATCAACATAAATATTACCCCATGGGTATATGAGGCAATTTAAATATCCTGAATAATCAGTGAACTCAAAATTGAAATTTGTAATTTCATCTTGCCTAATAGCTATACTTCTATTAACGACACTATGTTCAGGATGAATTAATTTGATTTTATAATTTCCTTCATCAAGTTTGACATCTCTTAAAGGAGCACTTCCAATTAATCTATTGTCAATATAAACTTCAGTTCCGGATAAAGTACTTACATTAAGTTTACCTGTCTTTTGTTTATTTGAAACTGGCACTTCTTTCTTCTCAACGGGAGTATCTGCTTTTTTAATTAATGTTATAGTTGACATAGAATCAGGAAGTACAATAGACGAAGGAGCATATTCAATAGTGTTATGTTCTGAATTAAAATAAATTATACCAAAAACAACAAAAGTAAAAACTGTTAATGTAAATTTATATTTATTCCTTAGTACAAAATAAAATAAGTCATTATATGCACTTTTAGAAAAGATATAGACCTTTCTTTTCATTGGAACATTAGTCGCAAGCATACTCAAAACTTCCTGAACAGTTTGAGTTCGATTGGATATATTCTTATTTAACATCCCATAAAGAGTATTTTGAATATTTAACGGAAAATTTTTTAGCTCATCAAATTTAATTTCAGTAAAGTTGAAGAGATTATTGATTGTCTCATTTAAATCTTTTCCTAAGAAAGGATTAACTCCTGTTAATATTTCATAACAAACAACACCTGCAGAAAAGATATCACTGACTGATGTTAACTTTTCACCACGTATTTGTTCGGGGGACATATAGCTGGGAGTTCCAACTATTGAAGATTTATTTGTTGCATAACTTTCATTCTTTCCAAAGGACAAACCAAAATCAACAATTTTGACTTCAGATAAATCTTCATTTACTAAAATATTCTCTGGTTTTATATCTCTATGGACAACATCGTTTTGATGTATGTACATTAAACCATTCAGCATTTGATAGATAATTAAAATTTTATCTTCATATGCCAAAGCTTCATTTTGTATATAATGCCTGAGTGTTTTGCCATGGAAATATTCAAAGCAGATATAAAAAGTATTACAGATGCTTCCGTAATCTAAAAGTTTAATTATATTCGGATGTTCCAGTTTGGAAAGGATATTTGATTCTCTTTTAAAACGTTCAAACACAATAGGGTCAGAGAGTGCTTCTGTATTTAAAGTCTTAAGAAGAACTTCTTTTTTAAGTTCAAGATGATAGGCGAGATAAACAGCAGTTTGATTATCTTTTTTTATAACTTCGATAATCTCGAACTTAGATGAAAATTCAGTTGAGGTTAGACTCATTGTGTAATAAATCTCCTTTTGCTGAATTCATTTCCTTTAATTTTAGCTGAACCCATCGAACCGAAACTCCTAAAGATTGTGCTGTTAATGTTCTGTTACCTTCAAATTCATCTAATCTTTTGAGAAGTAAAGCTTTTTCAAAATCCCGCAATGTGCCAATGAATCTTACTTCATCACCATCATCGTCTTCTAAAATAATATGCTCTGGAAGAATTTTATTATTCTCACACACAATTAGAGCTCTTTGAATAACATTTTCAAGTTGTCTCACATTTCCAGGCCAATGGTATTCTTCTAAGAGTTTCAAAGCTCCAGGATGTATTATTTTATTATTTTCGGAATATTTTTGGATAAAATGCTTTATTAACAATGGAATATCGCCTTTTCTTTCGCGCAAAGGAGGCACCCTAATTGGGAATACATTTAATCTGTAAAATAAATCTTCTCTAAAGACTCCATCTTTTACTAATTGTTTTAAATCCTTATTCGTAGCTGCTATAACTCTAACATCAACCTTAATAAAAGTAGTATCACCAAGTCTCATAATTTCTTTATTCTGAAGAACGCGTAATAATTTCGCCTGAAGTGCCAAAGATATATCGGCAATCTCATCCAAAAAGAAAGTCCCATTTACAGCAACTTCAAATAATCCTTTTTTATCATTTATGGCTCCGGTAAATGCACCTTTTTTAAATCCAAATAATTCACTTTCCAATAATGTATCAGGGATTGAACCACAGAATTGTGCAAGATAAGGCTTATCCTTTCTACGACTAAAGTTATGAATAGCCCGTGCAATTAATTCTTTGCCTGTACCGCTTTCACCTAAAAGTAACACAGTGGCATCTGTAACTGCTACTTTACTAACCATAGCAGTTAACCTTTGCATTGCAGGGGAATTACCAATTAGCTCAGGGATTTTGATTGTTGATTGAAGCTGGTTTCTTAAAATTTCATTTTCATCACTTAATGCTTCAATCTTTTCAATTTTATCTAAGGCAAGTGAAGCTATATTTGAAAAGAAATTCAAGAAGGTAAGATTTTCCTCATTAAACTCTTTCCTGTTTATTTTGCTATCAACAATAATTAATCCCCATACGTCATTATCTCTAAGTAATGGAACTCCAAGTATTGATTTAATATTATGTATCTGAATGCTCTCATATTGAGAAACTTCAGGAGCATTTTGTACATCGTGGTATAAGACAGGTTGTTTGTTTTTGATAACTTTAGCTATAACACCTGAAGAAAATGCAGATAGGTCATCAATATTTTCGTGCATTACATTTCTTGCACTCAATATGGACAACTTTTCGTTGGGATGAACCTTTAAAAAAATTCCTCTTTCAGCATTTATGACTTTTATAAGAAGGTCGAGCATATTATCAATAAGTGATTGTTCAAATGAAGCTGAATTTAATAATGAACTTATATTGTATAAAGTATCAAATTGTTCTTTATTAATCAGCCTAATTTGTTCAATATTATGCATTTTATAAATGTTCATAAAATCTATTATTTGTTTTGGGAAAGTATAAAGCTTTAATTATTTTAATAATACAGAATAATAATTTATTATAATGTAGTTCTACTCACTCTAAAGTTTTCTATCTCTATTCAATCAATCTAAAGGAATAATATGTTAAATTCAATTGACAAATACTTTGCAATAAAAGAAAATAATTCCGACATAAAAACGGAGGTGATTGCCGGATTAACAACTTTTATTACAATGGCATATATCATTATAGTCAATCCCTCTATTCTATCATTAACAGGAATGGATAAGGGCTCAGTATTTGTTGCGACAATTTTTTCTTCAGCCGTTGCAACTTTAATTATGGGTTTATATGCAAATGTGCCTTTTGCACAAGCACCGGGTATGGGATTAAATGCCTTCTTCACTTTTACAGTTGTTTTTTCACTTGGTATGTCCTGGCAGCAAGCCTTGGCAATAGTTTTTATTTGCGGTGTTTTGAACTTTATTATTGTTATTACTAACATCAGGAAAATGTTAATTGAAGCAATACCCGAGTCACTACAGTATGCAATTGGAGCCGGCATTGGTTTATTTATTGCATATATTGGGTTGAAAAATGGGAGGATATTAAATTTTATTGTTGAGCAGGTAAATATTCTTCACGCAACAATTAAAGATGGAAACCTTATTGAAGCAGTTACAAATGATGTTATTCCCTCCATCTCAAGATTTAACACTGCTGTTCCTGTTTTAGCTTTAATAGGTGTTGTAGTAACTGTAATATTAATGCTTATGAAGATAAGAGGAGCAATTTTAATTGGAGTTATCATTACTACTATTATTGGAATATTTACTGGTGTAACATTATTACCTTCAATGTCTCCTAAAGATTTCTTGCCTCCTTCAATTGAACCTACTTTCTTCAAATTAGATTTTAGCAGCCTTTTTGCTAACACTGATATTTTATTAACCGCTTTGTCTTTAGTTTTTGCCTTCAGTTTAACTGATACCTTTGATACAATAGGAACCTTCATTGGAACTGGTAAGAAGTCAGGTATTTTTGATGAGAAGGATATAGATGCACTTGAGCACAAAAAAGGTGCTTCTTCCAAAATGGATAGAGCGATGATATCAGATGGTATTGCAACTTCTATCGGTGCGATAATGGGGACAAGTAATGTTACAACTTATGTTGAGTCCGCTTCAGGAATTAGTGCGGGCGGCAGGACAGGATTAACTGCAGTAGTTGTAGCTATATGCTTTTTAATTTGTTTATTCTTTGCTCCACTCGCTTTAATGGTTCCTGCAGCAGCAACAGCAGCAGCACTAATTATAGTTGGTATTTTAATGTTGGAAAATGTTTCAAAAATAAATTGGAGTTCCCTTGAAGAAGCAATTCCAGCCTTCTTTACAGTTGTAATTATGCCATTTTCTTATAGTATTTCAAATGGTATTGCAGCTGGATTTATTTTCTATCTTATTGTTAAACTTGTAACTGGAAAGTATAAGGAAGTTCATCCAATACTTTATTTAATTACAGGATTATTCATCATTAACTTTATTGTTAATGCATTATGAATCTGACTTAGGATAAATATTTAAAATTAAATATCTTTAATAATCATAAAGCAGAAAAAAGAAAATGAATACTAATATTATATTGCAGACTAATCTTCCCGGATTGAAATTATTCAAAACCGGAAAAGTTCGTGATGTTTTTGATGTTGGTGAATATTACTTAATAGTTGCTACTGATAGGCTTTCTGCTTTTGATGTTATTATGAATCAGGGTATCCCAAACAAAGGAAAAGTACTTACAAAAATATCTGAATTCTGGTTTAATTTTTCAAAAGATATAATTTCGAATCATTTAGTTAGTACAAATGTGAATGATTTTCCTAAAGAATGTCTACAATATAAAGATGTTCTTGAAGGAAGGTCAATGTTAGTTAAGAAAGCTGAAGTAATTCCGATTGAATGTATAGTTAGAGGATATATTTCAGGAACAGGATGGAATGATTATAAAGCAACAGGGAAGGTTTCAGGATATAAACTTCCTGAAGGATTAGTTGAATCAGATAAACTTCCTGAACCTTTATTTACTCCATCCACTAAGGCAGAGACAGGTTTGCACGACGAAAATATTTCAGTAGATGATGCGAAAAAAATTACTTCAGAAGAAAATGTAAAGAAAATTAGTGAGGCTGCAATAAGCATTTACAAAAAGGCTTATGAATATGCTCTTCAAAAAGGAATTATAATTGCTGACACAAAAATGGAGTTTGGTATTTTTGATGGTAAAGTAATTTTGGTGGATGAAGTACTTACTCCTGACTCTTCACGTTTCTGGGTCAAAGATAAATATCAGCCTGGAAGAGCTCAGGAAAGTTTCGATAAGCAATTTGTGAGAGATTACTTGTTATCAATTAAATTTAATAAGCAGCCTCCTGCTCCTAATTTGCCCGAGGAAATAATTCAAAAAACATCCGAGAAATATTTGGAAGCTTTGTATCAGTTAACAGGAGAAAGGTTATAAGAATATTTTAAACATTAAAATATTTGAAAAATAATAATGACTTTACCTAATCAGCTAACTGTTCTTAGAATTATTCTCACACCTATATTCTTATATCTTTTCTTATCAAAGGACCCTTTATTAATACAAATTTCTTTAGGCGTATTTATAATTGCTGCATTAACTGATTGGTATGACGGATGGCTGGCAAGAAAATATAATTACATTACAGATTGGGGGAAATTCTGGGACCCTTTAGCGGATAAAATTTTAACTTCCACTGCCTTTGTTGGATTTATCGTTATTGGCAAAGTTGAATTTTGGATGGTGTTGTTAATTGTTATTCGTGATTTACTCATTACACTCTTAAGAAGTTATGCAGATTATAAGAAAATAATTTTTCCTACAAGCAGATATGCAAAATGGAAAACTGCGATACAGATGACATTCTTATATTATTTATTGTTGTTGTATACTTTTGTTAATACAAAACATATTTATAATACTAATCCTAAATTATTTAATATGCTATTTGATGATAAGATTATTTATTATGGAATGGCATTGGTGACTATTATTACTGTACATTCCGGGTTTTCATATTTATATAATAACCGGGAAATTATTAGAAGGCTGCTTAGAAGTGAAACTTAATTTCATAGAAAAGTTCTTAGGTTCCGGTTTTTATACTGGGTACATTCCAATAGCTTCAGGTACATTTGCGAGCTTTGCTGCTTTACTTATCTATTGGATACCAGGATTTGAGAATCCATTCATCATTATTCCTCTTATTTTAGTATTCACATTTTATGGGGTATATGTAGGTAATAAGTTTGATGTTATTTATGGTAAAGACCCTGCAGAATGTACAATTGATGAAGTAGTTGGTATGTGGATTTCATTATTATTCCTTCCTAAAACTCTTTCTGTTTCCATTCTTGCTTTTTTCATTTGGAGAGCATTTGATATAATAAAACCTTATCCGGCACGAAAGCTTGAGAATCTTAAAGGCGGAGTTGGAATTATGATTGACGACGTAGTTGCAGGTATATATTCTTTGATTTTTTTACATATTATTTTCGTAATTTTCAAACAATACTTATAACTATTTGAGAAATAAATGAGTGCTCATATCATAACTGTGGGTGATGAAATATTAATTGGGCAGACGATGAATACTAATGCTGCATATATTGGCAGTAAATTAGTTGAAATTCAAATTGATGTAAAAAAGACTTCTGTTGTTGCTGATGTAAGAGAAGATATAATAAATGAATTTAAAGAATGCTGGCAGAAGAATGATATAGTTATTGTTACAGGTGGATTGGGACCTACACACGATGACCTGACATTACCTTGTATAGTTGAGTTCTTTAATACCAAATTAGTTCATAATGAAGATGTTCTTAAAGATATTGAAAAGATATTCCATAAAAGAGGAAGAGAAGTTACTAAAGTAAATAAAGAACAGGCACTTGTACCTGAAATAGCAACTGTAATCCGCAATCCTTTAGGAACTGCTCCAGGTGTCTGGATTGAAAAAGATAATAAGGTTTTTGTTGCAATGCCTGGTGTTCCTTTTGAAATGATGAATATGATGAAGACTTTTGTTATCCCTCATCTACAGGAAAAGTTTGAGAATAAAGGTTCTTTTACCAAGATGGTAAATCTTCAAACAACAGGAATTGCAGAATCAACTTTATTTGAAAGATTAGGGGATATGAATGAACTTCTTGGTAATGCAAAAATGGCATTTCTTCCCAGTCAATATGGAGTTAAGTTAAGAATTACAGTTACTGAAGAAACTGAAGAAGAAGCTAATGGAAGGCTTATTGAAATTGAGCAGAAGATTAGAAGTAAAGCAGGAAAATATGTTTATGCTAAAGGCAAAAAAAATCTTGAAGAGGTTATTGCAAATATATTAACGGAAAGAGGATTGACAATTTCAATTGCTGAATCCTGTACTGGAGGTAATGTTTGTAATTTGCTGACTAATATTTCGGGCAGCAGTAAATTTTTTGAAAGAGGAGTTGTATCTTATAGTAATGGCTCCAAAGTTGAAATTCTAAAAGTTGATGAAGACTTAATAAGTGAACACGGAGCTGTCAGCAGTGAAATAGCAATGCAGATGGCAGAAGGTGTTAGGTCAATTTCAGGTACCGATATTGGATTATCAATTACAGGCATACTTGGACCTACAGGAGGCAGCCCAAATAAACCGGTTGGTTTAGTTTATTTTGGCTTGTGCGATGAAAATTTATGTACATCTAAAAAAATGATTTTTGGTGATGATAGGATATTAAACAAACAACGTGCTACTCAGGCAGCATTGGATTTGGTTAGAAGACATTTGTTGGGAATTAATTTAGATGAGTAGATTGTTTTTAGCTTTAAAGCTTCCAACTGAAGCTCAGAAGAAAATAGTTGAGATAAGAAACACTGTGTTTCCTCCAGAAATATATAATTATAAATGGGAACCTGAAGATAAATTTCATCTTACTTTAAAGTTTATTGGTGAATTTAGGGATAATAATATTGATGAATTAATTAAATCCATAAATTTTATTGAAGATTATCCCGAAGTGAATTTTTATTTTAATAAATTAGGATTATTCTTCAGGAATAATATTCCAACAATATTGTGGATAGGTATGCAGGTAGATGATTATTTGCAGACTCTTGTTCTTAAAATCGAAAAAAGCTTAGAAAAATTTAATGTTCTTCCTGAAAAAAGAATTTTTAAACCTCATATAACTTTGTTGAGGATAAAAGAAAATATGGACCAGAATTTTGTAAATAAAGTAACTAATTATAAAATTCAGCCAAACAAGTTTTGTTCTAATGAAATTGCATTAATTAAAAGTAAATTGACACCAACAGGTTCAATATATACGGATTTGAATATTTATAAATTAAAAGCCTTCGAGGGTATAAATGAGTACTGATAGAGATCAAAAATTAAAAATTATTGATGATACCATTGCCGGTATAGAAAAAACTTACGGCAAAGGTGCAATAATGAAATTAGGTGATGGTGTTATTAACGACATCGAATCAATTCCAACCGGAGCATTATCGTTAGATTATGCTTTGGGTATTGGAGGAATTCCAAGAGGAAGGGTTACAGAAATTTACGGACCTGAATCATCTGGTAAAACAACATTATGTTTACACATAATTGCTGAAGCTCAAAAAATGGGCGGCTTAGCTGCATTCATAGATGCTGAACACGCATTGGATGTTCAATATGCAAAAAGACTTGGAGTTGATACTTCTAATCTTTTAATTTCACAACCAGACTTTGGTGAACAGGCTCTTGAAATTACTGATACTTTAGTAAGAAGTAATGCATTAGACATAGTAGTAATTGACTCAGTCGCAGCGTTAGTTCCACGTTCAGAGATTGAAGGTGAAATGGGCGATGCAACAATGGCAGTGCAGGCAAGATTGATGTCCCAGGCATTAAGAAAATTGACAGGTGCAATTTCAAAATCTAAAACTGCTGTAGTCTTCATAAACCAGTTAAGAAGTAAAATTGGTATAATGTTCGGTAATCCTGAAACAACAACAGGCGGTAACGCATTAAAGTTCTATGCATCATTAAGAATGGATATTAGAAGAATTGCATCTATCAAAGAAGGCAATGATGTTATTGGTAACAGAACAAAAGTAAAAATTGTTAAGAGTAAAGTTGCTCCTCCATTTAAAGAAGTTGAGTTTGATATTCTTTATAACGAAGGTATCAGCAAAACAGGTGACTTACTTGACCTTGCAGTTAACTTTAATATAGTTAAAAAAGGCGGTGCCTGGTTTACATACAATGAAGACAGATATCAGGGAAGAGAACAATTCCGCCAGAAGATTGTTGAAAATCCTGAACTGCAGGCAAGCCTAATGAAAGATGTAAAAGAAAAATTGCATATGAATGGTAAGGGTGAAAAAGATGAACCCAAGGCAGCAGAAGAAAAACCTGCAGCAGTAGGGAAGGAAAAGAAAAAGTAAATTAATTCTATTAAAAGCTTCAGGAAACTGAAGCTTTTTTTTTGTTTATTTATTTTTCTTGTGTTTTAAAAAAATAATTATTAAGATTGTTGTGACTTTATAACAAGAGTAAGGGCATTCTATATTTTTGTTGATGACACTATAAAGTAATTATATAATTTTACTTTTTTTAGAGTTATTTATGATCTTCCAAATATTAATTTTCTTCCAATCCTTCTATATATTGAGAATTGTTGTTCTTTCCAAATAACCAATATTCATCAATAAAAAATCGGGGTATCTAATGAAAAATGTTTTTTATTTTTTTTTAATTTATCTATTCTCTTTTCAAATATTTTTATTTAGTCAAGACACTACAAATATTGTTCTTGATGGTAAAAAATATATTAAGGAGAATAATAAATGGTATGTCGAAGATAATAGTACAAAACAAAAATTTTTAGTAAACACTAACTCTATTACTGTAAAACTTAAAGATACATTAGAAATTAATAAACTTTATGAACTAAATACAAGAAATAAAGTAAAAATTGTAAATAAAAATATTTTAGGTTTTATAGATTTAGAATTTACTAATAAAAATTTTTTTGAAAATTATAATTTATATAAGCAAAGTAACATTTTTGATGTTATAGAAATAAATTCTTATGGAATCCTTCTTTCAGGAACCAAACGATCCTTTCTATCCTCAACAGTCCTATTTAAATAATTCCCGACGAGTTTAGAAGATGATCATGGAGCAAATGTTTCATCAATATTAGCTTCAAAATCGAATAATGGCAGTCATTTGGCATCAGTATCTGGAGGTTGGAATAATATACCAGGAACGAAAATCATGCTTTTAAAGGTAGCTGATAATATTGGTGTATTGTCCCAATTTATAGATGATGCGATTATATGGGCAGCACAACATGGTGCAAAAGTTATTAATATGAGTTTTTCATTAACTACAAATACTATCCCAGTTTCGAATGCCATTAATTATGCTTATGATTATTATGGTGCTGTTCTAGTTGCAAGTTCAGGCAATTTTTCTAACCCTCCAGTTTGTTTTCCAGCCAGTCATGATAAAGTATTAGCTGTTGGTGGAATAGATATTTTTTGGCGAAATGAAGGAAATAATGGACCATTATTGGATGTTGTAGCACCAAGCTGGAATCTTTTTTCTTTTAATGGTAATAATTATGAATATGTTGGTGGCACGTCTTTTTCTGCTCCTTTAGTATCAAGTTTAGCTGCTTTAATATATTCTTATCTTCCTTATTCAATCAATCATGATGTTATCAATTTAATCAAGAATGAAGCATATTACGATACACGTATGATTAATAATCCGGATTTATTTGGAAAAGGATTAATAAATTGTGTTGGCTCTTTAACTAGTCTCCATATCGCAAATCAACCAAAGAATTTAATATTAACAAATTATAATTCTCACCCTAAACTTACTTGGGATACAAATATACCTACACTTGCAAACAATATTAATGATTTTTCAAAGTACAGAATATTAAGGTCATTGGAAAACCAGTACAACTATGTTAATGTTGGTGAGGTTGTTTATGACCACACTTTACAAACACATACATGGACTGATAATTCAATTATTATAAGAAAAGGACCATTAAAAGTATACTATAGAGTAGTTCTTGTAATGTCGGATGATGAAGAATCTATTACTAGCAATGAAGTATCAGCACCTATTGGGTATCCATCTAAAAAATTTTCCACATCAAAAATAGATTATTCTCTTACTCAAAATTATCCTAATCCCTTTAATCCAACTACTACTATAAGTTATTCTTTACCTTTAAGTGGATTTACTACTCTTAAGATTTATGATATTTTGACAAATGAAGTGGCAACTTTAGTTAATGAGGATAAACTGGCAGGAAGTTATGTTGTGGAGTTTAATGCTTCAAATCTTTCTTCAGGTGTATATTTTTATAATTTAACTTCTGGTAGTTATTCAATTAATAAAAAGATGATTTTGATGAAGTGAGATAAATATGAAATTAATTTTAAGTTTATTCTTTTATGCAATAGTAATATTTCCACAAGATTTGGATTACGTAAAAATTATTGGCGGGGATGTACGATGAAGGAAAATTTGTAATTCACCCAACACTTCCTAATGTTAAGTATATAGGTAGTTGGGGGAATATAATATTTAAATCTTATAATGATAGTATTACTTCATTAATATACACACCCCAAAGTCCATATAGAATTGCTGTATCTGCTAAGGATACAAATAAAATCTATTTAACAACCGAAAACAATTTTTATCAGACAAATGATCAAGGTAAAATTTGGGATAAAATTTGGGATAGTTATTGGGCTAAAGTTATAGTTAATCCTTTAAACTCAGACATTGTTTATGCTACTAGAAATTATAACGAACTTTGGGTAACTAAAGATAATGGTTCATCCTGGAATAAATTATATGCTTTCGATAAGGAAATAACTTCCTTGGAAATTTCAACCTTTGATACTTCTACAATTTTTATTGGTGCTGAAAATAAATTATATAAAAGCACAAATTCAGGAGCTACTTTTGATTTTTGTTTTGATATAATTAATGATGATATTATTAAAGTACAAGTAAATCCTAATAATTCTATATTTGCCTCCTCAAGAGTAAAGTTATTCAAAAGCGATAATGGTGGTATATCATTTTCACTTATTCTTCAACTTCCTCCTTTTGATTTTTTCTATGATTTTTTACTAGATAGTTCTGATACTAATTTAATATTAGCTTGTGCTTATTTAGGTATATATAAGTCAACCAATGCCGGAATAAATTGGATGTTAATTGATACAAAAACTACTTTTATAAAAAAAAATGCAAATAATATTTATTATAAAGGAAAAGAAAAAGGAATATTTAAATCAACTAATTTGGACGGGCCTTGGCATTTAACTTATAATTATCTAACACAAGCAGATGACATTGACTTCTTAAAAGATAATTTGAACAAAATTGTCATAGTTGCACCTAATGTACAAATATCTACTGATAGAGGAATTACCTGGAATATATTGACTGACCAAATAGTTAGTAAAGTTGCTTTTGATCCATTTAACAGTCAATCCGGTTTTGCCTATAGAAACGAAAACTATCCTCTGAAAACTACCGATGGTGGAGTTAATTGGTTTGTTATGGATACTTTAAAAGATGCAGATTTCACCTTTCATCCAAATAAAAAAGGTTTAGTATATGGAAGTGCGTATGGACCTAATGGTTTAGGCCCTGATTATTTTTATAGAAGCATGAATGGCGGAATTGACTGGCAGCTGCTTTATGATTCTACATTTGTTGATTTACAATTTAGTAAGAGTAATGATTCGTTAGTGTTTGGTCGTTATTCACGAGGTTATGATTATGAGATTTATCTTTCAGGAAATTATGGTAGTGATTTTAATCAAACACTATTTTCTAATGTATTTTTTTGGAGCTATAGAATAGATGAGAATAATCACAATATCATTTATGCTTCAATTGAAATAAATAATAAATATCGGTTAGTTTTATCAACTGATACCGGGCAAACCTGGGGAATTATTGATGATTACTTACAGTCTATAGATAATGATTTAAGGATAAACCAAATTTGGTCTGATCCAAATAAATCCGGTAGGATTTACGTTTCAGCAAAAAATGGTTTATACCTAACAGAGGATTATGGTTTAAAATGGCGTAAAGTATTTAATGTATCCGTAAGTAATATTGCTTCAGATTTAAATACTCCAAGACGAATTTACTTTAATTCCAATAGACTCACTTATTATTTTACAGATACACTTACAGTTACTAGTTTGAAGGAGGAGGATAATCCAATTAATATAAAGAATTTTATTTTGGAACAAAATTATCCTAATCCATTTAATCCTTCAACAGCTATAAGTTATTCTTTACCTTTAAGTGGATTTACTACTCTTAAGATTTATGATATTTTGGGAAATGAAGTGGCACGTTAGTTAATGAGGATAAACCGGCAGGAAGTTATGTTATAAATTTTAATGCTTCTAATCTTTCTTCAGGAGTATATTTTTATAATCTAACTTCTGGTAGTTATTCTATTAATAAAAAGATGATTTTGATGAAGTAGTATTGAGATCGCCACACCCCATCCTAGGGGATGGGGTTCGCGATGACAGAAATTTTTGTTTTAACTTTCTTTTAATGCAGCCTCTTTTTAATTTTACTTTATGAAAATTAACAGCATACAAAAGAAAAACGAAGATACTGTTCTATTGCAGTTTGACAATGGGGAGTTCTTATATCTTACTTATGATACTTTTCTTTCTAATGGTTTAAGAATTAATAAAGAAATTTCCGAAGAAGAGCACAAACAACTTATTGATGAGAACAGACTTTTCTATATCCGCAAAAAAGCATTTAGTCTGCTCGCCAGGAGAAAACACGCAGAAAAAGAATTACGAATGAAGTTGTATAACAAGGAGTATTCTAAAGAGCTTATTGATATAGTAATAAGTGACCTTAAGGAGAGAGACTACATTAATGATTTTGAATTTGCTCAATTATATGTTGAAGAAAATATCAGAAGAAAGATGTGGGGGAAGAATAAAGTTAATTCAGAGTTGATGAAAAAAGGTGTAAGTGGAGATATCATTAAAAAAATAGATGAAATTTATTTTGCTGATGAAGACCATTCAGATGCTATTCATAGACTTTGCGAAAAGAAGTATAATCTACTTAAGCATAAAAAACTCGAACCAAGACAGCTAAAGGATAAAATAATTTCTTTTTTATTAAGCAAGGGATATGATTACAGCAACAGTATAAATTCTGTTAATTCGTTTTTGAAGAATATGAATCAAGAACTTGAAGAGGATGTTGAATAATAGGCTTCATGAATTCCACTTAACCCATGACTAAAGTCATGGGTTAAATAAAAACAATTTAACCCACGACTTCAGTCGTGGGCTCCTTGGTGATTCTTTTTTTTACGCTCCCTTTATTATTCCTATAAAAGAATCTGCTTTCAAGCAAGCACCACCGACTAATGCACCATCTATATCCGTCTGTGATAATAATTCTTTTGCATTATCTGGTTTTACACTGCCGCCGTATTGTATTACTAATTTGTCTGCAGCAGCTTGTGAATAGTTCTTCTTAATCCATCCTCTTATGAATGCGTGTACATCCTGAGCCTGCTGTGGAGTAGCTGTCTTGCCTGTTCCTATCGCCCATACAGGTTCGTATGCAACAATTATTTTTCCTAATTCTTCTTCTGAAATTCCTGTTAATCCGTTTTTTAGTTGCCCTTCAATTATATTGTTTGTAATTCCGCCTTCTCTTTCTTCAAGAGTTTCGCCAATGCAGAAGATAGGAAGTAGTCCTGCAGATAAAGCTTTTTTAATTTTCTTGTTAATTACGTCATCTGATTCCATAAAGATTGCTCTTCTTTCAGAGTGACCAAGTATTACATACTTGCATCCAACACTTAAAAGCATTTGAGCGGAGATTTCACCTGTGAATGCACCGCTATCTTCAAAGTACATATTCTGTGCACCTAATTGCATCTTGCTGTCTTTTAATAATGTATTAGCTTCTGATAAGTTTGTAAATGGTGGACAAACTATAACATCACAATTAATATTTTCATTCTTTAATAAATCATTAAGTCCATTGATTAAATTTTTTGTTCCGGATAAATCATTATTCATTTTCCAGTTACCGGCAATTATTTTCTTTCTCATTTCATCTCCAAGTTAAAAAATTATATCTTCAAAATTAACAAACAATAGTCTTTCTTGAAATAATAAATGTTTATTTAATTTTTGTTAATTTTCGTTATGAAGAAAATTCCAAAACCGGTTATAATACTCGGCTTAGTTAGTTTATTTACAGATATCGCAAGTGAAATGCTTTATCCTGTAACCCCTTTGTTTATGGTTTCACTTGGGGCATCAATGGGAGTAATTGGCTTAGTAGAAGGTCTTGCTGAAGTAACTGCTGGTTTTCTTAAAGGGTATTTTGGATTTTTATCTGATAAAGTTAAAAGAAGAAATATTTTTGTTGTAACTGGTTATACTTTATCCGCATTGTCAAAACCTTTACCAGGAATATTTTCAAGCATCGGTGTGGTTGTTGGTTCAAGAGTAACGGACAGAATAGGGAAGGGAATCAGAACTGCTCCTCGTGATGCTTTACTTGCAAGTTATAGTGATGGGAATACAGGTGCAATATTTGGATTCCATAGAGCAATGGATACTCTTGGTGCAGCTATAGGACCAATAATAGCACTCATTCTTTTGTACTTCTATAAGGTAGATTATAAATTTATTTTTCTCATCGCATTTGTACCTTCCATTTTAGCAGTTATAGTTACTTTATTTGTTAAGGATAATTATAAGGGTTCCAAGGAAAGAGAAAAAGTAAGCTATATAAGCTTTATGAAGGAAGCTCCAAAGGAATATAAAATCTTACTGTTATTAATTACCATATTTTCCTTTGCAAACAGTAGTGATGTTTTTATTATTCTTAAAGCAGGAAATATTTCCAAATCATCTAATTATGCTATTGCGGGATATATTTTCTATAATTTAGTTTATGCGTTATCATCTTATCCTATCGGAAAATTTGCTGATAAACTTGGTAAAAGAAATATTTTTACTGCAGGCATTTTATTATTCTCTTTTATTTATCTGGGTTTTGGTTTATTAGAACAGCCAAATCTTATAATAATATTTATTTTATTTATAATTTATGGAATTTATGCTTCCTCAACTGAAGGAGTAACCAAGGCTTGGGTATCAGATTTAATCCACGATTCCAGAAGAAGCAGTGCAATAGGTTTACTTACAATGATTCAAAGTTTTGCAGTAATGTTAGGCTCAGTTGCAGCAGGAGTTATATGGGACCAGTTTGGTTCTCAATGGATGTTTTATACATCCGCAATTTTAAGCTTTCTCGTTTTTCTTTCTTTACTCTTTTGGAGAAATAAAATTAATAAAGTATGAAATAATTTCGTACTTAAATGATAATATCTCACTCATCTAATTAAGCTTTTCTTTTTGTGCTTTCCTTTATGTACGTAAAAAATAACATTAATTATTTTTTACTGAATGAATAACTTAGGAAGGCCACACATGAAAAAGTTTTTGCCACTTTTTGTTCTATTATTATGTTTTGAAAATAATTATCCTCAAGAATACACACCCTGGAAATGGCTCCATCAAAAACCTCAAGGTGCAGATGTTAGATGGGTACAAATGCTTGATGAAAATAATTGGGTTGCTGCAGGTATGTTTGGTTTATTTATGAAAACCACAGATGCAGGACAAACCTGGTACTGGCATCCTAAAGCAAGTCATCCATACAGCGATGGAGACTATAATATGATTTACATTGGTCATTTCTTTAATAAAGATACCGGAATAGTTGGTGGTGGTGATGCGATTAGAAGAACAACTGATGGCGGTGTTACCTGGAAAGAAATTCCTTATACTTTTTCATCTTCAGGAATTATCTGGGGTTCACACTTCATTAATAATAGAATAGGTTATGTAAGCGGTGATGATAGTATCTTAATTCAAAGAACAACTGATGCAGGATTGCACTGGAAAAAACTTGATTCTGCATGGATAGATCCAGATGATTTGATTAAAGATGTATGGTCCAATGATACTTTAATTATAGGAGCTTTAAAACATGGTAATATATTAAGGTCTACTGATAGAGGTCAAACCTTTCAAACACTAAATGTTGGCGCCACAAATAATTTATTCAGTGTAGAATTTAAAGATAAAAATAATGGTTGGGTTGTTGGTTCAGGTGGATTTGCTGCCTATACGACTGATGGTGGTTTAACCTGGACTTCTGTTGATGGTCTTCCTTCCTATGATATGAATGATGTTGATTATAGAAAAGTAAATGGAGTAGACCAGGTTGTTGTTACAGGTTCTCCTTATTATTTATATGGTACTACAAATAAAGGCCAAAGCTGGACAACAATTGCCTTCCGTCCTTCAGGTCAAAAATGGACTGACTATATGCATAAAACGGATTTTCTTCCTGATGGAAATAGTTATGTTGTTGTTGGTGAAACAGGATTAATTTATTCAAAGATTGCTTCTAACGATCCTAAATGCCATACACAATTTTTAAAATCGGGTATACTTTGGGATGTTTGGGCTGAAAATAAAAATGGTAAAGTTATTGCTGTGGGTGAAGAAACTAATACAAGTGCAAATGACCATATTATGCTTTCAACTAATGGCGGAGTGGATTGGCAAATTATTAACATAAATACCAACTCCACATTAAGAAGTATTTCAATGGTCAACTCTAATGTTGGTTACATTGCAGGAACAGAAGGTACACTATTTAAAACAACTGATGGTGGTTATACCTGGAATCCAATTATAACTAATACTACTACTAATTTTTACAGCTGCGATTTTATTTCAGAAAGTACAGGCTGGGTTGTTGGTTATGGCGGAGTAGTAATTAAAACAACTGATGGAGGTGTAACCTGGGTTAGTGAAAGCTCTACACTTCCCGCATCTGTATATGATGTTGATTTCGTTAATGAGAATGTCGGTTGGATAAGCGGAGGTAGTGGGCTTATTAGAAAAACAACTAATGGCGGAGAAAATTGGTTTGCACAAGACCCACTTATGGATTCTTCAACTATTTATGCCTTAAAAGCAGTAAATGAAAATCTTGTTTTTGTCGGAGGTTCTTTAGGCAAGATGGCTCGTTCCACTGATGGAGGTGTAACTTTTGATTCAATGCAGACACCACCTCAATTCAGTACAATAATAATTAGGGATATGGATTTCAGAGATGAAAAATTTGGAGTTCTTGGTGCAACAGGTTCTAAGGTATGTACTACAACCGATGGTGGATTAACCTGGAAAATGGAATTTGCAAACAATACAACCATTTTCGGTGTTGATATTGTTGATTCGCCTGACGATACTGCAGCAATTTTTGTTGTCGGACTAAAGGGAAGTATTATAGCAAATAAAACTTTTGTTGTACCTACAATTCTATTCTCCGATGATTTATCAGGTTCACCAAAGGAATATAGTTTGGAGCAGAACTATCCCAATCCATTCAATCCAACAACATCAATTAAGTATTCTATACCATCTCAGCAGAACGTAGAAATAAAAGTCTTTGATGTTTTAGGTAATCAAGTTGCAGTTTTGGTAAATGAAGTGAAGCCTGCAGGCAGTTACGAAGTTAAATGGGATGCAAATGGCTTCTCAAGTGGTTTATATTTTTATCAATTTAAATTAGACAGCTATTCAGAAACCAGGAAAATGATTTTACTTAAATAAAATTATTATAAAATCTTTAATAAAAATTATTGCAAGCTCCATTGACAAATGGAGCTTGCCTATGTTATACATCAATAAGATATGATTTAAGTTCAATGATTTTAAAAGTGTGTTAATGTTTATATAAGGATGTATATAGATTATTTATTTTTTGTCTTAACAATTAAGAGCCACGAAAAAACATGAAAGGTTATTCGATGAAAAAGATTTCAATCTTCTTTTGCCTCATCCTATACTTATCTGTCAGTTATCCTCAAGAATATACACAATGGAAATGGTTACAACAAAGACCTCAAGGTCTTGATTTACGATGGGTGCACGCATTTGATAATGATACTTGGTATGGTTGCGGAATGCATGGACTATTTATGAAGACAACAGATAGAGGACAAACATGGTTTCACCATGCTAAAGCCAGCCATCCTTATAGCGATGGTGATTATAATATGATTTATGCTGCTCATTTCTTTAACAAAAATGTCGGAATAGTTGGCGGCGGTGATGAAATGAGACGTACTACTGATGGTGGAGTTACCTGGAAAGAAATTCCTTATGTATTTGTAGCTACTGGTATCATCTGGAGTGATGCATATTTTTTAAACGATCATGTAGGCTATGTAACTGGAGATAATGACGTTCAAGTACATAGAACATCAGATGCCGGTTTGCATTGGAGAAGGATAGATTATCCTAACCCAACTAACACTTTTGATATTTGGGTTTCATCTGATGAGCAAACAATTCTTTTGGCAACACTTCATGGAAAAATTAGAAGAACTACTGATGCAGGAGCAACATGGAGTGTTATAGATGTGGGTGTTGATCAAACTTTAAGAAAATTTGCTTTTAAAGATAACAATAACGGGTGGGTTGTTGGTTATGGTGGAACTGCTGCATATACCAATGATGCAGGAGCTACCTGGACAATGGCTAATAATGGCCTACCTAATTCTACTTTCTGGGATGTTGATTACAGAAATTATAATGGGGGACTTCAAGTTGTTCTTACTGGAGACCCCTGGTATATGTATGGAACAACGAATAATGGGGATACCTGGACACAAATATCTTTTCGTCCTTCATTATCTAAACAAAGATGGAATGATACTTACCATGCAACTGATTTTCTTCCCGATGGCAGTTTTGTAACTGTTGGTGAAAGCGGTTTAATAAATTCAGTAATTGGTTCTGATGGACCAAAATGTTATACCGATTGGGTTAAAGCTGGAGATATTAGAGATGTTTGGGTTCAAAGTCCTACAGGAAAAATTATTACTGTTGGTGCAGAAACTAGTTCAGGTATTAACGACCAAATAATGATTTCTACTAATGCAGGTGCTACCTGGAAGATTGTTAACATAAGTAGTAATACTATATTGAGAGGTATCTCAATGGCTGATACCAGCATTGGGTACACAGTAGGTGAAGGTGGAGCAATTTATAAAACTACAAATGGCGGTAATAGCTGGAGCTCGAAAAGCTCTGGTGTTTCCGCTAATCTTTATGGAGTAAAGTTTGTTAACCCGAATGTAGGCTGGGCAGTTGGTGCCGGTGGAACAGTTATTAAAACTACAGACGGCGGAACAACATGGAATCCACAAAATTCTACTATTCCTGCATCAATTTATGGAGTCGATTTCATTGATGAAAATACAGGGTGGATTTCAGGAGGTTCCGGAAATGTTAGAAAAACTACTAATGGTGGTGATACCTGGATTAACCAAAATGTAAGTATGGCTGGTTCAGTTAACTATACTGTTAAGGCAGTTAACAGTAATATTGTTTTTGTTGGTGGTACAAATAAAATATCGAAGACTATAGATGGAGGTTCTACCTGGGATACTTTGACTTTACCTGCTCAATTCGGTGTTAATATTTATGATATGGACTTTGATGATGAAAATTATGGTGTTGCAGGATGTGGAGAATCCAAAGTTCTAATCACTACTAATGGCGGTGCAACCTGGAAAATGGAATTCGCAAATAACTTCACAGTATTTGGAGTTGATATAGTTTCATCACCAACAATGAAATCAACATTCCTTGTCGGGTACAATGGAACTGTCCTTGTGAGCAATATTTCACTGGTACCGGTTGAACTAGCATCCTTAACTACCAACGTTCAAGGGAGAGATATTACAATCAACTGGAGTACTGCTACTGAAAAGAATAATCAAGGATTTGCGATTGAAAGAAAACTTAACAATGGTGAATTCAAAGAGATAACTTTTATTGAAGGTAAAGGAACAACAACTGTAGTTCAAAATTATTCTTTTGTAGATAAGAATCTTAGTCAAGGTTTATATACATATAGATTGAAGCAGGTTGATTATGATGGTACAGCAGAGTATTCGAGTGAAGTTACTGCCGAAATTGGTTCTCCAACTGTATTCAGATTAGACCAAAACTTTCCTAATCCATTTAACCCAAGTACAGTAATAAAATATTCCATTCCTATTCAGCAGCAGGTTACCGTTAAAGTTTTTGATTTATTAGGAAATGAAGTCTCAACCTTAGTTAATGAAGTTAAATCTGCAGGAAATTATGAAATCACCTGGAATGCAGCAAACTATGCAAGCGGTTTGTATTTCTATCAAATTAAAGCCGGGAACTTTTCTGATATTAAAAAAATGATTCTTATGAAATAATAATTTATTAAGCCACGTTTTAATAACGTGGCTTTTAGTTTGCTTTTAATACCTTCAAATAAATAAGAGCGAATGATTGCAAAAGTATTTTAAAATGTTATAACGAGAGGTGCCACTATGTTAAAAAGATTATTGTTCTTTTTTATATTAAATCTTTTATTCTTTCCAAATATTTTTCCTCAAGAATATACTAACTGGAAATGGTTACATCAAAGACCACAAGGAACAGAATTAAGATGGGTTCAAATGTACGATGCTGATACCTGGTATATGGGTGGAATGCATGGATTGTTTATGAAAACTACAGATGGTGGGCAAACCTGGTTTCACCATGCTAAATCAAGTCATCCATATGCTGATGGTGATTATAACCAAAATTATTTTGGACATTTTTTTGATAAAAATATTGGTATAAATGGCGGTGGTGACGCTGTAATGAGAACAACCGATGGAGGAGTTACATGGAAAGAAATAAGCTATACCTTCTCAAGTTTTTGTATTATTTGGGGTTCTCACTTCTTAAATAGTACTACAGGATATGTTTGTGGTGATGATAGTATTATGATTCATAAAACTACTGACCAGGGAAGACATTGGACTCCAATCTTCGTTCCTAACACAGATATATTATATGCAATTTGGGTTTCTGATGACCAGCAATTAATTGTCTGCGCAACTACTCACGGAGAAATTAAAAGGTCTTCCAATGGTGGCCAATCTTTCCAAACAATAAATGTTGGACATAGTGGAACTAATTATGGAATAACATTTAAAGATAAACTTAATGGATGGGTTTGCGGTGCAAGTGGATTTGCTGCTTATACAACTGATGGAGGATTAACCTGGCATCAGGCTGATAATGGAATCCCTTCTTATAACATGAATGATGTTGATTATAGAAATGTTGGTGGAGTTGAACAGGTTGTTGTTACAGGTTCTCCTTATGGGATGTATGCTACAACTAATATGGGTTCAAGCTGGTTTAGAATTAATCCTCGTCCTTCCAGCCAAACAATGACAGACTATTATCATGCAACTGATTTTCTTCCTGATGGAAGTTATGTTACTGTTGGAGAAAGCGGGTTAATTAATTCTAAAGTTGGTTCTGGTCCGGTAAAATGTCATACTGAAGCAATTAAAACAGGAATACTTTGGGATGTTTGGGCTGATAAACCATATGGTAAAGTTATTGCAGTTGGTGAAGAAAGTGATGCAGCTGCCAATGACCATATTATGTATTCAACTAATGGAGGACAGGATTGGTCTATTGTTAATTTAAGTACTGATGATACAATGCGTTGTATTAGAATGGTAAATGAAAATATTGGATACATTGTAGGAACCGGAGGTAAAATTTATAAAACTACTAACGGAGGATTGAACTGGACTTCTCAAACCTCAGGTATTACTTCTAATCTATATAGTGTGGACTTTGTTTCAGAAAATATTGGTTGGGCTGTAGGTTATGGAGGTATTGTTCTTAAAACAGTCGATGGAGGTACAACCTGGGTTAAACAAAATTCAACTTTACCTGCATCTGTATACGGAGTTGATTTTGTTAATGAAAATTTAGGATGGATATGCGGAGGCAGCGGCCATATTAGAAAAACTACTAATGGCGGTACTACCTGGACAGTTGAAACTTCTAAGGTGGCTACACCATTATATAAAATTCAGGCAGCCAGTGATCAGGTTATTTATGCTGCAGGTTCTGTAAGTAAAATTACTAAATCAACCGATGGCGGTGAAACCTGGGATACTCTACAAACTCCACATAGTTTTAGTATAGTTACCATTCACGATATGGAATTCAAAGATGAGAACTTTGGAATATTTGGTGCAACCGGTTCTAAAGTATTAATGACTACAGATGGCGGCGCAACCTGGAAACTTGAGTTCTCAAATAATTTTGAAAATTATGGCGTAGATATAGCTGATGATTTAAGCAATGGTGTATCAATGTATGTTGTTGGTTATAAAGGTAGTGTAATGGTAAACAATTCTATGGTTACTCCTGTTGAATTGTCTGCCTTCAATGTTACTGTTGATGAGTCTAATGTTAACTTAAACTGGAATACTTCTACAGAGAAAAATAATTCAGGATTTTCTGTTGAAAGAAAGAAAGATAATGGTACCTTTGAACAAATATCTTTCGTAGAAGGAAAAGGTACAACTACAGAATTAAATAGTTACACTTATCAGGATAAAAATTTAGCTAATGGTCATTATGCTTACAGATTAAAACAAATTGACTTTGATGGAACTGCCTCTTATTCAAATGAAGTGGAAGTCAATATTAATAATCTTCCTGGTAAATTTAGTCTTGAACAGAACTATCCAAATCCATTTAATCCTTCAACATTAATTAAATATGCTGTTCCTGTTCAGGAACAGGTTATTGTGAAAATTTTTGATGTTCTTGGAAATGAAGTAACAACCTTAGTTAACGAAGTAAAACCTGCCGGAAAATATGAAGTAAGTTGGGATGCTGCAAATTATTCGAGCGGAATGTATTTATATCAGATAAAAGCTGGTAATTACACAGATACCAAAAAGATGCTTCTAATGAAATAAGTTAAATAGGGAGCTTCGGCTCCCTTTTTATTTTCCCAAAAATGCTTCCCATTACATCAATATTAAAGTAATAGGTCAAAAAAATCCCTTTACAGCATTAAAATAAATGTTTTCATTTGTATTTGAAAAGATTTAGAGGTGTTGTTTACCTTAACAATTTTATTTTTTGTTTAATATTGTTTATCTTTATAAACTTTATGCTTCTAAAAACTTAAGAATTTATTATCCCGAAGGCTCTGATGTCTATAAAAAAATTAGCTGTGGTTGCGGTAAGCGGAGGATTAGATAGTTGTGTTACTGCTGCTATTGCTGCAGATGAATATGAACTGGCTTTACTGCACGTAAATTATGGACAAAGAACCCAGGAAAGAGAATTAAAAGCTTTTAATGATATTTGCGATTTCTATAAAGTTAAAAATAGGATGGTAATAGATCTTTCTCATTTTGTTAAAATAGGAGGTTCATCTTTAACTGACCACCAAATGGAAATTTCTAAAGCTGATTTGAACAATAAAGAAATTCCAACTTCTTATGTTCCATTTAGAAATGCCAATATCCTTTGTGCCTGTGTAAGTTGGGCTGAAGTAATTGGAGCTGAAGCAATATTTATTGGAGCTGTATACGAAGATTCTTCCGGCTACCCTGATTGTAGACCTGAATTTTTTAATGATTTTGAAAAGGTAATTGAATCAGGAACCAAACCTGAAACAAAAATTGAAATAAAAACTCCGATAATACATTTAAATAAAAGTGAAATTGTAAAAAGAGGATTAGAACTAAATGCTCCTTTGCATTTAACCTGGTCCTGTTATCAAAATGAAGATGCAGCTTGCGGTGTTTGCGATAGCTGTGCATTAAGATTAAGAGGTTTTCAAACTGCAGGTGTTGAAGACCCAATTGAATATAAAATAAGACCTGTTTATTAATTAATGATAAGAACAAGAATGTCTAACAATAATAATCAACAAGAAAATAAAATAGATTTACTGGAAGTATTTGATAATGGTTATCCTGACAGAGATTATTTAATTAAGCACACTGCTTTAGAATTTACTTCCGTCTGTCCAAAAACAGGACAGCCTGATTTTGGGAGAATTATAATTGAATATATCCCTGATAAAAAATGCATTGAGTTGAAAAGCTTAAAATTATATTTACAGTCATTCAGGAATGATGGTATTTTTTATGAGAATGTTACAAATAGAATCCTTGATGATTTAGTTGAGAAACTTTCTCCCCGTACGATGACTATAATAGCCAAGTTTACAACTCGAGGCGGTATTTTTAGTACGATTAGAGCTGATTATGAAAGTCCTGAGTATGCAGAACTTCAGGATATGTACCTTGATGAATATTTTGATGATGAAAATGAAAGTGAAAGAAGAATATCTTAATAAAAAATGGAAGAAGCTGTTTTAAATAAAATCTCATTCAAAGAAGCAAAAGAAAATTTGTTCAACAGAATGTCTGAGTTTACTGATCCTCTGCATTTCTGTGTAACATACAGTTTGCTTGTTGAGGATTATATAAGAAAAATTGCCGGTGAAAAACAATTTAATTTCGCCCTGGCATCAGCTGGCAGCTTTTCAAGAAGAGAACTTTCTCCTTATTCTGACATTGACCTTATGTTTATCATAGATTCACTTGATATTAATGAAAAAGATATTCAAGACCTTATTACAAAATTTTGGGACAATGGAATTGAAGTCTCTCATACTTTAAGAGATTTTGGAGATATTCAAAAATATTTAAGCTCAGACTTCCACACTTTTACTCAATTTTTTGAAACAAGATTTTTATTAGGTTCAAAGAAAATATTCGAAGATTGGAATAATGAATTATTTAATTGCATAAGTGAAGATGTTTCATTAAAAATATTTAATGATTTTAATGAAGATATTGAAGAAAGGTATAAGAAGTATGGCGATTCAGCCAAAGTTCTTGAGCCTAACTTAAAAATGTCTGCAGGGGGTTTAAGAGATTTTCAGACTGTTGAATGGATGTACATCTTAAAAATAAAAAAATCCATCAACAAAGATATTGAAGTTAGTCAGGCAGAAATATTTATTGAGCTTCTTCAAAAAGATAATTATACAACAGAAAATGAATGTGCAAGATTATTAGAGAGTTATAAGTTTATCATTGGTGTTCGAAATGTACTGCATTTATTAAATGGACAAAGATATGACCGTTTTGAATTTGCTTTCCAGGAAAAAGTTGCTCAAATAATTGACGGAAAGAGAAGTACGCTTGAAGAATTTATGAGGCATTATTTCCAGGCATCGAATGTTATTCATAGATTTATGAAATCTATCTTCAAAAGATTTAATCAGGAATTTGCAAATGCTCTGCCTGATTCAT
Source organism: Ignavibacteriaceae bacterium (assembly GCA_035654655.1). Taxonomy (GTDB): domain Bacteria; phylum Bacteroidota; class Ignavibacteria; order Ignavibacteriales; family Ignavibacteriaceae; genus DASRWI01. The sequence continues at coordinate 7,205 of DASRWI010000033.1, read as the reverse complement.
TGGCTTTTCATTTAGATGAGGATTTTTTAATAAAAGGGAAAACTATAACTCTCAACCCCGAAAGGGAATTGACACTCCCGGTAATATTAAAGGGATTTTATTATAGAGGTCTTTATACTGCGCATTTTGATGAAGGCTTAAGGTCTTTAATTGTTGAGGTTGTAAACAACCTTAATCCATCAGAAATTAATCTATTGGAATCTTCTGTGTTCTTTAGAGAAATATTAAAGATGCCAAAAAATGTTGCAAAAACTTTAATGGTAATGAATGAACTGGGGGTTTTAAGCGCAATCCTTCCTGAATTCAAAGATATGATTGGTTTCTTCCAACCTGGTGAATATCATTGTTATACTGTTGATGAACATACTTTAAAAACAATTGAAAATGTTGAAGGTCTTGAACAGAAAAATGGAATTCTTACAAAGATTCTCAAGAGCGTAAAAGATAAAGAAATTTTATATCTTGGATTACTATTCCACGATATTGCAAAGCCCATCGCAATCTCCGGTCATGAAATTATTGGTGCTGAGATGGCTTCCTCTATAATGAGCAGAATGGATTATAATGAAGAAGAAATTGAGAAGGTTACTTTTCTCGTAAGAAATCATTTAATTATGGAGCAGACCGCATTCAGAAGAAATTTAAATGACCCTGAAATACTAAATACATTTGCTTCCAAATTCGCTAATATAGAATTTCTTGATTTACTTTATCTTGTTACTTATGGCGACCTGTCTGCTGTTAATCCTAATGTTTGGACGTCCTGGAAGAATGATTTGCTTGATGAGTTATATAGAAAAGCAAAGGCAATGATTGATGAAAAGATTTCCGGCGAAGAACTTTTAATATCTAATTTATATGCTCTGCCAAAAGAAGTTAGTAAACACTCCGAAAATATTTCTGAAGAGCACGTTCAGGAGCATATAGATTTTATAAATGATATTTCTTATATGTATCATTTTACTGAAGAAGAAATTGCTGAACACGTTGAAACCATAAACAAAGGTGAACTTGTTTCGGTTTTGTTTAAGGAATTAAGTGATTTTACAAATATTACTGTCATTACTAAAGACATTCCTGCCTTACTTTCAAAACTTTGCGGGGTAATGTCAATAAATGATATGAACATTCACGATGCGAGAATTTTTACGCGTAAAGATGGAATCGTAATAGACAGCTTTAATGTAACTGATTTCAGAACTCACAAAAAAATAGAATCTGAACGTTTTGATAAAGTTAAAGTTGATTTACATGGCGTAATATCAGGATTTATACAACTTCATCTTGAGTTCATTAAATTAAAATCCCGGTGGAAAAGAATTGAAAGCAAATTATTTGGCAGAGGCGGTAAAGTAAAAGTTGTTTTTGAAAAACACGACCGTTATACTATTATTGAAATTCATTCACCTGACAGATTAGGATTTTTATATTTGGTTACTGGGAAAATGCACGAGCTTGGTTTAGAAATTACATTTGCTAAGATTGCAACAAAAGGGGACGACATTGTAGATACTTTTTATGTTTTAAATGAAAAGGGACAAAAAATTTCGCCTAATGATTATGAGTTTATTAGGTCTGAACTTTCTAATACTATTTCGGAAATTATTTAGAGATTAACCGTGAACTTTATGGAAAAAGAAAAGCCGATAGGTGTGTTTGACTCCGGAATCGGTGGATTAACTGTTGTAAAAAGACTTGCTTCGACTTTACCTACTGAAAATATAATTTACTTCGGTGATACAGCAAGAGTGCCTTATGGTTCTAAGTCAAATGAAACAGTTATTGAATATTCAATTCAGGATACTAAATTTTTAATAAGTAAAAATGTTAAAGCAGTGGTAGTTGCCTGCAATACTGCTTCATCTGTGGCATTGAGTGAATTAAGCAAACATTTTAATGTGCCTATCATTGGAATGATTAACCCGGGTTCTATACAGGCAGTTAGAGAAACAGAAAATAAAAGAATAGGAGTTATAGGAACAAGGGCTACTATTAATAATGCTGCTTATTCATCTGAGATTAAAAAAATAGACTCATCTATAGAAGTTTTTGAAAAAGCCTGTCCTTTGTTTGTACCACTTGCAGAAGAAGGATTGATTAATCATAAGGCTACATACTTAATAGCAGAAGATTACTTGAAAGAATTAAGAGAACTTAATATAGATACTTTAGTTTTGGGCTGCACTCATTATCCAATTTTGTGGGATGTTATTCAGGAAGTGATTGGTGAAAATGTAAAACTGATTGACTCCGGCGTTGCTTCAACAGAGATCATTAAAGAAGAATTAGATAGATATAATCTTCATACAAATAAATTTGCAATGGGTAATCACGACTTCTTCGTATCTGATATTCCGGTAAAATTCAAAGAAGTTGCTGAATTATTCCTTGGAACAACAATAAATGAAGTTCATAAAGTAGATTTAGAATATTTACAACAATTATATCAAAGTATATAAAAATTCAACACTTTAAATTTGTAGAAACTTTACGAGAATGAAGTATCTTTTAATTTAAACCTTTTATATTTATCTTATTGTCACATATACTGAAAATAAACTTTATAGTTAATAAACTTAACCCCTTCCAGAGAGAGGTACATATGAGAAAAGCAGCTTACTTATTGCTGACAATTATTTTTTTCATGGGGATTGTTGTAAACGCTCAACCTGCACCACCTACAAATTTAACTGCGTCTATTGTTGAAGTAGGATGGAATCATACTCCTGCCATTAAATTACAATGGACTGGTGAAACAATGATGCAGAAATATAACATCTATAAAAAATTAGGAGCCGTAGCTGATACAGGTGCATTTAGAAAAATCTTTATGGGTGTTAGAGGAAACATGTTTACTGATATGGCTCCTATAATTCCCGGACAAATTTATTCATACTATGTAACAGCAATCAGTTTGAGCGGCGAGAGTGAGCCTTCAAATACTGTTGAAGTTACTGCAACTGCTCCAGCAACAGACTTTGGTATTGTTAAAGGAACGGTTAAAGATGATAATGGAAATACAATTAGGTGTGCCAGGGTTGAATTATTCAGTTCAGAATTTTTCCATGGCTTTATGGCTCGTGTAGATAGTTTAGGAAATTTCTTTGCAAGAATTCCTGTTGGTACATATAAAATACATATTGGTGCAATGGGTTTTGTTCCTGAGTTTTATGATAATGTTCCGACTCCTGATTTAGCAACTCCTGTCACCATTAATTTGAATGATACTTTAGTATTCAATTTTAATCTTACTCCAATGGTTCCTCCCACTCTTTATACTATTACAGGAACTGTTAAAGATTCTTTAGGAAATCCATTAAGAGCAGTTGTAAAAGGATTAAGAGTAAGATCTAACACTCATCACTCACGTGGGATGTGGGCATATACTGATTCATTAGGTAATTATTCTTTAAGAGCTGGTGAAAATGATACCGTAGTTGTTTATGCTCAGCCAATGAACAGAGATTTCTTCCCTGAATTCTTTGATAACAAGACATCTTACACTGATGCTGATAGATTAGTTATTACCGGTGATGTAGCTAATGTTGATTTTGTACTTTCTCATAAACCTGTTTATCAAAATGGAATTACAGGCTTAGTAAAGAATTCAAACAATGAAGGTGTAGAATCCGTTGTTAGTGCTTACCTAAGAACAAATGTTCCTAATGTCTGCAGAAGATATACTGTTCTTTCTGATACCTTAGGACAATACAGCTTTAATAACTTAGTTCCAGGTGAATATATTTTATTAGCTATTCCAAAAGAAGGTTATAAACCAACATTCTTCCAGTACAATGGTGAAATAACAATGGATTGGAGAGAAGCTGATACAGTTGTTATTCCAGTTGATGCAGTTGTTCCAAATATAGATTTCACTGTTGAACCATTATCTAATGAAGGCATAGCTTCAGTTGTTGGACACGTTAATGATGCTAATTATCAGCAAATGAACGGTGCTTTAGTGTATGTTAAAGATTTGAACAATCAGTTGGTATCTTTTGCATTAACTAACGCATCAGGATTCTTTGAAGTTACTGGATTAGAACCCGGAACCTATCAAGTTTATTCTAATGAAGTTGATTTTACTCCCGGTGCAAGCCAATCAGTAACTTTAGATTATCAAAATAACTTTACTTCTGACCTTAATATGATTCTAACTTCAAATAATGTTACCGGAGTTAAAGATAATAACAATACTCAGGTTGTAAGAAGCTTTGGATTAGACCAGAATTATCCAAATCCATTTAATCCAACCACAAACATTAAGTACTCAGTTGCTGAGAAATCAAATGTAAAGTTAACTCTTTATAATATTCTTGGTAAAGAAGTAATGGTTATGGTAAATGAAACTAAAGATGCAGGTACATACAACTATAAATTAAATGCAAGTGCACTTTCAAGCGGTGTTTATTTTTATAGAATTGATGCCGGTAACTTTACATCAACAAAAAAATTAACTTTGATAAAATAAAATTTCAGAAAATATTTTTTTTAAGAAGCTGTCCAACTCGGGCAGCTTTTTTTATTTTAAAATAAAATTTCAAAAAATATTTTTGTAAAAATTTTTAAAATTTATTTTAAAAAGTAATTTTTTAAAAAAAATTGATGATATCTAACACAAAATTTCTTTTTGAAAGAAAAATTTTTATTTTTTTTTTGTTTGAAGAAAAAAAATTGTTGACATAAAAAAATTTATCATTATATTTGTAAAAAAAAATTGTTGGTATAAAATTTTTACTGTTTTATTTTATAAATAAAATTTTTTAAGGAGAATTTATTTTATCTTCTTTACTTAATGCTCAACTGAACGTTGCATTAATCTTCAACGTCAAACCAGAAAGTGAAACTTTCAATGCTAATCTATCCTCTAACCTGAAACAAAAATTTAGTCAGCATGAAATTTCTATAGATACATTCGCAGAATGGGATACCTGGGATACTATTAATGCAGTTGCAAAAGCACTAAGTAAATACAGCAACATAGAAATGATTGAAGCTGACAATAATGCATACTCAAAACTCCTTGCAAAGAGGCCGGATATTGTTTTTAACATCGCTGAAGGTCTTAATGGTACGAGTAGAGAGTCTCAAATTCCTGCAATGTTAGATATGTTGTGCATTCCATATACTGGAAGCGACCCGTTAACATTGGGAATATGCCTTGATAAGGTCAGAGCTAAAGAAATTTTATCCTACCATCAGATACCAAATGCAAAGTTTTTCGTTGCTTACAGCAAAGCTGATGTACTTGATGGTAAATTTAACTATCCAATGATAGTAAAACCTATCTCTGAAGGTTCAAGTAAAGGAATTTTTTCATCTTCTTACGTTACAAACGAAGATGAACTAATTCAGCAGGTAGAAAAAATCTTAAAAGAATATAAACAGCCTGCTTTAGTCGAAGAATTTTTAAGCGGAAGAGAATTTACAGTTGCAGTTTTAGGAAATGGAGAGGAAACTGAAGTACTCCCAGTTGTTGAAATTAATTACAATGAATTTCCTAAAGATATTGTACCGATTTACTCTTATGAAGCAAAATGGATCCTTGACACAAAAGAAAATCCATTAAATGTTTTTTCTTGTCCTGCTAAAATTGGATGTGCTTTAGAAGATGAGATTAAAAAAACAGTTTTATCTGCTTATAAAGTTTTGAATTGCAAAGATTGGAGCAGGGTAGATATAAGATTAGATAAAGATAATGTTCCTAACTTAATTGAAATTAATCCTTTACCGGGAATATTACCAAACCCTGAAGAAAATTCCTGCTTCCCTAAAGCAGCATTTACAGCAGGGTACACTTATGAAGATATGATAAATAAAGTATTGTTTGTAGCAGCAAAGAGATATAACTTATTATGAAAAAAGATGCTAAAATATTAATTTGCTACAACTCTCCGTTTTCATTGTTTACTGTTTACAATGGTAAACCGGAGAATGAAGATAGTATATTTATTGATTCTTCTGAAACGAGCTTAGTAAATGGCATTGCAAAGATAAAATCTTTGTTGTCATCACATTATACTAATGTTGAAGCTGTTGCCTTAGATAGTAATATCGGACAAACAATAAAGAAAGTAAACGACTACTCACCAGATATTATTTTCAATTTTGTTGAATCGATAGATGGTATAGCTTCACACGAGTTTTGCACAGCCGGTTTATTCGAACTGCTTGGTTATGAATTTACCGGAAACCAGCCAATAAGTTTAGGCAACTGTCTTAATAAAGGGAGAGCCAAAAAAATACTTAATTCATCGGGCATCAAAGTTCCAAAAGCCATTATACTTTCTCTTGATGAAAGAGATTCTATTAATAATTTTAATCTTCATTATCCCGTTATATTGAAATTATTAAATGAAGATGCCAGTATAGGTATTTCCGAATTCTCAGTAATCCATAATGAAGAACAATTAGTAAAGCAGGTAGAATTTCTATTTGATACTTATAAGCAGGATATCATTGCTGAAGAGTATATAGATGGAAGAGAAATTAATGCTGCCGTTCTGGGAGGAAAAGTTTTACCGCTGTCCGAAATTATTTTTGAAGGACTTCCTGAAGGATTACCGAAAATTGTTACCTATGAAGGTAAATGGTATGAAGAAAGTATTTATTACAAATACACCAAACCAAATTGTCCTGCAGATATACCAAAAGAAATTAAAATTAAAATTGAAGAAACTGCTCTTAAAGCTTATAGAGCATTAGACTGCAGAGACTACGCCAGGGTTGATATAAGATTGGATAGAAATAACAACCCTTATGTTATTGAAGTAAATCCAAATCCTGATATTTCGATTGATTCAGGTTTTGCAAGAGCAGCAAAGGCATCCGGATTAAATTATGATAAACTTTTAGTCACTCTTGCTGAATTTGCATTAAACAGAAAAAAATATGATACGCAAACTAAAGCAGGATGATGTATCAAGTTTAAGCAATTTGCTTAAACGTATTGATTCGTTCAGCGAACAGGAACATGACGTTGCTATGGAGTTAATTGAAATAGCAGCAAATAATCCTTTGCAGACTGATTATCATATTTTTGTTTATGAGAATGATGACAAAAAAGTTGTTGGTTACCATTGCACCGGTAAAAGACCTTTAACCGATGGTGTATATGACCTTTACTGGATTGCATCAGACCCGGATTCAGGAATTAAAGGAGTTGGACAGAGTTTGATAAAGCACGCAGAAGAATTTGTGGCTGC
>DASRWI010000032.1:0-132487 GCA_035654655.1 Ignavibacteriaceae bacterium | reverse complement strand
TTCTCATACTTGAGTGCATAATTTTCAAAAAGTTCCTCATACCATTGTTTCATAGAGAACTCCTATAAAAGTCTACTACTAAAATAATTAATTCTTACATCATCACCACTATCACTTATTTTTAATATTTTAACAAATTATAATTTGAATTAAGGTAAGTAATATGAATACAGAATTAATTTCTCAGGTTGAATTAGGACGTTCAGGATTGAAAGTTTCAGCAATAGGTTTAGGTTGTATGGGTATGTCGGATTTTTATAGTGATAGAGATGATAAGGAATCTATTGCAACTATTCATCGTGCTATTGAACTCGGTGTAAATTTTCTTGATACTGCTGATATGTATGGCGTTGGAGAAAATGAAAAGCTAGTAGGTGAAGCTATTAAAGACAGAAGAGATAAAGTAATTCTTGCAACTAAGTTTGGCAATGTAAGGAACAAGGAAGGTCAGTATTTAGGAATAAGTGGAAAGCCTGAATATGTTAGAAGTGCTTGCGATGCAAGTCTGAAAAGATTAAAGGTAGATTATTTTGATTTGTATTATCAGCATAGAGTTGATGTTGAAGTTCCTATTGAAGAAACAGTCGGTGCTATGTCCGATTTAGTTAAAGAAGGTAAGGTTAGATATTTAGGATTATCTGAAGCTTCAGTCGGAACAATAATTAGAGCAAATAATGTGCATAATATTGCTGCATTACAAACAGAATTTTCTTTATGGACAAGAGATGTTGAAGAGGAAATTCTTCCTACCTGTCAAGAAATAGGGATAGGCTTTGTTGCATATAGTCCTTTAGGACGTGGGTTTTTAACAGGAAGATTTAAGAAGTTTGAAGATATTCCAGAAGATGATTTAAGAAGGAATCATCCAAGATTTAAAAAAGAAAATCTGGATGAAAATGTTAGCATTCTTAATAAACTTGAAGTTATTGCAAAGGAAAAGAACTGCACACTGGCTCAACTTGCAATCGCCTGGTTATTGATGCAGGAAAATGTAATTCCTTTAGTTGGGACTAAGAAAAGAAAATACCTGGAAGAAAATATCGGTACAATGAACGTTAAACTAAATGCAGAGGATGTTGAAAGGATTAATGAGTTAGTTCCACGTGGAGCAGCTAAAGGTCTCCGTTATCCTGAAACTGCAATGAAATCCTTAAATAAGTAATTATATATCTAATGGCAGCTTTATTTTTTATCATTAGGCTTTCTCATTTCCGTAAGCATCTCAATTTGTAGTTCCTGTATATCAGTCATTCGCTCCCACTGATGTATTAAAAGGTGGTCAATTTTTTGATGAAGCTGCCTAAGTTCCAATTCAGATTTCAAATTAATTTTATAATCCTGTTCAGCACGATGTCTATCTCTGCTTTCCTGTCGATTTTGACTCATCATAATTACCGGTGCCTGAAGAGCAGCTATACAGGATAGAACAAGGTTAAGCAAAATAAACGGGAAGGGATCAAATGGTTTAATAATAAAATAGACTGAGTTTACCGTTATCCAAAGAATAAGTGTTACAATAAAAATTATAATAAACTTCCAGCTTCCTCCAAAAGAAGCAATACGGTCAGCTACTTTCTGACCAAACGTCAATTTACTTTCATAATCTTTATTTTCGTGTGCAGAAATAATTTCATAATCAGATAGCTTATTAAACACATCCAATTCAAGGTCTGATAGTTCTCCTTTTTCATCTTCTATTAATTTTCTTAAATATTTCTTACGATATTTTTCAAGGTCATCTATGCAAATGAAACCTTTTTGTTTCCAATTAGGATGCTCATTTTTAATTAGCTGTACCAATGAAGGTCTTGCTATTATAGCAGGAAGGATTTCAACTTTAGATTCATCTCTTCCACAAATTTGACATCTCTTTTCCATATGTCACTTTCAATTTTTCTTATAAAGTAAATAATGATGAAAAAGTTATAGAGTTAATTAAACAAATTGAATAGAAATTCAAAATAGATAATTTACATCAGAATGATTTTGAATAAATATGCGAACAACATAATTTTAAAATCATAATTTAAAATATTATAAGGAATGATTATGAACGTTCTTGGAGTTGGACCCAAAATAGGTATCCCTGCATTTTCCTATCTCATTACTGTAATTATCATTCATTACCTTACAAAACCTTTTTTCCTAATTACTGAAAATAATTACTCATCATTATTAATTGCAGGTATTATATTAATACTGTTAGGGATAATAAGTTTAGCTTATCTTGGAAGAAAAGTAATTAAATCCTTCAATGAAGAAAAATTAATGACTGATGGAATTTATATTGTTCTTAGAAATCCAATGTATGCTTCATACATAATTTTTATTGTTCCGGGACTATGTCTTCTTTTCAATTCCTGGATAATTTTAACTACAGTAGTAATCTTTTATATTGTATTTCATCATTACATCAAAGAAGAATATAAATTTCTTGAAGAAAAATATGGTGAGCAGTATAGGATGTATTTAAATAAGGTTAAAATTAAATTCTTATAATATTTAAAATAAAAAACCCGCACTCGGTTGATGCGGGTTAAGGTGGGCAGGGACGGAATTGAACCGCCGACACAAGGATTTTCAGTCCTTTGCTCTACCGACTGAGCTACCTGCCCATAAAATTTTAGAACTCAAAAATATGATTTTTTGCCTAAACTTCAAAACAAAATTGAAAATTATTTGATATTTTTTACTCTACAGTTACGCTTTTTGCTAAATTTCTTGGCTGATCTACATTTAGACCTTTTTTGACTGCAATATGATATGCCAATAACTGCAAAGGTATAACAGTCAATATTGGAGTTAACATCCTTATTGTTTTAGGTATTTTTATCGTGTAATCAACTAAAGAATCTATCTTATCATCGTCTTCACTTGCTATGGCAATAATCTTCCCTTTTCTGGCTTTAACTTCCTGAATATTACTAATAATTTTTTCATAAGTTGAATCTTTTGGAGCAATAAAAACTGCTGGCATATTTTCATCTATCAATGCAATTGGTCCATGTTTCATTTCTGCAGCAGGATAACCTTCAGCGTGGATGTATGATATTTCCTTAAGTTTAAGCGCACCTTCCAAAGCTACAGGAAAGTTGTATCCTCTTCCGAGATACAAAAAGTTTTTAGCATCTTGAAATTCTGAAGCAATATATTCTATTTGACTATTTAATTTTAATATTTGTTCAATTTTAGCGGGAATACTTTCAAGCTCTGAACAAATTACTTTACCATCTGCCAAACTCATATCTTTTTTGCGTGCAAGCAATAAAGTAATTAATGCTAATACTGTAAGCTGAGATGTGAAGGCTTTTGTAGATGCTACTCCTATTTCAGGACCAGCGTGAATGTATGAGCCAGCAATGCTCTCTCTTGCAATAGAACTTCCAACAACATTACATATTCCAAGGACTAATGCACCTTTATTTTTAGCTTCTTTTAATGCCGCTAAAGTATCTGCGGTTTCACCACTTTGTGAAATAAAAAAGATGGTATCATCTTTATTTATAATTGGATTTCTATATCTGAACTCTGATGCATATTCAACTTCAACAGGAACTCTTAGAAATTGTTCGAACATATACTCCCCAACAAGAGCTGCATGCCAGGATGTTCCACAGGCTGATATAATGATTCTTTTTGATTGCAGAATTTTATCGATTACATTTTCCAATCCACCAAGTTTTGCAGTACCTTCATTTAATAACAATCTTCCTCGCATAGAATCACAGACTGAATCAGGCTGAGCCATAATTTCCTTAAGCATAAAATGAGGATAACCCCCTTTATCAATTTCTTCAAGAGTTAGAGTTATATCGTGAATCTCTTTAATAATTTCATCATCTTTAATGTTTTTGCAGGTAACTTTATCTTTGGAAATAACTGCCAATTCTCCATCTTCCAGATATACTACTTGTTTAGTATGTGCAAGAATTGCAGAAACATCAGAAGCTATAAAATTTTCTTTTTCACCAATACCAATTAATAAAGGTGAACCTTTTTTAGCAGCAATAATTTTATCAGGTTCTTTTTCATAAATAACTGCTAAGCCATAAGTACCCTCAACTTCGTTTAGAGCAAGTCGAACTGATTTTACAAGGTCATTCCCTGCATTAAGAAAACTATCTATAAGATGAGGAAGAACTTCAGTATCAGTATCGCTGTAAAACTTATAGCCTTTATTTTGTAGGGCAATTTTTAGTGTTTGAAAATTTTCAATAATTCCGTTATGAATTACAAATAAGTTTTTATCAGTATTATGATGTGGGTGTGCATTTATTTCATTTGGAATTCCGTGTGTTGCCCATCTGGTATGTCCTATTCCAATTTTAGAAGAATAATTTCCACCTTCAATTTTTTCTTCAAGTAAAGAAACTTTTCCTTTATTTTTAACAAGACGAGGTTCATTTAATACTCCAATTCCAGCCGAATCGTAACCTCTGTATTCCAATCTTTTTAAGCCATTTATCAAAATAGGAATACAATTTTTATCACCGATATATCCGATTATTCCGCACATACCATCTTCCTCTTTAAGTGAAAAAATAAAGAGAGGCAAGTGAGCCTCTCAAGTATAAAATTTGTTTGATAAAATATAGGAGTTACTTTACTTTAGCTAATTTTTGTATCACAGAAATGGATTTATCATCTTTTTTAGTTGTGACCTTATACAAATAAACGCCATTACTAATTTCATCCCCGTCGTTATCTCTGCCGTCCCAATAAATCTTATTAAAACCCATTGTAAGTTCTTCAGGTGGAACAATTAAGTCCCTTATTAACCTTCCAGCAACTGTATAAATTTTTATCTTAAATTCATCAGGTTTTTTATTATCGCCTCTCATTTCAAAAGTGAAATAAGTATCATTTTTAAATGGATTCGGATAATTAAATACATTCTTTATATCAAACTCATTATAAACAGTAAAGTTTACTTTATAAGAAGTTGAATCAAAGAAGTTATTCGAAGCATCTTTGGCCAGTATTGACAGTGAATGTTCTCCATCAGGAAGTTCAGGAGTCCAGGTTATTTTGTATTCTGTATTAGGATATGGAATAGAATCAAGTTTAAACTCAGGTTTATAAATATTAAGTGGTACATTATTATAAACCAAAGTAAAATAATTTGCAGTTAAAGGTAATGGAGAATTATCTTTTAAAGATATTTCTATCTTCGGTTTTGATGAAACAATATCTCCATTGATTATTTTCTTACCATCAAAGGTAATATCAAAAGTTGGGTTCGTTGAATCTCTTGAAACATAAAATTCTTTTTCAGTTATATTATTGAAAGTAAGTATTTCAGATTTTGACATACTTGCTATCATTTTTACTTTGTGGTAAGAAGCAGGAGCTAAAGTAGATGTTTCAAGTGAATAATTTATTTTTGCAACTGAATCACTTTTAACATCAACATATTTTTCATAGAAACTTGAATCCGAACCATTCAAAAAGAATTTTACGTGAACACTATCTGCTATATATTCACCAATATTTTTTAGATTTAAATTAATGGTTGTAGGAAATCCCTGCAGCATAGAATCAGGAGTAAAAAAGATATCTTTTTTCGTAACTACTACTTCAGGTAATGCCTCATAATCAATATTTATTTTTTTGAATTTTAATGGTTCAGAAGTTCCTATGGAAGAATCCACAAAAGTAAAAGCAAATTTCAATTGTGTAATTTCATTTGCTTTTATATTAGCTAACGAATAATTGTTTGTAATATTGGTGTCCAATATATTCCAACTTCTATTTTGCTTATTATACCCTAATAATTTAACAGAATAACTTCCTAAACTATTAGTTGTATCAATATCAAAATTGACACTATTAAACTTTGAAGCAGGACCAACAGGCTTGGTAACAATATTACCAATTGCATCTGTGTATCTTCCGGTAAATTTTGTGAACTTGGATTTAAATCCATATGAACGAAAAACAGAAGCATAAACATCGTCATTATTCCAGTCATATGACCATGCATAATAACCCTGAAAGTTTAAGCTTGTTAACCATTCCTCTTCAAAAAATCCATCTGATAATCTGATGCGTCTCATCCAACCGCTATTATAATTTTCATAGGGGTAAATATAACCGTGAGCAACAAAGAATCCTGAAAATCCCGGATAATTTGTACTCCCTAACATTTTATCTTCAACTTTTTGCCAATTATTAGAAGGATCAAAAATCCTTAGTACATATTTTTCATTTCCTAAACTATCTCTCATTGCAAGATTATATACATATCTTCCATCAGAGTTAAGATAAAAGAATCCTGAATCAGATTTTGCATCAGAACTTCTTATTAATCCATCAGGAATCGTAATTTGAATCTGTTCACCCGTTGTTGGATTTATTTTATGAAGTGTCTGAGCGCTCCAGCTCGGAACATATAAAAATCCATCACTACAGTATACCATTGAATTTGTAATTGGTTCATTAAAAGAGCCTACAGTTCCATAATACTTTCCTTTGACTGTTCCATTGTTGCCTGTTCCTATTTTATAAATAGGAGTTCTTCCTTGCGGATTGTTATTTACAGCATAGTACCAAATATTTCCAAAATAGAAATAGGTACCATCAGTTGTAAATGCTGTTAAGCCAGTACTATCCATTTGTGAGAAGGTACTATCTACAAAAATATCTTCTAAAAATCTTTCATCACTTGGTCGTGGTGGTAGATAGTCATTATTAAGTATTAAATTCTTTTCAACAGGATTATAATTAATATTGTAAGTGCTAAATGTTTTAAGAGCTTCATTTTTTGCTAAATAACCTTTTACAGGATTATCATCGATTATGAAACTTCTTACAGGACTCCACACCCCATATTTTTGACCATCAAAAATTCTTGCTCTCCAAAAATAAACACCTCTTGGAAGATCGGTTGTTGTATATTTAAGGCTTCCTTCAGAAGGGACAATGTTGTTAATGTTAAACATTGGATTTTCACCAATTAAAGCAGAGGTATCTATTTGTATGTTATAATAAAGATCGATACCAACATAATATCCAATATCCGCAATAAGGAAATTCGCCTTTGATGAATCTGTACTAAAACCATCTATTGGAGAAATTATTGCAGGGTCACTTATATCAAAAACGGGATGAGTTATGGTTGCAGTGTTATCGGTACCATCCATTTCAGCAATTATGTCAGTTTGATTAACTTTAGCAGTTAATTCGAATAAACCTCCGATAGTTGGAACCCATTTGAATACAAGTGAATCTTCCTGTGAGAATGAAGGTCTTTTAATTACACCAATTATATAACTGGTATCAGGAGAAACAGCAGAAAGTTCAACAGTAACTGAATCTTCAGGAAAGTTTATTCCAAAGTTTCTCATTTTCACTTTAACATCAACAGTGTCATTAACTAGAATATTTTCTCTTTCAATATTAATATCTGAGGACTTGATGTTAAAATCAGGTTTATTGGGAAATGCTAAATTCATACCAGGGTCACCAAGATATGTAAGCAATGTTACCTGGTCTAAATAATGATATGAAAAATTAGCAACAGCTGCTTTTCCAAACATTATTGATTTACCAATATTATAATTTTTATTAGATAATATTTCACCAAAAATAATTTCGTTAATGTATGGACCAACTACCCATAAAGTTAATCCGGAACTACCAAAAAATCCTATAGCACCCTTGTTAGGTACTTTAATAAATTGTTCACCAAAAACATCCTGATTATCAAAGTGAGCAGTATAGCAGGTAACACTAAAAACAACAGGTAAGCGTCCACCATTTTCAAGAGCATAGATATCATCATTAGTGAATACTAAATCCCATTGATACCCACCTCCGTGTCCATAGTAATTAACAATGTTTGCACCCTTGGTAATCTGAGCTCTTATTTCAGGTCCTTCACCTTTATATGGAAGATATTCAGGTCTGTTAGGATATCTAAAAACTTTTGTTCCTGTAAATCCATTTGGAGTAATATAAGAGTTTTCTAATTTTATATTCGCATCATTAAAACCATATCTATTCTCATCTTCTGCATTCATACCTGATGATAGCAACAAAATATTTTTCTTCCAGGCTTTGTCATTATCAGCAGGATAATGTTTTATCTTATCTATTAATATATTTCCTTCTTCAATAGATTCTAAAGATAAACGGCCTATCGCCAAATCAGGAATTGGATCCGCTCCTGAAACAGCAACAATTAAGTTATCACTTACAGCTTGTCCATAACCAGAAACATGATAAGGCAAAGAAGGCACATAATTCTTTTTGTTTAGACTGCTTAGTTCTCTATAATCATAACTCATATCTCCCAAAAGAATTACATACATAGGAGCAGGTTTTACCCAGGATTCAAATGCATATTTAACAAAATCTTTTAATGCATAAGGATTAAGTAAACCATATGAAAATTCATCATAAATCTCATTAGTATAAACAATTTTAACTCTGGGATTTGTAATACTTGAATCAAGAAAAGCTGCCTGTCTGAAAGCCATTAAATCTTCAGCATTTGATTTAAATTTAGGGTGAGCAATAATAATATAATCAGCTGAATTAGATAAATTTCTTAAATCAGAAGGAGTATCTTTAACTAAAGAATCCGGAGTTAAGAAATAATTATCATCTGCACAAAAATATTCTGTCAATTCTTTAACTGAATCAGTAAAAACCACAGATTTGTCTGAGTCAGTTAGGACAGGCAATCGGGATATCTGATTTTTTTGAGGCACAAAAATATTTACTGTATCAGTATTCCATATGTAGGTCCAGAATTTAGTTTGTCCGAATGAACCGGGAACACTTTTAAAAGTTAAATGATTTCCACCTATAGATCTCAAATCTTTCCAATAATCAATTTCAAACCAATTTATTCTAATTTCATCATTACCATAAGCACATAAACCACCATCAGCTTTAACCTTAATATAATTTCCATCAGGATAAATATTTAAGGTATCATTTAAAGTAATTGGAGTTTCAAAAAGATATTTATTTTGTCCATCCCAATATGCATCACCAATAAATCTGTCAGTTAAATATATAGCTGCGTGATGATCTTCTGAGCAGGCGTTTATTGCTGTAAGTCCGTGTAATTCAACTCTTATATTTATATTATTTGAATCCGATTTAAAATTTGCCAAACCCGGAAATCTACCTTCAAAAACGGAAAGAGCATTTCCCTGCTGAGATGCTGCTTTTCCCCAATACCAATAATCTCTCTGGTCATTTAAGGCATATCCTAATCTTTCATAAAGAGAATCTTTTTCATAATGCATCGTTTCAATTGTACTTGTATAATCCTTCTCATACCAAATAGGATTTGCATCCTTATACTGAAATCTTAACCCATTTTCATTGTTGTTATAAGTAAACCAATAAACATTACTATTGTTGTAAATATTTACTGTTGTATATGCAGTAGGGGTTGGTGGAAATCCAACAAATTGAATATAGTCACCCTGGTTGAATATGCTATCATAATTTACATCCTTAAATATATAAGGAACCATAGCCCCGTTACAATATATAGCGATTAAAGAATCTGTAACTACTGAAGGCATTCCTGCTTGAACAAGCTGTTCAAACGTTAATTTGTATATTCCTTTTTCCTTTAAGTATATTTTTATAAAATCTTTCGATGGAGAATACCAATATTCTTCTAAAGGATTATTTCCTTTTAATCTTGCTCTAACCCAATTTTTAGCAACTGTTTTATTTATTAAATTATTTTCAACAAATTGGACAGAGTTTGCATCATCAATATATTGTCCTTCAACTTCATCACCACTTTCAGGATGGTCTACTCTTACTCTAATTTTCTTATTAAAGATTAATTTTCTCGTAACAGGATTAAATTGAAAAGGAGCAACTGCTACTACATTTACTCTTATATATCTCATTGTAAAATCGTTATCAATGATAGCTGCTGAAGTCGGGAAATAATTATTTGTTTGATAAATACTTACATCAGGATTTTTAAAGTCGGGCTTAATAACTTCGGGATCGTTTTCAGGAGTTGGGACAATGAATTTATTAGAAAATTCAACTTGTTCTTTATTCAAAATAGTAACTCTCGTATTTGAACCTTGAGGAACACCTAAACTTACAAACACGTTTGGCAGCCATGGTTCACCGGGTTTTCTTAAATTAAATTTATCTCCTTTAATAAAACTTAGAACATTACCATCAACCAGAGTATCTTTTATTTGATATTTATTTGTAAAATCATACTCGATAATTGTATAAGATGTATTTGATTCTATGACTTTATAGTTTTGCCCAAAGGATAAACTATGGAATATCGCTAGTGATAGAAAAATAAGGAGATATTTGTTCATTATGACCCGAGTAATTATTTTAAGGTTAAATTAAAATATTATATAATAAAAAGCTCATCAAGGGGAAAAAAAGGGCTAAAATAAATTAACTTTAATAGTCAAATAACAATTTTATAGATGCTAAGAAATAACCTTCAGTCTCATTCTCACCTTTGAAATTAATATTGTTGTTATTGTACATAAATGATAAATAATAACCGGAAAGAAATTCATAATTTAGGTCAACTTTAAAGTTGTTTATAGTCTCAAGTTCTCCATCAAGGAAATTAGCTGTAGTACTTACAAAGAAACTGGTGGCTTCATTAAAATTACCCCCTACATTTTCTATCAACTTTCCGGTTGAATCATATCTATTACTTCCGTGAAGGTAATAATCATATCTAAAATTAATGTTAAGCCTGCTTGTTATAAGATATTCTAACCCCAAGGATAACATTGCTGAATTTGGTTGTTGACTTACACCCAGCAAATATCCATTATTTGAATAAGATAAAACATCAGGATAACCGGGATGAGAAAACATATATGGACGAATTTGCTGATATTCTAATTTAAGATTTATATTTGATGGCATTAACGGAGATGTTAAATATGCTCCGGATTGCCAAATTAATCCATTGCTGTAGTTGCTCCATTGACTTTTACTAAATTTATCAAAGTTCAAATCATCAAACATTATACCGGCATTTAATTCTAATCCATCCATAGGTTTAAATCTACTGTCCAAGGTCAAGAAGGAATTATCTAAATCATTTAAAGATCTTTGAGCAGACTCCCAAAATAAAAATGGGTTTAAATATGCAGCTTCAAAAGGACGATTTCCATATATAATTATTTGCGAAATTCCCAATGAAAGGTTGTTGATAGGTTGATATCCTAATCTACTTATTGCAATATATTTAGATTGCTTTTCTTTTGTAAGGAAACTATCTATAGCTCTGTAATAAGCAGATTGAACAAGCCATCCATGAATAAAATCATAAGATAATTTTTTATATTTTATCCCTATCTTTAGAAAATCAAACATTTGGGGATTATCAGAAAGAACAGTTTTATTTAAGTAACCTGTCCCCCATAAAATTCTTTCTCTTCCAAATTCTACATCAAAAATACTTTTGTTTATTTTTATATATCCTTCAGTTTCATCAAAGAAATTAATTCCCGTATGATTAAATGTAAAACTCTGTGGAACTCTTTTATCGTTTGAGATTGCTAATCTATTACCAAAAACATTAGCGTTTGTACCTTTAACTTCAAAAGCCAGCCATTCGTTATAGCTTGCACTTAATCTACCGCCGTAATTAAAGAAACTACCTGTGCTTTTAATTTTAGTATCATAAATACTTGTGAGTTCAAAGTAAGGGTTTATTCTAAATGTTATCAAACTATCGCGGTAAAAATATAAGTACTTAGGGTTGTCGTCTATTATTGAACCTGGAAAATTGGAAAGTATGTCCTGATATTTTTCTTGATTAAATTTAAGAAGATACCTTTCAAGAAGATATTTTTCGTTATCACTTAAAAAATTTTCTTTTGATTTAATTTCATCAAGTTTAGCCGTTATTTCTTTTCTGCTTAGAGAGAGAATAATATCAGAATAATTTTCAAGTACCCCTTGAACCTGCATTTTCTTTAAAAATGAGTAAACAAAATTATCCGCTGGAATATTTTCTGATTGAGCTTTGGAAAGTTTAACAAAAGAAAATAATACTAAAATAATCAGCAGATATTTAGTTGTAATTTGCAATTATTTTAATTTGTAAATGTATTTACTTCTATAGAAGAACGTATTTCAGGTTTAGTTTTTCCTTCAAAAGTAGGAACATATCTCTTGAATACTGAAAGCCATTCGTCTTTTGTTGTATGGCCATTTAAAGTTTTTAATTCATCTATCATAAACTTAATGGAATCCATTGAATGCCTGTCAATCATCTTGGCTTTAAATATTTTATTATGTGAAGTTGATATAACTCCTTCTTCAGCAGTTAGAACTTCTTCAAATAATTTTTCACCCTCTCTAATTCCTGTAAACTCTATTTTAATGTCTTTATCAGGAACAAGATTATTCAATATGATAAGGTCTCGTACAAGGTCAACTATTTTGATTGGCTCACCCATATCAAGAACAAAAACATCACCGCTGTTTCCTGTTGCCGCTGCTTGTAAAACCAATGCAACTGACTCAGGAATAGTCATAAAATATCTCTTCATTTCAGGATGAGTTATTGTAATAGGTCCGCCATGCTTTAACTGGTCAATAAATATAGGTAATGCACTCCCTCTGCTTCCGATAACATTTCCAAATCTTACAGCAACAAATTTAGAAGAACTGTTTTTGCTTGCATTTGTTACAATGTACTCAGCAATTCTTTTTGAAGCACCCATTATACTTGTTGGATTTACAGCTTTATCAGTAGATATCAAAACAAAATTCTTAACTCCAAATCTTATTGCTGCAGCAGTTAGATAATTAGTACCTAATATGTTAACACGAACTGCTTCTTCAGGATATTTTTCCATAACCGGAACATGTTTGTATGCGGCTGCGTGGAAGATTACATCAGGTCTAAAATTTTCAATTACCTTGCTGATTTTATGCTCGTTAGAAATATCGCATAAATACATTTTAATATTACTCTTCGGGAATTGTCTGCCTAACTGAAGCTCAAGATCAGCTAAATCGCTTTCATTAATATCAAGTATAGCGATTTTGGATGGCTGATAGAAAATTACCTGGCGGGCAATTTCAGAACCAATTGAACCGGCTGCACCTGTAATTAAAACTCTTTTATTATTAATGTAGCTGCCAATATCTTTTGTATTAATCTGAACAGCCTGACGGCCAATTAAGTCGCAGGCATCAATATCTCTAATATCCTGAACTCTAACTTGCACGGAATTAGAAATATCATTTATTGTTGAAACTACTTTAACATCAGATATCCCTGCTTCTTTTGCCAAAGTTAAAATTTTTCTATGAAATTTCCTGTCAGCAGTCAAAATAGAAACAAGAATTGTATCTACATTATATTTTCTTATTATATCAGGCAATTCATCAGTTGTGCCTAATACTTTCAATCCTTGAAGATATAAATTACCTTTAGCTACATTATCATCAATAAAACCAATTGGATAAAATTTTCTCGTTTGGCTTCTATTTATATCTCTAAGTAATTGCTCACCGCTGCTGCCTGCGCCGATAATTAAAGTTCTTTTTAGTTCAGACTTTTTAATGCTTGTACGCATTACTTCGAGATACATTCTCTTACTGATTTTAAATGCTGAAGTAAATAAGAAGCTTAAGAAGAGGTCAATGAGAAGAACACTTTTAGGAAAACCGGCAATAAAAGGAATATCAGTACCATAAATAATAATGAATAATAATCCATTACTTATTAAACAAGCCTTACCAATTTGAGCAAGGTCTTGAAGTGATACGTATTTCCAGGAAATATCATATAATTTAAATGAAGAAAAAACAATTAGCTTTAAGATGATAAACATAAATAAAATAGGCATCAAATCGAATTTGCCTATATTATTAAATTCACCTCTAATATCGAATGCTAACCAAATGGAGAGAGTAAAAGATATAATATCGAAGAGTATAAAAGTAAATTTTCTCAATAAATTACTTGGATTATAAAGAAAAACTTTTTCTATCATTTAAATATTGCAATAATTGTGTATATAAGTATCTTAATATCAGTAAAAAAATTATAATCTTCAATATATTTCTTGTTCAAAGCTAACTTTTCCGGTAAAATTTTCTCAACGTAAGTTTTCTCTTTATTTGAAGAATTATCAAGAATTACCGATTCATCTCTATATTCTATGGATGCATAATCAGTTAATCCCGGCTTAATTGTAAGAATTATATCGTATTCTTTTTTAAACATATTAACGTAGTAATCAAGTTCTGGTCGAGGACCAACTAAACTCATATTACCAATCAATACATTAAAAAGCTGGGGTAGTTCATCTAATTTAAATTTTCTTAAAACTTTTCCCGATTTTAAAATCCTGCTATCATCCTCAGAAGTTATTCCTAACCCTTTTTTATCTGCATCCTTCACCATTGTACGAAATTTAAAAATTTTAAATCTCTTCCAATTTCTTCCCATTCTCTCTTGGGCATAAAAAACCGGGAAACCATCATCTAAGGTGATAAACAATGAAATTAAAAAAAATATCGGAATTAACACGATAATTGCCAAGAGAGAAAGAATAAAATCAATTAAACGCTTAAAGAAATTGTACATCAAATTTTATTCTTTTCTAAAATGTCGGTCAAAGAATTTATTACATAATTTATTTGCTTATTAGTCATTCCAGGCCAAAGAGGTAGAGATATTTCTCTTGGAAAGTAATATTCAGATACAGGATAATCTTTTTCATTAAGATTAAATGTTTCTTTATAATAAGGATGTCTATATAAAGGAATAAAATGAACGCTTGTTCCTATACCTGCATCCTTAAGAAGATTTATGACTTCTGAACGTTTAATTTTTAACTTATCTATATTAATAAAAATGGGATATAGATGTAAAGCAGATTCACTATCAGATTTTTGTTCGTGGAGTTCGATTAAATCATTATTCTTAAAAGCTTTAGTATATTTAGCAGCAATTTCTTTTCTCATATTCCAAAGCCCTTCAACCTTAGCCAACTGAACTAAACCAAGAGAAGCTTGAATATCAGTAAAATTATATTTATAACCGGGGGCAATAACTTCATAAAACCAGGAACCCTCTGAAGAATATCTTTTCCAGGCATCTTTATTTATTCCGTGAAGCCGCATAACGGCACATCTATCTGCATATTCTTTATTGTTGGTAGTAAGCATCCCACCTTCACCTGTTGCAAGAGTTTTAGTTGCATAAAAACTAAAGCAGGTAATATCACTGATGTTGCCAATCATTTTACCCTTATATTTAGCTGGTAAAGCGTGTGCAGCATCTTCAATTACAACAAGATTATTTTTTTTTGCGATAGCAAGAATCTCATCCATATCGCAAGGTAAGCCGCCAAAGTGAACAGGAATAATTGCTTTAGTTTTTTTTGTTATAGCTTTTTCAATTTGATGAGGGTCAATATTTAAAGTACCCGGCTGAACATCCACAATAACGGGCTTAGCACCAAAGTAGCAGATAATTTCAGCAGTGGCAGTAAAAGTAATAGAAGGAATAATAACTTCGTCACCTGCTTTAAGACCAATTGCTTCAAGAGCAAGATGACCGGCAGCAGTCCAGCTATTAGCAGATACCGAGAATTGAGAGCCTATATAGTTCTTAAATTCATTTTCAAATTTGAAAGTCTTAGGACCGGTAGTCCACCACCCAGATTTAATAGTATCAACAACTTCGTCAATTTCCTGCTGAGTAACGTGAGGTTTATGAAATAGAATGAAATCTTTATTATCCAAGAGAGTACAAAATCTTTTTATTGTAAAAGATTAAAATAAAGATATTAATTAAATAAATCTTCATAAAAATTTATTCACAGAAATTAGCGAATGTCACTGGGTATCTCGAAAGGAAAAAGGAAATAGAGTGTCGTTGCTAGTAAACGATAAAAGGTGTCCTTTTATTAAAATGAAGAATGACAAAAGCGAAGGGTCTTCGAGTGTTTTCTGAGCGCAGCGAAGAAAATGTACCGAGAAGCCTGTAGCAATATCGCCGAGAGGTGGGCATCTCGATACAATTTTTGAGGGGGTTAGTTGAAATATTACAATAAGTTAATAAGCATATTAAATCTCAAATATTATTTTATCCAAAAAATTCCCTCAAAAATCACTCGATGAACAGTCTCTTTTTTTTTCTTAAATTTATTGTTCAGGTCTTAGAATGAAGGACTCTTTTGAATGAGAGTTTAAGCGCCCTATGAAAAATGGTGTTAAGAAAATGATTAAGCGGAGCGATAAAAAACAAAATTTGTTTGAGGCGTCCTTTAAGACGCCGAGTTATTTTGTTTTAGCGGAGCGTAAATCATTTTTAGCAACATTTTTCATTAGGCTTGATTTTTTGCTTCTTTTGTATCAAGACAAAAGAAGTTAAGAATTATTTCATCAGCACCATCTTTTTAGTCTGCACAAACTCCCCTGCCTGTATTTTGTAATAATAAATCCCTGATGATAAACTACTTCCATTAAACTCAACTTCATATTCACCAGATTGTTTTTCTTCATTAACAAGCTGAGCAATTTCTTTCCCTAAAACATCATAAATTTTAATTGTAACTAATCCTTGCTTAGGTAAAGTATATTTAATAGTTGTAGATGGATTAAATGGATTGGGATAATTTTGTTCTAAAGAAAAATCAGTAACAATCTTATTTTCTTTAACACGTGTAGTATTATCATAATTGCAGATATAGTATCCTGTATCAGGATAACATCTGGTTTCAGGAATTATTTGCTTATCTCTAACACATAATTTATAATTTAAACCATATCCATTTCTAAGTAAATCAAGATCCACAGGTATATTGAATTTATAATCAAAGGTATTTATTGTTCTTAATCCATAAAGTGTATCTGATTCAATAACTATAGAATCTTTTTTATAAAATTTTATTAATTGTACTGTATCAATATAAACTACTCCATCCTTATATGTTCCAAATGTATAATTTTGTCGATTATATAAATGATATGCGTTAACTGGCAAATTAATTATTGAATCCTTTGTGGTTATAAAGGATTGAAAATTTAATGAGGGTGGACCTGTTTTGGATAAGTAAATTAAATTTTCTGTAGAATCAGGAATTAATCCGCTTATAAAATAACTATTACTAGAAGAAGATGGTCCTCCTATACTTCCGCTAGAACTTTGAGTTCTGTATAAACCAAAATCTTGGGCATAATACTCATAATGTGTCCAATTCGTTTCTTTTTCTTTAAAGGAAACATATTTTCTATCTTTTCCAAATAGATTAGTTATACCTCTAGTTATTGTAATATTAGCAGTGCTTCCATTTGGATAATATTTAGTAAAACTATCTCCATCAAACAAATTAAAGTTTAGATAGACATAATCAGTACCATTTATATTTATAAAGGTTTTATTCGAATCTTGATCGTATCTTAAGGGACCCTCACTATTTTGATAATAATATTTTTTATTATCAATTATAGTATCTCTATCGATATTCCTCTGGTTTAAACTGAAATAATCAAAACTAATATCCTGTCCCTTGCCTGAAGTAAAGAATTGTCTTTTTGAACCTTTTAACATTAAATTGAAATTACCTGATAAATCAGGATTGTAAGAAGGTGTTCGCATATATAATTTATTATAATCCACTAATAATATAGTAGAATCCAAAAATGCTAAAGATATAGCTCTATAAGGGGCAATTTTATTCCAGCTTCTTCCTGAATCTTTTGAACAATAAACTGATTCATAACTTGAATAATAAAAATTATTTTCATTATCAATTTGAAAATAATACATATCTTTATAAATATTATCCATTTTATTCCAGGCTTCACCTTTATTAGTTGAACTAAATAAATGGCCTGCTGCATATGTCCATAAGGTACTATCTTTATCTAATAATATGGGATTGTCATAATTGCCTAGATCTGATTCCTTAATTCAGGTAATACCCATGTCAGAAGAACGATAGTTCCCTTTATATTCAACCCCTGCTAATAGAATGTTATCAAAACAGTAAATATTTTTAATTCGACCACTAAGAGTGCCATTTAACCAAATTAAATTTCCTTGTTTATCAAAATAAAAAATTCTTCCATCTTCAGTGCCACTCCATATTCTTTGTCCATCGTAATATAAATTTTGAGCTCTAAATATATCATACTTCTCTCTCCAGGTTAAACCATTATCCAAGCTTTCAAAAACACCTCTCCCTTGATATGCTACCGAATATAATTTCTCGTCTACTCTTATTACAGAATACAATTCACTAGTAAGATGTAGAATATCTATGCTGTCTCCAATAGAATTTATTCTAAAAAAATTTTTGTTTTGATCTCCAATAAAAAATCTTTTTGATGCAGTATCAGCTTTTGCATCATAAGGATAGCTATAATTAAGGGGAGTAATATTCTTCCATGGAAGCATTTGAGAAAACGTTAAGCTTGATAAAAAAAGAAAATACCCCAGGAAAAATAGTTTTTTCATTTTAAGTCCCACAAGAAATTATGTTTTAATTAAACTTAAGACTTTTCTTATTTAAAAACAAAAAAAGCTGCCCCATCTCTGAAGCAGCTTTGAAAAAATTATTAAAATTTTTTAATATTCAGCAGGTAATTCTTTTAATTGTTGATATGTAAACACTGGACCATCTTTGCATACGTAAACACTTCCTACATTGCATCTTCCGCATTTTCCAAGTCCGCACTTCATTCTGTTCTCTAATGTAGTAATAATATCACTCTCTTTGAAGCCAAGTTTTTCTAAAACAGGTAAAGTATATTTTATCATAATAGGAGGTCCGCAAACTATGGCAACTGTATCTTCACTTTTAGGTGCTACCTTTTCTACTATAGTTGGTACAAATCCAATTTCACCTTTCCAATCAGGAGTTTCACCTCCGGGGTCAACTGTAACAATGGTTTTAACATCAGGCATATTCTTCCACTCTTCAATCTCGTTCTTATAAACCAAATCATCAACTTTACGTGCACCATAAATAATTGTTACATCTTTAAATTCTTTTCTTAAATCCAATACATTCCAGATAACACATCTAACAGGAGCAAGACCAATACCGCCTGCTATAAATACTACACTCTTCCCTTTCATCTCTTCAACAGGAAAATAATTTCCATATGGACCACGAAGTCCCATAGTATCACCAACATTAAGTTTACGCATTGCTGATGTAACCTTTCCTGCCAACTTGAAAGAGCACTCAAGATAATCCTGTCTTGTTGGAGATGATGCAATACAAAAAGTACATTCACCTTCACCAAAAACAGAATACTCTGCAAATTGTCCTGCTTTAAAATCAAAATTCTTCTGACGTTCAGGATCTTTGAACTGAAGCTTGAAAGTTAATATATCCGAAGTCTCTTCGATAATTTCTTTTATCTCGACTAATTCAGGTTTGTATATGTTCATTGTTTACCTTATAACTCTTAGTGTAAAGATGAAATTTCTTCAACGATGTTTCCTATGTTTATTCCTGCAGGACATCCGCGAGAACATCTTCCGCAGCCGGTGCATAGTATTTCATCAAATTTATCCATATAGTATTTGAACTTATGGTTAACTCTTTGTCTGTATCTTTTTGTTTGAACATCGCGTGGATTATGTCCCGATGCGTGTTTAGTAAATAATCCAAACTGACAGGCATCCCAGTTTTTAACTCTTCTGCCGCAGTCATATCCGCAATCTTCATCAACTATATCAAAACAATGGCAGGTAGGACAAACAAATGCACATTGTGCACATCCTAAACACAGCTCACCTGCTTTGTTCCAATATTCATTTTCAAAATTTTTGTCCAGCCATTCTTTAGCTTTTAGATATTCAAACTTTGGAGGATATGCATCCTTTATCGGTGATTCATTTTCAAGCGGAGCAAAATATTTTTTATTTACTTCGATAAACTTTTTTCCTTTTTCAGTAACAACTTGTACTTCAAAGTTATTATCATCAACAGTAGAAAAGAAAATATCAGAACCTTTAGTACTGCTTTGGCTTAATCCAACTGAAGTACAGAAACATTCACTATCCTGATAATTACAACTTAATCCGATAACAACAGAATTTTCAACTCTCTTATTAAAGAATTCATCTTTGTAATCCCAGTTAAAAACTTTGCTGATGATAGGAATGGCAGCAGCATCGCAAGGTTTAATACCAAGAAGTAAATTATTTTCTTCAGCAAAAACAGGGTCAGCAAGTATAATTCCATTTTCTTCTTTCTTAAAGAAAAATAATGGTTCAGTTTTAGGGAAGAAGAATTGTTTTACTGAAATGTTAGATGGTTTTGTCTTGCTTGAGATATAAAAATCATTCGCATCTTTTAATGTTGAATAGCGGATACCTGACCTTTCAGATGAAACAACATTCCAATTTTTTTCTATCAGTTCAACTACCAGGTTTTTAAGAGAATCTATATTGATTGAATATTTTTCCATATATGCTCCGCTACTTAATAAAATCTTCTCTGTCAGAGAGATTATAATTTCCTACCAATGTAGGCTGGTCAACAGCCATTCCGTGTCTATAACCAAATTCTTTTCCTGCAAGCATTCCCATCTTTCTTGTTAATAATGAAATAGGAATTTCTTGTGGACAAACTCTTTCACATTCGTGGCATCCAACGCATCTGCCAGACATATGAAATGCTCTAATTAAATTCCAGGAGAAGTTTCCTCTTATTGTGGCACTTGTTTCAATCCATTGAGGAACTGATTTGTCTGCAATGCACTGCTCGCAATAGCACATAGGACAAACCTGTCTACAGGCATAACATCTGATACATTTATCAAATTCAGCTTTCCAGAATTCCCATCTTTCATCAGGAGTCATCTTAAGAATTTTTTCCATCAATGGTCCCTGAGGGTCTTCAGGTATTTCAAAATCCTGAAGTTCACCAGCAAGTTCATCATACAAATGTGGAGTTCTAATATTGCAGTATTTACATTTTATTTGTGTATTTTCTTTATCAAATTCATCATACTTATCTTCAACCACACCATTGCAATTCATTCCAATGATAAATACATCTTCCTTCTTAAATTGATTTTCCTGAATCAATCCAACAATTGCTCTGATGTCGCAGCCTTTTGCAACAACTCCAACCGGACCTTTTTTGGTTAATCTATTCAGATAGACTGCAAGATTATTTATTGCATAATGATTGAATACAAGTTTATCTGTGTCTTCAACACTGTATGCAATGAATGGTTTAGTTTTATTTCCTCCATCAGGAGTATAACCCACAACGCAGTAAACTTTTTTTTCTTCGAAAAGTTTTTTAGCGACTTCAATTACTGTCTGCATCAGGCAACTTCTCCTTTTTCAAAATCTACTTTGGTTACTTCTAAAGGATTAGTCTTCTTGTAATTTATAAATGGACCTTGTTCTCTTACTTTATTAATAACTCCATTTATTACATCAACCCATTTCTTTCCTTCAGATGCTGATACCCAGGAGAAATGAAGTCTGCTCTCATCAATGCCAACAAAATCAAGAAGGTCTTTAAAGAAAATCCATCTTCTGCGAGCGTGAAAATTTCCGGTATTATAATGGCAATCATTTGGATGACATCCTGAAATTAATACTCCATCAGCGCCACTTTCAAATGCTTTAAGAATAAATACAGGGTCAATTCTTCCAGTGCATGGAACTCTAATTAATCTTGCATTTGGCTGTTGTTTTAATCTGGATGTACCGGCAAGGTCAGCACCTGTATAAGTACACCAGTTACAAACAAAAGCAGTTATTTTAGGTTCAAATTTTTCTTCAGCCATAAAGAAATCCTTTATGATTCTTTCATTTATTTTTTAATTCATTGAGAAAGCTTTTATCTCTGCAAAAATTTGTTCATCAGTAAATCCGATTAACTCAACTGATTTAGATGGACAAGTTGCATTACAAGTACCACATCCCTGGCATAATCCTGAATTCACATAAGCAACAGTCTTAATCAAATTACCTTTTCTATCTCTAATTTCTTTTCTTTCAATTGCACTATAAGCACAAACCTTTTGGCAATAGAAGCATCCTGCACAAGTTGAATCATTTACTTTTGCAATTATTGGTTCACGTTCAAGCATATCAGAACCAAATAAGACCAACGCTTTAGCTGCTGCTGCAGAAGCCATTGACACTGATTCAGGAATATCTCTTGGTGAGTGACAAGCACCTGCTAAGAATATTCCACCTGTACTTGTTTCTACTGGTCTGAGCTTTGGATGAACTTCAACAAGGAATCCATGTTTATCATAAGGGATACCTAAAGTTTGTGCAAGTTTTGGTGCTTCCTGCTGAGCAATCATTGCTGTTGCAAGAACAACCATATCAGCATCAATTTCCACAGGCATTCCGGAGATTGTATCTTCACCTTTTACTTTATATTTGTCGCCATCTTTAAATATTCTTGATACTCTTCCTCTAATATATTTTACACCATCTTCTTCAATTGCACGGCGTACAAATTCTTCATACATTTTTCCGCCTGCACGAATATCCATATAGAATACATATGCTTCACCATCGTGTACCTTATGCTTGTAAAGCATGGCATGTTTGGCTGTGTACATACAACAGATTTTACTACAGTATGAAAATCCTTTTGATTCATCTCTTGAACCAACGCATTGAATAAAAACAATTTTCTTTGGTTCTTTATTATCAGATGGACGAAGGATTTCACCTGATGTTGGTCCTGATGCAGATGCTATTCTTTCAAACTGTAATCCATTTATTACATCTTTATACTGACCATAACCATATTCGCCATAACCTTTATATGGACTACCTTCTTCCTGTTTACCAATTGAATAAAGTTTATAACCGGTTGCAACTATAATTGCACCAACTTCTTCTTGTATTAATTGGTCCTGCTGTTCAAAATCAATTGCTTCCCTTCCGCAGACTTTCTTACACATCTGGCATTTGCCTGATTTAAAATAAGTACAAACATTTTTATCTATTACCGGAATGTTTGGAACTGCTTGAGGAAATGGAACATAAACTGCAGGTCTTGTTGCAAGTCCTTCTTCAAACTCACTGTATGCTAATTTCTTAATAGGACATTTTTGAACACACAAACCGCATCCGGTACAAACTTCATCTTTAACATATCTTGCTTTTTTTCTGATAGTTACTTTAAAGTTTCCAATAAATCCTTCAAGACTTTGCACTTCAGAATAAGACATTAATTTTATTTTTGGATGTTGATACACTTCCACCATTCTTGGTGTAAGAATACATTGAGAGCAATCAAGGGTAGGGAATGTTTCAGAAAGCTGACTCATATGTCCGCCAATTGAAGGCTCTTTTTCAACAAGAACAACCTCAAATCCGGAGTTTGCAATATCAAGAGCAGCTTGAATTCCGGAGATACCACCGCCTATTACCAAAGCTCTTTTAGTTACTGGAACTTGAATAGGAACAAGAGGAGCATTGCGTCTAACTTTTTCAACAGCTATTCTAATAAGGTCGATTGATTTTCTTGTACCTGAAGGTATATCATCGTGAATCCAGGAGCAGTGTTCACGTAGATTTGCAATTTCAACCAGGTAAGGATTTACTCCAGCACTTTGACAAGCTTTTCTAAAAGTTTTTTCGTGCATATGAGGTGAACAGGAACCAACTACAACTGCATCCAAACCTTTTTCTCTAATTGCCTGCTTAATTAAATTCTGTCCAGGGTCTGAACACATATATTTATAATCTTCAGAGTGTACAACTCCTGGAAATTTTGCTGCTGCCTTAGCAACTGCTGCGCAATCAACTGTTCTGCCAATATTTTCACCGCAGTAACAAATAAATACTCCTATTTTCATACAGCAGCCTCCTCTAACTTTTTGCTTAGCTTCATTGCATCAATGAAATGCAAATCCAATCCAAGCTTCTTTTCATCAATTCCGAAAGCCAAACCCATTAACTCAGTTAAATAAAGAACTGGAATTTCTTTGAAGTCCTTATTTTCCTTAACAATATTTTTTTGTCTCATATCTAAATTTGAATGACACATTGGGCAAGCAACAACGATAACATCGGCATTGTTTTTAATTGCATCATCTAAAATTTTCTTAGAAAGATTTTTTACTATTTCTGTATGGGCTATTGAATGAGCAGCTCCACAGCATTCAACTTTATAATTCCATTCAACAGCTTTGCCGCCTAAAGTCGTAATAATTTTTTCCATCTCTTCAGGCTGTTCAGCATCATCAAATTTAGTCAAGCTGCTTGGACGAACTAATAAGCAGCCGTAATAACAAGCAGCGTTAATATTTTTTAATGGATGTTTTACTTTTTCTTTTACCTTATCTAATCCTATGTTATTAAACAAATCAACAAGATTTAATATGTTGAGATGATTTGTATACTTTTTTTCAATTGCACTTTCAACTTTTTCCTTTAAAATCGGATTAGAATTCATTTCTTCCTGGGCCCCAAGCAATCTATTATAACAAGCTGCACAAGGTGCCACAACATTCTCAAGATTTTGTTCTTTAGCCAGAATTAAATTTCTTGCTGGTAATGCAACAGAAAGAAAGTGAGAAGTAACGTGTGCAGATGAAGCACCGCAGCAGGACCAATCTTTTACTTCATCAAGTTTCACATCAAGAACTTTTAAAACTTCTTTTAATGATTTATCAAACTCTCTACCTGTTCCGGATAATGAACAACCCGGGTAATATCCAAAGTTCATTGTTCATCTCCTTCTGATTTCTTAAATATTTTTTTAACACTATTTCTATCTTTAATTTTATGAGGCATTAAGGAAATTTTACCTTTCAAAAACATTCCCGGCGCTGCTTCAACATCCTGCATTAAATCAAAAGTGCTGAGTTTGTAATCTCTAACTAATCCAAACTCAAAAGCTCTTCCATTATTTTTAATTTGTTTTAGAAAAGCTTTATGGAACTTATAAACTTTTTCTTCTGCAGGTTTAATGTTTTTCTTAATTGCTATTTCTCTAAGTGCATCCATCAATCTTGGTAGTTCATATTCTTGCGGACATCTTGTAGAACAGGTCATACAACTTGCACATAACCAAATTGTGGATGAGGTTAGGGCTTTATCATAAAAACCAAGCTGAACGTATCTGATAATTCTATTAGGTGCACTATCTTCATATTCTCTTATAGGACAGCCTGCTGAACATTTGCCGCACTGATAACATAAAGCAGGGTCTTGTCCGGTTAAGTCTACTATTTCCTGATAGATGGGATCGTGAACTGCATGACTCATACTTGAACCTCTTTGAGATGAAAGGTTATTAAAGAAGAAATATGTGGGACTACCGTAATCATTTTAGATCTTCTATTTATGAAGAATGTAAAAGCAATTTTAAATTGCGTATTCTAAATTAGAAAGAGTTTTATGAATTAAAAAATATTTTTACTAAAAATTTTCACGAAAATTTTTCTTACCCATGAATACTTTTCATATAAATGAAAATTATTCCTTTGATTTCAGTTAAATTATTGAAGTTTTTAATGGTATGAAGATTGAATTAATGACTTTAGTTTTAGTCTCCTTACCCATCCAAAGGAAGCGGATGCTGGATTTTCTTCATAAGTTTTTTGAGCTTAGGAGGGAGAAGATTCAGCATCTGTTGTTTTAAAAATTATAATTTATCTTCTCTATATCTTCTAAAGTAATTGTGCAAAGTTGTTCATTATCAGGATTATTAATTTTCAATATCCTTTCTTCCTGATTATTAAGCGCCTTAAATAAAAAATTCTTTACAAGGTCAGAATTAACAAAACCTGATTTTTTATTTATGTATTCAGAATTAAAGATATCATGAAGCATCTGCCAGGCACCTTCATCCAATTTATAACCTGCCTTATCAGTAAGGTTTAAAGTAGATTCTAAAAGTTCTCTGGGATTAAGGTCCTGAAAATAAAATTGCTTCATAAAAATATTTTTCAAGGATGGGGTATTTTCCAATATTTCAGTTATTCCATTATTCGTACCTGTAAGAATAACAATGACATCAAAATTTTGTTCTTCAAGTCTTTTAATAAGTTTATCAAAAACTTTTAAATTTTCCTTAACAATTTTATCAACTTCTTTTATTAAAAGTATACCACCTTCAGCATTTTTAAGAAGTTCATCAATTGTGTTAATTGAGTGCAGGCTTGTTTTATCAACTTCAATTAAATGTCCGTTGTTTAATACTCCTAATTCTTTAAATATTAATCCCAATTTTGCAGCAATTATTGTTTTGCCTGTTCCTTTATTTCCAACAAAAATGGAATTAAGATTTCGCTTAATTACACTCAAACCCCTTTCCTCACGAAGCCTTGCTAATTTAAGGCTGTCAACAAGTTTGACAATATCTTTCTTAACTAAAGATATTCCTGCTATAGAATTAATTTCTTTTAATAAAATTTCAAGTTTCTCTTCATTCAAGTTTTTATCATGTTTTTTATAACCTCTTTTTTTGAGGAGGGCCTCAATATCATCAACATTTATTGTTGTTAATACTTCTTTATTTTTTTCTTTAAGATAACGTTTACCTAAAAGAATTTTTACTTCATTAAATAACTTTCTTACTAAACGTGCATTGCCAAAAGATTTATCTCTTTTTTTGTAAGCATCATTAAAATAATTTTTCAATATTTCTGTTGCATCAGGTTCAATTAAAAATTCCTCGGATGAAGCAAACACTTTAAATATTTCAATAAGTTCATCTGGATTGTAATCTTCAAAATTAAAGAAGTGAGTGAATCTTGATTTAAGTCCGGGGTTAGAATTGATGAAGAACTTCATCTCCTCAGGATATCCGGCAGCTATTACCACAAACTGTCCCTGGGCATCTTCCATTCGCTTAAGTATGATATCAATTGCTTCCTGACCAAAGTCCTGACCATTATTTTCCTTCTTCAAAGAATAAGCTTCATCTACAAATAAAATTCCCCCCATAGAGTCATTTACAATCTTATCAGTCTTTTGAGCTGTCTCTCCAATATACTGACCAACAAGTGCAGCTCGGTCAACCTCAACTACGTGCCCAGTTGGGAGAATATTTAACTCTTTGAAAATTTTCCCCAACAATCTCGCTACTGTGGTTTTACCTGTACCGGGATTACCAAGAAAAACACAGTGGAATGATATTTCTTCTTTGGTTTTTATTCCAAAATCTTTTCTATCCTTTATAAACTTTAGGTAATCAACAAAATCTTTTACAGATTGTTTAACCTGATTTAATCCAATTAGTTTATCAATCTCTTCGAATATATCTTTTTTAATTTCAGGTTCAAAAATAACTTCTTCAGTTTTTTCTAAAACTCTCTTTTTACTAAAATGCTTTTCTAATCTTGAATATATTTCACAAAATTCTTCATTATCGACAAACAAGGATTTCACCAATAAAGCTTTTTCAAATGCCTGTTTTAATTGAAATAATCCTATTAAGGATTTAATCTCAATCAGCATAGCTTTGTATTTATCTTCATTAATTATACTGTTCGACTGCAATTTATTTGAAGCCCATAATGAAAACCAGAAGTCTTTGGTATTAAGGGCTTCTTCAGCTTCAAATACCAAATTATTTTTTTTAAATTTTGAAGTATTAAAAGAAATAATTTTATCCAGTTTATGGATAAGCTCTTTTGCTTTTTTATTATTATTAATATTGCTTAAGCATCTTAAGGCTTCTTCATATTTTTCTGTTCCGGCAAGAATTTTAGCTTTTAATATTAATGCTTCAACTCTTAATTTTTCATCCTCTTCAACAATAAAAATGTCATTTATTGCACCTTCGTAAATACCAAGTCGCATTAGAATGTATGCTCTGTTAAGGTGAACCTTTTTATTAGATGGGTATAATTGGACTGAGTAATTTTCGAGTTCGAGACTTTCCCCAGGTCTTCCGTTTTCAAGAAGTGCTAAGGCATAGCAATGAATAGCATCCGGATCTTCAGAATACTCATCATAAACTTTCTGTGCATTTATTAGAGCAATTTTATATCTGCCGTTTTCAAGATGTTGAAAGGCTTCCTCTATCTGCTCTTTATAGTTTGTTTTTGTATCCATTATTAAACCGGTTTGTCCCTTATTATCGATAAAAATATATGGTAATTTAATAAATAAAAAATTATAAAATGAAAAAAAGTTTTATTTTTCTACAATAATCCAATCATCATTATTATTATTCTTTCCCAAATAAATTAAAGTATATTCTTTTAATTTATCATCTTTTATATATGCATCCTGCTGTTCTGAATTTATGTAATCATTATTTGAATTTCTTTTTATTGTAAAATCATATTTACTTATGATTGAATATCTTTTTCCAACCGGTAATGAAACAGCATCAGGTAGATTAACATTTATATTTCTTTCAGAGAGTTTGAGTGTACTTTCTCTGAATGATAATTTGTAATCACCTTTTAAATCAATAAATTCTTTTAATAATGATTGCTCCCCATCAGGACCCGCACTGCAAGAGGTGAAATTATAATTGGCAAATACGTTATCATTGGCAATACCAATTCTAAAAAACTTTTCTTTAAATGAACAGGAGATAAAGGAATTAGCTCTGAGAGTTGTGCTTCTGTCTTCAATACCATAGCTGGTTAAATATTTTATATCTTTTTCTATAGTCCATTGACCAAATTTGCAGCTAATAAAATTTACATTTAAAGGTCCAAATCCATTTTTATTTGGAAGCAAAAGAACTTCAGAATGAAGCCCACTCCATTGCTCTTCACCTTTTACTTTTGAGTTCATTGAAAATACAGATGCAACAAAAGATAGGTCGTGAGAATCCTTTATCAGCAATCCATTCTCTTCATTATTATCACATTGAAGCCTGATGAATTGCCCATTAGTAATTCCATCAAGAACTACACCCCACTTGTTTCCCCAGGAATCAACATCAAACGCTTTAACACCACCTTGAACTTTGAATTCAAAACCTGCTTTAGCATTAGCAGCAGCCCCTGCTAAGTTGATTGAGTAATCCTGTCCGTAAATAGTAAATCCATTTCCACCATTATCTTTTGAAATTACATTAAACAATCTAACTTCATTTTGATTTTGTCCTCCATAAAATCCGTCATTCAAAAAATTATAAATCATAACATCTCTGAGGATTAAATTTGTGGCGGGTGAATGATAAGAATTTAAATCTTTATCAGGTAAATGAATTCCATATGAAACAGCATTTGGAGATTGATTTTCCTTATTACCATCTAAGCAAATATTTTCAATGGTGACAGACTCAAAATTAAAAAAGAATTGGGCTTTATTTAACTTATGCTCCTCATAAGGTTCAACCATATTACAATTTGCATTATCCATTAAACGAATTACAACAGGTAGGTGTTTATAATAAGGATATTCAAGAATGTATCTTCCAGACTGAGTAAACGAGCCACTTAGTCCGAACATCATACATCTTGGAGGAATTTGTAAAGGTTTACTAATTCTATAATGTCCGGGTGGAAAATAAACTGCTCCACCACCACCTCTATCCTCAGTTAATTTTTTATAAACATTATCTAATGCTTGTTGAATAAATTTAGTATCATCATTTATATCATCTCCCTTTGCTCCCAATTCTTTAACATTAAAAATTTCCAAATTACCATAAGCAGGAATTTGAGGATATAAATACCTCAAACATAATAGGAGTATTACTATTAACTTTTTCATATAAATTATTTTTATGATTAAAGTAAAATAGTCAAGATGAATTTAAAACAAAAAAGCGGAACTGAGTAGTTCCGCTTTTAAATTGTCGATTAAGATAAATCTTAATACATACCTTCCATACCACCCATACCTGGAGAAGGCATAGCAGGAGCAGATTCTTTTTCTTTCTTTTCGAATACAACTGCTTCTGTGGTAATAAGTAATGAAGCTACAGAAGCTGCATTTTCCAATGCTGTTCTGGTAACTTTAGTAGGATCAATAACTCCTGATTTTACTAAGTTTTCATAAACTTCAGTTGAAGCATTGAAACCATAGTCATCTTTTCCTTCTTTAACTTTTTGAAGTACTACTGAACCTTCGATACCTGCATTATTAACAATTTGTCTCAATGGTTCTTCAAGAGCCTTTTGAATTATCTTGATACCAATTGTCTGGTCAGCATTGTCGCCTTTTAATTTTTCAAGAACTTCAATTGCTCTGATGAAAGCAACACCACCACCAGGAACAATACCTTCTTCAACTGCAGCACGAGTAGCGTGTAAAGCATCTTCAACACGAGCTTTCTTTTCTTTCATTTCTATTTCAGTTGATGCACCTATTTTAATAACTGCAACACCACCGGAAAGTTTTGCTAAACGTTCCTGTAATTTTTCTCTGTCATAATCAGAAGTTGTTTTATCAATCTGAGCCCTGATTTCATTAATTCTTTTCTTAATATCATCAGTTTTTCCTGCACCTTCAACAACTGTAGTATTATCTTTATCGATAACAATTTTCTTTGCTGAACCTAAATATTGGATAGTAGCGTTTTCTAATTTGTAACCGCGTTCTTCTGAAATAACAGTACCACCTGTTAAAACTGCAATATCTTCCAACATAGCTTTTCTTCTATCGCCAAAACCTGGAGCTTTAACTGCAGCAATTTTTAATGTACCACGGATTTTATTAACTACTAAAGTAGCTAATGCTTCACCTTCAAGGTCTTCAGCAATAATTAACATTGATCTTCCCTGTTGAGCAACTTTTTCAAGTACAGGTAATAAATCTTTCATTGCAGAAATTTTCTTATCGTGAATTAAAATGTAAGCGTCTTCTAAAATTGCTTCCATTGATTCAGTATCAGTTACAAAGTAAGGTGAAAGATAACCACGGTCAAACTGCATACCTTCAACTACATCAAGTGCAGTATCAGTACCTTTAGCTTCTTCAACAGTGATAACGCCATCTTTACCAACTTTTTCCATAGCGTCAGCAATTAAATCGCCAATTGATTTATCGTTGTTAGCTGAAATTGAACCAACTTGTGCAATTTCATTTCTTCCTTCAACTTCTCTGCTTAAAGTTTTTAAGTATTCAACAACTTTAGTAACTGCTAAATCGATGCCTCTTTTTAAATCCATAGGATTAGCACCTGCAGTAACGTTTTTCAAACCTTCTCTATAAATAGCCTGAGCTAAAACAGTAGCTGTAGTTGTTCCATCTCCTGCAACATCAGAAGTTTTAGAAGCAACTTCGCGAACCATCTGAGCGCCCATATTTTCTACTGCATCTTCTAATTCGATTTCTTTAGCAACAGAAACACCGTCTTTAGTAACAGTAGGAGCACCAAATTTCTTTTCAAGAATTACATTACGTCCTTTTGGACCTAAAGTAACCTTAACAGCGTTAGCTAATTTATCTACACCTCTTTTTAACTTAGTACGTGCATCGCTATCAAATTCAATTAATTTTGAAGCCATAATTATTCCTCCAATTTTTGTTTACAAAATTTATTAACCAATAACCGCGAAGATGTCACTCTCGCGCATAATTAAATACTCAACACCTTCAACTGTAACTTCAGTACCGCTGTATTTGCCATAAAGAACCTTGTCGCCAACTTTAACTTCAGGTTTAACAGCTTTTCCATCGTCAGCAATTTTACCGGGACCAACAGCTACAACAGTACCCTCAATAGGTTTTTCTTTTGCAGTATCAGGAAGGATAATTCCACCTTTGGTCATTTCTTCAGCTTCCATAGGTTTAATAATAACCCTGTCAGCCAAAGGTTTCAGGTTAATTTTTGCCATAAATACCTCCATATTTCGTTATAATAATTTTTTAAATAATTAGCAGTCTTAACTAATGAGTGCTTAGCACTCTTAAAAGCTGAGTGCTAAAATAAAAAGATGAGGGTGCTTTGTCAAGGTGAAATGGACATAGAAAAGAAAAGGCACACTGAGTATTCCAACCGGAATAGGATTGGAATGTATCGAAGTGTACCTTTGTCTAATTGTGTAGAAATTAAAAATTTACTTCATCAAAATCATTTTCTTAGTCATTAAATAATTTTCAGATTGTATTTGATAGAAATAAATTCCGGAAGATAAACTACTTCCATCAAACTCAACTTCATACCTGCCTGGTTGTTTAACTTCATTAACAAGCTGAGTTATTTCCTTTCCAAGTATATCATATACCTTAATACTAACCAAACTTTGTTTAGGGATAGCGAAGTATATTTTAGTAGATGGATTAAAAGGATTAGGATAGTTTTGCTCTAATATAAAACTAATTAAAACATTATCTTCTTCTTGAGAAGTAATAATATTAAAAGGATATTGATTCCATGTATACCCTCCATCTGTGGTTTTAGCAAAATAATTTCCATAACCTCCAACATATCCAATTAAACTATCCACAAAATAATAGTTCCTTAAACTATCTAGAGTATGATCTTCTAATGAAACCCAAGTTTCTCCTGCGTTTGTTGTTCTATATAATGAACTATATGGAGGGTTAGTTGAGGTTAATATTCCAGAATAACCTGTTAACTTATCAACAAAATAAATCCAATATCCAACACCTGCAGAATCTTCCTTCCACTCTTTACCTCCATTGGAGGTTCTAAAAAGTCCTAAACTTGATGCAAATCCTCTTAATGAATCTATATAACACATCCCATAAATTCTATGATTAGTTTGAAGATTGTAATTCCAATTTAATCCACCATTAGTTGTTTTAGTTATAAAACCATAATCTTCAGTAACAGATTCTCCACCATATACTGTTACTTCATTAAAATCATTCACCCACATCCCAGCTGTATAAATTCCTGATATTAGTAATGAATCCCAAGTTACTCCTCCATTAATTGTTCTAACTAAATATGCCAGATCGGTGCCATTATATTCTATATAGTTTAATCCATATCCTAATTTTTCATCTATAAAATAAAATTGTCTTATTTTATTATTTTCTTGGTAAATATTCTGCCATGATATACCTTGATCTGTTGTTTTTAATAATATTCTATCAGAAGAATATTGAGATATACTAGCAGAAATATATCCAACCTTTTCAGAAACAAAATGGATGTATGGATACCAACCTAAATGACTCACACTCCATGATATTCCACCGTTTGTTGTTTTATAAGTTCTATTTTCTATGTTAATCCAACCAATCTGAGATGATAAGAAGTAAATTCCTCCTATATAATTTTGTCTTCCTGGTTGTGAAAGAATAGGTATATTTAAAGATATTATAATTAAAAAAATTAAATATTTATATGTATTCATGATTAATTATACAATAATAAAAAAGAAGTAGTTGTTAATTATATCATAAATATTATTTTTTAACACATTTATTTCAATAAAACAATTTTTTTTATGTTAGTATATTTAGGTGATTGTAGGAAATAAATGTAAGTACCACTTGCCAAATACTTACCATCAAAAACAACTGAGTATTTTCCAGCTTTTTTAAATTCATTAACCAACGTTTGTACTTCTTTACCCAATAAATCAAATACTTTCAATATTACCAAACCATCAGTGTTAATTGAAAAGTATATAGTTGAACTTGGATTAAATGGACTTGGGTAAGCATCAAGTGTTCCATTTTCTGAAATTATCAATCCATCAATTGGGGGACTCCATGGAGTAGTAGCTCCTTGTTCAAAAGCCCCAATATCCCAGTATCCAGTGCCGGATGGACGATTAGTACCTATAAAATCTTTTGTATAATTATTTGAACCTGTAAACATTTCAAAACCATTATCTATACACCAAGAATCAGAATTTTTGGATTTAAACAAAAGGTAATCATTAGAATTTAAACCTGGTTCATTAGGATATGTAATAAATTTTGGGTTCTCTCTATTTCCATTAATATCAAAAGTAGTAATTGGGTCCAAGCTATTTCGCCATTGCGCAATCGTATAGTTTTCATTATACCAATTTCCATTATTATTATAATATCTTGTAACAATGTTTTCATTTGTACTTCCACCCCAATAACAATTATAATCAATGAAAACTGATGATTGAGAGTCATATCCATTACAATCAAAATCTAAAACAGGAGCTTGGTAATCGCCTAAATCTATATTCCCATTTTCATTGATATCATGGAAATAACCAAAAACCATTGGTATTTTATCATTTGTATTACTGCCAGCTCTAAAAATATTATTTTTAATAATTGTATTATATACAACATTATTCCAACGATTGTAATAAATAATTAAGGCAGAACTTGTGTTAGCTTCTGCATATAAAGTATTATTGTAAATTAATATTTCAGCTGGTCTTACATTTCCAAAACTTATTAAGCCTTTAGCATTTTTAACTCTAATTATGTTGCTCCATATTCTCCATTTTGTATATAATCCTTCTTTGTAATTTAATGGAAGAGGATAAGAGGGATCTCCTATTTCGTCATGATCAGCACCTCCAATAATAATACCTGTATTTTTATCATCGTTAATATTTGTTTGTTCAATCCAATTACGATAAATTTCTACAATTTGGAAAACATCATATTCATTTTCATAGCTTCTCCCACCACAATATTTTTTTCCTTGAGTAATTCCATTATCTTGTATATCTGTATAAATCTGGATACAATCATCATGGCCTTTTTCATAATTGCTACTATTTATGAGTGAGTTAAATCTTATGACTACTTTCTCATCTTCACTTTGATAACCAATATCTGCATAATTACCAAGACCTCCTATTTGAATACAATCAATTTGATGCATATTATAACCATTATCAGTTGTAACCGTATTATATTCTATTATCAAACTATTAGTTTTATCTAATTGAATTCCTCTTAGTCCGGAAACTTTAATATTACAATTTGATATTATACTATTTTTTACCTTATCGAACCAAATATTCCTTAGAAAACGTTCCCAATATTCATTATTATTATCTAAAATACCAGCATTAAACAAGCAATTATTTATTGTAATAAAAGAGCAATCATAAACTTTTATTTGGGCAGGTGAAGGGGGATTAATGTCATTAGTATCATTATCAGGTGCTGTCACATATCCAAAAGATATGTTTTCAATTTTAACATAATTAACATTTACTAAGTTAAAAATATTTTGAATCTTAATATCTTGAGTAAATTGTCTTATAACAACATTCCCATTATAACCTGATTCAATGCTTTTTCTAATTGTTAGTGGGTATGTTTCATTTATGCCAGAACCATTTATATTGATTGCACTTGAGAGATTGTATGTGCCGCTACCTAAAGTGACATGAACACTATAAGGATAATTATTAGCATTGCTATAATCTGACCATGGTACTTCCAAAAGAGAATAAGCATGATCCCAATCCACTCCCGAGTGAGGAAAATATTTTCCACCTGCTGGTAGTACTTTCACTATATCTTGCCCCAAGGTTATTATTGAACTTATGTTTATTATAACAATAATAATTAATTTCATATTTCCCACATTTTTTGTTTATTAAATACCGATTAACTTTAATTTTTTAATATTCATATGAAAAAATAAAAATTAGGACAATAATTAGCGTATTGAAGATATTATACAATCGAAAGGAACTTCCCATATATTCAAAGTCTGAATATCAAATCCATTTTTTTCTTATCTTCACAAACTTAAACAATAATAATAATTAAAAGCAAGAGTTTATTTTCTTTTCTCTTTTCTACAATTTTTCATACTTTTACAAACAAGAAAAATTTTATAAGGTATTGATATGCGATTTTCCCTAAATGTAGACCATATAGCAACTTTGCGCAATGCACGCGGTGAAGTGCAGCCTGACCCTGTTACTGCTGCTTTGCTTGCAGAACAATCAGGAGTGGATGGTATTGTGGTGCATCTTAGGGAAGATAGAAGACACATAAACGAACGCGATGTCCGTCTGCTTAGAGAACTTATTACTACCAAACTTGACCTTGAAATGGCAGCCACTGATGAGATAATAAAAATTGCGTGCGATGTTGGTCCTGAGCTTGCAACGCTTGTCCCTGAAAAAAGACAAGAGCTTACTACTGAAGGCGGCTTGAATGTAATTGATAACTCCAAGATAATTAAAGATGCAATTGAAAGACTGCACGGCAGCAACATTGAAGTATCCTTATTTATTGAACCTGATATTGAGCAGATAAATCTTTCTTCAGAAATTGGGGCAGACTTTATAGAAATCCACACCGGAGTTTTTGCCAATGCCCTCTCGGAAGAAGAAATGTTTGATGAGCTTGATAGAATAAGAATAGCAGTTAAGCATGCAAAAAAACTCGGACTTGGAGTAAATGCCGGTCACGGTTTAAACTACAACAACATAAAAATCTTCAGAGAACTTACAGACATAGATGAAGTAAGCATCGGACAATCAGTTATCGCCCGCGCAGTCTTCGTTGGAATAAAAGAAGCTGTTCAGGAGATGATTAGATTAATAAGGTAAAACAATCTATAACTAATGAGTTCCCCACGACTAAAGTCGTGGGTTAAAATGGCTGCATTTAAATTTAGCCCATGACTTTAGTCATGGGTTTTTTAGTATTCGTTGGAATGAAGGAAGCTGTGCAAGAGATGGTGAGGTTGATAAGGTAGAATTAGCGAAGGGTCTTTCCCATAGGGACTACTTCGGTGCAGTGTCCCGAACGCAGTGAGGGATGTACCGACCAGATAGTGGTCCCTATGGGAGAAGCCCGGAGCGAAAAGCTACAACACTACAAAATTAAATCCAGAGATCACCACATCCCGGCTAAAAGTCGGGATTCGCGATGATAGGAAAAGGTCAGCCCATAATTTTCTCATAGGCTCATTTGTGGTAAGCATGCATTTTTGGAGTATCCCTA
Source organism: Ignavibacteriaceae bacterium (assembly GCA_035654655.1). Lineage (GTDB taxonomy): Bacteria > Bacteroidota > Ignavibacteria > Ignavibacteriales > Ignavibacteriaceae > DASRWI01. Next base: position 95,724 of record DASRWI010000032.1, on the reverse strand, counting down.
TGGGATGCTGACTTTTTATGATGTTCAATGTTATTATTAAAATATCCCTACGGGATGATAATACTTAACTATAGTTTTTTTTTAATTCATGCCGTAGGCATACTTTAATAATAACACAGCTTTCAAAACAAGTCCTACATTCCGTAGGAATATTTTAACAAACATTCTAAAATATTTTCTTTTACTGTATTCCTTCGGAACTAATTCTTTTTTATTGCTTTCTACTATTTTTGTATTCTTACGGAATACACATTTTCTTTCTATTGGTTTCTAATGCCCTTCTTTCCCAAACCCCCTTTTGTGATATTCAAAATATTTAACCTTTAACAATTGTTATTTTTATTTATTATTAGTACAATAAAAAATATTAATTTTTTAAGGTAGCTGTTTTGAAGTTAAAAGTCCTGTTTATTACTTTATTTTTATTTGCAGACGTCTTCTGCCAGATGGAAGCTCAGAAGTTCTATACTGCTTCTGCTTATGAACAAGCAGGCGAGTTTGAAAGAGCTAAAACCATTTATGAAGAGTTGTATAATAAGGATAGAAATAACTACCAATACTTTGATGCTCTTGTAAGGATAAATAATCAGCTTAAGCTTTATGATACTTCCATTTTGATTATAGAAGATAAGTTAAAATCCAATCCTAATGATATAAATGTTTATGCTTTATTGGGTAAAACTTATCATATGAAGGGGGATGAAAATAAAGCTGAAGAAGTCTGGCTTAAAGCAGGTGAAATTACCAATAATGAATTTAATTATAGAATTCTTGCTAATGCCGCTCTTGAAAGAAGAGCCTTTAGTACAGCAATAAAGCTGCTTAAAAAAGGAAAAGATATTGCTCAGGAACCTGTTGCTTTTTCTTTTGAATTAGCTCAGTTATTTACCCTGACTATGCAGTACAAAGATGCTGCGCTGGAGTATGTGGAAGTTCTTACTAAAGCTCCAAATCAATTACCGACTATTCAGAATAGAATTCTACAATATATCAATAAACCTGAAGCACTTTCTCAATCTATTGATGTAATTAAGAAACATCTTGATGTTAATGAAGCTTTTCCTCAACTGCTTGCCTGGCTTTACAGAGAGAATAAGCAGTATGATGAAGCATTTAACTTGTACAAGGATATTGACGATAATAAAAATAGTAATGGGCAGCTTTTATTGGATTTTGGCAGAACTGTATTCGATAGAGGCGAATATGATTTATCTTTAAAAGTTTTTAAAGATTTAATTGAGGAACATCCAAATTCTGAATTCATTCCATCTGCTAAATTTTATTATGCCCGTGCAATCGAAGCAATAAACAATAAAAAAGATAAAAACAGCTGGAAACCTTTAGAGATTATTTCAAATAATAATGATAAAAGTGATGATGAAGTAATTAAGATTTATAAAGAACTATCTGAATTATTCCCTAATAATGATGTTGCATCAGAATCAAATTTACGGATTGGCAGAATATACTTATATAAGAATAATGACCTTCAAAAAGCTGAAGAATATTTTCAAAAAGTAACTGAAGGAAGAAATCAAAACTTTAAAGCGGAAGCTTTAATGGAGCTTGGCAAAGTAGAACTACTTAAAGGCAATATTGATAAATCGGAACAATTCCTTCAAAATGTGGTTCAAAATAAAGGATTTGGACAGGAAAATAACAACTCTGCTGCTTTAAGGTTAGCTAAGTTATATTTCTATGAACAGGATTTTAATAAATCTAAAGAAACTTTGAACGGCATTATAGATAACTTGAAAGATAATAGTGCAAATGATGCATTGGAATTATCTTTAATACTTAATACAGGTTTGAATGATTCACTGTTACTCGTAAAGTTTTCACAAGCTGAATTTTCTGCAGCTAAGCAGGATTTTCAAAATGCTGATAAATTGTATAAGGAAATCGGCGAAAGTAAATCTATTTTTCTTGAGAGTATTTCAAAAATCAGGGAAGCAGAAATATTATTGGCTTTAGATAGTCTTGATTTATGTTTAATTTTATTAAATGATATTTCGAATTTGGATTCTAAAAATATTTATGCAGATAAGGCATTGTTATTAATGGGGAAAATTTATCAGTTTGGTAAATTAGATAATGATAATGCGGTTAAGATGTATAATGATTTGCTTGCAAGATTTCCTAATTCAATGTATCTTGATGAAGCAAGAGAAAATATATTAGAGATTAAAACAGAAACAAATAAAAAAATTAATTAGAGAGATTAATGGCTAAGAGACAAAATCAGAAAATTGTTAAGTGTTCCTTCTGCGGCAGGGATGGTAATGAAGTTGGCAGTATGATTGCCGGTCCGGATGTATACATCTGCGATATTTGTATTGGAAGCAGTGTAGATATTCTTAGAAACAACCTTGCAGCTTATAATAACAATAAAAATAAAAAAGAGATTTTACATACTCCTGCATCAATCAAGAAAACTCTTGATGAATATGTTATTGGTCAGGATAAAGCCAAAAAAATTCTTTCTGTAGCTGTTTATAATCATTATAAGAGAATTTATTCATCTAATTCCTTTTTTGAATTAGATGATGTTGAAATTGAAAAAAGTAATATTTTACTTATTGGACCTACAGGAGTTGGTAAAACTTTATTAGCTCAAACCTTAGCTAAAATTCTTGATGTTCCTTTTGCTATTGCTGACGCTACAACTTTAACTGAAGCCGGTTATGTTGGTGATGATGTTGAAACCGTATTAGTTCATTTATTGCAGGCAGCAGATTATAATCTTGATAAAGCTCAAAAAGGTATTGTATACATAGATGAGATTGATAAGATTGCAAGAAAAAGTGAAAGCACTTCTATTACCAGAGATGTTTCAGGTGAAGGTGTTCAGCAGGCATTATTGAAAATATTAGAAGGTACTATTGCAGGTGTTCCTCCAAAAGGTGGAAGAAAACATCCTGAACAAAGTTTAATAAACATTAATACTAAAAATATTTTATTTATTGTTGGCGGTGCTTTTGATGGTGTTGATAAAATAATTGCATCAAGAATAAATAAAAATCAAATGGGATTTAATAAAGGTAATATTAAAAGCAGAACTGAAGATGGAGATTTTATCCAGCACGTATTACCGGAAGATTTGTTGAAGTATGGTTTGATACCGGAATTAATCGGAAGAATTCCTGTTGTTGCTCCGCTTCAGCCATTATCAGAAGAAGCATTTAAGAGTATACTTGTTGAGCCTAAAAATGCAATTCTTAAACAATATAAAAAGTTGTTTATGATGGAAGGAATTGAATTAGAGTTTGATCCTTTTGCTTTGGATGCTATTGTTACAAAGGCAATGGTAAGAAAAACCGGAGCAAGAGCATTAAGATCTATTGTTGAAGAATTTATGTTGGAAATTATGTTCGATCTTCCAAATAAGGAAAACATTGAAAAATGTATTATCACAAGGGATGTTGTTGAAGATGGTGCAAAACCTATATTTTTAGAGATAGACCGAAAATCAGCTTAATAAAATTCAAAGCGGCTTTATGCCGCTTTTTTAATATCTAAAATATTATATGAAAATATTCATTTTTATTATTCTACTAAGTATATCAGCTTTTGCTCAAAATAAAATTTTCATTTATATGGATTTGCAACAGACTGATCATCTTAAGGCTTATGGTGTAACCTTCCATTCTCTTAGTGACGGTTTAAAAGCTGATTGGCTTTTAAATTACCGCGGGGGTTCCTTTATGATAGATTATTCTGAAAAAATTGCAAATGAGTGCCGACTTGAAGGAGTAGCATTTGATTTAATTTCTCTTAGCGATGCTACAGCAATCTATTCAGAGGTTCAAAGCGAAAACAACAACATGGATGTTGTTCGTTTAGAAAAAGCACCTAAGATTGCAGTTTATGTTCCACCTGGATTTCAACCATGGGATGATGCTGTTACTCTTGTTCTTGAATATGCAAAGGTACCTTATACTAAAATTTGGAATGATGAAATTCTAAATGGAGATTTATCAAAATATGATTGGCTTCATTTACATCATGAAGATTTTACAGGACAGTATGGAAAGTTTTATGCAAGTTTTAGTAATGCCCCCTGGTATGTTGAGCAGCAAATAAATTATGAAAATAGTGCTAAGAAAAATGGTTATAAGAAAGTTTCAGAAATGATGAAAGCTGTCAGCTTTGCTATAAAAGATTTTATTGGAGGCGGTGGTTTTCTTTTTGCAATGTGTTCAGCTACCGATTCTTATGATATAGCACTTTCAGCTATTCACACTGATATTTGTGCTGATATTTATGATGGTGATGCTGCTGACCCTGATGCACAATCAAAATTAGATTATTCTCAGACATTAGCATTTACAGATTTTAAATTAGAAAAAAATCCTCTGGTTTATGAATATAGCGATATAGATATCCAACCTCAGGAAATTCAAAATATCGAGAATGATTATTTCACTCTGTTCGAATTCTCTGCTAAGTATGACCCTGTTCCTACAATGTTAACACAGGACCACGTTAATGTTATTCGTGGATTTATGGGACAAACAACAATGTTCCGTAAAGAGCTTATAAAAAAATCAGTTATAATTTTAGGTGAAAGAGCCGGAACTAATCAGGTAAAGTACATTCACGGAAATTATGGAAGAGGTACTTTTACTTTTTATGGTGGTCATGACCCCGAAGATTATACCCACGCCGTAGGCGATCCGGTTACTGATTTAAATCTTTTTAAGAACTCTCCCGGGTACCGTTTAATCCTAAATAACATCCTTTTCCCTGCTGCAGCAAAAAAGAAACAAAAGACATAAGTTTCACTTAATGTTATAAATCATTTTGTTTTTTACTTTGCTTAATTTATTTTAATTTAAAATAAATTTAGAATTATGAAAACAGTAAAAATAAAAAACAGCAGCAAAGAAATTCCAATCAAAAAAATTGTTTGTGTAGGCAGAAATTATTCAGAGCACGCAAAAGAATTGGGAAATGAAGTACCTGAAAAACCAATCTTATTTTTGAAACCTGCTTCCTCAGTTATTTTCTCAGGTGATTCAATAATTAAACCTGAATACTCTAACAATATGCACCATGAGATTGAGTTAGTATTATTAATTGGAAAGAAAATTAGAAATGCTCACGAAGAAGATGCTGACCAGGCGATAAGAGGCTTCGGTATAGGTCTTGATATGACCTTAAGAGATGTGCAAGATGAATTAAAGAAAAAAGGACATCCTTGGACTTTAGCTAAATGTTTTGATACATCTGCTGTTTTATCCGAGTTTATATATGCTGATAGTTATTATTTAACTTTAACTGAAGAATTATCATTAACAGTTAATGGTGAAGTAAGACAAAAAGATAAATTGAACAAAATGATTTTCCCACCTATTCAATTAGTCCAATATATCTCGTCAGTAATGACTTTAGAAGAAGGCGATTTAATTTTTACCGGCACACCGTCAGGTGTTAATAAAGTAAGACCCGGCGATAAGCTACATGCTGAACTTGGCGATTTACTTGTTATTGATTGCGATGTAAAATAATTACTTTATCAGCATTCCCAACGCTTTTTTCAAAAGTTCTTCAAGAGGCAAGTTTGGAGAAGTTGATAATACATCTTGGATTACTTTTTCTGCTTGTTTAATATTGTAACCTAAAGTAGTTAGTGCAGCTATAGCTTCATTTTTCTTATCGTAAGCAATTAGTGTTGTTTCTCCCTGAACAGAATCTATTTTGGATTTTAATTCAAGAACTAATCTCTCTGCAGTTTTTTTACCAATTCCGGGAACAGCTACAATCCTTGATATATCCGATAAAGCAATTGCAGTTTTTAAATCATCTATTTTAATACCAGACAAAATGCTTAAAGCTGATTTAGGTCCGATACCGTTTACTGATATTAAAAGCTCAAACATTTTTTTTTCAGATTCACTGTGAAATCCGAATAAAGTTATAGAATCTTCTTTAACATTTGTAAAAATATAAAGTTCAACTTCTTTAGCATCAGAAATAAACTCATAAGTATTTAAGGAAATATTAACTGAGTAACCAACTCCATTAACATCAATAATCAAATGTGTTGGTTTTAATGAATGAACCTTTCCTTTTAAATAAGCTATCATCCTATAACCCTTTCAGAATTAGCTTCCACAAATGCTTTCCAGTTTGTTTTTTTTGCAGGTGAATCAATTCCTCTGCATCTAAATGCATGGCACAAGGCAACTGCAATAGCATCACTCTCATCCAATTTCATTTTAGCATCAAGAGAAAGAATACTTTTTATCATATAAGCTACCTGGTCTTTTTGTGCGGCTCCTTTACCGGTAACTGATTTTTTAACTTCCCGTGGAGAATATTCACTGACAGGAATATTATTCTGAACCGCTGCTAATATAGATACTCCTCTTGCATAACCAATTTTCATTGCTGACTGCACATTCTTTCCATAAAATGCAGTTTCAATTGAAAACTCATCTGGTTTATAAAATTTAATTAGAGAATCAATTTGGTTGTAAATAATTTTTAATTTTTCAGGAAGGAAAGCTTCTTTTTTCAAATTAATAAAGCCGCTATTAACAATTGATAATTTGTTATTGTCTGAATTGATTATGCCGTATCCGGTAGTTATTGTTCCCGGATCTATACCTAATATTATCATTAGAAATTCCAGGAGGCTTGAAAAACAAATTCAAACCTCCAAAATATTATTGATGATTATTCGTCAAAGTCAGCATTAGAATAAACATTCTGAACGTCATCACTATCTTCAAGCATATCAATAAGTTTAACTACTCTTTCAGCATCTTCACCGGTAACTTTTATAACGTTTTTAGCAATCCACTGTATGGAAGCATTTTCAACTGTATAACCTTTTTCAATCAAAGTTTTTCTAACAGGTTCAAAATTTGGAATTGCTGTTTGAACTTCAAAATAATCTTCTTCAGTCTGTAAATCATCGGCACCAGCATCGATTACAACTTCCATAACTTCATCTTCAGCTTTTCCCTGCTTAGGTAAAACTATAACACCCTTTTTATCAAACATCCAGGCAACTGAACCGCTCTCAGCCATACTGCCGCCATACTTGCTAAAAAGATGTCGAACTTCTGCTACAGTTCTGTTTTTATTATCAGTGGCAACTTCAACCAACATAGCAATGCCTGCAGGTCCATAACCTTCATAGGTTAATTCATGGTAAGTTACACCTTCAAGTTCACCTGTAGCTTTTTTAATTGCGCGTTCAATATTGTCGGCAGGCATATTGGAAGCTTTAGCATTATCAACGGCTAATCTTAAACGTGGATTTCCATTAGGGTCACCACCGCCTTCGCGGGCAGCAATAGTGATTTCTTTTATTATCTTGGTAAATATTTTACCTCTTTTAGAATCAATTGCAGCCTTTTTTCTCTTAGTAGTCGCCCACTTAGAATGTCCTGACATTATATCTCCTAATTATTTTCTTTTATTTTAATATCTTTAATTTTCAATTGAGGAAAAATGAAATCATCTTTGCCTAATTTATCAATTGAATATACAACATCCAATATTGAATTTTTATTTAAAACTTTACAATAATTTCCAAAGTTAAAACCAATACAATCAAATATTTTTTCTGAACCGCATTGTTTTAGATTTACAATCAGATGATTATTCCCTACAATTCTTGGCAATCCGGTAACTTCTACATTTTCTGATAAAAATACAGGTCTCATATTCCCGGGACCGAAAGGAGCAAACTGATCAATAATTCTTAAAAATTTAGGTGTAATTTCTGAAAATTTTATTACAGCATCAATCACAATTTCAGGCCTTAAATTTTCCTTAGATAAAGCACCTTTAACAACAGTATTGAATTTACTTTTAAATTCATCAATTTTGTCAATCTCCACAGCTAATCCTGCAGCTGCCTGATGGCCACCAAAATGAATTAAAAGGTCTTCACATTCTTTTAAGGCATTATAAATATTAAAGTTAGAAATGCTTCTTGCAGAACCTTTTGCTACTCCATCAACAGTAGTAAGCATTATCGTTGGACGATAATATTTTTCCACTAAACGGGATGCTACGATTCCTATAACTCCTGAATGCCATGATTCTTTATGAAGTACAATTGGTATTTCATTTTCCAAATCTATATCTTTAACCAGAACATCAGCAGCAAAAAAAGTTTCTTCATCAATTTTTCTTCTGTCTCGATTATCAGATTCTAATACTTCAGCAAGTTTTACAGCTTCAGAAAGGTTATCACTAATAAAAAGTTCAACTGCTCTTTGAGCATCTCCCATTCTACCAACGGCGTTTATTCTTGGAGCCAAAGTAAAAACTATCTGCCCTGATGATAAACTTCCTTGCCCATTATTACTTAGCTTCATTAAAGCAGCTATGCCGGGACGAGGTTTTTCGTTTATCAACTTTAAACCCTCACGTACTAAAATTCTATTTTCATCAATCAATGGAACTATATCAGCAATTGAAGCTAATGCCACTAAATCCAGATACTCTAAAGGTAAATCTTTCTGATTTACTTCCTTGGCTAAACCTTGAGCTAATTTAAATGCAACACCGGCACCTGCTAAATATTTATATGGATAATTACATCCTGGCTGCAGCGGGTCAAGAACAGCAACTGCTGCGGGAACGATGTCTTTTGATTGATGATGGTCGCAAATAATTACGTTTATGCCAAGTTCATTAGCATAGTTAACTTCATCTATAGCAGTTATGCCGCAATCAACTGAAATTAATAAATCTGTATTTAAACTTTTTACATATTCAATACCTGCTTTAGAAATTCCATAACCTTCTGTTAATCTTTTTGGAATAAAGAAATTAACATTTGCTCCCAGTTTTTTTAAGAATAAATAAAGTAATGCAGTTGAACAGGTACCATCAACATCATAATCACCATAGATACAAATATTTTGATTCTCAGTTATTGCTTTAATTATCCTTTTAGTTGCTTCTTTCATTCCAAGCATTTGGAAGGGGTCATAAAGGGATTCGAGAGTAGGTCTAAAAAATTTTTTTGCTTCACCAAAATTGGTAATTTTTCTTAGTACCAATAAACGAGCTAACACTTCAGAAATGTTAATTGTTTCTGCTAAAGACTTAATAATAAATTCATCCTGAATTTCTTTAATTTTCCACAGCTTGTTGATCATAGGTTCAGGAAAAATCTACCTTTCATTAGAGAATAACGTGAGAAAAAAGCACTAAAGTAAAAAAATAATTTTCAATAAAATTAGGAAGGAAAAAATTCAAACTATAAGCCGGATTCTGTAATATCTGCCGTAGCAGATTGCAATTATTTATCTAGGCCTCCAATTACTTGAAGACTCAAGCGGTCTACCCGGAAACTCAAGGCGAACAACCTCGGACTCTTCCGAAGAAGAGATAGTTTCCCTATTTGACCTTGCTTCAGGTGGGGTTTACCCATCCAAATAATGTTACCATTATTGAGGTAGGCTCTTACCCTGCCTTTTCACCCTTACCCACAAGGGGCGGTATATTTTCTGTGGCACTGTCCTTAGTTAAAGAATTACTTCTTTAACCCCCGGGCGTTACCCGGCACCCTGTTCTGTGAAGTCCGGACTTTCCTCTATACAAAAGTATAGCAATTGCCAGTTTGAATTATTTCCAAAATATATATTTAATATAATAAATTAGTTTGGTTAAAGCAGTAGAAAAGAGTAAGAGGAAGTAAAATATTTATTACCAATTTAATTTGTATCTAGAAATTGCGGTTTACTTACCGCTAATTTCTAGATTTTAAATTCATTTTTTATTCAGTTATTTCTGCAATTTCAGGAGAAACAAGAATTCTTCCGCAGTATTCACAGAAAAATAATTTATTATTTCTTCTTATTTCTAATTGTCTTTGTGAAGGAACAATATTATGACATCCTGAGCAGGCAGATCTTTTAATAGTTACTACTGCTTTACCTTTTTTGGCTTTTCTAATTCTTGTATAAGCATTAAGGTCAGGTTTTTTAACCTGCTCTTCAATTGCTTTACGTTTTTCCCTTAACTTGTTTTCTTCTTTTTCATTAGCTTTAACTATTTCTCTTAAGTCAGCTTCTTTAACCTTTAAATAATCATTCAGTTCATTCAAAGTTGGTTGAAGTTCTTCGACTTCAATAACAAGCTTTTTACTTGAATCTTCAAGAGTAACATTTTCAGCTTCCAATTTAGCAATTGTTTCTTCTGAGTGGTCAATTTCCTTAGTAAGAGCATCGTATTCTTTATTATTTCTTACCTGATAAAGCTGAGCCTTAAATTTCTTTTGGCTGTTTCTTAACTTTTCAATCTCTTCTTCGTTCTCTTTTCTTTTCTCTATTGATTCATTCTTTTGTTCTTCTTTTTCAGTCAATTCAGTTTTTAAACTATTTATTTTAGATTGAAGCTCTTCTACAGCTCCTGGAAGATCTCCTCTTAATTCTTCTAATTCATCAAGCTGATCATCAATAATTTGCAATTCATATAATATTTTTAATCTATTGACCAATTTAATACTCCTTATTTTTTATAGTAAAATATAGGATTCGTTGAATCACTATACTGGTATATATTAATGTTTTTGTCTTTTATAAATTCTTGTAATCTTTTTTGTACTTCTTCAAGAGAAAATATTTCTGTTTCATAATGTCCGGCATCTATTAATAATATCTTACCCAAAGCATCATGAAATGCATGATATTTTACATCTGCAGTTATAAATGCATCAGCATTATTTATGGAATCATTTAGCATATCGCTTCCTGAACCACCACAAACAGCAACCCTTTTTATTTTATCCTTTTTGCCTTTGCAATATCTAAAATTTTCTAAGTTTAATTTTTCTAAAACGTATTTCAAAAATTCTTTTTCTGTTAATTCATTTTTCAAATTGCCAATTGCACCTGCTCCATAATTCACATTAGGATTTTCCAAAGGCATAACATCGTAAGCTATTTCTTCATAAGGATGAACTCTGTTAACATCATCAAGAACTTTATTAAGCTTCCATTTATCAACAATAAGTTCAAGTTTTACTTCGTTAACCTTTTCAAAAGTTTCCTTTGAACCTTCAGAAGGATTAGTATGCTCATTTCCAAAGAATGTCCCTATCCCTTCAGTTCTAAAACTACATTTTGAGTATTCACCTATAACACCTGCACCTGAATTAAATGCCGCATCAGCTACTGCTTCAAGAGCCTTTTCCGGAACAAAGATGGATAACTTATATTGATTTGAATAAAGGTTTCTAAGAAATTTAATTTCGGTTAAGTCTAGTTTTTGTGCTAATTTAAAACTGACTCCTTCTTTGGTGAAATCCAGGTTTGTATGAGCTGAGTAGAGGTTGATGTCGTTTTTAATTAGGCTTTGTAGAATCTTTGAGGTGTGGTTGTTGAAATCTATTTTAGATAGAGGTTGAAAGATTAGAGGGTGATGTGTAAAGATTAAATTGCAATTTTTATTTAATGCCTCCAGAACTACTTTTTCGGTAACCTCCAGACAAAGTAAAATGTTTTTTACTTCGGCATTTGGGTCACCCGCCTGTAATCCCGGGTTATCTTTCAGCCAGGCAATTTGCTGAGGTGCCCATGTTTCTAAATATTTAAAAATTTCAATACATCTCATAAAACAAAAAAAATGCACTCCTTTAATGAGTGCATCTTGTTAAACTCTATTTTAGTCAGAAGACTTTACGAAAATATTTGGGGCTTTATATCTTTTGAATTTGTTTTTCATACTTATATCATAAAAATATAGTTTTATGCTTTAAATATCAACTTACTTAATAAGAATAATTACTTAAGTTTTCCTTGGCACATCAATTATTTGGTTCAATCCAGCGTCCATCATCTTTAATTATATTAATTAATTGCTCCACTGCATTAGACGAATCAATATTTCTTTTGACTACATCCTTCCCTTTATATAAGGTAATCTTATCAACTCCTGAACCTACATAACCATAATCAGCATCAGCCATTTCACCGGGACCATTCACAATGCAACCCATAATTGCAATTTTTACTCCTTTTAAATGTTCCGTCTGCGTTTTAATTTTATCTGTTGTTTCCTGTAAATCAAAAAGAGTTCTCCCGCAAGAAGGGCAGGCAATGTATTCAGTTTTTGAAATTCTAACTCTGGCTGCCTGAAGTATGCCGAACATTATTCTATTGGTAAAAGAATAAATAGATTCGCTTATTCTAACTCCATTTTTTATTAAGTCAGATGATTCTAAACTCAACCAAATCCCATCACCAAAGCCTTCTATCAGCAATGCTCCTGCATCTGTTGAAGAAAATATGATATATTCTTCTTTACTGATATTTTTATAATCTCTCTTAATTATTACCGGATTGGGAATATTTTCATCTAAAAGCTTAATAAAAAATCTTCTTTGTTCAAGTAGTGAATTCTTGTTATCTGAAGTAAGAACTATAATACTCTTTTTAGATTGCTTTAATTTATTAAATATATCTTCATCAATGTTAGATAAATTTAAAAGTACATAATTTTCTTTATCTATTATTTCAGTATTTAAAAATTCAGTTTTAGTCAATAAAGGATTGGAACAATCGTCTTTTGCAATTGACCAGAAATTAAAATCATATAAAATTTTAAGTGTGGATGGGATTTCTATATTTAATTTATTTGACCCACAATAAATCATATCAGCTGCTCCATCAGCAATATTCCATTTATCTGTTACAGCATCATAAATGTAACCGATATCCTTAAGGTCCTTAAAATCAACTTTTTCTCTTTTGCTGAAATCTATGATTACTCTGGGAAGGTTTGTACCACCTACTATTCCTGTTTCAAGAGTTTTTCGTTTAAAATAATTAAACGGATTATAATTTATCACCTTAACAGATTCAATATTATCTTCATTAATTCTATTAATGTATCTTGATAATATTTTTTTGGCAACAGGAGCTTCAAACTCAGGATCTTCTGTCAATGATACTCTAATTGTATCTCCGATTCCATCTTCTAACAATGCACCAATTCCCAAAGAACTCTTAATTCTTCCATCTTCACCTCCTCCAGCTTCAGTAACTCCAAGATGTAAAGGATAATTCATATTCTCCTTATGCATTCTGTTTACCAATAAACGGTATGCCTGCACCATTACTTGAGGATTACTTGATTTCATTGAAAGAACAACATTGTAATAATCAAATTCTTCACAAATTCTTACAAATTCCAAGGCAGATTCAACCATACCTTCCGGATTATCACCAAATCTGCTCATTATTCTATCCGACAATGAGCCATGATTAGTACCAATCCTCATTGCAGTGCCATATTCTTTACAAATTTTAACCAAAGGAATGAATTTTTCTCTTAATCGTTCTAATTCTTCTTCATATTCATTGTCATTGTATTCAATAAATTCAAACTTTTTTTTGTCAATATAATTACCAGGATTTATTCTAACTTTCTCAACAATTCTGGCAGCAATTTCTGCAGCATTCGGTGTAAAATGAATATCAGCAATAAGAGGTACTTTAAATCCTCTTCTTCTAAGTTCATTCTTGATTTCAAGTAGATTTTGAGCTTCAGATTTGCTTGGTGCAGTTATTCTTACGTAATCACACCCCGATTCAATCATTCTGATTGTCTGTTCGACTGTAGCAATTGTATTCATTGTGTCAGTAGTAGTCATTGATTGAATTCTGATTGGATTTTCTCCCCCTAAAGGTACATCTCCAATGTTCACTACCCTGGTTTTTAATCTTGAATATTTTGTTAAACTATTACAATATTCCAAATTATTTTCAATCATAAATTATTTACTATATAACTAATAAAACTTATTTGTATTTTTAATATAATTGTAAAAAAATAAATATAAAATGTAGTTACCTTTGATACTGCATTCACATCAAGCTAAGTATTTATGCATATTCCAGAAAATATAATTGAAGAAGTTAGATCATCCACAAATATCGTAGATATTATAGGAGAAGCTATATCAATTAAGAAACGTGGAAGAAATTATATAGGATTATGCCCTTTTCATAGTGAAAAAACACCATCTTTTACGGTTAGTGAGGATAAGCAAATTTATCATTGCTTTGGTTGTCATTCAGGTGGAAATGTATTTTCATTTTTAATGAATTATGAAAAAATTTCCTATCTGGAAGCTGTTCAGGAACTTGCATCCAGATTAGGTATCACTATTGAATATGATAAAGGTAATTTTAATAAACAGAATGATAATGAAGTTTATTATGATATTAATACTGAAGTTGGAAAATATTTTTCAAGTAATCTTTTATCAGGTAAAGAAGGTGAACCTGCAAGAAATTATTTTGATAAAAGAAGTATCAAATTAAAAACCATTCGTGAATTTGGACTTGGCTATGCAATACCCTCAAAGGATGCTTTAGTAAATTTTTTAACTGATAGAAAATTAAATATTGAAAAAGCTTTGGACCTTGGATTAATTGGTAGATATCCATCAGGTGACTTGCATGATAAATTTGCAGGAAGAATTATCTTTCCTATATTTTCTACTCATGGCAGAGTCGTTGCTTTTGCAGGACGTATTATGGGAAATGCCGAAAACACTGCAAAATATTTAAACTCACCAGAGTCTGACATATATACAAAAGGAAAAATTCTTTATGGTTTATCCTTTGCAAAAGATGAAATACGTACAAAAGATAATGTTATAATGGTCGAAGGTTATATGGACCTTATTTCATTATATCAAGCAGGTATAAAAAATGTTGTAGCAGTTTCCGGAACTGCCTTAACAGATGACCAGGCTTTGCTCATTTCAAGATATACAAAAAATGTAACATTAATTTTTGATGCTGATTTAGCTGGACAAAAAGCTTCATTAAGAAGCATAGAAATTTTGCTTAAGAAGAATATGGATGTTAAAATCCTTTCTCTTCCAAAAGATGAAGACCCTGATTCATTTGTTACAAAATTTGGTAAAGAAGCATTTGAAAAAAAATTATTAGAAAGTAAAAGTTTTTTTGAATATCAAATTCAGCAATATAAAATTAAAGGAATGGATAATGATGTTAATCTACAGACAGATGCTATTAGAGATGTAGTTAAACATTTATCATTTATTTCTGATAACCTTAAAATCAATTTGATAATTAAGGCTCTTGCTAAAGAATTTAATCTAAGAGAAAGTTTATTGGAAGATGAACTTGCCAAGCAAATGCTTTTCTATAAACAGCAGCCTTATGTCCAGTTTGATAAAAGAACACTAAAAGAAAAGAAGGAAGTTGAAGCTTCCTTAGTAAAACCTCCCGAAAATAAAATTGATAAAGAAATTTTTAATATTGAACTTGAATTATTGAGAATTCTTTATGAAGGTGACTCTAAAATAATTGAATTCATTTTCAGGTATATTACCCCTGAAGATTTTATGCCTGAACTTTATGACTTAATAAATTTAATTTATGAAGAGCACCTATCCGGGGTAAAAGTCGAAATAAGAAGATTAATTGAAAAGATTCCTGACAATAATATTAAATCAATTCTTTTTTCAATCGTAATGGATAGTTATATTACAAGTGGTCATTGGGAAGAGAAGGATCTTTTTGTAAGTCCGGAAAATAGATTTGAAATTTATGCAAAGGATACTATTAAAAGGCACAAAATAAAACTTCTTGAAAAACAAATAAATGAAGTTCATTTTGAACTTAATAACACTGATGATGAAAAAAGAACTATGGAATTACTTACAAGTAAAGTAAATCTCCAGAATGAAGTAGTTAAGCTTCAAAATGAATTACAAACATTATTCAACTAAATGCACAAAAATATTATGATAGATATAGTAGAAAATAAATGCGATTACTGTGGCTGCTGCGTTGGTGTATGCTCTGAAGATGCAATAGAACTTAAGGAGTTTTCAATAAAAATAATTAAGGAACAATGCACTAATTGTGCTAAGTGTGTATGGTGCTGTCCAATCGAAGCATTAAAATTTAATAAAGACCGATTAACAAAAAATTAATACTTATCTACTGCTCCTATTTACGAATTTAAAAACCTGCTTTCGCTTCCATCTTTTGTCTCATCCTGATAAAGAAAAGCTAATTTTTCTTCATCAAATTTCTTAAAAAATTCATCCCAGGAAATTTCTTCAAGAGTATCTTCACCGCTATACCCCGGAAAATTTATTCTCAGAATTCCAGCATCACCTTTTTTGTTTGTACTTTTCACTGTGGATGGCTTTCCATTTCTTTCTTCAACCCATTTTTTTATTTCATCATGCTTGGTAGTAGTTTTTGCTTCAGCCATAAGATTTCTCCAATAAAAAAAAGAGACGCCTTAAAAGCGTCTCTATAGTTTGTTACTTATTTCCTCTACTCATTTGAGTATTATCTTGTCTATTTTTTTGGATGTTAACCTTAACGTCATCCATCCATTGATTCTGCATTTTTACAAATTGAGCTCTTTGGCTATCTGTTAAAACGCCTTCAATTTTTTCAACTACATCAACTGTAGCTTGATCAACTTCTTTTTTACCTTCACCTGAAGTAACAGACTTATTATCTTCTGCCATTTTCTGATCAATATCAGCTAAATCTTCATTATGTTCAATAAGAATTTCTCTAATATCATTAGTTTGATCAGCAGATAAATTAAGCATTGATTTCAACTTATTTGACATTTCATCAGCTACAACAAAATGAGCTGCATAACTACCCGAAGTATCAGAATTCATTGATGTGCTTTTGCTTGTTTGTCCTGTTGTTCCTGACATACCAGTGCTTGTTTGGCCTGTTGTACTTGTACTGCTTTTATTTACATCTGAGGTTGTACCTGACGTATTACTTCTGGACATATCTGTTCCAGACTTATTCATTGAAGTATCTTGTCCAGTTGTACTTGATTTATTTGTACCTGTAGTGCCTGTTGTTCCAGTAGTGGTAGTTGTTGTTCCAGTTCTATTAGTATTTGTAGTTCCGGATTGTATACCTGAGGTATTACCTCTTGATATTTCATTGCCGGATTTACTTTTATTCATTGAAGTATCCTGACTACCAGTTCCTGATTTATAGGTACCCATTGTACCTTCTTTATGTGTTCCGGTAGTACCAGTTTTATCTTCTTTATAGGTACCAGTTGTTCCTTCTTTATGAGTTCCCGTACCCGTTGTACCTTCTTTATAAGTTCCGGTTGTTCCTTCCTTATGAGTTTCGGTTCCGGTTGAAGATTTCATTTTATCAGAAGTATTTCCTCTTGATATTTCATCAGATTTTGATTTTGATGAATCAAATTCTGTATTTCCTATTCTTGATTCATATGTTGAATCAGTTCCAGGGATTCCTTTTTCTTTTAATTCACCTGTACTTGATTTTTCTGAAGTATTACCTCTTGAGAATTGATCATCACTTGTTTTTGATTTACTCTTAGAAGTATCCTGTCCATATGTCCTTGAGGTATTGCCTGTAGTGGATTGATCTTTTGTACCAGATTGATACGTGCCTGAGGTACCTGTTTTATCAGTTCCTGTTGTTCCTGACGTATTTCCTCTTGATAATTGATCATCACTTGTATTTCCTCTGTTTCTGCTTCTAGCATCTGTAGTATCACCAAACTGAGTATTTCCTCTTGAAATCTGATCTGTTGAATCTTTATCAGGAATATTGTTTGTCATACCTGGAGTATTTGTAGAAGTACTCGTTCTATTAGATGTCTTTCCACTTGGATTTTTATCCGTTGGAATTTGTGCATCGGTTTTACTTGTATTTTGGTCGGTATTGGTATTTGTATTACCAACAGCTAAAGTATCATCATAAGAATTATTTGATCTATCTTTTGTATAATCTTGACCTATAACTGTAATGGTAAAAAGTAATACGAACATACACATTAAGCTATATACGCTCATCTTTTTCATAAATCGCCTTTCATATTGTTAATCATAATAACAAACTTTTATCATAAATAGACTTCCTAATATACAAGGAACTATCTGTGAAATTATTAGGATAATCACAATGAAAAAAGGTGAGATTTAGATTCAAATTTCAATAATTAAGAGATTAAACACATCTTTTAATAAAAAAAGAAAGTTGTTAATTTTCTTTTTTTATTAAAATCAGTAAAGGTTGGGACTTTCGAGAAAAAGATGGATAAAATAGAACTATTTAGTGCCTTTCGACTCTCTCTCCTTTTGCGGCTCTAAATAATTTATCAAAATAGTTGTATTTAGCTTTATCACTAATTAATCTATTATGTTTAAATTTATTGCATATTTGCTCAACGGTTACAGGACTTTGGTTTTTATGCTGTTCTCGGCGGGCCATATAATCTTTAAGAATTCTAATTTGTTCTGTATAAGGCTTATTTGTTAAATTTATTTTTGGCATATTCTTATAATTATGTTTAAGTTATCTTATTTTTCCCAACAAATCGCTGCTAAGATAATAAATTAATAATTAAAATTTAAATACTTAAGTATGAACTTAATTTCCGATTTAAAATTTAAGTTCTAATATAATAATACAATGTAATATCAATTTTGTACTATTCAGATACAAAACATTATTTCTGTTTTTTAATTCTTATTATCAATATTATTCTTTCTAATTATAGTAAAAAAGAATATTTTTATTGAAATAAAGAAATATTACTATGCTTGAACAGAAAAAATTATTAGAATTGAAACCAGGAGAACAGATTGAACATTTTTTTATAGTGAAAAAATGCGAAAAGAAAACTTCTAAAACAAACACCACCTATTATACCCTTGAACTCTCTGATAATAAATCCTCAATGATATCTCAGGTTTTTAATGATTCTCCTATTTGTGATACATTGATACCGGGTTCAATAATTAAAGTTAGAGGTTGTATTACGACTTACCAGGGAAACCTTCAAATTAAAATAGATAGAATAAGATTAGCTATTCCTGAAGACGGAGTTGAAGTAAAAGACTTCCTAAGAAAATCCGAAAAAGATTTGGAAGATATGAAATGTGAATTTATTAATAGAATAGATAAGATTAATAATCAATTTATAAAATCATTATTAAAATTAGTTTTTAATGAAGATGATTTTGATAAGTTCAGTAATATGCCAGCGGGTAAAGCATGGCACCATTCTTATATTCATGGTTTGTTAGAACATACTTTAGAGATAATTAAGATTTGTGATTTGTTGGCAGATTTTCATCCTGAAGTTAACAGGGACATTCTTATTGCAGGTGCAATGCTTCACGATTATGGCAAAATAGAAGAACTTAGTTTTGATAATATGTTTGAGTACACTGATAAAGGAAAACTTTTAGGTCATATTGTCATTTCTGCAATGAAAATTGACTCTATTATCAAAACTATTCCTGATTTTCCTGATGAATTAAAAAACTGTATTCTTCATTTAATATTAAGCCATCAAGGCAAACTTGAATATGCTTCTCCAGTGGTTCCAAAAACTTTGGAAGCAATTATACTTTACCACGCTGATGAACTAAGCGCAAAAACGAATGCATACAAGAATGCTTTAGAATTGGAAAAGAATGAAAATTCAAAGTGGACAAAGTTTATAAGATTAGCAGAAACTGAGCTTTATGCACATAATATAAATGGCAATATAGATGATTAAAGAAAAAACTATTGAAGTTTTAAAAAGTGCTAATAAAATAGTGTTTTATACTGGAGCAGGTATTTCTGCAGAAAGTGGAATTCCAACCTTTAGAGGTGTAGATGGTATATGGAATAAACTAAAACCGGAAGAACTTGCAAACTTTAATGCTTTTCTTAAAAATCCTAAGATGGTTTCTGAATGGTATAATCACAGAAGAGATATTGTACATCGTGCACAACCCAATAATGCTCATTTGACTATTACAAAGTTCCAGGATAAGTATGATGTTAAAGTTATAACTCAAAATGTTGATAATTTACATAAGAGAGCTGGTAATAAAATAGTTTATGAGTTACATGGAAATATTGAAAGAAATTACTGCATAAAATGTAAAACAAATTTTAATGATGATATCCCTTCAGTAAATGATATACCCACTTGCACTAAATGTGGTGGATTAATTAGACCAGATGTTGTTTGGTTTGGCGAAATGTTACCAGAAGACCAATTTGAAGCAGCACAAAAGGCTGTTGAGAATTGTGATGTCTTTTTTATAATTGGAACTACTGGAATTGTCTATCCGGCAGCTTCGTTAATTTATGAAGCTAAGAAAAATGGGGCATATTTAATTGAAATTAATATTGAAGAAACTGAAGTCTCTTATATTGCAGATGATAATTATTATGGAAAAGCCGGAGATACAATGGTAGAAATTTATAATTCTATACTGTAACCTTTCTATCTTTTATTCCAATTAATTTGCACATCCTCTGAAATTCATTTTGTTCATTCTCATTAAGAACAACAAATTCTTCTACAATGGACTGAACTAATTTTGGAAATAATTTTTCAATTACACTTCTCCCCTGTTTAGTAAGTATAATTTTATAATATCGCCTATCCGATTCATCTTTCTCTCTTTTTACAAGCCCTTGCTTTTCAAGATTATCAACAACAAGAGTAATGTTACCACCACTCTTTAATAATTTCTCTCCAATTTCTCTTTGACATAAAGGTCCTAAATGGTAAAGTACTTCAAGAATGTTAAATTGACTGTATGTTAAACCCTTTTTAACAAGAATAGAACTTATTGAAGAATTAATAGACTCCGAAGCCCTCATTAACTTTATATATGTATTTAATGCAGTAGTTTCTTTTTTATTTCCTTTGTAATGAGTACCCATACACGATTTAACCTTTCATTCTCAAATCCTTTTACGAGGAGTAAGAAGTCTTAAAATTAATGTAAATACAATAGCTCCAATAATAGCCCAAATTATTGGGAACGCAACCTTACCAACACTTAATTGAAAAATTTCAGGAAGATTAAATTTTTTTGCCATCCAGGAACCTAATAGAGCTCCAATAAAACCAACCGCAATTGAGACAAAACAACCACCTCTGGAATACCCGGTTATAGATTCACCAATTGAGCCAACTATTCCTGCAATTATGAGAAGTAAAAATAAATCTGGTAAACTCATATAGTCACCAATTTCCTTTTATAAACTAACTTAGAGGTTTTAAAAAAACAAAGGCTTATAATATAAAATAATTTAATGTTACAATCATCACCCTCTAACTTTGATATACTTTGAAAACGCCAAACTTTAAATATTTTGTTTCTGACATTGCAGGCAGCCGCGGGTGATCCATAGATGCATTATAAAAATGTATCAGCTGCAGATTTTTATTTGTTTTATATGCGGCTCTCTTAACAATATTAATAAATTCTTCATCATCTAAATGATAGGAACAAGAAGATGTAATCAAAAATCCCTCATCTTTAGTTAGCTGTAATGCTAACCTATTTAACTTTTCATATCCTTTAATTGCCTGGTTTATGTTCTTCTTGCTTTTAGCAAATGCCGGAGGATCTATCATTACTATATCGAATAATTTTTGTTCATTAACTAATTCTTCAAAGTAATCAAATACATCCTTGGCAATGAAAGTGCATCTGTCTAAGGGAAGACTGTTTAACTCAACATTAGCTTTAGCATTTTCAATTTCACTTTTAGATGAATCAACAAAAATAACGCTCTTCGCTTCTGCCTTTAATGCATGAAGGCCAAATCCACCCGCATTACAAAAGGCATCTATAAATGATTTACCTTTTGCAAATCTTTCAACAAATATTCTATTATCTGTTTGGTCGAAATAAAATCCTGTCTTGTGTCCTTTAAAATCTATTTTATATAAAACTCCGAATTCTTCAATTATAGTTTCCTTATCTTCTCCAAGATATACTTCATCTTTAATAGGAAGCCCTTCTAATGTTCTAAAATATTCTTCATTTTTTGTAAAAATATTTTCAGCATTAAAGTCATTTTTAAGAATTTCTACAATCGAATGAACATTAGCTTCCATTCCAAATGAATATACCTGCAGTACATAAGTATTTTCATATTTATCAATAATCAGTCCGGGAAGTTGGTCAGCTTCACTAAATATCATTCTATAAGAATTTCTCCCGGAGTAAAGGTCCTTTCTTAATTTATCAGCCCTAAGAATTTTTTGTCTCAATAATTCTTTAAGGTCTTCAATCTTGTTAATACTTATTATTCTAACAGAGATCAAAGAATTTCTATTGAAAAAACCTGTACAGACATAATTTTCAGCAAAATCATATACCTCAACAATCTCTCCATTTTGAATATCAATGTCAGGTTTTACTATCTCATTACTAAAAATCCAGAGATGCCCTTCTTTAATTCTTCTATCTTCATGTTTTTTTAACTTAATCTTTTTTGTCATATGATGTATATTTACTTTATAGATAATTTATTTTTAATATTACAATTAAATAAACTTAATATGAAAAAGCTAATAATAGTACTTCTTCTCACCATCATCAACCTTTTTCCTCAAACTTATAAGTATGCCTGGTTATCAGATATTCACATTGGTGCCCCAAGTGCAACTAACGATGTAAGAAATGTGATAAATGATATTAATAAAAGAAATGATTTATCGTTTGTGGTGATGACAGGTGATATTACTGAAAGAGGTTTTAATTGGGAGCTTGATTCATCAAAAATGATGTTTGACTTATTAAAATTACCTTATCATATAATACCCGGAAATCACGACGTGAAATGGAGTGAAAGCGGATTAAACAAGTTTATTGAACTATATAATGATGATAAATTTTTATTTGAAAATGGGAATACAGTTCATATAGGAATAAGCAGCGGAGTTCCGATGAGAAGCCATGGAGGTCATATAGCTTCTGAGTATGCTAATTGGGTATTTGAAAAACTCAGTAAGTATAAAGATTCAGGGAAAGAAATTATTTTTTATGAGCACCATCCCCTTGATGCAGAGTTAGACAATGTTTTTAAAATTACCAACGTGCTTAATCAATTTAATGTAAAAGCTGTTTTAGTTGGTCACGGACATGCCAATAGATTCTTTAATGCAAATGGCCTTGATGTTGTAATGGGAAGGTCTACCCTTAACAGAAAAGAAGGATGGGGCTATACTGTTGTTGAAGATTCTAAAGATTCATTAAGCTTTTTTATAAATAATAATGGGAAAGAAAATTTTTGGTATAGCATTCAAAAGAACAAGGAAAGAAAACCTGTTTTAATAGATACTTTACAATTTATAAATTATAATGCTAAGATTTTATGGAATAAAAATTTTGATGAGATTGTAACAGTACCAATTTTGTATAAAGACAACTATTTAGTATATCCTTCTTTTAGGGGAGTAATTAGAGTTTTAAATTTAAATGGTAATGAACAATGGCATTATGATGTTCAATGTAATATCATAAGTAAACCTTATATTTATAAAAATAAATTATTCTGCGGAACCACTCAGGGAGAATTATTAATCTTTGATGTTAAGTCAGGTAAACTTAAAGAAACCATTTCAATAGGTTCATCTGTTACTTCTCAATTGACTGTTTTCACTGATACAGATAATATAGATAAATTGCTTATTGGTACGACAGCTGGAATTCTTTATTGTTATGATGCGAATACTCTCGAACTACTTTGGGAGAATCATTCTTCACAAAAAATGATTGAAACAAGGCCTATCTATACTAAGAAAAGAATTCTATTCGGTTCATGGGATAATTATTTATTCTGTTTAGATTCTCAAACGGGAAAATTAAACTGGAAATGGACAGAGAACCCAAACTTCTATTACTCCCCTGCTGCTGTTGTTCCTTTAGTAAATGATAAAAGTGTTTTCGTTGCATCTCCTGATAGACACGTATCTTCAATTGATTTAATTACTGGCAAAACAAATTGGAGAGAAAAATTAAATTGCTGGGAATCCTTAGGAATCTCAAATGATGGAAATTATATTTATTGTAAAACATTTGAAAAGAAATTTTTAATAGCAAATGCTTCCGATGGTAAAGTTTATAAAGAATTTAATATAGATAATCTAATCAGCGATACAATGCCAACTGAGATTCGTCAAAGTAAATCCGGTGACGTTCTTTTTGGAATTAGGAATGGAATGGTTTATAATGTTGATAAGGATTATAAAACCATTCAATCTATTTTGTTTGAAGGTTCATCAAGAGTTCATACTATTCAGGAACTGGAAGATGGAAGTTTCATCTGCACAAATATGGATGGTTCAATAATAAGGTTTAGACTGAATAATGAAAAAATATAAAGGAATAATTTTTGATATAGATGGTACTTTAACATCTACTAATCAATTAATATTTGCATCGTTCAATTATGTTGCTAAAAAATATTTAAACAGAACTTATAAAGATGAAGAACTTATTAAATTATTTGGACCAACAGAAGATGTTATTTTAAGACAATGGTGTCCGGATAATTACGATGAAGCAAGAAAAGATTATTATAATTTTTATTCTGAAAATCATCACATGGCGGATCTCTATCCTGGTATAATTGACATCCTAAAATATTTAAAATCAAAAAATATTTATTTGTCTATTTATACCGGTAAAGGTAATGAAGCTTCTGTAATTACTTTAAAGAAGTTAGGGATATATGAATACTTCGATTTAATTATAACTGGCGACCACGTAAAAGAACACAAACCATCACCTGAAGGTATTCATTTGTTTATGCAGCAATTTAATTTACAGAATGATGAAGTATTGATGATTGGTGATTCTCATGTTGATATTAAAGCTGCAAGAGCTGCAAACGTAAAAGTAGTTTCAGTCATATGGGATAGTCTTTCAATTGATAAAGTAAAAGCCTTAGGAACTGATTACCTTTTCAAAACAGTTGAAGACCTTTATGAATTTATAAAGAAGGAAATAAAGTGAGAGGATATAATAATATCCTCTCACTTTTTTATAATTATCACCACTTAAATGGATAAATAAAAGATACTCTTGGTTCAATTCTCTTTTGAGGTTTAAATCCAATTACATTATCATCCTTATCTCTTAGCGGAGTATATGTCCAATTATAAACCATCGAAACTAGTATATAAGGCATAGGCTTATATCCTAATTCGGCAAACAAATAAGACCTGTCATCAAGTGTAACTAAATCTTTTTCATTTTTAATATTTACTTTATCATAGCCTGCTCGTGCAACAAAAGGAACACCCTCAGGAGCAACTTCAGCCATTAAATGCATAATTCCACTTTCAGGAGTTTTATCCAATCTTTGGTAACTACCTAAAACAAAAAACAACCCTGCAAAGTTTAATCCTAATTCTCCATAATACCCATTGTCTGTCTCCGTAATAGATTCTAATCTTTGTATTTTTGAAGTAATTGAATTTGGTGGATAATCAGTTCCAGCCATTTGAGTAGTCATACTTGAATCTGCTCTAAATCTTTCGATTTCATAAAAACTATTAAAATATGCAGGTATATATTTCCCATTATTAAATCTACGTTCCAATTTTGCTTGTGCTGAGAGTATTCCTAAGCCATTTAGCTCTAACATAACTCCTGTTGAAATGCCACTTCCATAGTCAACAATTTTTGCATAATCAGTATACAATTGAACATTTAGCATACTAGTGCTAATTAAAGGTAACCCCAAATCTAAACCAATTATACTGATAGCTCCTTTATCTCTTTTATTTATAAAACTTTTAGTAGTGGGGTCATAAATACTGTAAGTGACTCCCACATTCGGATCAAGGTCAGTAGCATAAGATGCACCTACCTCAATATTGCTAATTATTGGAATCATATTTAATGCTGTAAACTGAAGTGGACGAACATATCCTCTTAAACCAATAACCCCAGCTTCAGCAAATTTGCTGTATATTGATTCAAATCCGAATCTTCCAAAATCTAAATCCAAAACTAATCCCGTTTTACGGGAATCAAATGAAGGACTGTTATTATACTGATACATAATACTGCCATGACCAAGGGTATAATAATCAAGCGCTCCAAGTTTTATAAAGACAGGGTCCCGCTTCATTCCATATCTTACATATCGGATAATACTCAGATAATCTGAAAACTCATCGAAGTTTTGTTTTCTTAATTTACCTTCTTTGTTGAAATCTAGTTTTAAATCAAGACCAACTCCAAAATTCAAAAAAGAAACTTCAGGTCTGAAATTGAAAGAATAAAAAAGTTCATCATCAATCCAATTAAGTCCAAGTCCGCCTGCTAATTGACCTTGATTAACCCCCGGATATTGACCATCAAATCCATTGAATTGATATTGTGGAAAACTTGAAGTACTAAGAACTACAAAAAGGAAAATAAAAAGATACTTCTTCATAATGAACCCTCATTGATAATTATGATAAGTAAAAATATAATTTATTTAATTAAAATCATCGTTCTTGTTAAAGTATTTTCACCAACTATTAGTTGATAAAAATATACTCCGCTGGATAAGTTTTTTGCACTAAACTTAAACCTATGATACCCAGTTTCTAAGTCATCATCGAGTAATATTTTTATTAATTGACCTAACGAGTTATAAACTAACAACTTTACTTTAGAGGATTCTAATATTTGAAAGGAAATGTTTGTCTCAGGATTAAAAGGATTAGGATAATTTTGAAACAATTTGAAGTTATAATTTTGTGTTTGCTCATCTTCAACAGATGTTAAATAATTAACTGCAATTGTATCAGAATATTTGAATGAACCATTTGTATCTATTTGCTTCAGCCTATAATAATATACTTTATTTGAATCTATTAAAGTATCTGTATAAGAATAGAATTTAGGAGAATTACTATTTCCATTACCTGAAATAAAGGCAAGAAATTCAAAATTATTTATAGCTGATATAGAACGTTCTAAATTGTATCCATAGTTTTCAGTTTCTGTGGCTGTCCCCCACTGAATTACGATTGAATCAACATATGAATCAGCATAAAAATAAATTAATTGAACAGGTAAAGTACTATCAGGTTTAATTTCCTGCGCTTGCACTTTAAAATAAATTATAAAAATGAATAACAAAGCAAAGAATCTATTCATTATTTAACCTTAGAAAGTTTTTGAATTTTTGTATCAGTTTTGCCATCTTTTTCTATGATAACTTTATACAAGTAAACTCCATTAGAAACTTCATCACCATCCTGGTCTTTTCCATCCCACTCAATATTATTAAATCCTACTCTTAATAAATCATTTGGATAAATTTCTTTTATTAATCTTCCTGCAATTGTGTAGATCTTAATATGAACTTTTACATCATTCTCTGTTAGATTAAATGTAAAACTTGTTTTTTGTTTAAATGGATTAGGATAATTAAAAACATCGAGTACTTTAAATTCACCATAAACATTAAAAAATCTATCATATCTTGCATTTTCTTCAATACGACCTAAATTATTCTTCATAAATACTCTTATATAATGTTCACCTGTTTTAAATTCAGGAGATAACTTAATATCCAATGAACGTTTAATAGTATCATAATTAAGAGACATATTATCAGAAGAATATTTCACATCATCTATATAAATTTCGAATGAAGTGGAATCATTTACAGGATACCAAATTGGATAATGCACATTTATATTTATATTTGGCTTAGAAGACACTATATCCCCATCCAAAATATTTAAACCATCAAAACTCACATTAACATCAGCTTCATTAACACTTGTTGTTGTATCTTTTTTGATATTAAAAGTACCAGAATAGATGTTATTATCCTCATAAATTTCATTTACATTATTATAAACATCAACAACTATATTATATTTAAATAATCCAAAACCATCATACAAATTCGAAATATATTTTTCATTTAAAGAAATATTTTGATTTGGAAGTAAGGAAGTAATCGAAGTATCCAAAATAGAGAAGGTTGAATTATCTGGTCTAATAATGTTCAAGTGAATATTAAATGAATCACTTTTTGTTTCACTCACGTTAACAACCTTAAAACCTATTTCTAAAGAATCACCTTGCATCAAAGAATCTTTAGATAAATGCACTACTTGATAATTAGTAGTTAATTCAGGCAGCAAATTATAATTAACTCCCAAACTATATAGTACAGGAGAATCATAATTCTGATTTGCATTAAACTTAGCTAATAATTTAATTTTTGAATATTTAGAAGAATCAATGAAATTTATATCAGCTATACTGTCATTAAAAGAAAGTGCAACAAGAGTATCTATGGAACCATTCTTATTTATTCCAATCGGAATAATTTCCAAATTACTTCCTTCGGGTAAACTATCTCTCTTGGTTACATTAAACCAGGAAGATGAATTAGCTATTATTGGCGTAGTTATAGAACCATCCATTAAATAGCTCCATTTAGTACTATCAATTGAAACAAAACCTGTCTGTGATTTTTTAAAAGCTTCAGGTACTGAACCAATTGGTGCTCCTTTTTTCCCAATGATACACCAGGAATCTCTATACCTAATACTATCAACTTTTGCACTCCCAAATGTTTTAATTAGGTTTCTTATTGGTGTCCCTGGATCCCATCCTAAGACATATTGAACTGGATCTGCTGCAGCCATCATAGCAATCATCGTTCCATTAGGAAGATTAGTCAAATAAGAAATCATTGTATCAGGATTGTTAAAATATCTTATATCGGATGGATTTAATGTCGTTGTATCAATTAAACCGGTTGCGATTCCAGCAAAAAATGTATTTGTAATATATTCCTGATGATTATAAGATAAAGATGCATATGAACCATCAAGCCAACCCGCCGATTTTAACCTTAGGATATTTTCCCTGTTCGCAATCTTAAAACCTAAGGATGATGAGTCAAAATATGTTTTGCTAAATTCAATATCATCAAGGTTAAATGATTTATCAAGATACCATCTATTATTGAAGGTGGTAAAAGAAAAATTTTCAGACCAATTAGACTCATTTTTATCTATCTTTGCTCTCCACCAATATCTTTTTTCAGGAATAAGGTTTTCAAAATTTAATTTAGTTTTTAGGGTATCATAATTCTTAATAAATTCTATTGGATTGATAAACTCTTTGTTATTAGATAATTGTATTTTTATCCGCTCTACTGAGTTGTTTAAATTATATTGAGCATTTAAAATATCTAAGGAATCGATTAAAGTAGAATAATAATGATCATTTATAATAGGTCTTACTGAAGAAGTATAGACTATATAATTTAATTCAGCAGTATTATCATTTTCATATATTTCGGGAAATAAACCCTCTTTATCTAACTCAATGCTTAATAAATGTTGACCGGATTTGTTTTTACAAGGAATCTTTAAATGTACTGTATCATCATTTAATGGTATAGGATATTTGAATACTTGAGTAAATGAAATTGAATCTTTCCATGTATCGGATAAGGAGATACTTAATGAATCATTTAGAACTAACCCCTCATTTTTTAAGATTAATTTTATTTCCAATGAATCTTGCAAATCATTTGGCTGCTCACCATTAATTGATAAAAATGAACTTTTGATTACAAAGTTTGGTTTTTTAGGTATTGGAAGTGAAATAATTGGGTCGCCAAATAATAAATTACAATAATTAAAAACCTTATTTACATCACTTACGCCAGTCAAATTAAATTGTTTTATCTTTGCAAGAAAATGAACTTGCCCTATCATGGTCATAGTATCGGCTAAGAAATATTGATAAAAATATTTTGGAAACCTTAATGATGTAGTTAAAAATCCCAAGCTTGAATTCCCCAAATAACTAATAGCCTGTCCATCAATATGTTCACTTGTAAAAAGCTCTCCAAAGGCATCAACATCAGGTTCAGCA
Organism: Ignavibacteriaceae bacterium; assembly: GCA_035654655.1. Taxonomy (GTDB): domain Bacteria; phylum Bacteroidota; class Ignavibacteria; order Ignavibacteriales; family Ignavibacteriaceae; genus DASRWI01. The sequence continues at coordinate 66,020 of DASRWI010000032.1, read as the reverse complement.
AATTTTCCTGTTGAACAACCAAAATCAGAAATTAAAGGAAATCTATCAGGATATGAATTCTTAATATCTTCAACAGAAGTAATCCCATTATCCCAGGTCTGAGTGCCGCTATGTCCTATATAAGATAAAAACAATCCACTATTACTTATTGCTTCCTGCACTTGCTCAGGAGTAAAAGGCCCAAAATTAGAAGGAGGACTTATAGTTTTATAAAAATGTTTTGAGATTCCTCCTGTTGGTGCCGGTAATACAAGGTTTAAGTAAATATCATCATTAGCAGCTTTTATCTGAGATAATTCTGAAGGATTTCTACTATCTCCTCCACTAAAGAATAAATATTTTTTATTCCAATCATCATAACGCCTGCTAACAAAATTTTGATGCTTAACTAAATATCTTTGAAGGTCATTATTATTGTTTGCAGGTATTCTGCCGACATACATCTGCTGAAAATTCAGATTTGTACTATCAAAAGTTGCATACCAAACATCGCTTACAGGCATCCCATATGATGGCACTAAATTTTTCCGGATTACCGGAGAATACATTACATTTTTGTAATCATAATTTGCATCTCCAGCTAACAATAAATATGATGGATGAGGTGAAATCCAATATTTATATGCATAATAAAGAAAATCTTTTATAGACTCTGTTTTTGGAAATCCAAATGAAAACTCATCGTAAATATCATCCACGTATATCAAGCTTGTCCTTTGATTATAAGTTGAAGATATAAAGTTTTTATAATTTTCAGCCGAACTCTGTAAAACTTTATTAGAAATTATTATATAATCAGCACCATTAGAAAGATTTCTTAAGTTAACAAATTGTTTTTTATATAAATATTTAGGAGTATACTTAAAATTATTATTTATAATTAAATATTTGTCTCCTCCACTGATAGTATCACCGAACCTGATTATGTTTTGAGCAAAATGAAATCCTATTTTTTTAAATTCAGGATAAACTTTATAAACAAATATGTTGGTATCAACACTTTGTATATTATTCACTTCGATAATAGATGTAGTTTTATTAAAGGTATTAGGAATAATTAATAGGAGTGAATCATTGACGGCAATATTTAATCTGTAATAATCTACATCAATCCAATCAATTAAAATTTGATTAACAGTAGCTTGTGTAGGGAAATTATTAATTTTAAATGAATTACTTTGAGTTAAAAAAGATGATGGAAATGAAAGAGGAATATTTTTTGTTTCCTTAAAATTCATTGTTACTGTATCGGAATAGGAAGTATTATTTAATCCAAATCCAATCCTATGCGTATTTGAAGTAATATTTCCAGCGTTACTTTTTATTCTTGTATTAATTTTTACTGAACTATTTGGAAGTACATCATTAGTTATAAAATTTAGATTAAACATCCCTCCTGTATCCAAGAAAAACCAGGTCCAAAATTTATGTTCCTGCCAAAATGGAAGTTGCGTTCTTGGAACAGAAGCATCAGAATACCAAATTCTTTGGTCTTGCTCAAAATGTTGTTTAACGATATGGTATTTTAAAGTATCAGTAAAATTATCCGGGTTTAAATTTTCAACTGAACATCTTTGACCATCATTTCCTTCCCATTGTATCCAATAATATGATGTATCAGTATATCTATCCCAGTAATTTTTATAATCCTGTCCGGTTTGAACTATACTATCATAATCGCTAAAACCATAATTTTTACTCCCATAAAATTCTAAATAGTCATCCGTATTAAATACTAAATCATCTTCTCCTTTAACATAGATAGGAATCTCTTTTCCTTTATAAAATATTTTAAGATGCTTGGGATTAATCATTGAGGGAGAAATACCATAACTATTAAGATCTTCGTAAGTAATTTTATAAATCCCATCTTTATCAATTTGAAGTTTTATATATTCCTTTGTATAATCTATCCAGCTGCCTGTAGTATCTAAGACTTTCTGTTGATAAGAACGGAATGAAATAGCTTCATCATAGTTAAAAATTATTTTTGATAAATTTTTATCAAAGTCCCCCAATGGATTATTATTTAGTTGATAATTTGTCTGCTCATAAGTCAAATCAAAGTCAATTTTATTTAAATTAAATAATTCTTTATTCTTCCAATCATACTGAGCACTATTAATTTGTATAATTGCACAATAATAATCTCTTATCCAGGTGTAGCCTACAACTTCAATTAATTCTTTTGGATAGATATCATTGAGCAGATATTTTTTATCAATATCAACTTTTTTATAAGTTAATAACGTGTCATTTTTAAGTTCAACCTGAGGGTTGATTTCTGGATAGATATCATTTAATTGTGAAAATTCTTTTTTGTTAATTTTTAATGACACCTTACTTTCAGGAGGGATAGATAAATAAATTATTTTATTTGGTAAAATTGGAGCCCCTGGTCTGCTTAAATCAATTTGTTCACCAAAGCTAAAAATCTTACTTAGCCTGTCTATAGTTAAAACTTCTTTAGGCAATTCGATTTTTATATTAAAACCATTTTCTACCTTAGTTGTTTTCTTGTTAAGAAATTGTGAGAAAGTTAAATTAAATCCAATCAAGAAAATAATTAACAATAAATAATACTTCATATTTAATTTTTATTCCTCACATTATAAAATGTTTTAACTTTATTAAAATTTAACAAAAATTATCCTGATTTTCTTTGAGAAAAAAAAGGGGAAAAAGTAATTTTATTTATTTTGGGCTCTTTTTTCCATAAATAAATGGAATAAAAACTTTGGTATGCCAAAAAAATATCTTTTAAAGTACAATTTGGGATTGCTTAATGCTCTAAATACCCATTCAAAACCTAAATTTCTAAAAATTTTTGGTCCTCTTACCTTTTCTCCTGCCCACCCAGTAAAAAGGTCTCCAACAGTTAAAAATACTTTGGCATTTAGCTTATCTTTATTTTCATGAATCCAAAGCTCTTGTTTTGGTGAACCCATTCCGACTAATAAAATATCTGGTTGTTTTGAATTGATTAAATCAATTACTTCTTTATCAACTATATCATAACCATTATGACTGCCAACTATTTTAATTTTAATGAATTCATTTTGAATATTTTGAATTGCCTTATTTAATATTTCATCTGTGCTTCCCAATAAAAAAAAATTATAACCTTTACTAATACAATGTTCAATAAGTAGAGGGTAAAAATCTGTCAAATTTATTCTTGATGAATTACTTTTAGATAAATATTTTGTGGCAAACCAAACTCCAATACCATCAGGATAATTTATATTTGACTTCAGTAAAGCATTTTTGAAATTATTGTTAGTATATGATAATTCATTACTGTGAGCAGTAAAATAATATGCAATTAATTTTCTTTTCTGAGTAATATAATAATCAATAAACTGGTTTAAAGCTTTAATGTCAATATTATAAATCTTTATAGAGTTTAAAAAGAAATATGGAGAATTATCAATCATAAATTCTTATAAATATAGGTTAAAGATTGATAATATTTATCTATGCTCAAATTATTTAAAACTTTATTATGAAGATTATTAGCTATTTTACTCGATAAAACAGAATCGTTTAATAATGTTTCTATTTTCAAAGATAACTCGTGGACATCACCTTTTTTGAATAATAAACCTTCTTTATTGGAAGTAATAAATTCAGATATTCCTCCACTATTGGAGCCGATAAATGGTTTATTAAAGTATCCAGCTTCAACCATTGTTAGACCAAAAGGTTCATTTAAGGTTGGCAGAATTACTACATCTGACAATTTATAGTAACTGGCTACATCTTCAATTTCACCCAAAAATAAAATATTTTTTTTATCAGATTGGTATAGTTTAGAAATGTCTTTATCCATTTTGCTGCCAATTAAAACTAAAGATAAATTATATTTTCCTTTTAAATCATTAAAAGATCTTAATAATATATCTACACCTTTATCTTTAAGCATTCTACCTATGTATAATAAAACTTTTTTATTCTCAATTCCTAAATCTGATTTTGATATTCCATTGCTTAAAGGTTTAAAGAAAGGAAAATTATATAATACCTCTATCTTATTTTCATCAATATTAAAATTTTGTAAAATGTTCTTCTTAACTGTCTCACTTACAGCAATAATTCTTTCTGATTTAAAGCTAATATTTTTATACTTTTTTACTATACTATGAGCAGTAGTAATTGTCTTAATATCATTTTTAAGAGAAAGTCTATAAGCAAGAAATTCTGGATATCTATGATGAGTATGAATTAAATTTATTTTATTTTCTCTAATATACTTATTCAAATAATTTTTATTTGAATAATAATAAAGAAAGTTCTTTAACCCAGTTTCAAATTTCATTATGGAAACTTTGACATTTAGGTCTTTTAGCCTTTCTAAAGAATTTCCTCCATTAGTTATGAAATGCATTTCATAATTATCGTCGTTGTTAAAAATGTTTAATAGTGAATAAATATATTTGCTTACTCCACAACTATAATTGAAATCCGGAGAAATATGTAAAACTTTTATTTTCAATCAGGTTATGTATGGTAAATGAGGGTTGAAGAATAATCCTTTTATGTAGCTTATTATTACTACAAAGTAAAACTTATAATCATTCAAACGATTTAATTTTTTACGTGCTTTTAATATTTGCATAACGAACATAAAGGAACTTGAAAAGCTTAGTTGAGAATTATGTGCTATTTTGTTTCTTTTTTTAATTACGTACACCATATTCCTCACACCATATTTTAGCTTTAAGCTTGAAGGTTCTTGAATTGCATAAAGATTTGCACTGGAATTTTCCTGATTGTGAATGCATATACTTTTCATCGCTAAATAACCTTTATAACCTTTACTTACCATTCTTAAAGTATATTCATCATCATCTCCCCAAATAAAAAAATCTTTTGCAGGTAATCCACAATCTTTAACTGCTTTAAATGTAATAAGCAATGAACCGAATGAACCGCTTATAACTCTTTTTAATCTTCTTTCGTGAAGATTATTTAAAACAATAGATGAACTTTCTAATTCCGGAATATTTGAATTTGAGATTTTATTGTTATTGTCTACCATTAAACTTGTAATAAACCCAGTATCTTCTGAAAAAGCTTCTTCAGTGTTTACTAATTTTTCTAAGGCATTTTCTGCAGGAATAATATCCTGGTCAAGACACCACATAAAATCTGCTTTTTGTTTATAAGCATATGTTATCCCGGTAAATTGTCCCCCTGCGCGGCCTAAATTTTTCTGCTTTATTACTGTTAAATCTTCCTGCTCATTTAACCATTGATAGGAATTATCAGTACTGCCATTATCAATGATTACAATTTCATCCGGATTTATAGTTTGCTTTCTTAATGCAGGGATTATGTTAGGCAAATGAAATTCGCCATTATGGGTTACCACTATTGCAATGATTTTTTTATTGTTAAACATCTTATTAAAATTTAATGATAAAATTTATATGTTACTTTACTTGCTTCCTAACCATACTTCCGGATTTTGATTAAATCTTTCATTCCATATTTCAAAATGAAGAATATTCCCCTGCAGACTTTCCCCAACTTTACCTATTGTTTGTCCTCCTGAAATCCTATCTCCTTCTTTAACATAAATTTCTGCAACGTGACTATACACAGTTCTAAAACCATCTTTATGAGTAACAATAATTACACTCCCAAAACCTACTATCCATTCAATTACCGATACTACTCCATCAGCCACTGATTTAACCTCAAGTTGATTACCTGCTTTGATGTCTATACCATTATTTATTGTTACTGTATTCAGTTGATTATTTCTATTCTCTCCAAATCTTTTAACAATACTTCCTGATAAAGGCCATTTCATTCTACCCTTCAACCCGGCAAATGTGGAAAGATTTAAAGAAGAAATTTCAACATCATCATTATTAACTCTATCATTATTTTTTTTGTCTAATAATTTTTTATCATTCTTTACAATTTCGTTTTTTTTGGAATTAGAAGTTTTTAACTTCTCCAATTTCTTTCTCTTTTCAATTTCAATTAAATTAGCAATCATATTTTGGATAGATGCTTCTGCCTGCTTCTTTAACAACAATTCTTTTCTTAGCGATTCTTTATCATTCCTTAGACTTTTAACAATTTTTTTCCGCTCTGATAACTTTGCCTGAAGTAATTCTTCTTCATTTTCTTTTTGCGCAACAAGATAAATTTTATTTTGTTTTTCTATTGCCAACTTATTTTTATAATTCGATAATTTATTTTTACTTTCAACAAAGTTATCTAAATCTTTTTCCCTCTGATTCGAAAATATTTGAAGATATTTATATCTTAATATTGATTGATTAATTGATTTAGAATTGAATAAAAGATTAAGGTGATTAACTTTTCCATACTTATAAATTGAAACAACATACTTTGCATAATTATCCTGCAATTCTTTAATTCTTTGTTCAAGGAACTTAATATTATTTTGAAGGCTGTCAATTTCAGCTGAAGTGAGTTCCTCTTCTGAACGTAATTTATTTATAAGTGAGTTTATGAGAAAACTTTGTTTGTTGTAGTTTTCTAAATCCTGAATTGTTTCTTTTTCTTTTTTAGTTTTTTTCTTTAATTCTTTTTCAAGATTATTTATTTCACTTTGAATTTTATTAAGTTCTTTTTTTTCTTTATTAATTACACCTTGGTCCTGAAGAAAAACATCAGGAATAAAAATGAATAACACCAGGAAAAAATATGTAAAAAACTTTTTTACCATTCTATAATTTTAGCATCCGGTGGAATATTGAAATCAATATAAATACTTTTTTTATTTGCCTGCATCTTTTTATAATCAATTTGAATATATTGATTTTGTTTAACATTAGTAACTTCAATTTTTTTAGGGACAGCTACTGTTTCAAGAATGTTGAAATTTGAATATTTACCAACTAATATAGGTTCTCCATTTTCATCCAAAAGCTGAAATTCTTTAATTCCCAATTCTCTAACATCCACATTATATTTTACACTTCTATTTGTTAATGAATCTTTATATGTCAATCTATATTCGTCATAAATAATTGCATAATCATCTGGCTGCTTGTAAAGTTTTTCTGTTAAATTAACTGACCCAATAAATGCATCAAGTAAGTCATTAAACGATAAATCTATCTTAAAGATATCCCTTAATATTTCATCACTTACTAGACCTCTGTAAGCTGTATTTTCTAATGCATCATAAAAAGTAAAATTATCTTTAGTAACTAATGTCTGCATTAATTCTATTCCAAAAGGACCCATTACAGATAAATATATAGAATCGGGCTTTTGCATTTTTATAAGGAAGGTTGCACTATTATTTATTCCTTCTGTTTTAACATAGAGAGTTCCTTCACCCTGAAAACTTTTTATTTTTCTTCTGTTAGCTTCAAGTTTATTTATCAACCTTTCAGAAGGAAGTATTTCCACTTCATCTTCTATTTGTTTCGGTGCTGCACATCCGCTAAATAAATATAGTTGAACAAAAATAATAGAAATAAAAAAATATAAATATGTCCTTTTCAAATTTCACCTTTTTCAATTTTTAATTTTAAATATGGTTTAGAATCCAAGCTATAGGATTTTTCCCACATTGATTTTGCTTTTTCTTTCTGTCCTTGTTTAAAATATACATCTCCCAAATGTTCAAATAAAACCGGACTTCCACCGTTAACTTCAATTGCTTTTTCAATATAATTCATAGCTTCACTGTATTTGTTCAGCTTAAAATATATCCATCCCATAGTATCAAGATATGAAGAATTAAGTGAATCTGCGGCGACTGAGATTTTAATCATTCTTAATGCATTATCCAAGTCAATCCCTCTTTCGGATAATGAATATGCATAATTATTATTAATTAAAGAATTTAATGAATCAATTATTAAAGCTTCACTATAAGCACTATCACATTCATCCCATTTTTCTAAGGCGTCGCAAACCATTCCTAATGAACCTAATAAATTTACATCTTCAGGAGTATAACTTAAAGCTTTTTTAATATAAATGTAAGCATCTTCATTTTTCTTTAGTTGTATTAAAGTATATGAATATATAGATAATGCTGCGGGATCTCTTGGGTTAGTCTTTAAACAATTTAAAATATGTTTTTCAGATTCTATATCCTTTTTAATCATTGAATAAGAAATTGCACATAAAAAGTGTAATCCGTAATTATCAGGAAAATGTTCAATACCTTTTTCAGCGATTTTTATGGCATCTTCATATTTCCCCTTATCATAATATATATTAGCTAAGTTTTGCCATCCTTCAATTTGCCATTCAGCATTTTCTGTTATATACTTAAAATAACTTAATGCTGCTTCTTCATTTTTTTCATTTAAGGCAATGGCACCTAAATAAAGCTTTACTTCCCAGGCGGAAGTATCTTTATCAAGTTTTTCAAAATATTCTTTTGCAATTGGTCTTAATGTAGTGTCACTTAATGATTCCCTAAAGTAGAATAGCCCTATATCCAATTTTTTAGTAAATGATACATAGTCCTGAAACAGAAAGTAATCAAATTCTTTTAAAGCTGCTTTATAATTTTTTTGATTTATATATATTTGGGCTTTTTGTTCTCTTGCTTCCGTTTCATTTGGATGTGATTCAAGAATATTATCAAGAATATTTATTGCCTTATCGTAGTTATTTAATTTAACGCAATAAGACGCTGCAAGATTCTGCAATTCCAAATTGGAAGGGTCAATCAATAATAAGTCTTCAACATTTTTTAAGGCATCTTGAAAATTATTAAGCTTTTCATTCAACTCAGCTAATCTTGCATATACTTCCCAAATAGGTCCTTCCTGTTCAATAATATGGTTATAAATTTTAACTGCACTTAATGGCTTATCTTTTTCATAAATGTTTGCAAGTTTGTAGAGTGTGTTTATTTGAGATGAATCAATAGAAATAATTTTATTTAAAACTGAACTGGCTGAATCTCTTAAACCTAATGCTGTATAAACTTCAGCCAAAAGGTCATTAAAGGGAATATTCTTAGGTTCAATTTCTACTGCTTTTAAAATGTTTTCAAGAGCTTGTCTATCTTTATCTAAATACCAATTAATTTTAGCAATTGAATAATAAATTCCGGCGGAAGGCATTAAATTAAGTGCTTCATTATATTCTTTTAATGCACTTTCATAATCACCTTTAACTTCATAAATATTTCCATCAATAAAATGAGATGTACATTCATCTTTTGCTTTTAATGAATCATCATAGTTTAAGGGTTTATCTTTAAGTCCTACAACCTCTTGAGATGAACAGGAAATTATAAATAATGCCGATATGAGGAAGTAAAAATGATAATATTTGAACATCTTTTGCCGAATTTATTAAGATTATATTATTAATATATAAAAATAACAACTAGGTAGATATTTAAAAATATGTATAGTGCTTAATTTTTTTATAAATGACATTTGCAAATAGTTTTATTTGAAAAGATGTTAAATTTGTATTTTTAATAATAATCTATATTAATGCAGACATACGATTTTGGTTTTTCTTACGTTTGGGAATATGATGATGACTTCCTTGCGCTAATAGAATCTTCCTTTAAAAGCGCAGGATTATCTACATTTATTATTAGTGACCATAATATTGATGAAGTTACTGACCTTGTTATAAACAAAAAAATTTATTTTAATACGTATCTTGACCGTGCTTGGGATGTAGATGACAGGTATAGCAACCTTGGTAAAATCCTGCATAGAAGGCATACATATATTTTTAATCCTTATAAAAATGTACTACACGCAATTGATAAAGCCAGTATGCATCTTGAATTTATTACTGCCGGTCTAAATGTTCCTTACTCAATTATAATTCCCCCTTTTTATGAAGAAGAAGATATTTTTATTTCGGTTGATAACCTGGCTTTTCTCGGGAGACCTTTTATAATTAAACCTTGTAATACTACAGGAGGAGGCATTGGTGTTGTTACAGGTGCTGAAACTCTTAGGGAAGTACTTGAAGAACGAAGTAATTTATCTAATGATAAATATATTCTTCAGGAAAAAGTACATCCAACTTATATAAATGGTAAGCGTGCATGGTTCAGATGTTTTTGGGCTTTTGGAAAAGTTATTCCGGTTTACTGGGATGACCAGACACATCTTTATTCTGAATTTCAACCTCCGGAAGTCAGAATGTTTAATTATAAAAAATTAATTCATATTACAAGACAAATACAAGAATTAATTAATCTTGATTTCTTTTCTACAGAAGTAGTTTTGACAGATGAACATAAATTCATTGTAATTGATTATGTTAACGACCAATGCGATTTAAGATTTAAATCAAAGCATTTTGATGGTGTACCGGATAATGTAATTAAAATGATTGTAGACAATTTAATTAAGAGTGTCCTTAAAATTAAAAAGAATAAATAATGCAGAGTAAATATCTAATCATAATAATAGTAATAGTTTGTGCCGTTGCTGCATTTTTAGTTTTTCATTATTACTTCAGTATTTATGAAGTTGTTTACCTGATTGAACCTCAAAAAAAATTGTTTGCTGATAATAATTCTTTCCTGACAATTAAAGCAAAACCATTAAATGCTTTCGGAGTTAAAGCTCCCTTCCGTAATGCTCCCTGCAAAATAAAAATTATTGAAGGAAAAGATTTAATTGATATAATTGAGCTAAATGAGAATGAAGGATATATAAAAATAAAAGCAAAAAATTTGACAGGGACAATAATCATTCAAATAAAATCAAAGTTCGCATTGCTTCCGACAGAGTTCCAAATAAATATTGAGCCCAACCTTACATAAAATTTTTCTTGTTAAGTAAAAGTATTTATTTTATTTTATAACAACCATTTAAATCAATTTACAAAATGAAAAAATACTATTTTCTTTTTTTATTCATCTTACCTTACTTCAATATTTTTGCACAAGGAACAGCTGGAGATGGTGCAATTTATGAATACCGCTCTCTTGTTGATATGCAGACTGCCGGAATATTAAAAAAAGGTTTTGTAGCTTCTGTTACTGATGTCTTGCCTTACGGCTCAGTAATTCAAAAACTTGAAGTTGGTGTTTTTGATAATATCAGCATTGGCATCTCTTACGGAGGAGCAAACATTATTGGTGCCGGCAATCCTGAATGGTATAAATATCCGGGTGTTAATATAAGATTTAGATTATTTGATGAATCTCTTACCATTCCGGCAGTAACATTAGGATTTGAATCACAAGGTAAAGGTGCATATTTTGATTCATCTGGCAGATATGCCATTAAATCACCTGGTTTCTTTGCTTCAGCCAGTAAGAATTTTGCATTATTAGGATATTTAAGTTTTCACGGTTGTTTAAATTACTCTCTTGAAAATAAAGATGGAGATGGTTTTGTTAATCTGGTTGCTGGAATAGAAAAAACTATTGGAAAAAATGTTTCTATTATTACAGAGTATGATTTTGCATTAAATGACAATACTACAGACCTTTTTGGTAATGGTAATGGCTATCTTAATATGGGTTTAAGATGGAACATGGCTGATGGTTTTACAGTAGAATTTGACCTGAGAGACTTGCTTGATAACAAGAAATGGAGTCCAAGCAGTGCTGATCGGGCAATTAAGTTTGAATACATAAAAAGTATTTTCTAAACAAAAAGTGGTCTTTGATTTTTTTATAAAGCATTCAAACCTTGGATGCTTTTTTTATGTCTAATATTTAGTACAATTTATTCTATTATACTGTATATTTTAATGGAAAATAATAACTTTTAGACCTGTTATAATATCTTTTTTTAGGCTCGATTTTTGCACATATTATGTTAGTTTTTTAAGGAGCGTTTATGAAAAATTTATTAAAAATTAGTCTCTTGCTTATAATTCTTTTGGCAATTCCGGGCTGCTATACTCAATTTGCTCAAAAAGATAGAGATTGGCGTTATGGAGATGATGATACATACTCCAATAACGATGACAGAAATAATGATAGGGACCAGGACCGCTATGATGACAGTAGAGATCAGGAACCTCAATATTCTGATACTAATTACTATGATGATGGTGAAACTGAAGTAAATAATTATTACATCAATACAACTCCATATTACAAAAGATATTTTGATTACTATACTCCAACCATTTCTATAGGTTATGGATATGGATATTATTACGACCCATTTTGCTGGAATGTAATTTACTGGCCATATTGGTGGACTCCTCATTATTATCCTTATTATGGTTATGCTTATTACGGTGGTTATTACTATGACCCTTACTACTATAATTATGGTTATTGGGATGGAACAGTTTCTACCATCAAAACAAGAAGCAGAAATTCTTCCGGATTAAGAAATAATGATGGTTTAAGAGGTAGCAGCTATACAACGAGAGATAGAGGCGGTGATTTATTAAAGACTGGTTTAACTTCAAGAGACCGTTCACGTACTTTGCTAAAAGAAAATCAGCTTAGAACGAGAAGTACTCAAACAACCAGAGAAAGAGTTCTAACTAATGATAGAACCCGTACAAAAGATGTTTTAAGAGAAAATACTAATACTAACAGGACCAGACAAAAAGATGTTTTAAGAGAAAACACTAAGAGTCGTGATAACAATACTGATAGAAGAAAAGAAGTTAGAGAAAATAATAATCCTAACAGAAATCAGGATGTTAGAAAACGTGAAAATACTAGAGAAAATACTACTCCTCCTGTTAGAAAAGAAACCAGAGAAAGAAAGAAGGAAACTACCAGGGAATACACTCCTCCTAAAGTAGAACGTGAAAGAAAAACTTATAAACAGCCTGAGAGAACATATACTCCGCCAAGAACAAATACGCAGCCTCCAAGGTCTTATAATCCTCCTCCAAGAGAAACCAATAGTGGCGGCAATACTTCAAGAGGTGGCGGTGGTGGAAATACTTCAAGAGATAGCGGCGGAAGAAGAAGGTAAATTAAATGAAAAATTTTATAATCAAATATATTTTTGCAATTACAGTAGTAATTTCTTTAAGTGGTTGTTATACTGTTATTTGGACACCGGACCAAAAAATAACACCTGATGAAGAATTGAGCAATGGTTATTATTCAGGTTCGGTTTATGAAAACTATTATTACTATTACGAACGTCCATGGTGGTATGATGCTAATATGCCTTATTATGATGGTGCATATAACCAGCAGCTTCAGGATGAAAAAGATAGAACTAATTCTACCAGTTCTTTAAGGAATAATGATGGTGGAAGAACAAGCGGCGGAAGAGATGTAATTAAAACTAATCCTGTTTCAACAAGTGGTAGCAGTAATAATTCAAATACTTCCGGCAGTTCAACCAATACAAGAAAAGAAGAATCTACTACAAAAAGTTCTACTTCAACTGATAGAAGTAATTCAAACGATAAAGGAAGTATAAGAAATAATGATAGTGGAAGAGATTCCTCAGGAAATAATAGGAGAAGATAATGTCTAAGAAATTTCTGTTAGCTCTTTTAATTTTTATTACAATCTTTTCAATATCTGCTAATGCTCAAACATTAAATGACGCATTAAGAATTGGTTATCCCGGTTTAGGGTCTAATGCAAGAGCATTAGGTATGGGAAATGCATATATTGGTTTAAGTGATGATGCATCTTCTTCTTTTTTTAATCCTGCAGGATTAGGATTGTTAAGAAGAATGGAATTCTCCGGTGGTTTAGATTTTTCATCTTTTGATAATCAAACTACTTTATTTAATTCAACCACATCTGATAATAATAATAGTGCAAGATTGAATAGATTAAGTTTTGCTCTTCCTATACCAACTGTCAGAGGAAGCTTGGTTCTTGGAATTTCTTACCAGAATGTTAAAGATTTTAATCAAGTTGTTAAGTTCGATGCTTTTAATCCTAATAATTCCTGGATTCAAGCCTTTACAGCTCAAAATAATAATCTTCCATATGACCTTTATTTGAGTAATGGAGTTTATGATACTTCAGGTAATTATATTGGTGACTTTACCAACATAAACGGAAGGCTGCAGCAAAGCGGTGATATTCTTTATGAAGGAGGCTTGCACAACTGGACATTCTCCGGTGCTGTTGAAGTTCAGAAAAATTTATTCCTCGGTTTGAACGTTAATATCAATACTGGTTCCTTTGAATCAAATAATGACTATTACGAAGAAGATATTAAAAATGTTTACACTGGCGAACTTATTGCAGGTGAACCTACCACTAATGATTTTCAAAAATTCCATATCAACCGCAGGACTATTTGGGATATCTCCGGATGGGATGCAAAGTTTGGAATGCTTTATCAGCTTAACAATTTTGCAAGATTTGGTTTAGCAGTTCAATTTCCAAAATTTGTTAACATAAAAGAAGAATTTTTAGTTTCTGCTGAAAGTCAGTTTGCTAATAAAACATATGAAGTAAATCCGGATGATTTCTCTGATAAAGTCGAATATCAAATAATTACTCCTTTTACTTTTGAAGGCGGCTTTGCAGTCAATTATGCTGGATTAATTTTCAGTGCACAGGCTTCAATGACTGATTATTCCCAGCTTCAATTCGATAAACCAGTTGGTATTCAAAGTATAGACCTTGAAAACAGGAACAAAGATATTAAAGACCTTTTAGATGTAGTTATTAATTATAATTTAGGTCTTGAATATATAATTCCAAGAACAGGATTTAGATTAAGAGGAGGTTATTTTGTTCAGCCTTCTGCTTATAAAAACGATAATAGTGAATTTGATAAAAAATATTTAACCGCAGGTTTAGGTTTGTTAGCAAACGAAACCTTAGCAATAGATTTTGGATTTGTGCATGGATGGTGGAAAGACTTTGGCGAAAATTATGGAACGGGTTTATCCACTACTCATCAGAGTATTAAATTGAATAAATATGTACTCACTACAACCTTTAGATTCTAAGAGCTCCTATAAAAAAACTAAAGAAAGCGGATGAAAGTCCGCTTTTTTTTATTAATATTTTATGTCTTAAACGTTTGATTAAGTAATTGATAAATTTTAATTTATATACATGAAATTTATATGGAGCTTGTATTAAAGGCATTGTAAGCAGAGTAGAAAGCAAAGACTACTACGTTTTACCTGAAAATGGAATGGATGAAATCCGCTGCAGCATAAAGGGAAAATTCCGCAAGGATTTTAATATGAAGAAGGATAAGATGTATAAGTCTGATATCGTTACTGTTGGTGATTATGTTGAGTATGATGTTAATGAAGACAAATCAGGTGTTATCCATAAAGTTTATGAAAGAAAGAATTATCTCTCACGTAAATCTCCAAAAGTAAAAGGTGCCAGTTACAGGGGTGAACGTATGGAGCAGGTAATAGCTGCTAACATTGATAATGTAGTGGTTGTAACCAGTATAAAAGAACCTATATTTAATAATAAAGTGCTTGATAGATTTTTAGTCGCTGCAGAAAGTTCATCACTGCCTGTAATGATAGTAGTAAATAAAATTGATTTAGATGATGATAACGAAGTAGATTTAATTAGGGAAATCTATGAAAGAATTGGTTACGATGTACATGCAATAAGTGCAAAGAAAAAAATATTTGATGATGACTTAAAAAATAGTCTCTTAGGGAAGAAGAATCTTTTTTGGGGACATTCAGGTGTTGGAAAATCTTCAATTTTAAATGCACTTTTCGGTTTTGATTTTAATACAGGTATAATAAGCAATTTTACCAATAAAGGCACTCATACTACTGTTACGGCAGTTATGCTTAAAATAGTTGATAATAATAGCTTAGCGCACGATTTCAATAGTGAGGCAACATATATTATTGATACTCCCGGAATAAGAGAAATTGACCCTTATGGAATCAAAAAAGAAGATTTGGGACATTATTTTGTTGAATTCAGGGATTTTATTCCTAATTGCAGATTTAACACTTGCACACATCAGCATGAACCGGGATGTGGAGTTTTGGCTGCTGTAGAAGAAGGTGAAATTGATCCATTGCGTTACGATAGTTACCTAAGAATTCTGGAGACTATTGAAGAGGACATTTTCTTTTAATATTATTAATCATTGCAAAATTTTAAATTTATTTACTATCTTTTTAATAGCATTTATTTATATCAAAAATGAAAGACATGTTAGAAGGCTTTTTCGAATCATTAGAAACTTTTGTAGAAACTCAGAAGCAAATTTTAAAAAACAAACCTAAAGATAATTACATTTTAAGCTTTGTTTATCCTCTAAAATTTAATTCATTCAATGTTAATCTTGATGAGGCAGTTAAATCAGGGAATAAATGTTTCTATTTTGAAAAACCATCTGAAGAATTATCCATTCTTGCAGTTGATGAATTAGAGAACATAGCAGAGAATGGAATTTCCAGATTTAACGCCACTGATAAAAAAATTAAAGATTTAAGAAAATTATTTTATTCAAACTGGGATAAAAGTATTTATCCCCTTTTTGTCGGCGGGATGAAATATCAATCTGAAAATGATGATGATGAATGGAAAGATTTTAATGATTCAAACTGGTTTATTCCTGCAATATGTTTTTACCGGAACAAAGAGAATATCAGCTGTATTTATAATTTCTATTTTACAACATCATTCGAAAAAGTAAAAAAGAATTTTGAGCAGAAGTTTAAAGAGGGATTTTTTAGTTTAACTAATGATGAATCTCAGGCAGTAGTTGCGGATATAAAAGGAAATACTCCAAAAGATAAAAAGAAGTGGAAGAATATTATTAATACTAATATTGAAAAAATTTTAGATAATAATGTTAAAAAAGTAGTTCTTTCACGTCAGCTTACTTTGACCTTATCAAAGGAAATAAATTTAAATTCCGCCATAAATCATTTACGGTCTGAATATCCGGAATGTGCAACTTTTATGTTCTTTTCAAAAGGTTCTATATTTTTTGGAGCAACTCCTGAATTACTTGCAAAATTTACATCAGATAAAATTGAAGTTGATGCACTTGCAGGCTCAGCAAAAAGAGGTGAAGATACTTCTGAAGATGAAAAGATTGCTCAGGAACTTTTAAATTCAGAGAAAAATAAAACTGAACATCAGATAGTAATAGAACAGATAAAAAATATTCTAACCAAGTACACAATTAGTCAGGATTTCATAAAACATTTTGCATTAAAGAAATTAAGAAATATCCAGCATATATGGTCCAGGATTTCAGGTAACATAAATAAAAAGAATACCATTTTTTCAATACTAAAAGACCTTTACCCTACTCCTGCTATATGTGGTGAACCAAAAGAAGAAGCATCTAATCTTATTAAGAAATCTGAAGAACATAGCAGAGGTTTATATTCAGGAATAATTGGATGGTTTAATTTTGATGATGAAGGTGAGTTTGTTATTGCTATAAGGTCTGCTTTAGCTATTAAAAATAAATTATATCTTTATGCTGGCTGCGGCATAATTGAAGATTCTAATCCGGATGAAGAGTTCAAAGAATCAGAGCTCAAATTCAAACCTATTTTATCCATTTTCGAGTGTAATGAAAATAAATAAAAACGTACTATGGTGTAATTTCTTAACAGATGAATTAATTAAATTAGGTTTGAAGAATGTTTGTATTTCACCCGGTTCAAGAAGCACTCCAATAACTTATGCAGTTGCAAAAAGAAAAGAATTAAAAAAATTCGTTATCATTGATGAAAGAAGCAGCGCTTATTTTGCCTTAGGTATTGCTAAAAGAACTAAAGAACCCACAGTAATAATTTGTACATCAGGAACAGCAGCTGCAGAATTTTATCCTGCAATAATTGAAGCATATAAAAGTCACGTTCCCCTTCTTATCCTAACAGCAGACAGGCCTAAAGGATATTTTAAGTTAGGTGCAAACCAGACAATAAACCAGGATAATCTTTATAAAAATCATATCCATAGTTTTTATGATATGGGTCTTCCTGAAGTTTCCTTAGGAAGATTTGAATCATTAAAAAAATTCATAACGGAGGCTTACTTCAACTGTAAAACTTTTCAAGCTCCAGTTCATATAAATCTTCCATTTGCAAAACCTTTAGAGCCAAAAACTTTTACTGATGATGTTGATGAGTCCTTCCTAAAGCAAATAATTAAATTAAAAATTCCTTCTCCTGAAATATCCCTGAAGACAGATTCTAAATTATTAATTGAATTAAAAAAGAATTTAGAGAAAGTTAAAAGTGGTTTGATCATCTGTGGTCCCGCTAACTTTGATGAGAATGATAAAAAATACATTCTTCAATTATCAGAAGATTTTAATTTTCCAATCATTGCTGAAGCTTCATCAAACTTAAGAATAAATCATAAAAATATTATTTCAGAATACGATGCCATACTTAGACTAAAAGAAATTTATTCGAATATTACTCCGGAAGTTATACTTCATTTTGGAGGCACTTTGACGTCAAATGTTTTAGAGAACTTTATTTCGGCTTCTTCTAATTATTATTTGATAAATCAATATGACGCCTGGCATAATCCCAAAAATAATGCTAAAGGATTAATCAAATTAAATGCATATGAATTTTGTTATGATGTTTTGAAAAGCATTAAAAATAATTTTGATGATAATTATCTAAAATGTTTGAGAAAGCTAAATGATAAAGCAATTTCCATTAAGAATAATATTTTAGATGAAGAAGATTTTCTAACCGAATCAGAAGCAATAAAAAATATTATTAATGTTACTCCTGATAATTCTAATTTGATTATATCCAACAGTATGCCCATTAGAGATGCTGAATATTTTGTTACATCATTAAAGAAGAATATTAAAGTTTACAATAATCGTGGAACAAGTGGAATTGATGGTGTTATTTCAACGGCATCAGGGTTAGCTGCAGATGGTAAACGAACCTTCTTAATTATTGGTGACTTATCATTTTTTTATGACATAAATAGTTTAATCAACATAAGAAATTACAAACTGCCTATAACCATTTTTATTATCAATAATAATATGGGAGGTATATTTAATTCTCTTCCAATCAGAGAACAAAAAGATGTTTTATCAAAATATTTTTTAACCCCGTTAAATTTGAACTTCTCACCAATTGTTAAGGCTTTTGATATCCCATATCATCAAATATCAGAAAAAATTTATTTCTCTGAAATTATTTCTGATATTATTAAAAAGAATAAACAGATCGTAATAGATGTTAAAGTTGATAATGATATTTCACATAAACTTAGATTAAAGTATTGGAAGAAAGTTAAAACTTCATTGTTGAGTGAACTTTAATGCTCATCCCTTATAAAAATATTCATCTGAATTATGAAATATTAAATTCTAATCCGTTAGCTCCGTACATATTTTTATTACACGGATTTACAGGTTCTTCAAATGACTGGATTGAACCTTCAAAATATTTTTTAAGAAACTACAACATTATTGCTTTCGATGTTGTTGGACATGGCAAAAGTAGTTCACCTGATGATGTTAATCTTTACACTCAGGAAGAAATTGTTGAGCAATTAAAAGCTATTATACAATTTTTTACTCAAGATAAAGTAATTCTTTTGGGTTACTCAATGGGAGGAAGAATTGCTCTTTCATTTGCAGTTAGATATCCGGATATGCTGCAGGGATTAATTCTTGAAAGCACTTCAGCCGGATTATTAAATGAAGATGAAAGAAAATCCCGCTATGAATCCGATTTAAAATTAACTGAATATATTAATTCACACTCAATGAATGAATTCATAAATTATTGGGTAAATATCCCCTTATTTACATCTCAAAAAAAATTGAATTTATCTGAATCTATTTCGGATAAGAAAAACAATAATAAAATTGGATTAATAAACAGTTTAAAAGGATTTAGTACAGGAAGAATGAATCCTCTTCATAAGCACTTACATAAAATTACTTTTCCCACTTTATTAATTACTGGTGAATTGGACACAAAATTTACCACCCTGAATAAAGACCTTAATAAAAACATAATAACATCAACTCACATAATAATTGACGATGCCGGACATAATATTCACCTTGAACGTCTTCAAGAATTTGCACAAACCATCAACAATTTTCTAATTAAGCATTTTCCTGCCTGATATTTATATGTAAAATAACTTTAACTTCATTATTTTTGAACAATTAAAAATGAGGAATTATTATGGCGTTCAATTGGATTAAAGCCAAAAAATATAAAGATATTATTTATGAAAAGATGGATGGAATTGCAAAAGTAACTATCAACAGACCGGAAGTTAGAAATGCATTTAGACCTGAAACTGTTATTGAAATGTATGATGCTTTTAGTGATGCACGTGAAGACCAGGATATTGGTGTAATACTTTTAACAGGATATGGACCATCTAAAGATGGAAAGTACGCTTTCTGCTCAGGCGGTGACCAAAGGATTCGCGGTGACAAAGGCTATGTTGGTGGCGATGGTGTTCCAAGATTAAATATATTAGACTTACAAAAATTAATAAGAAGTATTCCTAAACCTATTGTCGCTTTAGTTGCAGGTTATGCAATTGGAGGTGGTCACGTACTTCACGTTGTTTGCGATTTAACCATTGCGGCAGATAATGCAATCTTTGGTCAGACTGGTCCAAAGGTTGGCAGCTTTGACGGTGGATTTGGTGCAAGCTATCTTGCAAGAATAGTAGGCCAGAAAAAAGCTCGTGAAATTTGGTATTTATGTAAACAATATGATGCTCAAGAAGCTTTGGATATGGGACTTGTTAATAAGGTAGTACCGGTTGAACAACTGGAAGCTGAAGGTGTTGATTGGGCAACTCAAATGCTCCAGCATAGTCCAATGGCATTAAGAGTTTTAAAATCAGCATTCAATGCTGAATTAGATGGACAGCAAGGTATACAGGAACTTGCAGGTAATGCAACATTACTTTATTATATGAGTGAAGAAGCTCAGGAAGGTAAAAAAGCTTATCTGGAAAAGAGAAAACCTGATTTTAAAAAATTTCCAAAGCTGCCTTAATTATGGATAATGAACAACCTACAAAATTCCAGAGTTGGGTAATTGCCAGCAGACCAAAAACTTTGCCTGCTGCTGTTGCTCCTGTTTTAGTTGGCTCAGCTTTAGCCTACAATCAGGGAAAATTCCATATAGAATTATCAATAATAGCTTTAATATGTTCTTTCTTAATTCAGATAGCAACAAACTTTTCAAATGATCTTTATGATTTCCTCAAGGGTGCAGATACTGCAAAACGTAAAGGTCCGAGAAGAGTTTTAGCTTCAGGATTAATAACAGTAAAGGAAATGAAATTAGCAGTCTTCATAACCTTTATGCTTGCTTTTATTTTCGGGTTATATCTTGTTTATCGGACTGATTATGTGGTACTAATAATTGGTGTACTTTCAATTATAGCAGGACTTGCATACACTGCCGGACCATTCCCTTTAGCTTATAATGGTCTTGGTGATATTTTTGTTTTTATTTTTTTTGGAGTAATTGGGACTGCGGGTACCTATTATCTTCATCATCTGGAAATAAATGCATTATCATTAGCAGCCTCAATTCCTGTTGGAACGTTAATAACAAATATCCTTGTAGTAAATAATTATAGAGATATTAATGAAGATAAAGAAGCAGGTAAAAATACTCTGGCAGTAATTCTTGGAAAAACATTCAGCCGCTATCAATTAATATTTTCTTTAATTATTGCATACTTAATCCCTTTGTTCCTTTTATTGTATTATAATTTTAATTTATGGATTTTATTACCTTATGTGAGTTTACCCATTGCAATTTTATCCGTAATTCATTTTTATAGAAATACAGGAATTGAACTAAATAAAACATTGGCATTAACAGCTCAACTTTCTGCAATATACGGACTCTTATTTTCTATTGGAATAATTTTATGAAAAAAGTAAATCTAGATTACAATACTTATGAATTGAAATTTAAAACGCCTTTTGCTACATCAAAAGGCATTTTTGATTATAGAAAAGGTTTTATAATTGAATTAAAAGATGAAAAAGGAATTTCTTCAGTTGGAGATGCTGCACCTTTTCCAGAATTTGGTTCAGAAACTTTTAAAGAAGCAGAGGATGTGCTAAATAGAATAGAAATAATTATCCCTGCTGAACCGCCTTACAATTTTTTGAAAATCATTGAAGAAATTTTAATGCCTTTAGAAAAATTTCCTTCAATAAAATGTGGGCTCGAACAGGCATTAATAAGCTATATAAGTAAAACTAATAAAACGAACTTCAATGATATCATAGGAATTAATTCAAATAGAGAAATTTTAGTAAATGCCTTAGTCAATATTTTTCCGGAAAAACATACCTTAAGAAAAATAAATCAATATGTAAAAGATGGCTTTGAAACTATAAAACTTAAAATAGGCAGAGATGATTTTGCAGAAGAATTAAGGATTATCACAGAAATATTTTCAAGATATCCTAAATTGAATGTTCGTTTAGACGTGAATGGTCAATGGAATTATGAAGTAGCAGTTGAAAGATTAAACAAGTTAAAAATATTTAACATTGAGTATGTAGAACAGCCAGTTTCATCAAATGAAGAAATGATTAATTTAATAAATGAAGTTGATGTACCAATAGCAGCAGATGAATCTATAAGAAAAATTAATGATGTTGAAAATTTTATTAATAATTCAAGAATATCTGCTTTAATTATAAAACCCATGATGATCGGTGGTATTATACCATTAAAGAAAATTCTTGATTTGGTAAAAGATAAAAATATTAAAACGATTGTTACCTCTTCCTTTGAATCTTACATTGGAAGAAGCTATGCTGTTTTTGCAGCATCTTTAATTAAAAACAAATATGCACATGGATTGAACACTGAGAATGTTTTTGTAGAAGATCTTGGCGAAAATATTTTCAAGGTTAATAGAGGAAAAATCATAATTGGTTGATGATGTTTACGAATTTTGGTCCCAAATACAATCTAAATACTAATTTTTTACTTACTTCTGACAAAAAGATTAGATGGTATACATTTGTTAATAGTGTTAACAAATACATTAAAGCACTTCATGATAAAGGTATTAGGAAAAATGATTTTGTAGCTATTGATTTAGAAAATTCAGTTGAATACATATATTCAGTTTTTGCTTTATGGTATATTGAAGCAACTCCTGTTCTTTTGAATGTAAGATTGATGGATAAGGAAAAAATTGAATTAATGGAATTTACTAATTGTAAGTTTTTAATTTCTATTAAAAAGATAACTAACGAAATAAATCATATCAGTCCCAATGAATTAGAATTAAAAAAAATAAAATATAGAAATAAAAAATTAGACCTCAGCAGAACTGCAATTATAATTTTTACTTCTGGAAGTACAGGAAAACCTAAAGGGGTAATGTTAACTTTCAGCAATTTGATAGCTAACAACAAATCCAGCGATGAGCTATTAAAATATTCAAGATTAAATTCCTGGATTGCCTCACTTCCCTTTTTTCATATTGGTGGATTTTCAATAATCACAAGAAGTTACTTATCCAACTTAAAATTAATAATTTCTGATTCTCTTAGCACTAATGATTTACAAAAAGCTTTTGAAAAATATAAACCTTCTTTTGCATCATTTGTGTCTACACAATTAATAAATTTTAATGTTAAAAATTTTGAACCTAAAAAGTTTAAAAAACTTTTATTAGGTGGAGGATTTATACGAAATAACTTAATTACAAAAGGAAATAAATTAGGTTGGAATATCTTTAAGGTTTATGGAGCAAGTGAAACAACAGCGTTTGTCACCGCGCTTGATACGATTAAATACAAACATAAACTTTCATCAGCCGGGAAGCCTTTAAAGAATTTTACTGTTGATATTGTTAAAGAAACTAATAAAAATGAAGGTGAAATTATTATAAAAGGACATTCCGTTTTCAAGGGTTATTTTAATAATGAAGAGGAAACAAGAAAAAAATTAAAGAAAGACTTTTACTATACTGGAGATTTTGGCTATAAAGATGATGATGGTTTTATTTACGTTCTTGCAAGGAGAATGGATTTAATTATTTCAGGTGGTGAAAATATAAATCCATTTGAAATTGAAGAGGTGCTTTCAAGGAACAAAAATATTGCAGAAGCATATGTTATCGGGATTGAAGATGAAAAATGGGGACAGGTACCAGCAGCAGTTGTAAAATTTAAAGATAAAAAATATTCTTTAGATGAATTGAATGATTACTTGAAAGAATATCTACCTTCATTTAAGCTTTTAAAAAAAATGAAGGAAGTCTCTGATTTTCCAAAAACTTCCTTACATAAAATCAAACGCGAAGAACTTAAAAAATTATTTTGACTAAACCAGAGAACTTCTTGTTACTTTTAGTTTTGCAAATTTTTCTTTTATCTCTAATGGAATAGAAGTTTTCTTCCAGGTTGATTTATTTACAAAAATATGAACAGTAGAAGCTGAGGCATATAAACCGTCATCCTTATAAAGATTATATTCAAGTTCAAAGGAATGTTCCCTGATTGAACTTAATAAAACTTTAATCTTTAAAACATCCCCTCTTCTGATACTCTTAAAATAGTTAGCTGAAGTACTTATAATAGGAACTGCCCATTCTTCATTATTCCAATATTTTATATCCATTTTAAGGGTGTCAATAATTTCTTCGTAAACAGAGTGACATATTGAAAATAAATTTCCATAGAATAAAACTCCTGCCGGATCGCAATGATGGAATTCTATTTTTCTTTTCGTCTCGAACATTTTTTCCTCTAAATTAATCGTATATCATTTAAAAATGGAAGTGAGCCCTGAATAGATTTCACTTCACCTAAATCAATTTCTGCAATAATTACCTTCTCTTCATTTTCTATAGCAACAACTTCATCACCCATAGGAGTAAATATGCTGCTAAAACCATTGTATTTTAATTTTGGGTCATCACCGACTCTATTAACACCAATCATAAAACATTGATTTTCAATTGCTCTGGCCTTCAATAAAGTTCTCCAATGCATAATTCTTGTAACAGGCCAATTAGCAATGTTAATCATAATATCTACACGTTCTTTACCATATCTCCTGTAAAGTTCAGGAAATCGAAGGTCATAACAAATGCTTAAACCAATTTTTGCATCTTTAACTTTGGTAATAATAGTTTCATTACCTTTTCTATAATGAACATCCTCACCTGAATAGGAGAAAGGATGTATTTTTCTATATTCTGCAATAATTTCACCCAGTTCATTGTAATGAAGAAGTGTATTATATGTACCTCCATCAATTCCCTGTATCATTCCTGCAAAAACATTCACTTTATGATTTTTTGCTAATTCACTGAAAAAGGTAGTACTTTCTCCATTTAAGCTTTCAGCAAACATAGCGGACTTCATTGTAAATCCGGTTAAAGTCATTTCAGGTAAAACTAAAATATCTACATCTTTAGGTAAATCATTAGTAAGAGATAGAATTTTTTCCTGATTTCCTTTTTTATTTTCCCATACAGGATTGTATTGTAGTAAAGCTATTTTCATAATATTAATATTTGTGGATAATAATATAAAATTTTTTTTCTTTAAGCTATAATATATCTGTTTTCACGTATTAATCGTCAATAAATCATTCATTTTTCTTCATTTATATAACAATATTCTTTATTTTTAATTATTGATTAATAGATATTAATGTAAATGACCAGCAAAATAGAAATTGCTTTTGAACTGATTGAGAAACTTAATGATATGTACCTTCTGCTTGCCAGGGATGGGATGATTTTAAAAATGAACAGGCAGGCAAAAACTTTCTTCAATAAGGAACTTCGGAATAAAAACTTCTTTGATTTTATAGATTCAAAACAAAAAGAAAGCTTTATAAATTTATTTCTTACCTCTATAAAAGAAAACAAAAAAGAAAAATATTTAACAAGATTAAATATTGATAAATCAACTTATAATTTAACCTTAGATGTTATACCTGTTTTTTATGATGATGTTACTTTTTGTTTAATTCTTCTAAAAGAAATAAATGAAGAAAAGCAAAAAGAACTGGATTTAATGAAGTTCTTTTATGTTGCTGAAAATACTGTTAACCCTTTGCAGCTAACTGATGTAAATGGAAAGATGATATATGTTAATCCTGCTTTTGTTGCCGCGAGTGGTTATTCCAAAGAAGAACTTTTAGGGAAAAATCCAAGCGTTTTTAGTAGTGGAAGACATACAAAAAAATTCTGGGCTCGAATGTGGGATACTATCAATAGCGGAAAAGTATGGTTTGGTGATGTTGAAAATAAAAAGAAATCCGGAGAACCATTTTATACTCAGCTGCTTATTTCCCCTATTATCGACCAGGATGGTTTACTTACAGGGTTTTTTGGTGTTCATAGAGATTTAAGTGAAAAAAGAATTTTGGAAAAGCAGCTTATACATACTCAGAAGATGGAAAGCATCGGTACACTTGCTGCCGGTATTGCACACGAAGTTGGTAATCCTTTAGCTTCTATTTCAGCAATTGTTCAAGTTGTTCAGCGATCTACAGATGATGATTTTGTTAAAGAAAAACTTGGTCTCGTAAAAAGCCAGGTTACTCGTATTTCAAAAATTATTAGGGACCTTGTGGATTTTTCCCGGCCCTCCAATTATGAACTGATTGTTACTGATATAAACCAAAACCTGACTGAAGCTGTTGAAATTACCAAGGTTGGTTCAAAGTTAAAAAATATTAAATTTAATTTAGAACTCAATAAAAATATTCCTCCATTACCTTTAATCTCAGACCAATTGCAGCAGATTTTTGTTAATATTCTTCTTAATGCTGTGGATGCAATAAGTGAAAAGAAAGAACAAAGAGTTGAAGAGAGAATATCAATTAAAAGCGATATGGACGAGGATGATGTTATAATTACTTTTTCTGATACAGGTCCTGGTATTTCGGAAGAAAATTATACAAAGATATTTGAACCATTTTTTACTACAAAGAAAGAGGGAAAAGGAACAGGACTTGGTCTATGGGTTAGCTATGGTATAATAAAAAGTTTTCAAGGTGATATAAAAGTTACTAGCAAATTGGGTGTAGGCACCACATTTATAATAACAATTCCAATAAAACCTTAGAGGTAAAAATGGCGGAAAAAATTTTAGTAGTAGATGATGAAGAAATAATAAGAGAATCCCTTTCTTTCGTTTTGAAGAAAGAGGGCTACGTTGTTGAAGAGGCGGAAAATGGTAAAGCTGCCTATGATAAGTTAATAGAATCTTCTTTTGATTTAGTAATAACTGATATTGAAATGCCTTTAATGAAAGGAACTGAATTACTATCTGAAATTAAGAAGTTAAATATTCAGACAGATGTTATAATCATTACTGCGTTTGCCTCATTGGACACTGCCATTACTGCTCTTAGAAATGGTGCCAGTGATTATATCTTAAAGCCAATAGAGTTCGATGAGCTTTTAATTAAGCTTAAGAAACTTTTTGAAATTAAAAGTTTATTGATGGAAAATCGAATTCTCAAAAAAGAAATTCAAAGAAATTTTGATTTCGAAAATATCATTGGTAAATCACCATCTATTAAAAGAATTTATGATATGATAGATACGGTTGCTGAAACTGATAGTACTGTATTAATCAGTGGGAAAAGTGGAACCGGTAAGGAGTTAGTAGCCAGAGCTCTACATTTTAAGAGTAAAAGAAAGGTTAAACCTTTCATTGCAGTTAATTGCGGTGCAATATCTGAAAATCTTATTGAAAGTGAATTATTTGGTCATAAAAAAGGCGCCTTCACCGGAGCAATATCTGACAAGGAAGGACTTATTAAAGCAGCTGATGGTGGCACATTATTTCTTGATGAAATAAGTGAATTGCCTCCTTCCCTTCAAGTTAAATTTTTGCGTGTACTTCAGGAGAAAGAAGTTACTGCTGTTGGTACAACCAATGCAATGCCTATAAATGTAAGATTTTTAGCCTCAACAAATCGGGACCTTAAAGAAGAAATCTCATCTGGAAGATTTCGTGAAGACCTTTACTACAGATTAAATGTAATTGAGATTCATCTTCCTTCTTTGAAAGAACGTGAAGAAGATATTCCATTACTTGCAGACCACTTCTTAAATAAATATCGTAGAGAATTGAATAAAAATATTAAAGGCATTGATCCTGAAGCTCTAAGAGCTTTGATGAATTATGATTGGAAAGGTGAAGTAAGAGAGTTGGAAAATATTATTGAAAGAGCAGCTATATTCTGTAAAACAGATTTTGTTCAATTAAAAGATTTACCACCAAATTTCTATCCATCTGCTGATTTATTGGATTACTCAAAAGCTGGTTCTTTGGAAGATTCTGTTAGAAAATTTGAAAAAGATTTTATCTTGAAAACATTAGAGAACAATGATTTCAACAAAGAAAAATCAGCAGAAATACTTCAAGTTGGTTTATCTACCTTATACAGGAAGTTGAAGGAATTAGACATTAAAGCTTAATTATTTAGTTTTAATTAAAAGCTGCCAAGGCAGCTTTTTTTATTGGTCTTCATATTAGCAGGGTTAATCACTTTATTCGTTTTGATTAACAGAAATAACTTAATACTTTAAATAGCTTCAATTTCTCAAAAATTGAAAGAATTTACCAATTACGAGAAGATTTTATCAATTATTTAGATTATATCTCAATAAATCTTAAATAATTTATAAAATTTAAATGGCACGCAAATAGAATAATAAAAAAGATATTAGAAACAGTTTATTCGAAATTTTTAATTTTATTAATGAAAAATATCCTTTTTTATAGTCCCGATTTCAGCATGTGCTACAGCCTTTTGATGTATCTTCAAGATAGATTTCATGTTACTACAACAACTGATATTGAAGTAATGAAGATTATTGCCAAATCAGGATTTGATCTTGTACTAATGGATATTGAGCCTTCTAAAAACATCGAGACCTTCTGTAGAGAACTTAATGAAATTTATAAGATACCAGTAATTCTTACCTATGTTTACAAGAAGCAAATTAATAATTTTGATTCATCTATTAGAAAATATGTTTCTTCTGTTTTTTATAAGCCATACGATTTGAATGAGGTCTCACAAGAGTTATCTTCGCTAATATTAGCTTAGTATTAATATTACATCATTTCACAAGGTTATGTGTAATGAATATGAAAAATATTCTTGTTCCTGCTTTTATTTCATTTAATGCCTCCTTTGCATTAGAATATGGCTATTACCTTACAAAACAAAACAAATTAGAACCGCTTACCTTTCATATTATAAATTCAAAGAGACATAATTTAATAATTCACCAAATTTACTCAGTGTTTGAAGGTATTTTTTTTGTTTTTTACGAATCAATGAATAGTTTATTGGACGCCTCTTGATTGGGTAAATCAAGCAGAGATAGTTTTCAATGGAAATAATTTTGTAGAAATATTATACTATGCTCATAAAAGATATCTATTTTGTAATTAAACTAACGGTTTTAAAAGAATAATCTTTGGTAAAGTAAAATTGTAGTTTAATAAATGTATAATAATGTAAAGAAATTACACAATAATCCTTAGTTCTAACAATTTTTTAAAATATTTTAATTAGTACAGTAAAAATTTATTAAAATATACAGCTATTTTGGTTATATTTAATGAGTAAAGCTTAAAAAAATCAATACATTCAATTATTGCAAAAAAAAGAAGGAAAAAATTCTCATATATTAGAATGAAAACGTTTTAATATTGAATTTTTTTACATTAATCGATTCTTTGTTCTGGTATTATGTTTGTAAGAGAAAAGTGACAATTTAGTTTCTGAACTAACTATTACAAACAATAAAAAAGGAAAGTTAAAATGAAACAAGTAGCAATATTCTTATTATTCGTATTTGCTATCGTTGGCCTATATGGATTTGCATTTTCAATGAATACCGGTGACGACCCAGGTCAAAAAGTTTTCGTTGACAAAAAATGCGGAGCATGCCACACTGTTACTTCAGCTGGCCTAACTTCAAAAAATGCAAAAGCTGTTGATTTATCCACAGTTGGTGCAAGCAAAAAAGCTGATTTCTTTGAAAAATACTTGAACAAAAAAGAAAAAGTAGACGGCAAAGAACATAAAACAGCTTTTAAAGGTACTGACCAGGAATTAAAAGATTTAACTAAATGGTTAGAATCTTTAAAAAAATAATTCATAATTAATATTCACTATGGCATTCTAAACGAGGATCATGAGAAAAAATCATTTAACACTTAAATATTTATTATACATCTTTGCATTTATTTTTATTTACACTGCAAATGATTTAACATATTCACAGACCAAAGAAGATTGCTTAGCTTGCCATAGTGATAACACAATGACAATGGAGAAAAACGGAAAAGAAATTTCTCTGTTTGTCGATGAAAACATATTAAATACTTCTACTCATAAAAAAATAAATTGCATTGCTTGTCATAAAGGATTTAATCCTGATGAAGTTCCTCATAAAGAAAATATTGAACCTGTTAATTGCTTAAGTTGTCACACTAATGCATTAACAAAGCATGCATTTCACCCTGATATTTTAAGATCTAAAGGTACAGGAACTTCACAGTCAACTTCCTGTAAAGGATGTCATGGAACTCATGATGTACAATCACCTAAAAGCCCAAATGCAAAATTCAGTAGTGCCAGATTATCTGAATCATGCGGTAAATGCCATAAAGAAGTTTCAGAATCTTATTTACATTCTGTCCATAACAAGGCTCTTGTAAAAGGAATTGCTGGTGCTCCAACGTGCATAACTTGCCATAAAAATCAAGTTACTTTAAAACAATCAAAAAGCCTTTTAGAGGTTAAAAGAAACCAGGCAAAACTTTGCGAAGCTTGCCACGATACTAAAAAAGTTGCAACTGACCAGGCTTTTGTTCATTCATATGTTAACAGTGTTCACGGTAAAGCCTTAGAAAATGGGAATGAAAAAGCCGCCAATTGTGTTAACTGCCATAGTAATCACGATATTAGAAGCCCCGGAGATCCAGGCTCCCCTGTCTTTAAAACCCAAGTTCCTGTAACTTGTAGTAAATGCCATACAGATATTTATAATGAATACAAAGAAAGTATTCATGGTACACAGGTAGCAAAAGGTAATATGGATGCTCCTGTTTGTACTGATTGCCATGGTGAACATAATATTTTACAGACAAATGATCCTAATGCTCCTGTTGCTTATAAAAATGTTGCTGCTCAAGTTTGTTCTCCTTGCCATAGTTCAGTTACATTGACAAAAAAATATGGCTTAGACCCTAATAGATTTTCAACTTATAAAGATAGTTATCACGGTTTAGCTCTTGAAGGTGGTTCAACAACAGTTGCCAATTGTGCAAGCTGCCATGGTTTCCATAATATTAAAGCATCAAGTGATCCGACTTCTACAGTTAATAAAAATAATTTATCAAAGACTTGCGGAAGATGTCACCCCGGTGCAAACAAGAGGTTTACTGAAGGAACTATTCACGTTAACCAACGTACTCCTGAAAAATCTGAAGCTCCAATTTTATACTGGATATCATTAATTTATACAATACTTATTATTCTTACCATTGGTGGAATGTTTATTCATAACCTTCTTGATTTCATTAAGAAATCTCATAATAAGTATTTACGTCAAAGAGGTTTATTACCTGTTCATAAATTTAGCCGTACTCTTTATTTGAGAATGACTCTTCAGGAAAGACTACAACATTTTGCATTATTGATAAGCTTTCTTACTCTTGTTATTACCGGCTTTATGCTGAGGTTCCCTGAAACCTGGTGGGCAAGGCATATTTATGAGATTAGCAGCAGTGCTTTTGATTATAGAAGTCTGATTCATAGAATTGCTGCTGTTATTATGGTTGCTGCTTCTCTTTATCATATTTTCTATCTATCATTTACTGAAAGAGGAAAACAATTATTAAGAGACTTATTACCTAAATACAAAGACCTACAAGACGCTGTTGGAATGTTCAAATACAATATTGGATTAAGCAAAGAGAAACCTTTACTTGACCGTTTCAGCTATGTTGAGAAAGCAGAATACTGGGCTCTAATTTGGGGAACTGCAGTTATGACTTTAACCGGTATTGCTCTATGGTTTGAAAATATGTTCATTTCTAATTATGGTTTACTAACTTGGCAGGTTGCAAGAAGTATTCATTACTTCGAAGCATGGCTTGCTTTCTTGTCTATTGTTGTATGGCATTTTTATTTTGTTATGTTTAATCCGGATATTTTTCCTATGAATCTTGCCTGGATTAAAGGGACTATACCTGAAGAAGAAATGGCTGAAGAACATCCACTTGAATTTAAGAGAATTAAAGACAAGCAAAAGGATGAAGACGAAGACGTTATTATCTAAAAAATAATTTTATTAAAAAGCTTTCTCTTATTAAGAGGAAGCTTTTTTCACTTACTTCGCCAGATTCATACTAATATCGTTCTATAGAACAGAAATATATATTCTTAAGGAGTTTTAATGCGTAAACAGTTATTCCCATCCATTTTCTATAATACTATGTCCCTAATAGGGGCAGTTGTAGCTATTATAAGTTTTGGACTAATTATTTTCCTTATCGTTCTTGAAGCTATGACTCCGGAACCCAAACCTTATATGGGAATAGTTGCATTTGTTATTCTTCCTGGTTTTTTAATCATTGGATTAATATTAATTGCGATTGGTGCGTTTAGAGAAAGAAAACATGTCAGAAAAGAAATCCACCTTCCTGTTATTGATTTAAATGAACCTAAAGTTAGAAGATCTGTAATATTCTTTTCAGTTGGAACAATCTTTTTATTATTGTTTACTGCATTCGGAAGTTTTAAGGCTTATGAATATACTGATTCGGATGAATTCTGTGGACAAATTTGCCATAAGGTTATGGAGCCTGAATATACTGCTTATTTAGATTCACCACATTCAAGAGTTGGATGCGTTCAATGTCATATTGGCTCAGGTACAGATTGGTATGTTCGTTCAAAAGTTTCAGGAGCTTATCAGGTTTATTCAGTTTTGTTTAATAAATACTCTCGTCCAATACCTACACCTATTCAGAATTTGAGACCTGCTCAAGGTACCTGCGAGCAATGTCATTGGCCTTCTCATTTTTATAATCAAAAGAAGGTTGAATATAATTATTATCTGTCTGATGAAAATAATACGCATTATAAAACTACTGTATTGTTAAAGATAGGCGGTGGTAATGCTCAGTCTCTTGATACTACCGGTATTCACTGGCATATGAATATAAATAATAGAATCACTTATTTTGCTGAAGATGAAAAACGCGAAAACATTACCTGGATAAAAGCAGTTAATAAAACTTCAGGAAGAGAAACTGTTTATACTCTAAAAGGAAGCAAGGGACCTAAGAATTTTTCTGAAGGTAAAACAAGATTGATGGATTGTATTGACTGCCATAACAGACCTTCACACATTTATTATAATCCTGCAGTTGTAATAAATCAATTAATGAGTAATGGTAAAATAGATACTACTATTCCTTATATAAAGAGTATTTCTATTGAAGCCTTGGAAAATAAATATTCAGTAAGAGAAAAAGCTCTTGATAGTATTTCAATTATCATAAATGATTTTTATAGAACAAATTATTCGGATAGATATAATTCATTAAAGCCAAAGTTAGATAGAATAATTGAAGAAGTTAAAAAGGTTTATTCAAGAAATTATTTCCCTGAAATGAATGTAAGCTGGAGATATTTTCCTAATAACAAAGGACATATGTACAGCATTGGCTGTTTTAGATGTCACGATGGCAACCATGTCAGTAATGAAGGTAAAACAATTTCATCTGATTGTAATGCCTGCCACTTAATTATTGAACAGGAGTTCCCCGGTCAGCCAACTAAAGTTAATTTAGCAGGATTACCATTTGTTCATCCTGCTGATAATGCAATTGATATCAGAAATCAGTTATGTACTGATTGTCATGGACCAAGATAATTTTTGTTGATAAACAAAGAATAAGATAGAACAAAAAGATAATAGAACATTAGAAGAATTATTATCTGCTATAAAATCCGGCTGGTAAGCCGGATTTTTTTATTTATATTTCTTCCAAATTATTCACATTATACTTATCTTTTAATATCTAAAAGAAGGTAATCTTTATGAAAACTATTTTATTCATATTCTTCCTATTACTCCCCTACTTTCATATTATTCCTCAGGATTTAAATTCTATAATCCAGGGAAATATTAATTTATCTTTTAATGGTACTTTTCAAAATGCAACTAAAGATTTCACAGTTTACTCTTACGACGGCAATTATTCCGGGACTTATGAAGTTGCTTCTGCTACTGATGAGATGAGGCAATTAAAGAACTTTAAATTATTTTATAAAGAAAATTTAATTCACACTTTTTCCGATGTTCCAGGTTCAGATATGTACATTTCAAATAATGGAACAGTTATTTTCCTTGACCATTCAAATCATTTTAAAGGCGAATTGAAAATAAATGTTTATAATCAAAGAGGCATTTATAAATTTTCTAAAATATTTAAAAGTGCATCTTTGTTTGGTTCTTCTCCCTTAGGAAATTTTATTGGGATAAATGATAAAGAAGGATTAAATATTATTAATCTTAAAGATGGTTCAAATAATATTTATGAACACTCAGACCAATTTTGTTTTTCGGAAAATGAAGATGTTTTAGCATCAATTCGAAACAATAAATTAATTGTCCATTCGGATAAAACATTAACAATAAACTTACCTAATAATTTTTTATACGCAAGAGATATTAAATTTTCATCCACTAATAATATTGTAAGTGTTATAAATAAAAAAAATTTATATACCTTTTCCACCTTAGATGGCAAACTTGTTAGTCATAATATTCTTGAAGACAAATTATCATATAGAGATTTAAAAATAATAGATAATTATATTTTTGCAGGAGTCCATTATAAAGATGAAAATTATTCAAAGGGAGTATTAAAAGTTTATGATATTTCTGGCAAGGAATTACTAAATAAAGTTCTTGCTGAAAAAAATATAGCTTTAAGTAGTAATATTAAGTTAGATAAGAATTTAGCACCAGAACAAATTTCCTGGCCATTTGCTCCTTTCGATAGTATGAGAACTGTTTGGAATCATTATGAGCAGCATATGGGTTATTACCTTCACCAGGGATTGGATTTAATTGTTCCAATTGCTGAACCAACATATAGTGTTGTTCCCGGCTATGTTAAATTAGTTCTGACAATAGGCGGTGCTTCATACTGGAGATTGGCAGTTTCTAAAGAACAAGTACCAGGAGTGGCAAATGGGTGGCTTCATGCTCATTTAATAGAATCAACAATTCAAGTAGATGTTGGAGATACTGTTACATTACACGAATACCTCGGAGATATTATTCATTGGGCAGATGATTGGGCACATATACATTTTGTTGAGATAAAAGATTCTGGTTCTGTTTGGTATTATGATGATAATGAATGGGGCATAAATTTTAATCCATTAAATGCACTTGTTCCAAATACAGATCCTTATCCTCCTGAAATACAACCAGCATTTCCATCTAATGGGTATCCATTAACATTTGCAAAAAATAATACTGCGAATATTTTGAGTAAAGACAGTTTATATGGAGATATAGATATCATTGTAAAAGTAAATGATTATGTTGGCGAATCAAATTGGAGTCAGCCTGCTTATAAATCTTACTACACAATTTTACGTGCAGATAATGATTCAATAGTTAAACCAAGAACATTAGGACATATACTAAATCACCCCTATTCTTTTTACGATTCTCCACATTTTTATCCTTATGATTCAGTATTGTATTTAGACCATCCAAGTTTTCTACCTACAAGTTGGATGGATACCTTACGCAATTATTATCATATAATTACAAATGAAGACGGTGATACTACTATTTCTGAAGAGGATACTTATAACTCACTTCATACAACCAACTTTGTAGATGGCAATTATAAAATATTTGTAGAAGTGTATGACCAATATGGGAATTCAGATACTGCAAGTCTGATAGTGAGATTTAAAAATGGAATTGTTAATGTTAATGATGAAGTAGGATTATATAATTTTTATTTAGGACAAAATTATCCCAATCCTTTTAATCCAAGTACTAATATAGAGTATTCTCTTTCTATCGGAGGAATAACTACTATTAAAGTGTATGATATACTTGGAGAAGAGAAAGCAATTATATTAAATGAATATAAGTCTGCAGGCTCTTATATAACATTATTTGATGCAAAAGATTTACCATCTGGAGTTTATATTTATACAATCAATAGTGGAAGCTTTAGTCAAAGTAAAAAGATGCTGTTGATGAAGTAGATAAGCGAAGGTGCTCCGAGTGTTTTCCCTCGATTAAATCGAGGGAAAATGTATCGACCACAAAGTGGTTCCTTTGGAAGAAAACTTAATCAAAAGTATTCATTGACTGAGTGTTTTCATCCAATTTTATT
The DNA here is from genome assembly GCA_035654655.1 of Ignavibacteriaceae bacterium. Taxonomy (GTDB): domain Bacteria; phylum Bacteroidota; class Ignavibacteria; order Ignavibacteriales; family Ignavibacteriaceae; genus DASRWI01. The sequence goes on along the minus strand of DASRWI010000032.1, from coordinate 29,718 downwards.
GGGATGAAAATGTATCGAAGTCGAGAAATGCCAGTTTTAACATTGATACTATGGTGTTAATTTTCTCTCAAATAATTCCTTCAGGCTAACAAACTTATACCCTTTTTTCTTTAAATCAGTTATTAAATTATCTAATCTGTTGTAAAATTTATCGATTCTTCTTGGGTCAGTTCCAATATGTGTTAAAAGGATAAAACCATTTAAACCTGATGGATTATTTTTTTCAAAATGCAATATTTTATTATATATTGAATCAGAACTGTAATATCTTTCATTAGGCACAGGAATTGTGTAATCAGCATTTGATAATGAACCCGGTGAATAATTAATTAAGGTTAATCCCAATTCTTCAGTCCATCTTACTATTTCCTTATTGTACCATTCGAAAGGTGGCATAAAGTATGGAGCATCCGCCTTATTTATTCCAAACTTTTTCATCTCAGCATAATTGTCCAAGATATCATTAGTAAATTCTTTTTTTGTAACTAAAGTTGAATCTCTTTTTTCCCAGGATGCATATAGGATGTGTTTATCCGAATGAGCACCAAGGTAGTGCCCATTCTTTTTAAGTTCTTTTATAAGATTTGAATAATTTGGATTTCTATAAAAATCCCCAGTAAAGAAAAACCCGGCTTTAATATTATGCTTTTTTAAAACAGATGATATCGTATTATAACCATCAGCAAATTCGTGACCAGTAAAAACAAGCGTCAACTCTTTTTTAGTTGCGTCACCTTTTATTATGCCCTCTTCATCATAAACAAAATTATTTACTTTTTTTTTACACCTGCCTGTAAAGAAGAAAAATAATAAGTTAAGCTTGCAGTACCATCCATTGTAGGTTCATTAGTTGAATAATCTCCGTAATCATCATGGTAAACAACTATATCCGATTGAAAATCTTTATACTCATCACCGTTAACTATTTGCAATCCTCTTAAACTATTAAAAATAGTTGTATAAACAGGACCATCAACTAAACCACCATCAATTTTATAATTGTAATGAACGTGTAAAGCTGAATGAATATCCTGCGGATAATCTCCACTTTCTGGCAAACCAACAATCATACTTGTGCCCCAAGGATTGCAGCCAAACAGCCAATCTCTTAGAGCTGCTTCCATTTCTGAGAAGGTGTTGTCACCAATTAATTTAGTATAAAGGTCAGCTTGAGTAAGTGCAGCTGCCACGAGGTTATTTGAACACCAAATAAAAGGAACCCCAAATAAAAATGGATTATCTGCTCCACGTTTTTTGATTCTGTTAAGCCCCTGCCACATATAACCAGTGTATTGCTTGCTTACTTTTGAATCATTTTCTTTAGCAAGGTAATAATGTCCAAGGTTTACAAATGGATACCACTGATAATGTCTTGCAGAGTCAGCACCCATCCATGGAGTTACCGGTTCCACTTCGCCATAATACAGAGCTTCTTTTAAATAATCATTTTTATTTTCATTAATTTTTAATTGAATTGCAGCTAATTCCATATCCTCAACCCAATTATCTTCTTCATAAAAATATGGAGAAACACAGGAGGCAGTTTGGCAAACACCTGGATTTTTCTTTCCCCAGTAAAATGCATCAATTGATTTTTGTTTAATTTTTTTTGCAAACTCCGGATAATATTTTTCTAATAATACTGCACCCAAAGAAAATGCTGAAGAATATTTTGCAGCAGTTGAAGCTATACCTGTAGTTCTATTCATATAACCCATTAAACCTTGAGGTTCACCAGTACAATAATAAACTGGCCTCTCTAATCCTTTTCCATAATTAACAGTATCTTCTGCAGGAGAACGAAAACCTCTATGGTCTCTATCATCAGCTATTTGATTAAACATTACATCTTTTTCAGGATTCATTTTATCTAACCAATCCAAGCCCCATTTTGCCTGGTCAAGAATATCAGGTACTCCATTTTTCCCTGGATTACCATTTTTATCATATTCATCTCCAAAGGCAGTTGGATTTTGCTGATATGCAAAAAGCATTTGGAAAACTGTATTAGCTGATGTTGTTATATACTGTAAATAATCTGATGCATCGTGCCATCCTCCGGTTACATCAATATGTTCATTTGTTTTTGTAGGATGATAAATAATGAACCCATCGTGTGTATGACAGGAATCTTTAATTAAAGGATTGTAACCGCATTGTTGTTGACGCATATATTTCAATAAGAAATCAGCAGTACCATCATAAACATTATCATTTATAACAAAAGCAGGGGACTTAATTCCATTAGCTTCAACATAGTATTTCCCGGGCTTGATATAATCTGAAAAATTTAATCTGTATGTATTTGTAAAAGGACCATATTTGCCAAAAAACTCTACTGTGTTAGAAGAAAAAACTTTTTTATTAGTTACGGCATCTTTTAATTCAAACTTATTAACTTTAACATTTTCTTTACTGACAAATACAGCAACCTTTATAGTCTTTTCCTGATAACCAAGCTGATTTATTCTAATCCAGCTTTGAGCAAAAGAAGTAAATGAAAATAAAAATATTAATATTGATGTAGAAAATAGCTTCATTGTTTTACCGAATTTTTTTAAGTAATTAAAAATAATTAAATAATCCGATAAAAGATATTTTAAATTATTTATGCATATGAAAACAATATTCTTCTTTTTTCATCCATCAAAACTTTTTAAATCATCCTCAAGCATTTTTTCTATTAAATCAACAACTCCAGCTCCGTGGTCTTTAGGAGAAACATAACTCACTTTTTCTTTAATCATAGGAAGTGCATTTTCCACGGCTGCCGAGAATCCGCATATTGTTAAAAATGCAAAATCATTTTCAGCGTCACCAATGCCAGCTACATTATAAGGAGAAAGTTTAAGTTCATCTAAGGCTGCCTTTAAACCAGTCCCTTTATTCATACCAGAAGGTAATATCATTAAAGCATCTTTGTTAAAAATTACTTGAAGTTCCAACCCGAAATCTTTGATTGCTTCAAAAATTATTTTCTCATATGGGAGCCAGGTAGCTATAATCCCCTTACCAACTGATAACCTATCCACTCCTCTTCTGACAAGTTCATTTACAAAATCTATATTAGGACTTTCAACTAATTGCTTTTCAGTATTATTTTGAGGGTCATATAACAAGGCGCCATTTTCAGCAACTACCTTATTAAACATATCAAGATGAGGGAATACCACTTTTAGTTCCGGCAGTTCTCGGCCAGTTACCATAATTAATATTCTTCCACTATTTTTTAATTTTGTTAACGCTTTTAGTGTGGGTTCGAGAACTGTCCCATTAGTTGCAAGAGTACCATCATAATCAGTAGCTAAGGCAAAATACCTCATTAAATATTTCCTAAATATTTTTTTAAATATAAGATATTAAAGAAATTATTTAAGGGTATGAATCACTAATCCTTATCGGTGGGTACGTACATTGAGTTTAAAGTAGGAAATAAGCTTGTAGCAAATTCCATTTTTGAAATAAATCCATCTGCTCCTGCAAGTTCTGCTTCAATTCTATATTCAGGAGTATCATATAAACTAACCATTATAACGTCAGGAGGATTATTAAGTTGTTTAATTTTTCTGGTAGCTTCAAGTCCATTTGTCCCCGGCATGGCTATATCCATTAAGACTACATCAGGATTAAAAGTTTTTATTTTTTCGAAACCTTCATTAGCATCCATTGCCCATCCAACAACCGGAAAATTTACATCGGTAGTCAAAAAGCTAACAGCAGATTGAATAAATTTTGGACTATCATCAACAATTAGTATAAATTTTGGTTTCATTCAGGACTTTATGTTTAATAATTACTATGTAAAACTACTTTCAACAAGGTAAAAAGACAATCAGGTTTTCCCTGAAAAGGGCATACATTTTACCTGAAAATCCTTGAAATTTCTATCTCTCCGGAGATATGATTCCTGCTCTAATTGCATATCTAACCAAGCCAGCCACATCCCTGATGCCTAATCTTTCCATTATCTGCATTCGATGTGTTTCTATGGTTTTTACGCTTAAATTAAGCTTTGCTGCAATTTCTTTAGTAGAATTACCTTCAGCAATTAATTGTAAAATTTCCCTTTGTCGTGGAGTTAGTTGTTCATGTGGAAAAGGTTCAATTGTTTTTTCAGTAGAAGAATTGCCACTACTTACTCTTCTTAAATAATCATCAACTACGTGCTTGGAAATTGTGGGACTTAAATATGTTTCTCCTCTTGCCACAGCTCTTAAAGCTATCTCAAGTTCAGTTGGTGCGGATTCCTTTAACAAATATCCTGATGCGCCTGCTCTTAATGCCTGAAGTACATATTCTTCACTTGCATGCATTGAAAGAATAATCACTTTAGAACTTAATGATTCCTTGTTTATCCTTGCTGCCGCTTCTAAACCATTCAGCTCGGACATTGCAATATCTAACAAAACTATATCAGGATGTAAACTCTCAACAAGCTTTATGGCATCTCTTCCATTATCTGATTCACCTATAACTGAGAAACCGGGTATACTCTGTAATAAGGATTTAATTCCTGCTCTAACAAGCGTATGATCATCGGCTAAAACAACAGTAATATCTGGCATTATTATTTTTCCAATTATTTAACCTATAATTTAAGGGAAAAATTTCCTCTTTAATTGAGCCGACTCTCACATTGAAGCTAATTGATGTCCTCGTATAGTGTTTGTATGGAAATTGTCTCAATAATTTTATTATCTTCAACAATAACAGCACTTAATTTGTTAGTGTAAGCTGAAGTATCTATATAAACCACATTAGTATTTTTTATTGAAAGAATTTCTTTTTTTCGGGTATGTCCCACAATTTGAAGTTTTCCAATATCTAATAATTCATTTCTTGTCCATAGTATTCCATGGTCTGCTTCAAAATCTGATTTTAAAACAGAATCAATTGCATTAAGATCATTATTATTTTCCTGTAGCACTTTTTTATAGTATTTTGATATACCGGCGTGGGAAATGAAACAATCATCCAGGTTATAATAAAGAGGAGCTGATTTTATAAAATTTAAATGCTCTTCTAATTTATGATAATTATTGTTTGAGTAAGATATTAAAGTTTGTTCGTAGCCATTGTACAACCAGGCTTTTCCAATTTCATTAAATGGATGCTTAAAGAAATAATAAAACATCTGGTCGTGATTACCGGTTGTTACTTTTACTTTTTTCTCCATAACAAAATTGATAACCTGGCAGCTATAATTTCCTCTATCAACCAAATCGCCTACACAATAAATTTCTAACTCAGGATATTTATCTTTTATTTTATTGTATAATTCTAATAACGTATAATAACAACCGTGAACGTCACCAATTACTGCAATCATATTATTCTATGTATTTGTTATCTCTTGCGTATTTTAATAAGTTTTCTCTGAAATCAGGATGAGCAATACTTGCAAGCGCCTTTGCTCTTTCCCTTATAGTTTTACCATATAAATTTACAGCACCATATTCCGTTACAACGTAATGTACGTCGCCTCTGCCGGTTACAACTCCTGCACCCTGGTTTAAGTATGGTACAATTCTGGAAATCTTTCCATCTTTAGTAGTAGATGGAAGAGCAATAATAGGTTTGCCGCCTTCAGATAATGCTGCACCTCTAACAAAATCCAATTGTCCTCCAAATCCACTAAATATTTTTGGACCCATTGAATCACTACAAACTTGCCCGGTAATATCAACTTCTATCGCTGAGTTAATAGCAACCATTTTATTATTCTTAGCAACAATATATGGGTCGTTGATATATTCCTGAGGATGGAATTCAATCATTGGATTGTTATCAATAAAATCATACAATTTTTGAGTACCTAAAACAAATCCTATAACAATTTTGCCGGGATGTAAGGTCTTTGCTTCATTGGTAATAATACCCTTATTAATCAAGCCTATCATTCCATCAGAAACCATTTCACTATGAATACCTAATGCCTTTTTATTGTCCAGATATTTTAAAACTGCATCTGGAATAGCACCAATTCCTAATTGTAAGGTTGAACCGTCCTCGACTAAATCTGCTATATGATGACCAATTTTTTTATACACTTCCTGCATTTCAGGACCTAAATTCTTTTCCTGAGGCAATTCCAAAATAGGCACATCTGCTTCAACAATGTAATCAATTTTGCTGATATGAATAAAACTATCACCTAATGTTCTTGGCATATATTTATTTATTTGAGCAATGATAATCTTTGATTTCTCTGCGCCTGTCTTTATTAAACCAACTTCAACACCATAGCTGCAGAAACCATGTTCATCCGGTGGAGAAACATTTATTAAGGCAACATCAAGATTTATAATTCCTTTTTTATAGAGCAATGCTGTTTCATACAAGAAAATAGGCATAAAGTCAGCCCTACCTTCCTGAATTGCTTTACGTGCATTATGCCCAACAAATGAAGCAACATGTCTGAAACTATTTTCCATTCCTTCATCAAGATAAGGAAGATGTCCAACTGTTAAAGCATGGAATATCTGTACATTTTCCAATTCATCTTTTCTTTTTACCATTGCATCTAATAAGACAGAAGGAAGTGCACAATTGGAATGCACAATTATTTTATCATTTGATTTTATTACTTTTACTGCTTCATCAGCCGTAACAATTTTCTTCGAATAAGCGTTGAGTATATTTAAATTATTTTTCAAGTTCATATCTTTTGTTAATACCATATATCTTTATTAGTTAGTTGAAAATAGATGCAATCTTCTATATTCTAAATTATAAGAATGAGCAATTGCTTCATTTGAACAAAATCCTTTATAAGTACATACACCTGAAGATAAACCGGCATCTCCCAGCAATGCGTTAGTTAAACCATTATCTGCAATATTATGGATATAACCTATTGAAGCATTGTTTAATCCATAACTTGCAGTGCGAGGAACTAAAGCCGGCATATTTGGAACACCATAATGGATAACATTATGAAGTGTAAATACAGGCTCTGATAAGGAAGTTACCCTGCTAGTTTCAATACAACCACCCTGGTCAATTGAAACATCTACAATTACAGCACCTCTCTTCATTTCTTTAACCATTTTTTCTGAAACAAGATGAGGAGTCTTTTCTCCTTTAATTAAAACAGCACCAATAAGAACATCAGCGAATTTTGCTCCTCTTGATATTGTATAAGGGTTAGCCATAACTGTAGTGACTTTTTTAGAAAATTTCTGGTCAATTTTTCTTAATCTATTTATATCGTGGTCAAGAATAATAACCTGAGCTCCTCTTCCCAAAGCTGCCCTGGCCGCTGAAGTACCAACAACACCTGCCCCTAAAATAACTACTGCTGCTGGTGCAACTCCTGTAATACCTCCTAATAAAATACCTCTTCCTCCAACAACACTGCTTTCAAGATATCTCTCAGCAACTTGAATAGATAACTGACCTGCAATCTCACTCATTGAATGTAAAACAGGTAATCGATTATCCATTTCAATTAATTCATATCCTACAGCAGTAATGTTTTTCTTAAGAAGCTGTTCCATTACATTCCTTTTCCCTAATGACATATAAAGGAATGAAAATAGAATTTGATTATCCTGAAGATATTTAACTTCATCTTCAAAAATAGGAGCAACCTTAGCTATTAACTCCGACCTTAGATAAACTTCTTCAGCACTATATACAATTGAAGCTCCAATGGTACTATAGTCCTCATCAGAAAAGTGGCTTCCTAATCCTGCTCCACTTTGAATATAAACAGTATGCCCTGCTCTGATTAAAGAGTCTACTCCTGCCGGAGCAAGTGCAACTCTCTTTTCTTCAAAATTAACTTCTTTAGGTATTCCTATTCTCATAATATTTTTTTTTACTTATTATTAATAAAATTACTTAATTAAAATCATCTTTCTTGTTAAAGAAAAATCATTTGCCTGAATTTGATAAAAATAAATTCCTGAGCCATATTTGCTGCCATCAAATTGATAATTATATCTACCTGCATCTTTATTTTCATTAACTAAGACTGCAAGTTCTTCACCTAATAACGAGAATAATTTTATAGTAACTTTTCCTGAAGCAGGTATACTGTAGTTAATAACAGTACTTGGATTAAATGGGTTTGGATAGTTCTGTTCCAATGAATAAGTAAATACTTCAGAATTATTTACTTCAACAGGACCATAAATTCTATATGTACCTGAATAATCAGTTTGTTTTAATCTATAATAGTATTCTCCTGTCAATGGTTCATTATCTACAAAAGTATATTGATGTCTTTCTTCAGATGTACCGTTGCCATTTATAAATCCTATAGTTGAATAATTTACTTTTTCAGAATCTCTAATTTTTAATCCTCTTTGAATTTCAAAACCTTTATTATTTAATTCAGTAGCGGTCCTCCATAATAATTCTGCTTTCCCATTGTTTATTTTTGCTGTAAAGCTTTCAAGTTCAACAGGAACGGAAGTATAAAAGAACACACCAATATCATCAACATACCATCCATCTCTAACAATACTGCCATCAGATTTTAATTCAAATTTTAATTTAAATTGATTACTCTTTACATTAATTAAGTTCATTTCTTCACGTACCCATGTAGATAGTGAACCATCATATAAAGGCTCTCCATTAGGTTGGAATGAACCGCTGCCCGGAGTAGAATATATTCCTGTTAACGGAATCCAGGTGCTTCCGTTATTTGAAGAAGCTTCAACCTGGCAATAATCCCAGCCGCTCTCAGTTTCAAATTTTGTCCAAAACGATAATTTAGGATATGATAATGTAGTTATATCCAAAGGATTTTTTAAAGTCATAGTAATGATTGCATTACTAACATAATCTCCTAATTTACTGTCAGTATAGCAATTTGGTGAAGAGTAAAAAGTATTTGTTGTAGTTTCCCAAATTGAAGCTCCACTTGATGAAGTTGGATTCCACATATTTGTTAAAACATTTGTTGTATCATTCATAAAGAAACTTGGAACACCTACCATCATTGCAATGGTATCAGATGACATTAGTACCGTACCTTTATAAGCAGAAAGAACAAATTTTACTTCCTGACCTATAGGAGCAGATGAAGATATGTTCATGCTTAATGGAGTTAACAAAGTTTTTGAACTTCTTGTTCTTATAGTATCTAAATTAGCTTGAGCAACATTCACAACTAAGTTAGGATTAGCTGATATAAGTTTAATGATTACATCAGAAGCATCAGACAAACCTTTATTCTTAAATGTTGGATTTAACAAAACAACACTTCCTCTATCATAATATTGCTGGTTAAAACCTGGATTAACCATTGAAACATATTCCCCTGCAACCCATGCATAATATAAATTAGGACCAAGGTTTTCCTGCGCTAAAGGAAAAATTTCTGCTTGAGACGGCCAAAATCCTGTTGAGCCCACTTCAGGAGTCATTGCAAATATTCTTCCGTGGTTTGCAACTGTATCTCCATCATACATAAAATCATCACTGTTGCCTCTGGTTGAATAGCCAACTGTCTGCATATCTGTGCCATATTCATAACCATTAAAAGTAACCATATCTCTTGCAAATTCTCTAAAGATAAGTGAATCTTTTGTTTCTCTTGATAAAGCACCATAAGGGTAGATAAGTAAATTAGAATATGTATGATAATTCAATGCACATTTAAAATATCTTGTAGCTACAAAATTTTTGATTGCTTGGATTTCTAATTCAGAAAAAGCTGAAGGTCCTCTATAAGTATCATCACTTGGATTTGTACTTGAACCACCATTTGGTGCATTCCAATAAGCATATGGTCCATAATTTCTATTTAAATCAACTCCATAGTAACCGCTGTTCAAGCTTCTGTTCTTTCTCCACATTCCGCCGCCGCTTGGATTTGTTTGATGATTATATTCATAACCATCAGGATTAACAACAGGAACAAAATATAATTCTCTGTTATCAACTAAATATTTTACCGAAGCATTGGTATTATAATTTTCTAACAGGTACCACATAAAGTATAAATCGCAAGTCATGCCCTGCGGTTCGCGTGCGTGATGTAAACCTGTATAAAGAACTTCAGGTTCATTTTCATCCACGTCAGGGTTGTCAGAAATTTTAACCATATATAAATTTCTACTTTGAACTGAAGTACCAATAGAAACTTTAGCAGTAATAAGATTTGGAAAGCGGGTTTTCATTGAATCAAGCTGAGCATTTACTTCAGCATAGGTATAAAATCCACCCATTGAACCATATCCGAGTCCACTTACACCATATTTTGTTTTACTTTCTAAAATAAAATTTTCTTTTTCAATATTTGATAATTTCGGAAGAGAACTGTAGTGCTTATACCAGTCATCAATTAAAACTTTATAAACGAAATTCGATTTTTTTAATATTTCAAATTCGGAATTACTTATGTATGCAATAACGGAATTGCTTTTAGTATAAATAGCTTCATCAATGGAAATTCCTAAATCATTTAAAACCAGGATGTCCCCTCTTTGATTTAGCTGAATTTCTACTTGCTTATAATTTTCTACTTGTTGAGAAAATAATTGGGCACAGAAAAAGACAACAACAAATAGTAAGATACTTTTTTTCATATGACACTTCCGTTAATTAAAATGATTTTTTACTATACTTCAGTTAAAGGTTTTTTATTATTTAAAACATTAGCAATATTTTTTGCACATAAAAGTGACATTTCATTTCTCGCTTCTTCGGTCGCGCTGCCAATATGAGGAAGCAATACTGCATTCTTTAATTTAAATAATTCTTTGTTCAAGTTAGGTTCATTCTCATACACATCAAAACCAGCTGCAAATATTTCATTTTTCTTTAGTTTTCTAATCAGTTCCTTTTCATCAATAATTTCGCCTCGAGCAGTATTTATAACTACAGAGCTTTTCTTTAATAGACCTAATTTTTCTTTTGATAGTAAATTTCTTGTTGAAGGTGTTAATGGAAGATGTATTGAAATAATATCAGATTTTTTCAATAGAGTATCTAAACTTACTTTTCTAGCATCAGTTTTTTCTTCCAATAAAGGATTTCTATGATTTGAATAATATAAAATATTAGTTTCAAATGCCTTAATTCTTAGAGCAGTTGCTGTACCTATTCTGCCTCCCCCTATAATCCCTACTGTTTTATTTTTTATTTCTTTTCCTAAAAATAATTTTGGCTGCCATCCGGAAAATTTTCCATCCCTAACAAAATTTTCGGATTCAACTATTCTCCTGTTGCAGGAAAGCATTAAAGATACTGCAATTTCTGCAGTTGCTGCGGTAAGTACATCAGGAGTATTAGTAACTATTATTCCTTTTTCTTTAGCATAAGCTATATCAATGTTATTGTAACCAACTGCATAATTTGCTATTACTTTAAGCTTAGGTAAGCTGTCAATAATATCTTTAGTAATTTTTTGACTTAGAAGTGTAACAATTCCATTGCAATCTTTAGCATTACGAATAAAATCTTGTTCTGAGATTAGTTTCTTATTTAAGGAAATTTTCAAACCCTTTTCCCTTAAATAATCAATACCTATTTCCGGAATGTCTCCTGCTATATATACCTTCATAAATCCAAAAAGAAATAATAAGGCAATATATTTGAAATAAGGTTAAAAGAAAAACAGTTTTTAAAGATTTTTTCTCCTGTTAAGAGGGTATATTATCTTCAATTCCGGTCAACTTTAAGCTAATTTCCCAAAGTTTTTTTGCTTTGTTCAAATCGTAAGATTCAGCTGAAGTTCTTGATTCTCTTTTGTCGACAAAGTACTTCCCCGTAATTTCTTTAATTTCATCAGATAAGGCCAAATAAATTGAAGTTTCAGAACCTTCTTTAATATTTTTATTTGAGGCAGTTCCTGATGTTCTTGGTATTCCTCTGTAATCTTTTAGAAGATTCGTTGCTATAACTCCGGGATGTAAACAATTGATGGTAATGTTGGAGTTTTTTAATCGTTCAGCCAGATAGTAGGTTAACCAAATTACCATCATTTTTGTATTGCTATAGACTCCGGTAGGATGATATCTTTTTTCCGATTGGAGGTCATTGAAATCGATATCTGCAGATATATAAGTCTGAGAACTAACATTAATAATTCTTGCTGATAAACTTTTGAATAATAGATCAAACAGAAGATTAATTAACAAGAATTGAGATAAATAATTAACAGCAAACTGGTACTCTAAACCATCTTCGGTCAAAGTCCTTTTTTGCATTACAACACCAGCGTTGTTAATAAGAATATCTAAATACTGATAATCTTTTTTAATTTCTTCAACTACATTTTTAATTGAACTAATGGAAGATAAATCTCCAATATACAATCTTACTTTATCGTTCCCGGTATTTTTAATAATTTCTTTTCTTGCTTGCTCCCCTTGTTCTTTATTTCTGCAGATCATTATGACTCTTAGTCCTGCCTTAGATAATTCTTCTGCAGTTGCTTTTCCTATCCCAGTATTTGAACCTGTAACCAGTGCAATTTTGCTCATTATTTTATCATTAACATCTTTTTAGAAATACTTAATTCATCAGTTTTCAAAACATACATATAAATACCTGAGCTAAGTTGAGAGCCATCAAACTTAAATTCGTGTTCACCACTCTGAAGTTCACCATTATATAATTCGACTACTTCCTTACCTAACATATCATAAACTTTTAGTTTAATATTTTTTGTTGCAGGCAAATAAACCTTGATGTTTGTAGAAGGATTAAATGGGTTAGGATAATTTTGAGATAAATAAATTGAAGTAGGATTTATAATCTCTTCCTTAACATCTGTAAATCTTGAAGTTAAAGATGCAAAAGTAGCTAAACTTAATTGTCCAACCCTTTTAACTAATTCCATATTAACAGTACCTAAAGTATCTGATGTCTTATGATAAAAAGGATTAGCAATGTAATATGGTCCATTATTCCATGGTGGACCAAATTCCATTAAGCATATTGCTTTATAACCTTCTTCCCAAAAAGAAAAATGATCACTATAATTCCCATAAACAAACGGAGTGGCATTAAGCAATAAACCTGTTGAGAAAATTTGATTTGCCTGAACCATTTTTTCTCCAAGCCACTTTGAATTAGCATCCGAAATGATAGAGTTATAATTATAATTATCATTATATCCCACCATATCAATCGAGAGCATACCTGAGATGTAATCATTTCTAAGTTTTGCATTTTTGGCATAATGAATACTGCCGTAATGATGACCACCATAAGCCGGACCTGATTCTTCTGCACCGAATGCAACCAATTTAATTGTATAATCAGGGTTAAAATGATTTGCAGTATCTGATAAAATTCTTGCCAATTCTAAAACGATAGCAACACCGGTTGCATTATCATCTGCTCCGGGAGCCTGAATTGTTTTCCATTGTGAAGTCCAAATTGTTGAGCCCATCCTGCTTGCTGAACAGTCATAATGTGCACCAATGATATATTGAGTTGCCGGAGTAACCTTACCTCTTATTTCAGCAACGATATTAAACATTGGCTTTTGATTGTACGGATAAACTGCATCTGTAATATAAAAAGTATCCATAGTAACAGAAGTTAAGCCGGGAATTTTTTCAAATTCTCTTTTAATATAAAATGCTGCACTATCATTACCCGGAGTAAGAGTGACTCTGCTTCCGTGTCCACCTGCATTCACTAAATTTATAATATGGTTTCTCATATTTGGGCTTGATACAGAATCAATCATTTGACTTATTTTTTGATAAGTACTATCCTGAGCCAACGAAATAGAAATAAAAAGTAAAACAAACAATAGGATTTTTTTTGTAGGCATTTTGAACTTCAGTTATATTATTTTAAAACAATGTTAAATGTAATTATTATATTAATAAATTAAAAGATGTAGTTTTTTCTTTTTAACTTTAATTTAATAAACTCAGTTTTTAGGTTTTACCCATAAATGACTCCCTTAGAAGCTTTAGAAAAATATTTTGGATATACATCTTTCCGTCCTGGACAAGAGGAAATCATTAATGCTATTATTGATGGTGAAAATACAATAGCTATTCTTCCTACCGGAGCAGGAAAATCAATTTGTTATCAAATCCCTGCCTTAGTTAATAACAGTTTTTCTATTGTTGTTTCCCCTCTTATTGCCTTAATGAAAGATCAGGTAGATGCACTTAATAAAAGAGAGAACATCGCTACTTTTATTAATAGCACAATGAGATATTTTGAAGCTGAGGAAGTTTTAAGAGATATTTCTTTTGGGAAAAGCAAACTGCTTTATATAGCTCCTGAAAGATTAGAGAATTTATCTTTTGCAGAAAAAATAAAAAATCTAAAACCACATTACCTTTTTATAGATGAAGCTCATTGTATTAGTGAATGGGGGCATAACTTTAGACCAAGCTACTTAAAAATCAAAGAGTTCATTGAATATACGGGGATAAAAAAAGTATCTTGTTTTACTGCAACTTCAACTCCTGAAGTAACCCAGGATATTATTAAGCAGCTTAAGTTAAAAGACCCAAAAATATTTTTAAGAGGATTTGAAAGAGATAATCTTCATCTTTCTGCTATCATTACAAAAAAGAAAAAAGAAAAAACACTTGAATTAATTTCCAGATATAAAACTCCTGCCATAATTTATACTTCATCAAGAAATAAAGCAGAAGAAATATCCTCTTACCTGAATATGCATAATATAAAATGCACTTATTACCACGCAGGTATGGCTGCATTGATGAGAAAAAAAGTTCAGGAAGGTTTTTTGAATGATGATTATCCGGTTATAGCTGCAACTAATGCGTTTGGAATGGGCATTGATAAAAAAGATATTAGACTTATTATCCACTATAATACTCCGGGTTCTATCGAAAATTATTATCAGGAAGTTGGTCGTGCAGGAAGAGATGGGAAAACCTCTTATGCATATTTATTGCACGAAGAGAATGATATTCAAATTCAAAATTTTTTTATAAAGAATTCACATCCTGATAAAGAATTGGTTCTTAATATTTATGATGCCTTGTGTAATTATGGAAAGGTGGCTATAGGTAATTACTCAGACAAAGAAATCTCCATAAATAATGATTATATATCATCTTTTGCACAAAGAAATGTTACTAAAGGAATGCTGCACTCTGCTTTAAAAATACTTGAGTATGGTGGGTATTTAAAACAGCTTTCTGAGTTTGAAAGAAAAACTACAATAAGAATTTTATTCGACAAGCAGCATCTTAAAAATTTTATTAAGAATACTTCCAATCATAGGATGGCTGAGCTTCTTATTTATCTCGTAAGAAGATATTCAGCAGACATTTTTCTTGGAAAAGTTCCTGTTGCTATCAGTCAAATGGTTGAAGAGTTAGGATTTTCTGCAGAAGAAATAATTGAGTTACTAAGCATTCTGGACAATTTATCCATATTGGAATTTAATCAATCGCTTGGAAAAGAAAATATTGTTCTGACTTCTCCACGTATTGAAGCAAACAGGTTAAATATAAATTTCCAAAAATTAAATGAAAGTTATCTTAATCAGCAAAGAAAAGCTGATTCAATGGTTGAATTTGTCTATACAGATGATTGCAGGTTTAAGTTTATTCTCAATTACTTTGGTGAAAGAAATCCATTATATAGATGCGGTAAGTGCGATAATTGCTGCTCGGATGAAGATAAAATTCCCGATAACACCTACAATTATATCAAAGAAGTTTTATTAAAGACTATTTACTTATGTGAAGATGGAGCCACTGAAAGTATTATTGTTAATATAGCTGCCGGTAAATCCAAATCAGATTTATATAAATCTTTTGAGACGTACGGTTCCTGCGGCAACTATGATAAAGATGACCTTACTTTTATTCTTAAAGATTTACACGCAAAGAATTTTCTTGAAAGAAAAAATAAAAACACCAAAAAGTTATTACTCTCTGAATATGGACTGAAGTTTTTAAGAGAGAATAATTTATTACCTGAAAGGAAAACCAGCTTCAATTTTAATCAACATTTAGTTTTGTTTAATAAACTTAAGGAACAAAGAGATACAATTGGTAAAAAGTTTCTCCAGAATCCTGAGATTGTCTGTCCAGTTGATGTGTTGAAAGAAATAGTAGTTAAGCAGCCGGATAGTAAAGAAAAAATATTAGCCATTACCGGATTTAATGTTAGGATGTATAATAAAGTAGGTGAATCCTTTTTAGAAATAATTAATAAAAACATTTCTGATAAGGAAGATGAAAGTAAATTAACTAAAAAAGAAAAAACTCAGTTACCCAAAACAATAATTGAAACTTACGAATTATTAAAAAAGGGATACAACTTAAAAGAGATTGCTGAAATTAGAAAACTTACTGAATCTGTTATATCAATGCAGATAGTTGATATATTACATTATGAAGCGGTTGATATTTCGAATATTCTTAACAAGAATCAATTAGTGATGGTTAAAGAAGAAGTGGAAAGTGGAATAACTGATTTAAAATTATTGAAGGAAAATCTTGGGGAAAAAATTAGCTACCCCCTTTTGAGAATAGCCTTGGAATATTTAAGTCTAAATAAGAATTAACTCTTTTTTGCCTTCTCATTAATTCTTTCTAATGCCTTATCGAAAAATCCTTGCCATAGTTCAGGATTATCTTCGTAAAATTGAATGGTAGAATTATATTCTTTACTGCTGACTTTATACTTATTAAAAATAATTTTCTTGATATCTTCCATTGAGGACTGAGCAGTATCCTGAGCTATAGCAATATCAACATAAATATTAATAAATTTTTCTTCTTCTATGGGAGGTTTTTGGTTACAAGCAGAAAAAGTAAATGCAAGAAAAATATATAATAAAATAATTCTCAATTTTATTTCATCTTCTTACTTGCTTCAAATAAAATCTTCTTTTCTCTTTCAGTCAAATTCTGATATCCTGATTTACTAATCTTATCAAGAATAGCATCTATTTCAGCTTGAGTTATATCTCTTCCAGGTTCATTTTCTTTAATATCGTAATATTTAGCTTCAGAAATATCTTCTTTGTTTACTTTCTTCCCCGAAAAATACTCATTTTTAAAAGCAGTTGATTGCCTTCTAATTGAACTTTTGAAATCTACATATATATTCTTATCAAGCATTATGTATACGAAACCTGCAATTGCACCTCCCAAGTGTGCAAGGTGAGCAACTGTACTTCCAGCACTTTCAACTGCAAGGAATTCAAGAACTACTAAGAACATAATTAAATATTTTGCTTTAACGGGAACAAAGAAATAAAGGAAGATATATCTATCAGGGAATAACATTGCAAATGCAACCATAACTCCAAATATTGCACCGGATGCACCAATTGTTGGAGCAGTTAATCCTGTTAAGAGCGATGACATAACTAAATGGAATAAACCTGCCACTACACCGCAGGTTAAATAGAAAATTAAAAATCTTTTTGAACCCCATACATTTTCAATTTCCATTCCGAACATCCATAACGCAAACATATTAAATAGGATATGTGAAAATCCTCCATGAAGAAATTGATAAGTTATTAATTGCCAGGGATAAAATTGGGCATCAGCAAAATTTCCGAAAGGTATCAATCCAAAATATCTTATAATTACTGTCGATAATCTTGCATTATCAATAATTATGGATTCACCAACAAGCTGAATAACAAACATAATTCCGTTGATAATTAAAAGATTTTTAATTACCGGAGGAAAGAAACTAAAACCACCTGGTCTATAATAATTATTAGCCAATTTTTATCCTTTTGAAAAACGATTTATAATATAGTAGCTAAAAGGAATTATATCAAATTCAATTTAATTAAGTTGAGATAAACATCAATCAATATATAAGGAGGTACATAAAGTACCTCCAAATAATACTTATTCATCAGATAATGCCGCTACTCCGGGAAGCACTTTTCCTTCAAGGAATTCCAAAGATGCACCACCACCGGTAGAAACGTGAGAAACCTTATCTTCTAATCCTGCTTTGCTAATTGCAGCGGCAGAATCACCACCACCAATTACAGTAATTGCACCATTCTTAGTAGCATCAGCTAAAGCTTGAGCTATTGCAAATGTTCCTTTGGCAAAATTATCCATTTCGAATACACCCATCGGTCCATTCCAAACGATTGTCTTAGCTTTTTTAATTTCATTTTTGAATAACTCAACAGATTCAGGACCAATATCCAATCCCATTTTTTCAGCAGGAATTGCATCTGTCTTAACAACCTGTGAAGGTGACTCATTTTTGAATTCATCAGCAACAACAACATCAACTGGAAGCAAGAAATTGATTTTAGAACCCTTTACTTTTTCTAAAACTTCTTTAGCTAAATCAATTTTTTCTTCTTCAAGAATTGATTTACCAATTTCTTTTCCCTGAGCTTTATAGAATGTAAAAGCCATTCCACCACCGATTATCAAGGTATCAACTTTATCAAGAAGATTCATAATAACATCAATTTTACCTGATATTTTTGAACCGCCTAATATCGCGATGTATGGTCTTGTTGGATTAGTTATTGCGCCGCCTAAATAATCTAATTCCTTTTGCATTAAGTAACCTGATGCAGCAATCTTAATATATTTAGTTACACCTTCTGTAGATGCGTGAGCACGATGAGCACTTCCAAAAGCATCATTAACATAAACATCACCTAATTCAGCAAGCTGTTTAGCAAAATCAGGATTATTCTTTTCTTCTTCTTCGTGGAATCTTAAATTTTCTAATAAAACTACATCACCATTCTGCATTGAATTAACAACTTTTTTAGCTTCTTCACCAATACAATCAGGAGCAAGCTTAACTTCTTTACCTAATAATTTACTTAATCTTTCAGCAGCAGGTTTTAAGCTGTATTTAGGATTAACTTTTCCTTTTGGTCTTCCAAGGTGGCTCATTAAAATAACTTTGCCGCCGTCATTCATTATCTTTTTAATTGTAGGTAATGAAGATACAATTCTAATATCATCTGTTATCTGTAAGTTATCATCCAAAGGCACATTAAAATCAACACGTACTAAAACTCTTTTTCCATTAAAATTTAATTTATCAACTGAAAGTTTTTTCATAAATTTTCCTACCAACATAAAGGATTAATAAAAAAAGAGACTAAACAAGTTAGTCTCTTAAGTAATTACATTTTAGCAATTTTAATTAACAAGTCTGCTACTCTGCAAGAATAACCCCACTCGTTATCATACCAGGAAACAACTTTAAAGAATCTTTTTTCATCTTTGAAATTGTTTTGAAGAGTTGCTAAAGAATCATAAATTGAAGAGCGTTCATCGTGAATGAAATCTGTTGAAACTACTTCTTCATTAGCATATCCTAAAATACCTTTTAAATAAGTCTCAGAAGCTTTCTTCATTAACTCATCAATTTCCTTAATTGAAGTATCTCTTGTTGAACGGAAAGTTAAATCAACAACAGAAACATCAGGAGTTGGAACCCTAAATGACATTCCGGTTAATTTACCTTTAACCTGAGGTAATACTTCACCAACTGCTTTTGCAGCACCTGTAGTTGAAGGAATGATATTAACAGCTGCAGCTCTGCCGCCTCTCCAGTCTTTTTTAGAAGGACCATCAACTGTTTTTTGAGTAGCAGTATAAGCGTGAATGGTAGTCATAATACCAACTTCAAGACCAATACCTTCTTTTAAGATTACGTGTACAAGCGGAGCTAAACAGTTTGTTGTACAGGAAGCATTAGAAATAATATTATGTTTTGCAGGGTCATATTCATTATCATTAACACCAAGAACTACAGTTTTAACATCACCTTTTCCAGGAGCTGAAATAATAACTTTCTTTGCACCAGCATCTAAGTGACCTTGAGCTTTACTTGATTCAGTGAATAATCCGGTTGATTCAATTACATAATCAACTCCCAAATCCTTCCAAGGTAATTGTGAAGGCTCTTTAGTAGCCATAATGCATCTGGTTTTATTTCCATTAACAACAAATACATCATCAGCTTCAACATTTGCACTGCTCTTTTCAGTTGTGATATCAGCTTTCATTTTACCATGAACAGAGTCATATTTTAATTGATAAGCAAAATATTTTGCATCAGTACTGACATCTACAACTGCAACAACATCAACTTCTTTTCCTAATAAACCTCTATCAGCCAAAGCATTAAACACAAGACGACCGATTCTACCGAAACCGTTTATGCCAACTTTAATTGCCATTTTTGTACTCCTTTACTAAATAAATTAATTCTGAACTTTAAAATTAGCTAAAGAGTGGTATATTATCAATTTTTTAGAAAGTAAATAATTTTGGTGTGTTTTGATATTTTTTTAAAATTAAAGCTATAACCTTTAGCAATATCACAGATTTAACCAACTACCTTGGGCGGTTTGCAAATAAATATATTGTTTTACAAACCAGTGGTTTGCTTCAGGAGTAACATAGTTAAAAATGAAAGATGTAAGTAGGAGACTTGCTTCAGAATAATTACGTTAGAATAAAATGCTTTCGAAGCAAATCTCTGATTTGCAAAAAATTACTTTTATTTCTTTTACTCCTGAAATAAATCTCCAATTTGTTAACTTAAAAACAAACATGTTTTCAATACTTCTAGGCAATGAATGTGGATGAGACGAATTTAAAACAAAAAAGGCTGTCCGAAAAATTCGAACAGCCTTTTTGTTGACCCCCAATAAGTATTATTTCAACAATAACATCTTTTTATTAATACTTATATTCTCCCCCTTTAGTTGATATATGTACATTCCCGAAGAAAGATTTTCTCCATTAAACTTAATCAAGTAATTTCCTTCAGAAATATCTCCATTCAATAAAACTGCTACTTCCTGACCAAGAGTGTTATATACTTTTATTGTATATCTTCCTGCTTGTGGAATTGAGTAATTTATTACTGTAGCCGGATTGAACGGGTTTGGGTAATTTTGACTTAATGCAAATTCTTTTGGAATTTGATTATCTTCCTTAACACTTGTTAATAAACCATTTTTCTTATAAATATATCCATCTTCTGAACCAACTAAAATATTTGTTGAATTTGGATTTATTAACATTGAACTTATTTTTGCACCGGGAACTCCTAAGTTTGTCCAGGTATCTCCATTATTTGATGAAGCATAAATACCACCTGACCATGAACCTACGAATATGTTATTTAATGCATCTACGACTATATTGTAAACAAATGGTGCAGGTAGAGAATTTAATTTTGTCCATGATACACCGTTATTTATAGAACGGTAAACGCCATCCCCATATGTACCGGCAAATAATTTATTATCTGAAGTTATACCTAATGCCCAGATGAAATTATAACCTACATTTAGGTCTGTCCAACTTTCACCAAGGTTTGTTGATTTAACTACTCCTGAACCAACAGTGCCTGCATATAGAATATGGTTACTGTCAAATACTAAAGCGTGAATTGCTAATGCCGACAAACCATTATTTATAGCATTAAAGGTTAATCCATTATCTAATGATTTGAAAATTCCAAATCCCCAGGTACCGGCATAAAGAATGTTATTGTCAAACTGAATTGCTCTTACATCCTTTCCGGCCAATGTTGTTAATGTCCAGGTATTTCCGTTGTCAACTGATTTGAATAAACCTTGTTCAGTTGCAGCAAAGATATCCCCTGTGGAATTAACTGCTAAGTCCCAAATGAAACCAACATACATATTTGGATTTATTCTTGTCCAGGTTAAACAATTATCGGTTGAACGATAAATTTTTCCTCCCAATGTACCTGCAAGAATATTATTAGTATTATCATTTGCTAATGTTAAAATATATTCCCCAAAGTTAAAGTTGCCGACAATCTCCCAGTTGTCGTCACCACCACCATTATCTGAATTAACATTTAAGTTAACTGATGCATAATCATCTTCAGTTGATATACCATTATTAGGTGT
Source organism: Ignavibacteriaceae bacterium (assembly GCA_035654655.1). Classification (GTDB taxonomy): domain Bacteria; phylum Bacteroidota; class Ignavibacteria; order Ignavibacteriales; family Ignavibacteriaceae; genus DASRWI01. Next base: position 7,889 of record DASRWI010000032.1, on the reverse strand, counting down.
TGAATCAGGGTCATACAATGCTGAGGCAAAAACTTCTGCAACGTTAACAATTATTTCTTCCTGAGGAATATTACCCCTGAAATGAGTATTGTTATATTGCCCTGAACCTGTAATATTTTTTGCAATTACTTGTCCGTTAACAACACCTGCTGCAAAATTAAGAGTTGCCAGAGGTGCTAATATTGAACCTCTAACATCAATACCATACATATTTATTTCTTCAGCCTGATAAAAATTAAAAAGTACATTTGATTTATCAGTACCTGTTAATGTCAAGCCACCCATCCAGGATACTGTTGTTCCATCAATATTAACAAGAACTATAGAACCATTTGGAACTTGAATTGATAAATTATTTGCTAATGATAAATTAGAGCCTAAAACTGAAAATACATTTAAGTAAGGGTCTGTACCAACTAATTTAACTTCACCCCATTGAAATGTTGTAGTTCCATTTACAGGACGATTTGATAATTCAATTGATAAGTTTCTTAAATAAGTTCTTGCAGCATCAAAATCTATAGGATTATCCTGCCTCAAATATCCGTCAATAGTAACAGCATATATTGGAAGGTTTGTTGAATTTCCATAAACAACATTACCGGAATATACTCTTCCTGATGTAAATGTTAAATTTTCTCCTACTATCAATACATCAACTGTACCGTGTGAATCTGGAAGTTTATCACCAACACTATAATTGGATAATGATGCATTTCTTCCAACTGCCATTCTTCCCTCAGTATCTGCTGACGGCTGATTAATATCATAAAGAACGAACACATTAAAATCTTGTGCTGGACCTAAATCAAACGGAGTGTTAACAACAAGGTCAGCATTAACGCTCACTGTAATTAATAATGTTGCAGAAGCACCAGACGCCAAAGTACCAACATCCCATATGCCTGTTGCTAAATCATAAGTACCAACTGAAGGTGTTGCTGATATAAATTCTAAACCTTCAGGAAGAACATCTTTTACTTTAACTCCTGTAGTTGAATTAGGACCATCGTTTGTTACAGTAATAGTATAAGTAACTTCATCACCATTTTGTGCATTTGGATTACTAACTGTTTTTTGTAATCTTAAATCTGCTTGTTCATCTGGAGGAGGTTCAGTACAATCTTCACTAGTCCAATAAACATATTTAACTACTGGAGTACCTACTTCTATTCCATTACAATCAAGAACTTTTAAAGTAAATCTAATTCTAACTTCAGTTTGACCTTGAGTAACTCCCGGCCATTGTGCAGTGATAGTAAAATTAGTGTTACCTGTAATATTTATAGTATTATAATGAATATCATTAGAGCCTACAACTTCCCAGGAAGTTTTAATAGTTCCTTTAGAATAAGATGGTGTAATTGTAACACTGCCATCTACTGTTATTTGCTGAGGAGCTGTTTCACATAATAATATATCATCCCCTAAAGTTCCTGTCCAATTAGTTAAACAAGGAATAACCGGGGGACATTCAAGATAACCATCGTCAACTGTTCCATTATCAAAATTTTCATTAATTGCTGTTGCAGCATCATTTATTTGACTATAAGAGAATCCTGTTATTGCACCACCTAAAGCGCTCTGAGCCAAATTAAAAAATTCCATTACTGTCATTCCTGCAAAAGGACCAGAAACAATAACGAGGTCTTTTAACTTGGTTGTACTATTTGGAACAAGATTTAAATAGCCTGCATCATCAAAATAAATATTAAGAGCTAGGGCAGTAATTTGTCCACCTAAAATTCCTGAGGAAGTTAAAACAGGATCGTTATAATTGGTTATTAAAGCTCTTGGAGTTCCTCCTGCCGGCAAATAATCTTCTATGGCACTGGCATTAAAAAATTTTATTTTATAGTAATCACCTATAGATAATCCATTTGGAAAAACTATGTTGAAATAAGCATCCCTAATACCGCCGGGAGTGCTATTGCCAGGACTTCCCCATCCACCCTGTGTGAAAGTTCTTAAACCATTTAAATTACAATCATCTATAGGAGCTAAAACCGAAATTTCATTGAAGTTTGTCTTTTTAGTATTTTCTATACCTTTTGCAAAACTAAAAGGTAATATTAAACTAAAAGCCAGAAACGATGTTAAGTATCTGAACATACTTTTCCTTAAAGTTATATTTTTATGTGATAGCCAACATTTATGCCACTTAAAAAGCTTAAAATCTTTCAAAAAGCCAATCATTTAAAATATTTTAATGTATTAGAATGATACAAGAAAAACTTAATTGGAATTAATTTGATGCTTTTTAGTATTTTAACGATTACAATAAAAAGGCGTTAAATGTTTGGAAAACTTTATTTAGTTTCAACTCCAATAGGAAACTGGGATGATATAACCTTACGTGCATTAAATATTCTTAAAGAAGCTGATTTTGTTATTTGCGAAGAATTTAAAGAAGGAAAAAGATTATTATCTCAGTATCAGATTACAAAGGAATTATTTGAACTAAATGAACATAATGAAAAAGATGCAGTTAATGATATTCTAATGGAAATAATTAATGGAAAGAATGCAGCTTTAATTTCTGATTGCGGCACTCCACTTTTTTCTGACCCTGGACATCTGCTTGTAGATGTTTGCATCTCTCAGAAAATAGAAATCATTCCTGTACCCGGTGCTAACTCTTTGCTGCCGGCTTTAATTGGTTCCGGTTTTGATTTCGAAAAATTTTATTATTACGGATGGCTTTCACCTAAAAAAGATATTAGAAGAGACCAATTATTCAAATTAAAAAGTATAAAAGAAGTAATAGTTATTCTTGATACTCCTTATAGATTAAAAAGTGTTTTGTTTGACTTATCAAAAATGCTCGGGAAAAATATTCAAGCTGTTATAGCTTATAATTTAACAATGAAGAATGAAAAATTTTTTAGAGGAACATTAGAAAATTTATCAAACCTCGCAGAAAAAAATAATCTTAAAGGAGAATTTGTTTTAATTGTAAATAATAAAAGATAGTTACAAACTTCTTTTATGCTGAATTATTGGGAAAATAATTCCAAAGATTATTGCAAGAGTAAATGAAATTCTCCAATCAATTCCCCCTCCATTGTGAAATATCAAATTATAAAAATAAGTTACTAAGGCTGTAACAACTAAAGTTACAAGGAAAATCACAAGAAATTCTTTCACAACTTTCATAATAACCTCTAATAATTATTTTGTTAAAAGTACCACATTTTCAATATGATAAGTATGAGGGAACATATCAACCGGTCTAACTCTCTTAATTTGATATCCTGCTGCATTTAATAATTTCAAATCTCTTACCTGAGTTGCTGGATTGCAGCTAACATAAACTATTTTTTCAGGGTTTAAATTTATAATATCATTAACAGTATTTTCGTGCATTCCGCTTCTTGGCGGGTCAGTAATAATAACATCTGGTCGAGGTATATTATTTTGTTCAATTATTGGCAAAAAAGATTTATATAAATCTGCCTGAACAAAATTAACATTATTTATATTATTAATCTTTAAATTATCTTCTGCATCTTTTACTGATGAACTAACTGCCTCAAGAGCATATACAGTTTTACAAAGCTCGGAAATATAAATAGAGATTGTTCCTGCTCCTGAGTATAAATCATAAGCAATATCTTCTTTTTTTAGCTCAGCGAATTCAACTGTAGTTTTATACAATTTTTCTGCCTGGTCCGTATTAGTCTGGAAGAATGAATTTGCACTAACTCTAAATTTATATTTACCAATGTAATCGTAAATATATCCTGAACCATAATAAATTTTTTCATAATCACCATTAGCTACAAGAGCTTTACGCAGGTTGATATTATTAATAACAGTAGTTATTTCCGGGACTTCTTTTATTATTTCTGAAGTATAAGTTTTCATTAACTCATCATCTTCAGAAAAAGTCACAAGATTAACCATTAAATCTTTTGTACGATGTGCCTGCTTAATAACTAAGTTCCTAAGATAACCCTGGTTATCTCTTGAATTGTAAATTGATATATTTCTTGATTTAAAAAACTTCTTAGTGAATGATAAAATTTTATTGCTTAATTCAGATTGTAAAAAGCATTCATCTATATCAAGCACCTTATCAAACATATTTGGGATATGAAGACCTAAGGCAAATGCTCTGTCAAATTCTTCTCCGGAATTTATCTGCTCATAAGTTAGCCATTTCTTTTCAGCAAAAGAAAATTCCATTTTGTTACGATAATAAAAAACTTTATCAGAGGGAATTATTGGTTCATAGTTGAGGTCTTTAAATCCGCCAAGTCTTTCAAATGTTTCCTTAACCTGTTCAAATTTATACATCACTTGAGTAGTATAATCCATATCCTGCTGCTTGCAACCGCCGCAGATTCCAAAATATGCACATTGAGGATTAATTCTATAATCAGAAGATTTTAATAATTTGCTAATAACTGCTTCAGAATAATTCTTTTTAATCTTTGTAAGCTTAGCTTCAACTTTATCTCCCGGATAAGCACCTGATACAAAAACTACATAGTTTTTATCTTCTGAATCTTCTTTACTAATCTTTGCAATACCTTTTCCTTCGAACGCATATTTTTCAATATCTAACTCAAGTAGGTCGCCTTTTTTCAACTAAGCCTCTTTCTTTAACAATAACATTTTAAAACCCATATACCTTTTACCACCCTGCTTTAAATATGCATTTGATTCGTGGTTTACCTTATTTATAAGCTTTTTATAATAAGATAATTCTTCTTTCTCAGCATTTTTCATTGACCTGGTCGATAAATCGCGGGCTTTCTGATAAAATTCCTCTAATGTATATGAAAGTTCATATTCATTTATAATGATGAATTTTTTACTCGTATAATAAGTAGATAATTCATCCTCTTTCAAAGGTAATAAATCTGATCTTTCATAGATATCATTAATAAAAACAGGTACGTTCTCACCCTTTGTTATTATCTCTCCCAGAGAAAATGTTCCATCATCTCTTAATAACTTATATATTTCCTTAATTATCTTGTTCCTGTTCTTAGAGGATATAGATGCCTGAGCATAAACTACATCAAAAGATTCATTTCTGAAGTCGGTATTTTCAAATTCCATCATCCTAATATTTAAATCAGGAGCTTTTATCCTCATCTGAATTAAGGCTTCATAATTATCTACTATAATTATAAGGCTTTTGGGTTCCTGTTTGAGAAACTCTCTTGCAGTTAATATAGTCTGCTCACCAATTACAAGGATATCCTTATCCTTTAATTCAGTTGTATTGATGGTTAAAGTCTGCTGTACATCTAATCCGGGGAGTAAAATTAATTCTTTCAATATTATTGCTTTTTATTTAATTATAGTTCAAAAACTCGGTTTCAATTTAATACTTTACAATAAGATTTTGAATTAATATTTTCATATTAGAATAAAATAATTTGTAAATTGAACAATTGAAATTACGCAAAAATAAGTTTTTAAGTTAGTCCCTAACATTTCATTTTACCCATAAGGATAATCATATGAAAAAAATGTTCACTATTTTCTTTTTATTAAGTATTTCTCTCGGCTTATTTGCACAAGATAAGGGAAGTACATATTGCTATGAGAAAAAAATTAAGTCTGATGGATTAGTTGACTTGCTTCAAGAAAAAGCGATTAAACATTCATTTGATGTTTTAAACTACAAACTTGATTTAAATATTTATAGCTGCTTCATTTCACCTTATCCAAAGAATTTTGCAGCCGAAGAAGTAATAACAATTAAGGCAGATTCAGCTATAAATTCAATTTCATTGAATGCAGTTAATTCTTCCCTGACAATAGTTTCCGTAAGTGATGCAGGTGCTTCGTTTACTCACGTGTCAAATATGTTAAACATTACTTTGAACAGAACATATAATCCTGGTGAAGTCTTTAATGTTAAAATAAATTATAACCATAATAACGTTTCTGATGGTGCCATATATGTTAGTGGTGGATTTTTCTTTACAGATGCTGAGCCAGAAGGTGCACGCAAGTGGTTCCCTTCATATGATAGACCTTCAGATAAAGCAACCGTTGATATTACTGCAAGAACACCAGTTAATGTAAAACTTGGTTCAAACGGAAGATTAGCAGATTCTACAGTTTCAAATGACACACTTTATTATCGTTGGATAAGCAGAGACCCTGTTGCAACTTATCTTGTAGTTATTGCTTCTAAAGTAAATTATAATCTGGATATTGTTAATTGGACTAACCCACGTACAAGTGAAATTGTACCTATAAGATTTTATTGGAATTCGGGTGAGAATATTACTGCAATGAAAAATTTAATTGGTCCTTTAACAACTTATTTTTCTGATTTATGGACAGATCATCCTTTTGAAAAAAATGGATTTGCAGCTTTAAATAATCAATTTGTTTGGGGCGGAATGGAAAACCAAACATTAACCACTATTTGCCCTAACTGCTGGTCTACTTCTTTAATAGTGCACGAGTATGCCCATCAATGGTTTGGTGATATGATTACTTGTGAAACTTGGGCAGATATTTGGTTGAATGAAGGATTTGCAACTTATGCAGAAGCTTTATGGACAGGTAATGTTTCAGGTTATGCTGCCTATAAGAATGAAATTGTTGGCAATGCAACATATTATAAAAATTATAATCCGGGTTGGGCAATTTCCAACCCTAACTGGGCTATAACTACACCTGATGTTAACACATTATTCAATAATGCAATTACTTATATGAAGAGTTCAACAGTACTTCATATGCTTAGATATACTCTTGGTGATGCAGTTTTCTTTGATTTCTTAAAACAATATGCTAATGATACCACATTTAAATATAATAGTGCTACAACTCTAAAGTTCAAAAATAAATTGAATGCTGTTACTGGTCAGGACTATACCTGGTTCTTTGATGAATGGATTTATATGCCTAATCATCCTGCTTATACAAATGAGTACTACATTGCTCCTGTTGGTAATCAATGGGTTGTTGGATTTGTTGCTAAGCAAAATCTTACTACTACCGGTTTTCACAAAATGCCGATTGAAATCAAAGTAACTTTTAATGATAATACAACTTATACAACAAAAGTAATGAACGATGCTAATAATCAACTTTTCCAAATGTATTTTGATAAACAACCAACAGCAGTTGCATTCGACCCAAATAATGAAATTGTAATTAAGACAGCTACTTTAACTCAAATTGCTCCTTTACCTGTTGAGTTGACTTCATTTTCAGCTAACACAAAAGATGAATTTGTTGTTCTTAACTGGCAGACCGAAACTGAAACCAACAACAAAGGTTTTGAAGTTGAGAGAGTTAAGTTAAATGAAAATGGTACATACGATAAAAATAATTATGAAAAAGTTGGATTTGTTCAAGGAGCAGGAAACTCTACAACTAACAGAAGTTATTCATTCGTAAACTTTATAAAAGATTATGGTAAATATGCATATAGATTAAAACAAATTGACTTAGATGGAACTTATGAATACAGCAGTGAAGTTTATGTTACTGCAGGAATAAAACCTGTTTCATTCAGACTTGCACAGAATTACCCTAATCCATTTAATCCGACAACAGTAATACAATTTGAACTTCCTCAGGAATCAAAAATTACTTTGAAAGTTTATAATTTATTAGGAGAAGTAGTAAGTACATTAATAAATGAAACCTATCCTGCAGGTGTACATACAGCTGAATTTGATGCATCAAATTTAACAAGCGGTGTTTACATTTATGAATTGTCAACAGATGCAGTAAAGCTAAGACAAAAAATGATACTGCAAAAATAGTCCAATTATTTTAAGCGAAAGGTCTTCGAGTGTTTTCATCCCGATTTGTATCGGGATGAAAATGTATCGAGAAGCCTGGTAGACTTTTTAAAACAACAAAGGCTGTCCATAATTTGGACAGCCTTTACTTTTTTCATT
>DASRWI010000031.1:0-146459 GCA_035654655.1 Ignavibacteriaceae bacterium | reverse complement strand
GTTGCTCCACCGTTAGTTGTTTTGATTAGTGTCGTTCCATAATCTAAAGGTTGAGAAACTATTCTTGTTAAATAGCCATTATTCTCATCAAAGAATTTTGATCTATAATAAAAGCTACGGTCACTATCTGAATAGACTTCATTCCATGACATACCTTGGTTTGTTGTTTTAAATGTTTTACGATACGTTGAAAAAAATCCTATACTATCATTAACAAAATTTATATCTCCCATAACATCATTAAATTCAACATCCCAGGTTAAACCACCATTATTTGTTACATATGTTTTAGGATCTTTATCTCCACCATTGTCACCTACCCAGCCTACATTTTCATCAAGAAAATATATGTATGATAAACTCTGTGATAAGCTAGCACAGGTGAATATAAATATTAATAATACTGTTAACAAAATTCTTTTCATATTTAAAATAGATTTATTAGTTAAATTTTTATATTTAAATATCTAAAGTTATTAAGTTATAAAAAATGACCTAAAACATCTTTAGTAACTTTGAATTACATTTATCATTAAAAAAATCGTCCAATAAATTATTGGACGATATAAAATTAACTTTAACTAAATTATTATTATTTAAGTAATACAAACTTTTTAATTTCAGAAAAATCTACTGAACTCAGATGATAGAAGTAAATGCCGCTTGATAAATCCTCACCATTAAATACAACATTGTATTTACCTATTGTTTTATTTTCATTTATTAATGTTACAACTTCTTTTCCAAGTATATTATAAATTTTTAATGATACAAAACCATCTTTTGGAATATAATATTCGATTGTTGTAAACGGATTGAATGGATTTGGATATGCATTAAGGCTACCTTTTAAGGAAATATTTTTTGGAGGACTCCAATCCCCTGCATGTTGTTCATTTGCACCCATATCTATTATACCTAATGGTCTTTCGGTTCCATCATATGCAATTATGTATGAACCTGCATCATATGAAGATGGAAGTTCAGTTCCTGTATTGAGACAAGGTGAATGGTCATCACCTAAAGTATTATCTAATAGGAATGTTGAAGTTGAAGTAAATAAAGGATCTAATTCAATACTATGAGAATCTACAGAAAAAGCTGATTCCCAATTTGGAAGTGAATAACTGATGTTATCTAAACTTCCTCTACATGTACCTGTAGCAAGATGGTTATGAGTGTAAAATCTTTTTGTATATGTATTATTAGGGTTCATAGCTTCATAATAACAATTATCATCAATTATAACATTCGTACCAAACTTTACTGGTGCATCTAATGTACCGTCAGTTTTTCTATAACCAAACTGAACATTAGGTTCTGAAGTAGCTTCAGGTGTAAAAAAAATATTATTTAAAAACATAAAATTATTAATAGTAACTGCATTAGTATAAGTAACCCAATTTATGTTGTTATACATACAAAAAACAGGACTATTATTTTTTTCAGTATAAAATGTATTATTGAATATTGCTATTTACTGAGGTTGCATATTAGTAATTGAAACAGAATTTTTCCCCCAATAGCCTTTAAATATGTTACTCCACACTTCAATTTTAATATTTTGCCCTATATCTTTAGTATCATCTATATAATCCCCAGAAATAATTACACCAGCATTGGTTTCATCTACAAGATCAAGATCATCAGGATGAATCCAATCTTGATTTTGAGTGGTTTGAATCCAATTTCTATAAATTTGAAGAATATTAGGATAGTTAGCATCTCCTCTATATAATTTGGTATCGCAATCAGTATATACCTGAATACAATCATCATGGCCAGGGTCGTACTCATTGCTATTTACTAAAGTATTAGATCGTATAACATGACCGTCTTGATTTGATGTCGAAACATTTTTAAAACCACCTATTTTAATAAGATCTATTTGATGGCCGACTCCATTATCATGAACATCACAGGTAATTGTGTTATTTTCTATTAAAAGGCGACTGCAATTTGTTGCATTTATACCATTAGCTGACCATTTACTATCCGCACCTGATGGCTTAACACCAGTAATATGTAAAGAACAGGTTGAAACTGTACAATCAACAGCTTCATTAAAGTTTATATTGTCCCATTCAGCATCTAGAATTATGCAATTATATATAATACAATTTGAAACATTTAGAGCGGAAATATTATCTTTTGCGGCATCCCGAATGGTTAAACCTTCAATTTTGATATAGCTGCAGTAATCCATGTCAATGTTATAATCATCTGGTGGATAGCCACTAACATATCCATCTAATATAACTTTGCCATTATGTCCTGCATCTACACCTTTCCTAATCGTAATGTAACCTCCACTTGCTGAACCACTTACATTATAATAATCAAGTGGTAATGTTACTTCATAAACTATCTCACTTCCTGAGGAACCACCATCAATATTAACAATATCACCTGGTTGTAAAAGCCACCAAGGGAAAGAGTCTAATCTAATTGCTGTTGTCCAAGTGCCACCGCCATTTGTTGCTGAACCGTTTAGGTTCGCATAGTAATTGCCTGCTAATGATAATGATGGCATTAACAAGAACAAAAGAACAAGAAATGATTTTTTCATTGTAACCTCTATTTATTATTATAGAAACTGCTGAATTAATTAAAGCAGTTTATAAAACTTAAGAGCGTTCTTTTTTAATTTAAATTATATTGGAAACTTGAAGCTGTATATTTTGTGTTTTATTAAGGGAAGATTTTTTAAGGAAGAAAGGACCATAACACATTTAATGCTTTTCATATGTATCCTTTTAGATTTTGAAAAAGAAAAATGTTTTTCCTAATAAAACTTATAATATAATTTATTTAATTTCAAGAAGAATATTTTAAAAGGAATGATTTTGATTGATATAATAAATATATTATACCACGAATTTTTTAATTATATTTAAATCTTAGTTAAATATTTAAGATTAAGTTTTGTCCAACTGAAGTAAAAATATCATTAGAAGTTGATTAAAATGTCCAACGAACTTTATAATTTAGAGTTAAGCAAGAAAAAAAGAGGAGATAAGAGGATATTCTATCTAGGAAAAAGTCCAAAAGAAGATAGTTTTGTCCAAGGTTTGCCCTATGTTTGTCCACCATTTTCTTTTATTTTATTTAAATTTCTAACAAATGGACAAAAGGACAAAATAATAAATATATATTTATAATATATATATTATTAATATATATATAGTAATAGGGAAATAATTTGTCCAAATGTCCTAAATAGTATTTTATAGCAAAACCCGCCGTAAGCGGGTTTTGTCTATAGAAGCCCTTTTGCAGGGCTTACTATTTTTTAAAGTAGTGCTACAGCTGAGGTTAAGTTATCAGCAGTAAGATGTGAATAAATAGAAGTCGTTGTTATATCAGCGTGACCAAGTAATTCTTTAACGACATAAAGCGATACGCCCGCTTGTACGAGGTTTGAAGCAAAGGAATGTCTCAAAGTATGGAAGTGTATCTTGTCGTTTAACTGTGAGGCTCTAATAGCTTTTTTAAATTGCTTACTTACATAGTCTTCGTTCAATTTTAAATATTTCGATTTAGGAAAAACAAAATCATCATTCTTAATGCTGATAATTTGAGGACGAATTGAAAGTAATAAATTTAAAAGTTTTTCATTTACAGGAATTGTTCTTTCTCTCTTCCCTTTTGAAATAAAACTTTCAGAGTTAGTAACTTTAATAGTTTTATTATTAAAATTTATCCATGACCATTTCATATTTAATAATTCACCTAATCTCATCCCTGTGTAAAATCCTGTGTAGGTGATGGAATGGATTAAAGGATTTTTTAGGTGGTTTAATATTTCTTGTAACTCTACTTGATTAATAAAAATTGGAAGTGATACTGGTCTTTTAGGTGTTTTAATTTTTTTGAATGGATTGAAGGAAATATATTCCCAGGCTTCGGCTTTTGTGAATACTGCTTTTAAAGTTCTGTAGTATAAGCCTGCCCCGGAGATTGAACGTGCTGAAACAAAAGATATGAATTGATCAACTAGTTTAACATCAATTTTGTTTAAAGGAACATCACCTGTGAAAGCTTTAAAATGTTTAAATGAAAGTTTAACGGACCTTATATAACTTTTAGTTTTATTATTGCTGATGAATTTAATGTATTCATCTTCAAACTGACTAAGTTTTAATTGAGGTTTCTCAGCTGCAACCTGAAGAATTGATACATTTTTTTTCTTTACCGGAGTTTCACCATTCATCAGCTTTACCATAAATAGTAAAGCTTCGTTGTAATTAGAAGTTCCTGTAGAAATAATTTTTTCAGTACCATTTTCTTTAATGACAACTTTATAGAACGGTGAGTTATTTTTTTTCCTTAAGAACATATGGCCACCTCTTTTCTGGTGGACAGTACGGTGGACACTAAGAAAGGATAATTGGGTTTTTGGAGCGAATTACGAGGAACCTGTGTTTCTCATAATCAGCGGGTCGGAGGTTCAAGTCCTTCCGAGCCCACTTAAAAGATGCGAAATTATAAAGATTTCGCATTTTTAATTTTAAACAGATTGTAAAAAACCTGATGATTTTCAATAGGGGTAACACTTCTTTTTTATCTTTATTTGTTACGCTATCTCAAGTATTGCTTTTGTTTTGTTTATCATTGTGAAATTGGTTAGAGCAGTCCCGATCGGGACGGGTCGGAGGTTTCCCATAGGGATCACTTCGTGACAAGTCCTTCCGAGCCCACTTAAAAGATGCGAAATTAAATTGATTTCGCATTTTTAATTTTGAACCACTCTTTAAAAACCCGATGATTCTTTTACAAATTGGGGTATTTTGTGACACCTTAGTGACACCCTATTTTTAGAAAAATAAAGCTTACATCTTTTTAAAAAGATGTCATCTATTAAATCATCTATAAAGTCCTTCAATATATTCTTTAAACATTTCTGTTGATGGTGCAGAAAATGGCTTATCAAAGAAGTCAGTAAGTATGGTTAAAAATAATTCCTGCTTCTCCCATGGAGCTCCATGTGTAGTTCCCGGTATTATACATAATTGCGAATTTGGTATATTCTCAAAAATCTTCATTGTATGTTCTAAACGAATTATATCCCTATCTCCAGCAACTACTAATACTGGTGCCTGAATTTTTTTTAGTTCTGAAATTTGAATATTCGGATGTTTATCCATCAGGATTGCAAGCTTTTTTTTATCGGGTTTAGTTGTAATTAATATAGTTTGTTTGTTTGAGTTGATCATCCATTGTGAAACAGCTGAACTATCAGGCTGAAGAGTTCCTCCAAAGGCTAATAGTTTCTTTACTTTTTTTGGATAATTCATAGTTAATATTAACCCTGTATTTGCTCCATCACTGAATCCCCAAATATATACTGAATCAATATTTAATTGTTCAAGCAGTGCATTTACATCTGCTGCAAAAAGCTCATATGTAAATTCTTTATCGTTATCTGTTGACTTTCCTTGCCCACGAGTATCAATAGCAATGACCTTATATTTCTTACTTAATTCAGGATAAAATGGAGCACCATCTATAATAGAACTCGCATTCCCGTGTAAAATTAAAAGTGGATATCCCTCCCCGTATATTTCATAGTAAAGTTTAATCCCATTAACTTCAGCATATTTTCCTGCAATAGGATTATTGCCATAGTTTTGTTCTAAAGTTTGTTGTGAAAATAATTTAATATTAGAAAATATAAGGACGATAAAAGCGAAAACAAGAACTAGGTTAGTAAACTTTTTCATTTTGAACTCCTTAATAGTCTATAAATAACCAGGACATTCTGTTTTATAATAGTACTATCAATTTAAAATTGATGCAGAAGGAATGAATAAGTTTATTAAATTAATTAAAATGAACTTAAATTCATAATAAATTTTACCCCTGATAAAATTACTTCAATTCTACTTTAAATGAATAATCCATTACATTAAAATCCATTTTTTCTCTTGGAGGACGCATACCTCCTTGGTTCTTCATTCCACCTCCACCTCTTCCACTTCTTCCTCCACCACCTTGCATTCCCTGATTATTGTTTCCTCTCATTTCGTCTCTATCCATCTCACCAGTTTTAAAATTTACTTTAACTTCTTTTACATTATTACCAAAAACTCTTTTTGAAATATCATCTTTTAAAGGTATCTGCATTTCATATACAAAAACATCTTTATCCATTTTTATTTTTGCTTTGTAATTTTGTCCCGCTTCTGCATTATATGTATAAAGTGGAAGGTCCTCTTTGTTAATAATTTGCATATCTTCTCTCCCTTTAAGTAAATCCATCATTGCTCCAGGTTCTTTTCTCTGGAGTTGATCTGATTCTTCCATTCTCATCATTCTTAATTCAGATGTTTCCATTCTGAAAGGATATTTTACCCCAAGTTCACCTTCAGAAGATTCCAGCCACATAGTCATGCCATTCATAACAATTTTTCTAATTATATTTCTTTCATTGGTAATAAGAGTTACATAAAGGAAGTCTTTATTATTAGCAAAGCCAAAGGATATATTTTTGCCTTCAATATTTTTTAATGTACTCCCCCATTCTTTATTTATTCCATCAATGACTATCTGATCATTAAAAGTGCTCTGAACTAATTGAGATGATGAGCATCCTGAAATAAGAATCATTAACGGAAGAAGTAAATATTTTATTATGTTCATAATTATTTTTAAATAAAATTAGAAAATTTATAATGAATTAGACAAACATATATAATGCTTTAGTTTAAAATAAAAAAAGCTGTCCTTTTAGGACAGCCATTATTAACTAAAATGAGATTGCTTCTTCACTCCGTTCATCGCAATGACCGACAGCCTTGTGGAGCTAAGCGGGATCGAACCGCTGACCTCTTGAATGCCATTCATCCCGACTTGTCGGGACCCAGCTGAGCTATAATCATTTAAATAAAAAAAGGACTGCTTATTCTAAGCAGCCCTTGTGGAGCTAAGCGGGATCGAACCGCTGACCTCTTGAATGCCATTCAAGCGCTCTCCCAGCTGAGCTATAGCCCCATTATTTTAATGATCAAATATATTAAGTAAATTTATGTTATTCAATTTACTCTCCTATATCTTCATTCCAAAGCTCAGGTTTATCTTCAATAAATTTTTTCATCATATTGATGCATTCTTCATCTCGTAATACTTCTACTTCAACTCCTCTGCTTTTTAGTAATTCTTCTTCTCCCATAAAATTAATATTTTCGGCAATTACTACTTTTGGGATTTTGTAAAGCAATATAGCTCCTGTACACATTGAACAAGGGGATAATGTTGTGTATAGTGTACACTCTTTATAAACTTTAGCGCTTAATCTACCTGCATTTTCAAGAGCATCCATTTCACCATGAAGGATTGTGCTTTTCTTTTGGATACGCCTATTATGTCCTCTGGCAATAATTTTTCCGTTATGAACAATAACAGAACCAATGGGTATACCTCCCTCTTCTAATCCCAATTTAGCTTCCTGAATGGCAGCTTCTAAATATTCTTTATGCATAATTTTCTATAAATTATTTGCTTAAAAATAATAATTTACCTTTATAAAAAACAAAATATCCCATATATTTTTAAAGTTATAAAATATTTCTTTTGTTTATACCATTTATCCTTAAATACTTCCGCTTGCTTACAAAAAGAAGTTTTTTAGTACTTGTTATAAACCTTAATTCAGATTTTTTTACCACCTATCAAATTCATTTTGATTGGAATTATTTTAATTAATATTATTAACATCAAAGTTAAATAAAGGATTATAATGTTCAATAAAAAACAAATCTCAATACTTTTGGTTCTGCTTTTAGTAAGCAGTCTTTCCTTCGCGCAGGAAAAGAAGATTCCAAACTACTCAACTACTGACCGTAGTCAAGTTCCTACTGAATATAAATGGAAGCTTGAAGATATCTATGCTAATGAAGATGCCTGGAGAGCTGACTATAAGAAAGTCCAGACTTTAATGCAAGACATAGATAAATTAAAAAAAGATTGGACCAATAGTGCCAGGAATATGCTTGCAATGTTTAAACTATCTGATGAGATAAGCATTATTACTAGCAAGCTTTATCAATATGCTGGTCATTCATCTAATGTTGAAATGTCTAATTCTAAATACCAGGTTATGAAAGGTGAAGTTCAATCGTTAGGTGTTGAGCTAAGTACTAAGTTTGTTTTTATGGAAGAGGACCTTTTAAAGTTAGAACCCGCTGTTCTTAATAAGTATTATCAACAGGAAAAAGGTTTAGAAAATTATAAATTTACAATTGAACAAACTATAAGAAATAAAAAATATATTTTACCATCTGAACAGGAAAAATTAGTTTCACTTACAGGTTTGTTCTCATCTAACTTTGATGAAGCTTTTAATCTTTTGAACAATGTTGATATTCCTAATCCTGTTGTAGTACTTGCAAATGGTGATTCTGTTACTCTTAATTATTCTAACTACTCTCTTTATAGAGGGACAAAAGATGCTAATGACCGTTCTAATGTAATGAGAACTTTTTGGGCTAATCATAAAAAGTATGAAAATACTTTAGCTGCTTTGTTAGATGGTGAAATGAAGACTCATCTTTTCACTATGAAATCAAGAGGTTACTCAAGTACTTTGCAAGCAAAATTGTTTAGGGATGATATTGATACAGCAGTTTATTATAATCTTATTTCTTATGTAAAGAGTAACCTTGAACCTTTCCACAGATATTTAAAACTTAAAAAAGAATTACTTGGATTAGATACTTTCCGCTATGAAGATATTTATGCTTCATCAGTTAAAAGTGTTGATAAGGTTTATACATTTGATGAATCTGAAGATATTATTCTAAAAACAATGCAGCCTTTAGGTAATGAATATATCGCTGCTCTTAAATCAGCTTTTCAAAATAGATGGATTGATATTTATCCAAACAAAGATAAAGAAAGCGGTGCATATTCGTCTGGAGTTTATGGAGTTCATCCATTTATAAAAATGAACTTCAATGGTGAGTATGATGCTCTATCAACTTTAATTCATGAGCTTGGTCATTCGATGCACTCATATTTATCAAGTAAATATCAGCCTTATGCAAATACAGGTTATACAATCTTTACTGCTGAAATTGCATCTACTTTTAATGAATCAATGCTTCTTGATGATTTATTGAAGAGCGAAAAAGATGACCTTTTCAAATTATTTCTTCTTGATAATTACATTGAAGGAATAAGAGGAACAATATATAGACAAACTTTATTTGCTGAGTTTGAATTAGCTATGCACAAAAGAGTTGAAGAAGGAAAATCATTAACAGCGGATTGGTTGAATGAAAAATATTTAGCATTAACACGCGAATATTATGGTCATGATAAAGGTGTAACCAAGGTTGATGATTACATTCAAAATGAATGGAGCAGCATACCTCACTTCTTTATGAACTATTATGTATTTCAATACAGTACAGGTATGATAGCTTCAATGGCTTTAAGTGAGAATGTATTGACAGGAAAAGAAGGAGCAGTTGATAAGTATTTAACCATGCTTAAATCAGGCGGTAACGACTTCCCTGTTAACCTTCTTAAGAAAGCCGGTATTGATATGAATACCAAAGCTCCTTATGATGAAGCTTTTTCAAGATTAGATAAGCTTGTTACTGAAATGGAAAACATTGTTAAGAAGTTAAAAGCTGAAGGTAAAATTTAGTTTATTTTAATAATTAAAGATGACATCTTTTAAAAAGATGTCATCTTTAAAGATTTTATTTCATATAAATCATCTTCTTTGAATCATTATATACGGGTACATTATTTTCTCCTCTAATATCAAGTCTGAGTATGTATATTCCTGATGCTATATCATTGTAATCAATACTCTTTGGACTGTATTCAACTTCGTGGTAACCTGCTTCCATATGTTCATTTTTGATTGTTGAAACTAATTCTCCCGCAATATTATATACTTGCAGTTTAACAAAACCTGATTTCTTCATCCTGAATGATATTGAGGTTGATGGATTAAATGGATTAGGATAATTGTTATATAATTCATAATCCAATCCATTACTTAATTCACCTTCTTCATCTTTAATTCCAAGAAGAATGAATGATATTTCCTGACTTGGAAGCGAAACATTATCCTGACTATCAACAGCAGTTATTTTGTAGTAGTAATGTTTTTCTAATGAAGGATTAAAGGTATCTATGTAAACTGTATCTCTTTGTACTGATACTATTTTACTTGAATCAGGAGTAAAGTTAATAGTAGTATCTTTATAAATAATAAAATTCTTAAAATCTCTTTCAGTTCCTCCTTTCCAGGCAAGTCTTATTTTAGTAGTATCAATTTTACCATACAATGCTCTTGGTTTTCTTGGTGCTAGGTCTTGATATGTATAACTTTCCCCACCAGGACCTCCAAAATAACCTATGTCACTTCTGGTACCATCTTTATCTAATATGGTAGGGTCACCTGCATCAATAGCCGGAGAGTACTTCTGAAGGTGAGCATCAAAAGTTGTAAAAGTATCCTGGTTTACTACCATTGGGTCAGACAATAGGTTTGTATTATTTAATGTAAATCCATATGCGGGAACTGAAAAGTTATGTACTAAATTATAATTGATAATAGGATTCCCTTGAATTCCGTATGTATATTTAAAACCTGCACTTCCATTTTTTTCTAATGATAATAGCAAATTGTTCCTAATTAATGCATTTCTTCCAATCCAAATACACTTAAGATAGTATTTTCCTATGAAAGTGTTGTTTTCTATTTCGGCGTACTCTCCTACCATTTCTAACCCTTCTGATGAAGAATGTTCTGAAAGAATAATATTATTTTTAATAAATGAAGTATCACCTATCTCTCCTCCATAGTAGGCTGGTCCTCCAGCAACTCCCGAGCTTACTTTCATTAGATTAAATATATTATTTTCAATCAAATGTTTTCCCCCAAAACTAATATTAATACCCACCTCACAATTAAATACATTATCTTCAATAAAAGTTTTTGTGGAACTGCTTTCTGATGAAACAAAGATTCCTCTTTCTGAAAAACTAAAAAAATTGTTCTTTACTATTAAAGTAGTCCCACCTTTCTGAGTTAAGTAAAGACCCCTTTGGCCATTAATTACTTTATTTCCTTCAAAAATTAAATTTTGGCTTAGTTTGTTTGAACTTAATGCGGCCCATATACCTTTGAACCTTTCATCTCCAGCCAAG
The DNA here is from genome assembly GCA_035654655.1 of Ignavibacteriaceae bacterium. GTDB lineage: Bacteria > Bacteroidota > Ignavibacteria > Ignavibacteriales > Ignavibacteriaceae > DASRWI01. Next base: position 135,290 of record DASRWI010000031.1, on the reverse strand, counting down.
AAGGAAAAATATTTAATTGTATTATTATCAAAATAAACAACTGTACCTTGTCTTATATCGATTATTGTTGAGTCCATCCCTGAGCCTAAAAGAGTTAAGTTATCTCTTAAATATAATGTATCTTCTTTAAATGTACCTTTACCTACAAGTATGGTGTCCCAATACTGGCAAACCTGAACGCATTGTTTAATTGTTCTTGCGGCTGTTGTCCAGCTTAAATAAGGAGGAGTCGCAGACCCCTCCTTAGAAACATATCTTGTTACTGAATATGTATTAAATAATGATATAATCAATAATAAAAATATTTTTGTTTTCATCTTTACTTGTCCTTTTTATTTATTGATTATCATTTTATTTGTTTTATAAAAATTACCTGATCTTAATGAATAAAAATATACACCTGATGATAGATTATATTTATTAACATCTAAATCTATAGAGTATTCTCCTCTATTAATATATTTGTCCACAAGTACAGCAATTTCATTTCCTAAGATATCATATATTTTTAATGTTGTATAATCATCTCTTAATATTGAAAAATTAATTGTTGTAGTAGGATTAAAAGGATTTGGATAATTTTGGCTTAAAAGAGATTCTAATTTTTTAGACTCTGTATTTCCTTTTTTATCTAATAAAATTCTATAATAATAATATTCTATAGTATTTGTATTATAAGTAGTACCTTGGTAATTACATTTAATATAATATGATACTTTTTTGTTATAATTGTCGGGGTCATCATCAAGAACAATATTTACATCAACATAAGATGTGCCGGTTACTGTAGCAATCTTCTCAGTACCTCTCCAAACTTCATAATTAACTACACCTGTTTTTGCACCCCAGAATAAATAAGGATGATTAGAAGTTGTTTCTGCTTTTATTAGCTTAAAACCATATGGGGTTATAGAACCATTTTGTGTAACTATCAATTGTGCTGTTGAATCAACTATTATATGAGATGTTTCAGAACTTAACAAAATGTTTGCATTAACTACATAAGGATAGTTTACATACAACTTAGAACTTGAATTAATTTTAAGATTATACTTAAGTGTATCTCCAGGAAAAGTATATTCGTAATGGTTTGATTCACCTCCTGCAATAACTGCCGGAGCAAGAATGAAGAACTTTCCTTCTCCCATTGGGAGCCCGAAGGTTATATCAGTACCTATTGTTGTTTTATAAAAAGAACTTACATAATTATTATCTTCAATATCTCTAAATGTAAATGTATTATAATCATTTACAGGCTGCCAACTTGTACTTACATATGGAATGAATGACATAATTTCATCCTCCATAGGATCATTTTCATTGCATTCTAAATTAACAACAGAAAAATATTTTTCCTTATTCGTGTACTTATTTTTCAAAAGAGTAAAATTTAAATTTCGTCGGTTATTTCCTGAAATATCGAAACCATTTAATGATATATAATCTCCTTCTTCATCAAATAAAATATATGAATAATCAGTAAGGTTCACTTCTTCAACAACTGAAATATTTTGATTAGGAGAATAGTTTAAATAAAGCAATGTATTTCCTAATTTACCCTTGAGTCTTGGTACAATATCATCTTTGAATAAATTAGATAATGAAGTTGCGTTACCATATTCATCCAATAAACCGGTATATTTATGACTTTTATCTGTGATTGGGGTATCAACATCTATTGTTGCATACGTATTTAAAGGCCAAACAAAGATACTTTTTGCTCCTTTTGATAATGCTAACATAATGGAAGCTTTTAATTCAGTTGAGCTTGGCTGTCTCCATTCAGCTTCTTGTGTGGTCCAATAATTGGTACCTGCTGGAGCTAACCATTCGCCAAATCCTTGCGAACAATACCAAAAATCTTTACCTGTTAAAGTTACTTCTTCTATTCTATTGTTTAATTCATTTAACCCAAAATTATTTGTACTTGTCCACCAATATGGATAATGGTCTATCATAATTTTATCCGGATTAGCATATTTATTAAATCTTTCAATTGTTTTACCTAAATTTGCACTTCCATCCCATTCAGGATAAAAAGCCGTAATTAGCGGTTGATTATTGGAATTTTTTAATGCAGTATTTATAATATTATATGGGATAAAGTTATCTATTGCATGCGGTTCATCTAAAGAATACCAGTGAGCTATTGTGTTTTTATAGTTACTGTTTATTCCATTTACATAACTTATCATTTTACTTTCACTATATTCTTTCCACATTCTATTATCTCGCGCGGATACATAATCAAAATACAATTCACCATAACCCTTAAAGTCTATGAAGTACTCTATCCCCAAGTTTTCTAATTCACAACTTGGCATTTTTCCGTCATTTATGTATCGCCAGGTTACTTTATCATCATAAACATATTCTACATTATATGTAACTTTTTTAGCACTTAATGAATCACCACGTAAAGGTGTAATTTGTACGATTTCTGGTATTTTATTTTCATAAGTATAATCAAAGGTAATCTCTAGAAAAATACCGCCTCTTAATTCACCGGCAGTTACTGATTTTTTATCACCAATTGTATTAAGAGGTACTTTTATTATTTCAGTAGTAATAGGAGGTCCCCAATTTATTTTTCTTAATTTCATTCTTGCACCAACTTCACAAATTACTGTATTATCCGGTACTCCTTCGTAATCGTTCCATGCTAAACTAATCGTAGTACTATAATAATTAAAATTATCATAAAGACCTTTTTTAGGTTTAATATCTTGTTTATAACAAGGACCGCTTATAACTTGAGGGTCTGATTGGGTTACTTTAATACAGCTTCTATTTTGATAATTTACAATAGATGTATTATTAGATCTTCTTAATCCTACATCTTTAGGTGCGGATTCAATTAAGGCATCTTTACCATACCAAATTGAATAATAACCGGAGGAAAGCCATCCTGGAGCTGCATTTGTACCACCATTATTTTCAAAATTCCAAGATAATAATTTTATGTTATTGCTTTTACAATAACTAAGAACACTATTATCGCCTGGTGCCTGAAAATAATTAAAGCCTATATCTTTAGCTTTTTGAAGATTTGCTTGTGAAATGTCCTGGATATAGACTCCAACAGGAAATGATTTTTGTGGAAAAATTTGTGTACTTAAAAGAAGTACTAAAACTAAAAAATGAAAAAGTTTGTTATTCATTTTATGACCCTTTATTATTAAATATTATGTAAATGTGAATTTTTTACGTTATTGAATAAATAATGAAAAGAAATCTATTACATAAAATCAGTTCCCTTAATAACATTTTATCAGTTAATATAGCAGTAAATTCTTAATTCATCTATCTTAAGTTAAAAAATAGTCTTATTATCAACAACAATTATTTTAAAATAAAAAAATATACCCCAGCTTCAATAGGCTTTATATGGACTGCTTTATTTATTAAAATTTACTAACTCATTAACCTTATTTCTCAAAATATCAAGTTCCTCCTGCATCTTTTTTAAGTACGGTTCTTTGTGAATTTCATTCAATGGAACTACAATGTATTGATTACCTGCTTCAGTAAATCCTTTGTATACATAAGTTGGAATATAACCTACTGAATCTATAGTGGTAATATTTGTGTTAAAATCTTTTTTCAACTTAAGGTTTAATATTATACTGATATCCTTATAATCTTTTCTCTGGTTGGAAATGAAGTTACCCATTGAATACATTATAAAACCTTTTCTGCCATCAGGTTTATTACCATACATCATAGGCTGAAGAACGTGAGGATGTCCACCAACAATAATATCAGCACCTGCGTTGAAGGTTAATTGAGCAAGATTCTGCTGAAATTTATTTGGTGTTGTTTCATATTCCTTCCCCCAATGATAATGAACAAAAACAATATCTGCTCCAATCATTTTTGCTCTTCTAATATCATTAAAAATTAAAGTCGTATCTAAAAGATTTATTACATAAGGCTTTTCTTTTGGAACAGGTAAACCATTAGTCCCATATGAGTATGAAAGAAATGCAATGTTAATTCCTTTAATATTCAAAAGTCTGATTGAATCTCTATCTCTTTGAGAAGCAAAAGTTCCGTTATAATGGATTCCATTAAGATTCATAATATCGATTGTTCTTAATAATCCTTTTACACCTTTATCAAGAGAATGATTATTAGAAGTTGTTAGAATATCAAATCCAACTTCTTTCAATGAAGTTATATAATCGTCAGGTGAATTAAAAAATGGATAACCCGAATATTCTTCTTTTGCTCCTGCAGTAGTAGTTTCAAAATTCCCTAAAGTTAAATCATCATTTAGAAAATATTTTTCTACTTTTCTAAAAAAAGGTTTAAAATCAAAACTATCACCATTTACTTGTGCATATTGATATTGCGGAGAGTGGCACATAATGTCACCAACAACATTTATTGAAATTATTGTTGTTGAATCTGCTTTAACAAATGATTCTGCTTTATTTGTTGTGCAGATGAAATTAAAAGAGAATAGTGCAGCAATAAAAATGTAAATAATATTTTTCATATTAAAATATAATCAATCCATAAAAAAAAAGAGACGCTAAAAGCGTCTCTATTAATCTATTTGTAACAAAAAATTATTTTTGTTTTTCAGCTTTGCGCTGAGATTTTAGATCTTGTATTTCTTTACGGGCATCTTGAGCTAATTTTCTTAAGTCGGATAAACCTTTACGTAAACGAGTACCGGCTGCAGCCTGTCCTTTTTCGTAAAATTTCTGGTAATCGCCTTCTAAGTTATTAACTGCTTGCCTTAACTCTTCTAATTTGTTCATTATAAACCTCCTGAATTATTGATAAAAAAAATTATTTTATATTTTCCAGTACAATTTCAGCTATATCTTTAACGGATACATCTTCAGTTTTTTCAAAATGCTTAACACCGTCAGTCAGCATAGTCATACAGAAAGGACAAGCTGAAGCAATGGTGTTGGGAGTAACAGATAAAGCTTCACCGGTTCTTTCAACATTTATTCTGTCTCCCTCTTCATCTTCAAGGAACATTCTGCCGCCGCCTGCGCCGCAACAAAAACCTTTACTTTTATTACGCTGCATTTCTACAACTTCAGAACCTTTGATATTTTTCAAGATATCTCTTGGCTCTTCGTAAATATCATTATACCTGCCTAAATAACAGGAATCATGATAAGTAAACTTTTCTTTAATTTCTTCATCTTTTAACTCAATTTTATTTTCTTTTAATAAATCCGAAATAAATTGAGTATGATGAATAACTTCGTAATCACCACCGAATTGTTTATACTCTCTGCCAATTGATTGAAAACAATGAGGACAAGCTGTTACTATTTTCTTAACACCATATCCATTTAGTTTTTCAATGTTTTCTTTCATCATTGTTTGTGCAAGATATTCATTTCCTAATCTTCTTGCAACATCACCATTACATTTTTCTTCAGTACCTAATATTCTAAAATCTATGCCGGCTTTTTGCATTATTGATGCAAAAGCCTTAGTTACCTTTTTATATCTGTCATCAAAAGAACCTGCACAACCAACCCAGAACAGAACTTCGCCATTTGGGTCCTCTGCCATGGTTTTAATATTCATACCTTCTGCCCAAGCTGCTCTATCAGCAGGATTGAAAGCCCAAGGAGTAAAGTTAACTTCAATATTTCTAAAAACATTATTTAAGCCGCTTGGGAATTGAGATTCAGATAAAACTAAATTTCTTCTCATATCTATAATTGAGTCTAAATGCTCAATCATAACAGGGCATTCCTTCATACAGGCGCCGCAAGTTGTACATTCCCAAAGCTCAATATCTGCAATATAGTCATGAACTAACGTTTTTTCCAATACTTGAGGGGTATTTTCCTTACCAATTTGTGCATTTTGTCTCAATAACGGTGCTTTTTCGTGAGTTCTATGCCTAATATCAGTAATTATTTTACGTGGTGAAAGGGATTTTCCCACATTTGCAGCTGGACAAGCTGCTGTACACCTACCACATTCAGTACAAGTATAACCATCAAAAATCTGCTTCCAGGATAAATGTTCAATATCAGCAGCACCAAAAAATTCTGCATTTTCATCATCTAAGTTTAATGGTTTAATATTATAGTATTCAGGCTCAATGTTAGCTAAGTAAGTATTAGGAATTGAAGTTAATACGTGTAAATGTTTCGAATAAGGTAAAAAATTCAAAAATGCTAATACTACTATAATATGAGCCCACCAAAAAACTTCATAAGATAAGGTAGCAGAATTATTTCCGTTAAATAGAAATTTACTTACGGGATAAGAAAGTGGTCTTATTTCAAATTTTGAAAGTATAAAATTATGTTTTGCAATCATTGCAGTATTTTGTAAAAACATAAATACTACAACAAACATTATCATTAGCAATATTATAGTTGCATCAATTTTTCCGTGTTTTCCAACTTCAAGACGTGGTACGTGAACAACATATCTTCTATATAAAGCATATAAAACAGATAGTACAACAAGTAATCCCAATACATCCTGAATAATTGTCATAGCTGAATATAATGGTCCGGCAGATTCGAAGGTGAAGTTTGGATTAAAACCCTGAATTATAGATTCAATAACAGCGAATAAAAAAAGAACAAAACCCCAAAAAATAATAAAGTGCAAGATGCCAGCATTAGGGTCTCTTAATATTTTTGATTGTCCAAAAGCAACAATCAAAACTCTTTTTATTCTTTCTCCAATTTTATCGCTTCTATCATCCTTCTTTTTACCGGTCTGCATATTTTTGATTAAATTTATGCAGCTAATAACAAAGAAAACTAATGCTCCTGCAAGTAAAATTGTAAAGATAATAGACTTTAACATTCAGTTAATTTCTTTTTAATAAAGAAAAAATTCCAACTGCAGTAAATACTTTAACAACTGTCCAAATTGAAAATATAACTGCACCTAATTTAAATGCTTCAGTTAAATTATGGATATATAGTAAGTTTAGATAAAGTGTACCAAGCACAACTATTAAAACATCACCTAAAAACATTGCTGCAGCAACTGTAAAGTAATTTTTGTTTTTTTCAATAATTAAACCAGTAAAAAATGCTGCAAGAGGAAAAGCTAAAAGGTAACCTCCTGTGGGACCGAATAATCTTGCAATACCAAATCCCGCTTCTGGTACTACTGCAAATACTGGTAATCCAATTATTCCCATAGTTAAATATAATAATTGTGAATAAGCACCTTTTTTTGCACCTAATAAAGCACCAGATAAAACAACAAACATTGTTTGTAAAGTGAATGGAACAGGTTTAGCAGGTATAGTTATTTGAGCAGCTATAGCTGTCAAAATAGCAAATGAAAATATCTGCACATATTGATTTGTAAAAACATTTTTTAAAATGTCTGATAAGCTTAAAGTCTTAGCATTTTCTTTTAATAACATTTAATTCCTCAAAATAAATTAGTTCTAAAAAAATCTTCAGTTTTATTTAACAATTCTTCAAACATCAAATTACTTTCAGTAAAAGGATGAGCTATACCAAAAGTATGTCCGGCTGTAGGTATTTTGTAAAATTCAGTTAATTTTTTGCTGCTCCATTTATAAAGCTGTTCACCTTCTGCAATTGGAACTGATAAATCTTGCTCACCGTGTGCAATAAACAAGGGCTTTTTCAATTCCTTAACAGCTTTTTGAACATTTAGAATATCATCTTTATTTTCTTCTAAATCTTCTAAAAAGGAGTAATTCATTTTCATTAACTGATTTGTTCTTGAATTTTGAACTTCAAATACTCCATCCTTTTTCCATTTATCTTTTTGTCTTGCGGAGTATCTATCCAATTTGCTTACTGAAGCCCAAACAGCTATAGCTTTAACTATCTCCATATTTTTTGCTGTTAATAAGGAAATAGCTCCTCCTCTACTATGTCCAAGGAGTGCAACATTGTTTGCGAATTCATTTCCAAAAAAACCAAATTGGTATGCAGTTATTAATTCAGTTAATTCATCAACTTCAAGTGAGTAGGTATTTTCAGCGAATTTATCCATCTCAATAAACTCTGTTAAAGCGTCACCTACTCCATTATGCGAAAAATTAAAAGTTATAACAAAATATCCCATATCAGCAAAAAATTCAGCAAGATAAGGACCAAATCCCCAATCCTTAAATCCCTTAAATCCATGCACAAAAATTATGCAAGGTGCAGTATTGCATTGCTCATAACCGTAAGTTGTTATCCTTAATTTTTCGTTACTTATTGTGTATAAAATAAAATCTTTGGTCATATTTACGAAATATCTGCAAAGAATCAAATAAAGTCAAGTTTAAGATATTGTCGAATGTGTGCTTTAATAATTGATTTAATTTAATCATTTTTAACATAAACTTGTTAAAAAACTTATTATAGATTAATTTTTACTTTCAATATAAAAAATTAAATGAAATATCTTAACCGGTATAAATATTATATCTTATTATTCCTTTTTGTAATTATAGGAAGTTACTACAGAGTTCACAATCTTTCAACAGAAAGTCTTTGGCTGGATGAAACTATTTCTTTAAAATTTGCAGAAAAACCTCTTCTCCAATTAATTTATAAAACTGCAAACGATGTTCACCCCCCACTTTATTATGTTATTCTTCATTACTGGATTAAATATTTTGGCATAGATGAATATGGTTCAAGGCTTTTATCTGTAGTTTTTGGAGTCCTTTTAATTATTGCAGTATTTTTTCTTGCAAAATATTTGTTTGATGATAATGTTGCCATTATAACATCATTATTAGTTACAGTCTCAGTCTTTCATATTAAGTATTCTCAGGAAACAAGAGGTTATTCATTACTTGCATTGTTATCAGTTTTATCATTTTATTATTTTTTAAAATTTATTGATAATGGTAAAAAAAATGCTGTACCGTATATTTTTTTAAGTGCAATGCTGATCTATACTCACGTATTTGGTATGTTCGTTTTACTAATTCAATTCTTTTATGCAGTATTTTTATCCATATCAAAAAAAATAAACTTCGAAATAGTAAAAGGCATTTTATTTAATTTTGCATCCATATTTGTTTTATTTATTCCCTGGATATTTATTTTCTATAGCCAAATTCGCAGAGTACAAAAGGGTTTCTGGATTCGTAAACCTGATATAACTACACTATATTTTAATTTTGTAGAGTTTGCAGGTTCCTACTTCAATAAATATGCTATTCTACTTGCGGCATTATTTTTAATATTTGCTATACTTGGATTTTTTATAGTAATTAGAAATAAAAATTCTAAAGAGAGACAATGGATTTTTACTTTACAATCTAATGAAAAGATAATCCTTTTGGGTTTATGGTTAGTACTCCCTATTGCACTTCCATATACTATTTCAAGATATTCAGAAGCTATTTTTAATAGCAAATATGCTATATCTTCTTCAATTCCATTCTTCATTCTGGTTTCAGCAGGAATAATGAACTTTAGAAAATATATAGTAATCCCTTTAGTAATTCTAATATTTTATTTAAGTACGCTAAGCATTGAATCATATTTTGAAAAAGATCACAAAGAACAATGGCGTGAAACTACTTCATATATTAAAGAAAAATTTCAACCTGATGATTTAATTGTAGTATATCCCTGGGACAGTAAATTGTATGCATTTGATTACTACTTTAATAAAAATGAGAAAAAAACAGACCTATTAACTTTTGATTGGGAATCAATAAAAGATAAAAGTTTTTTATCAACTATTGAAGCATCAGAAGCAAAAAGAATATGGATGGTTTTCCGTTATCAGGATTATGACGGAGCTATAGATGTTATGAAAAGGAATAATTATATATTGTCAGATGAAAAAAAATTTCATGGCGTAACGGTTTATTTTATGGAAAAAAAAGATTCTTTAACTAAGTTATAAGTATTTATGAGAAAATTATTAGTAATACCTTCGATAGATATTAAAGATCGAAAAACAATACGTATAGTACAAGGTATTCCCGAATTAGATTGTTTAGAATATGGCAGTGACCCTGTTGAAATGGCTCGAATATGGAGAACAGAAAATGCTAAGCTGCTGCATGTTGTAGATTTTAATGGGGCCAAAGATCATACACAAAAAAATTATCCTATTGTAAAGGAAATTTGTAATTCTGTAATTATTCCTGTTCAATTTGCCGGTGGCATAAGAAATTTGGAAGATGCAGATGTTGCTATGGACCTTGGTATTAGCAGGCTAAGTATTAGCACAATGGCTCTTGAAAATCCAACAGAGTTTGAAAGAGTTTTTAATAAATATGGTCCTTCTAAAATTTGTGTATCTCTTGATATAATTGAAACTGAAGTTATAACCCGAGGAAGAAGATTCCGAACCGGCATAAATTATCTGGATTTTGCAAAAAGAATGGCTGATATGGGAGTTGAACGTTTTATTGTTACTGATGTTATGCGAAATGGAGTTTTAGGTGGTCCTAATATAAGGTTATCTCGTGATGTAGCGGAAGTTACAGGTGGGAAAGTAACTTTATCTGGTGGTATCAGAAATAAAGATGAATTGCTTGATGTTCAAAGATATATAACTGTTGGTATAGATTCTGTTATTATCGGTAGAGCTTTATATGAAAATAAATTTCCTTGTCAAAAATTATGGCGTGTAGCTGAATCTGGAATATTCCATTAAAAGGTATAAATGAAAACTAATAAACCTATTCATAGCAGCTTTTGGAGTAATATATTCAAAACTCCTGACCATGAATCTAGTATTATTAAATCCTTACTTAATGTTCCCCTCTTCTATAATCTTGATAAAAAAGATTTGTATTCTCTTGCTCAAATAGTTCATAAAAGAAATTATGTTCAAGGAGAATATATTTTTATGCAGGGGGACCCCGGATTAGGAATTTACATTATACGTAAGGGTGAAGTAATGATTAAGAGAAAAATAACAGATGATTATAACATTGACTTAGCTTCATTTGTTGAAGGAGATTTTTTTGGGGAGCTTGCATTAATTGATGGTGAAAAAAGATCCGGCTCAGCAATTGCAGTAATGGATTGTGAAGTTTCAGTAATTTTCAAATCTGACCTTGATAATTATATTGAACTTCGTCCTAAAATGGGAATAAAAATTTTGCAGTCTTTGTCACAGATTATTGCTGCCAGATTAAGGAAATTGAACGAAGAGAATTTCGAATATCAACTTAAATCTAAAAATTATCCTGAGGATTAAAATGGAACCTAACATCAAAAAAGTATTAGTCCCTATTGATTTTTCAGATTATTCTCGCAGCGCATTAAAATATACAGTCAACTTTATTGAGTTTTTCAAAGCAGAAGTAATTTTAGTTTATGTTATTGAACCTGTACTTTATCCTCCTGATTTCAGTATGGGGCAAGTAGCTTTTCCTACAGTAGATATGGAGATGGATAAAAGAGCTAACGAAGAACTTGAGAAACTTGCAAGGAATGAACTACCTGAGGATGTAAATTACAAGCTTGTTGTTAAAACAGGAAAACCTTTCATTGAAATTATTGATCTTGCAGAAGAAGAGAATGTCGACCTGATTATAATTTCTACTCACGGACATTCAGGAATGCAGCATATTTTATTTGGAAGTACAGCCGACAAAGTAGTTCGGAAAGCTCCTTGTCCTGTATTAACAATTAGAGAACCGATTAAAGGTTTTAAATACAAAGAACATCTTGGAGATTAATTTATCTTCTTCTGTTTCTTCCTCTTGGCTGATTTTGATTATTAATATTTCCCTGTTCCTTCAAAGTATCAGGCTGCTGTTGTGTATTAACATTCTGCTGAGGAGGCTGTGTATCTTCATCAGTTTGTATTTGCTCCCCTTCAAATTGTTTTGGTCTATTTAATGAATCAGCACCAGTAGATATATTTAACTTACCATTATTCTTCAAAGAATCTTGAACAATTTGATTTTGTCTGGCTTTATCCATTTTGTAAATGTTAAGCTTTTGTGCGATGCTGTTGGCATACTGAGTTTTTGAATATTTACTAAACAATGTATCATATACTGCAGCAGCGGAATCATTTAAAATTAGATTATTCTCAAGTATATAACCTGCTGTATATAAGGCTTTTGGAGCGTAGCTTGAATTTGGATGCTCTAAATAAATATTATAAAAATTCTTTACAGCTTCTTTATAATTTTTATTAAGCATCAGTTTTTCTGCACTACTATAAAGCTCTTTCGCAGGGTCAAGTTCAGTATCAATTAATGGCTTATTCAATTTTATTGCTGCAGCATTAACTAAATTAGTTTGGTCTTTATACTTATCATAAATAATATTATAAAAACTATCAGCAGTTACACTATCACCTTTTGAATCATAATAACTACCTATAGCAAATAAAGTTTTACTTTCAAATGGAGAGTTTTGATAATTATTTATAATATCTGAATAGTATGCATAAGCAGAATCAGGCAAATTAAATTCCGTAAAATATAAATTCGCCAGCTCATATTTAGCTTTCAATAAGTTACTTCTTAATGTATCAGAATGCTGGTAGGGACGTACAGGTTTTATTAAATTATTAATTCTCTGAGTCATCTCAGGATTAACCGCACCCTTAGTTGTATCAAAAACATCTTCATAAATTTTTCTAATTGAAGTAACTGAATCTGCATACTTAATTGAATCTTGAATATAGACAGTAGTATCAAGTGCATAAGTATAAAGTCTTGAATAATTCTTTACATCTTCATTCAAGTTTTTATATTTTTTAAATAAAATATCTTTTTGTTGTGCAACAGTTAAATATTCTTTAGGAGCACTTGAAGAAGCAGCTCTTTGATAATAAGTTGCAGCACTATCAAAATTGTTCATCTTAAATTCAAATATTTCACCAAGCTTTAATCTTGCGATACCAATAACAGAAGATTGTAAATATGTTGTATCTACTTTCTCAAGCGTACTTATGGCTTTATCAATCTCATTAAGCTCTAAATAGGTTATGCCTGTTTCAAGTTCAATTACATCATATTTCTCTTTATATTTATTTTCACTTTTCATATCAATAAATAAATCTAAAGCTTCTTTAGGTTTGTCTGTTTTTCTTAGTACTTTCCCTAAATCAATAAATGAATTTACCTCAACATCATAAGAGGGGTCATAATTTGGAACTTGTTTATAATAGTCAAGAGCCATATTAAAATCATTTTGTTTTTCGTAAAGTCTACCTATTTCATAAACTACTTCAGCGTTTATAACATCATCATCATTAACTTTTATAAATTCCTTTGCAAGTTCTATGGCGGGAGCATATTCCTCTTTAAAAATTCTATATTTTATTTCTTCTACATAAGTTTCAGCTTGGATTTCATCTTCTCCTTCAGTCTTAGCCTTTTCTCTTACGGATACAAGTTCTGATAATCCCTTATCAGAATTTCTTAAAGCCATATCGCATTTTGCAATCCATAACTGAGCTTCAAGAAAGTATTCGCTTTTTAATTGAGTAGAAGTAAGTTCTGTAAACTTACGTACAGCTTTTTGATAATTTTTTTGGTAATAAAAAGATTTTCCAAGCATCATCAGAGCTTCATCAACAAATGCAGTATTAGCATCGAACTGTAATATCTTTGAACTTTTTTCAATTACTTTGGAGAGATTTTGATTAGCTGTTGCAGGTATGGTTAATTCTTCATTGGAAAATATACTTCTTTTCTGTTGTTTAATTTCCACCTCAGCTTGATCGAACAAATCCCTGGTATTATAATACAGGTTAAAGAACGTAGTAAAATTGCTCCATAAGCTACAACCAGAAAGAAGTAATGTAAATATGGCAGCAAGAGAAAAATATTTAAATTTTAACATAAGAATCAATTTCAATTTTCAAAAAATAGTAAGCAAATATTTTATAATGCCTCCTTTCCGGATTCACCGGTTCTAATTCTAATGACCTCTTCAACATTATAAATAAATATTTTACCATCACCAACCTGACCGGTTTTAGCAACTTTCAATATTAAATCAACAATTTTATCAACCTTTGAAGAATCAACAATGATTTCCAACTTCATTTTGGGAACGAATTCAATTCTGTATTCGCTCCCTCTATAAGTTTCTGTGTGTCCCTTTTGTCTGCCGTAACCTCTTACTTCAGAAATTGTTAAACCCTTAACTCCTTCTTCCATTAGAGCTTCTTTTACTTCATCCAATTTAAAAGGACGAATGATTGCTTCAATTTTTTTCATTTATTAGCCAGGATTATTTTCCGTGACAATTTTTATATTTTTTACCGCTGCCGCATGGACAAGGATCGTTTCTTCCAACTTTTTCATCAACGTGAACCGGCTGAGCTTTACCAACTCTTTCTATTCCAGGGTCTGAACTTCCACCTCTTAAACCTATATTGGTGGTTTCACTTTTTGATTGAATCATTCTTCCTGCAGGTTCTCTTCTTCTTCTCTCAACTTCTTCAGGAGCAGCCGGGAAGAATTTGAATGTTGATGTAACTATGTCATCTCTAATTTCTTCAAGCAAGGTTACAAATAATTTAAAAGCCTCTCCTTTATATTCAATCAATGGGTCTTTTTGACCGTAAGCTCTTAAGCCAATACCTTCCTTAAGATCATCCATCTCGCGTAAATGTTCTTTCCATTTATGGTCAATTACGCTCAATGTCATAAATCTTTCAAGTCTGGACATTAGCTCACTGCCCAACATTTCTTCTTTCTTATTATAAAAATCTTTGGCAGAATTTACAATGCGTTCTTTAAGTCCCTCTTTCCCTAATTTTTCAAATTCTTCTGGTTCGACTTTAAATTCGATTAAAAGATTTCTTCTGATATCATCTTTTAAAGCATCAACCTGAACATCTTCAAAATAATTTTCAACTATGTTGCCAACATAATCCTCTAACTGGTCAAGGATTTCGCTTTTCAATCTATCACCTTGTAAAGCTCTTCTTCTTCTGGTATAGATTACTTCTCTTTGCTGATTCATTGTATCATCGTATTCAAGAAGTCTCTTACGGATAGCAAAGTTGTTCTCTTCAACTTTTTTCTGAGCGCGTTCAACAGACCTGGTAATCATCGGATGTTGAATTACTTCGCCTTCCTTGATTCCCATTCTTTCCATAACAGCAGAAATTCTATCACTCCCAAACAATCTCATCAAATCATCTTCAAGTGATAAGAAGAATTTACTGGTACCTGGATCTCCCTGTCTACCGGAACGACCTCTTAACTGCCTGTCAATACGTCTTGATTCGTGTCTTTCAGTACCTAAGATATATAAACCTCCTCTTTCACGAACACCGGCACCAAGCTTAATATCAGTACCTCTACCAGCCATATTAGTAGCTATTGTTACTGCACTAATTTCACCTGCATGCTCAACAATTTCAGCTTCACGCTGATGCTGTTTAGCATTCAAAACGTTATGATGAATCCCTTTTCTCTTAAGCATTCTGCTTATAGTTTCAGAAACTTCTACTGATGTAGTACCAACCAGAACAGGTTGTCCGGCTTTATGCAATTCACTTATATGATCAATTACAGCATTTAATTTTTCTCTTCTGGTTCTATAAACTGCATCATCCTGGTCATCTCTAACATTTGGTTTGTTGGTAGGTACAACTACAACTTCAAGTTTATATATTTGGAAAAACTCATTCTCTTCAGTTTCAGCAGTACCGGTCATACCAGCAAGTTTATTATACATTCTAAAATAATTTTGCAAAGTAATTGTTGCTAAAGTTTGAGTATCTCTTTCCACTTTAACATTTTCTTTTGCTTCAATCGCCTGATGAAGTCCATCTGAATATCTTCTTCCTGGTAAAACACGACCTGTGAACTCATCAACAATAGCAATCTTTCCTTCTTCAGTTACAACATACTCCACATCTTTTTCAAATAATGTATAAGCCTTTAATAGCTGATGTAAGGTATGAATTCGGTCACTGCTTTCAGAATATTTGCTATATAATAAATCTTTTCTTTTTAATTTTTCATCTTCAGCAATAGTGTCATCATTTTCAAACTTACTTATTTCAGTACCAAGGTCAGGAAGAACAAAATAATCTTTTTCCATTCCTGTACCTCTTGCTAATTCAACTCTGCCTTTTTCAGTTAAGTCAATTGAATTATTCTTTTCATCGATAACAAAGTATAACTCTTCATCGATGATGTGCATATTCTTTCCCTTTTCTCTAAGGAATTCCATTTCAGTTGACTGCATAAGTCTTTTAACTGAAGGGTCTGAAAGAAGTTTTGTAAGCTTGTTATGTTTCGGTAAACCACGATAAGCTCTAAATACTAAAATACCTGCTTCATTAACTTCATCTTTAGATGCATCTTCGTTGTTGAGCATTGCTTCAGCATCACCTACTAATTTAGAAATCAAACTATTTTGAAGTCTATAGAGTTTTTCAATCTTAGGTTTCATCTCATCGAACTTCTGGTCATCAACATCAACTGCACCTGAAATAATCAAAGGAGTACGGGCTTCATCTATTAAAACTGAGTCAACTTCATCTACAATAGTATAATTATGTCCTCTTTGAACCATACTTTCAGATTCAGCTGTCATATTATCTCTTAAATAATCGAAACCAAATTCATTGTTAGTTCCGTAGGTAATATCTTTAAGATAACTTTCTTTTCTTTCTGCAGGAGTCATTGTATTTAGAATTACTCCGACAGTTAAGCCGTGGAATTTGTAAATTTCCCCCATCCACTCACTATCACGAAGCGCTAAGTAATCGTTAACAGTAATTAAGTGAACTCCTCTTCCTGTTAATGCATTAAGATATATAGGTAAAGTAGCAACTAAAGTTTTACCTTCACCAGTTGCCATTTCAGCAATTTTACCTTGATGAAGTACAATTCCTCCCATGAGCTGAACATCATAAGGAACCATCTCCCACGTAATTTTATGTCCTGCAACTAACCAGCTTTTGCCAACTAACCTTTCGCAAGTTGATTTTACAACTGCAAATGCTTCAGGTAAAATTTCATCCAGAATAGCTTCATATTCATCAATTAATTGTTTTTCAAGCTCATCAATATCATCATATACAGATTGCCTGTCAAAATCTTCATCTAAATGAAGTTTTGTTTTTAAATCTTCAATTTTCTTTCTGGTTTCTTCTGTGTAGTCTTGAATTTTTTGCTTAAACTCAACAGTTTTAGCTTTTAATTCATCATCACTTAATCCCTTAATCTTCTCATATTCTTCATTTATTTCATCAACGATAGGCTGAAGTATCTGAACATCCTTTGAATGTTTATCACCAAATATTTTTTTAAGAAATTCTAACATTTATACCTTTTTCAATTAGTAAAATCATAAGTAAAATTAATTATGTAACAACTTAAATGCAATTCATTAAATTATTATATTACTACCATTTACAACAAGTTGTTTTTCTTTCTTCAAGCTATTTTAGAGCCATTTCAACATCCTTTATCAGGTCTTCAATATCTTCCAAACCAATAGAAAACCTGACCAAAGAATCAGTAATTCCAAGCTTTAATCTTTCTTCTCTTGGCACTGAGCCATGAGTCATTGTGGCAGGCTGGTTAACTAAACTTTCTACACCCCCAAGACTTTCAGCAAGGCTAAATAACTTAACATTATTCAATAATTTTTTGGATATTTCGAAATCCCCAAAATCAGCCGAAACCATTCCTCCAAACCCTCTCATTTGTTTTTTTGCAAGTTCGTGCTGCGGATGAGAAGGTAATCCAGGATAATAAACTTTTTCTGCTACTTTACTTGAACATAAATATTCAGCAAATTTAATTGCATTAGCATTATGTCTTTCCATTCTAACAGCTAAAGTTTTTGTTGAACGAAGAACTAGCCAGCAATCAAATGGTGAAGGAACTGCTCCTGAAGCATTTTGATAAAATCTAATTTTTTGATTTAACTCATCATTATTAGTAACAAGAAATCCACCAATAACATCACTATGTCCATTCAAATATTTTGTAGTACTATGAAGAACTATATCAATTCCAAATTTTAAAGGATTTTGAAAGTATGGACTCATAAAAGTATTATCACAAACACTAATTAAATTATGTTTCTTACATAAGTCAGATATAGCTTTTAAATCAGTAAGATTAAGCATTGGATTAGTTGGGCTTTCAACATAGATAATTTTTGAATTATCTTTTATTGAGTTTTCAACTTCAGCCAAATTATTAGTATCAACCCATGAAAATGTAATTCCATAATTAGTTAATACCTGTTCATATAGTCTGTAAGTACCACCATAAACATTATTACTAATTACAACGTGGTCTCCACTTTTCAATAAGCTCATAATTGAATTTATTGCTGCTATACCTGCTCCAAATGCAATACCATGCTTTCCTTTTTCAAGAGCAGCTATATTTTGCTCTAAAGCTTTTCTTGTTGGATTTTGGCTACGTGCATAGTGATAGCCTTTATCTTTTCCTAATTCTTCTAATGCGAATGTTGATGTTTGAAATATAGGAGTTATGATAGCTCCGGTTGATGGATCAGGTTCCTGACCTTTATGAATAGCGTCTGTTGAAAAGCCCATAAATTTTTGATTTAGTTTAAAAATAAATTAAAAATTAAATATACAAAATAGTTTTTCTTTAATATAAGACATTGTTAAAATTTGTAGCCCCTTAAGAAAGCAGAAGAGTCCATCTTCTTTCTTCCTTCCTGCTGCAATTCTAATATTTCAATGGAATCTTCCTTGCAGCCAATATAAAGCTGTTCACCAATAACTTTTTTTTCTCCCGGTTGTAATTTCATATTAGAAATTTTAGCTTTATACACTTTAATAATTTTATTATTATGATTGAAATATGCTCCCGGAAATGGAGACAATCCTCTAATTAGATTATTTACTTCCCGGGCTGTGTTCTCAAAATTTAATTGCCCCGTTTCTTTGGTAATTTTCGGTGCGGGAGAAGCTAATGAATTATCCTGTTGCTGCAAAGTATAATTACCTGATTCAATTAAATCTATGGTTTTTAAAACAAGGTCAGCTCCTACTAAGCTAAGTTTATCATGTATAACTTCAAAATTATCATCTTCATTTAAAGGGATAGAATCTTGTAAATAAATATTTCCCGTATCCACTTTTTCAGCAAGTTTAAAGGTAGTAACTCCAGTTTCTTTTTCTCCTTTAATTATTGCCCATTGAATAGGTGCAGCTCCTCTGAATTTAGGTAATACTGACCCGTGAAGATTAAAAGAGCCATATTTTGGAATATTAAATACTTCTTGAGGTAAAATTCTAAATGCAACGATTACAAATAAATCAGCATTTATCTCTTTAAGTTGATTTATAAAATTTTCATCTTTTAATTTTTCGGGCTGAAGTACAGGTATATTATTTTGAAGAGCAAATTCTTTAACCGGAGTAAAGCTTAACTTTTGTCCTCTTCCCCTCTCCTTATCTATTGCAGTCACGACTGCTGCAACTTCATGTTTGCTTTCATGGATTTTTTTCAATGATGGAATCGCAAAATCCGGAGTACCCATAAAAACTATTTTCAAGATAAGCCTTTATTTTATTTTTACTTTTTTCCTGGTAATAGGATAATCAACTTCTGTTTTTCTATTCTTAATTAATTTTAGCTCATCTTTTATTTCAGCAAGTTGATCTTCAGAAATTTTATCAATGAACAGAACACCTTTAGTATGGTCATACTCATGTTGAATTACTCTTGCAAGAAATTCATCCGCTTCGATAGATTGTTTCTTAAGGTCTAAATCCTGAAATTCTATTTTAACTCTTTCAGGTCTTTCAACATCAACTCTCAAACTAGGAAGACTTAAGCAGCCTTCCTCAATAATATTTTTATCTCTTGAAAATGCAACAATTTTAGGATTTATAAAAATCATTGGCTTATAAGATTCATAACCTTTAACCGGTGAAAGGTCTACTACAAATAATGATTTATTAACTGCAACCTGATTTGCAGCCAGACCTACTCCGCTTGCATTACGCATAGTTTCAAACATATCTTTAATTAACTGAATAAGTTCGCCATCTACTTCTTCAATTTTTTCTGATTTTTTTCTTAATATTGTATCACCTAAAACGGTTACAGGCAATATCGACATTTTCTTTTTCCTTAACATTATTTCATTAGAAGCATTTTTTTCATAAATGCTTTTCCATTTACTACTAATTTATAAATATAAATTCCTGAAGATAAATTTGCTCCGTCAAATTGCACTTCATAACTACCTGGAGCTAAATTTTCATTAATCAAGTTACCTACTTCATTCCCAAGAACATCATAAATTTTTAAGCTTGCAAACCCCGATTCAGGAATAGCAAAACTTATTATGGTTGTTGGATTAAAAGGATTTGGATAATTTTGAAACAAATCATAATCCGTTGGTAAACCATTTAAAGATTCAACAAATACAAGAGATTTAGTCTTAAATCCAAAAGCAGTAGGCCATCCACTTGAACCATATTGATTATTACCTTTTACTCTCCAGAAATAATATTGGTTCTGCAGTAAATTAACCAAACTGTATGTAGTATCAACTACTATGGTATCCAATAATATAGAAGCTGGCAAAAATCCTTGTGTTTTAGCAACCTGAAGCTGATAATCAACAGAGTTTACTTCTTTTTTCCAAACAAGTTCCACATTAAGCTCCTGGTTCAAAGAAGCATGAACAGGAGAAACTAATACAGGAACTGTAGGGAATGCAGTCTTAAATGTAAAAGCATTGGAATAAGCACTTTCTCCAGCAGCATTTATGCTTTTTACTCTCCAATAATATTGTTTTTGTCCTTCTGTTGAAACAAAATTGAAAGTCGTATCTAAAACATTAACATTATTCAAAACTAAATTTGTAAAACCAGCATCACTTGCAACTTGTAATTGATATTTACTACTGTTAGCTGCATAATTCCATTTTAAATTTGTAGTATCACTCTGGAATAAATCATTATTTACAGGCATTGCCAAAATCGGTACTTGAGGAACTGCAATTGTAAGAATATTACTCATTATACTTTCATTATGATTATCATCTAATGCAGTTACTACATATGATGTTTTGGGATTATTTAATGGATTAAAATTCTTTTGATCTGTAGAAGTTAAAATATTAGCAGGATTATCTAAATCTGTTTGTTGAATATTACTACTATTAAAATTATAAATAACATAAAACTTAGAAGTATCTCCATCAGCTGCTGTTGAAGGTTTATCCCATTGTAAACCAGATACTCCTGTTCCAGGTATTCTGGCGAATATCAAATTCTGCGGTGCATTAGGAGCAACATTATCTTTCCAGGACATTTGAGGTAATAAAGCAACCGTTTTAAACAATCCATTTTTTAATGAATCTGTTAAACCTTTGGGATTAGATGGAATATAAGCTGCTCTAAAAAATACTTGTCCTTTAGTTTTAGGGTTACTTCTATTTTCTCTCATTTGATTTAAAAATTCAGTTGCAGACCAATTTTGTGCATCCGAAATATGATATGGAGCCATACCGGGATAAAAATGAGAATTATATTTGGCAGTTGAATCTGCCCACCATCTACTTAACCTTATGTAATCCTGATTGCCACCAATTTTCCAATATAATTGTGGAGTTAAATAATCAATATTTCCTCTGTTCAACCAATTTATTGCGTCTGCGTAAATATCATTATAACCAGAGAGACCAATAATTCCAGGAGGTACTCCATTTTTCCAAATACCAAAAGGACTCATGCCTACTTTAACACTTGGTCTAATAACTTGAATAGTGTCATGCATTCTATCAATTAAAGTATTAACATTATCCCTTCTCCAATCACCTATATCAGTAAAGGTACCTTTGTATAACCTCCAGGAAGCACTATCCTGAGTAGTAATGCCGCTGTAAGGATAAAAATAATCATCCATATGAACACCATCTATATCATATCTGGTAACAACATCAGCAACTATTTTTACAACAAAATCTCTTACCTGAGGTAAACCCGGATCAAGAATTTTCAAGCTACCAAAATTAAGAACCCATTCAGGATGAGTTTTAGTGACATGGTTGTTTGCGATAGTATATTGTCCGACGGATTTAACAGCTCTATATGGATTAAACCAAGCATGTATTTCCATTCCTCTTTTATGAGCTTCTTCAACTGCAAATTGAAGTGGATCATAAAATGGACTTGGCGCTACTCCCTGATAACCTGTTACATAATATGACCAGGGTTCATAAGGAGATGCATATAATGCATCGCATTCTGTACGAATCTGAAAAATAATAACATTTATATTTGCTTTTTGTAAAGCATCTAAAAGCGTAATTAACTGTTGTTTTTGTTCTGCTGTATTTCCTCTAGTTGTTGGCCAATCGAGATTTTCAACAGTAGCAATCCAGGCAGATCTAAATTCTCTTTTAGGATTTGTAGTTTGTGAAAAAATATTTGATATTGTTAAGAGGGCAAGAAAAATGGTGTAAAATATTTTCATAATCCGTAATTATTAATTTTTGTTATTAAAAAATAAATAATAATTACTTCTTATAAAAGATTTATTAAGGTAAAAAATCGTATGTCAAAGTATGTTTAAAATAACAAAGCCGCTTTCTCAAGCGGCTCTGTTTGAAAAAAGATAATGAATTACTTCATTAATACCATTTTCTTAGTTAAACGTACATCACCTGTTTGAAGTTCATATACGTAAGTACCTGATGACAATTTTGATGCATCAAAGTTTACAGTATAGTTTCCATTAGATAAGTTTTCGTTAACTAAAGTAGAAACAACTTCACCTAACATATTAAATACTCTTAAAGTAACCATTCCTTCATTAACTACAGAGAACTTAATTGTCGTTGATGGGTTGAATGGGTTAGGATAGTTTTGATCTAATGTATAGTTGTTAACAATTGCTGAATGATCTTCTCTAACACCAACACCATTTTTTGTAAATTTGTAAATGCCAAAAGCAGTTCCAAATAAACCTACATAAGCTGTGTTGCCATCATCAGTAAAAGCTAATCCTCTTGGATATTCATCAGGAATAGTTGGGTCAAAACCTGTTAATTGGAAACTATCAACGATAGTTTTTGTTGTTGGATTCCAACCGTACCATGATAAGTGAGTATAAGAAGGATCTGTACCTCTACTATCGTTAGATACCCATAATAAACCGGTACCTGGCTGCCAGTCAGCTGTTTCAATTGACATACCAAGAAGAGCTGAGTCTGTCAAAGCGAATTCTGAGAATACATCATTTCTGTGATAAATATACATACCTTGAGAACCTGTGAACATTGTCCAGTATATTGTTAATCCATCAGGAGAAACTTCAAATGTTCTTGTGATGTTTGGAGGACCAACTACTGCAGCGCCTAATGGATTTAAGTCAGTATCATACATATAGATAGCTGTTGTACCGCCACCTACTACTGGACCAACAAATACAGTACCGTCATTAGAAATAGCTGGACCTGAAGGTGAAGAACCATGTTCTAAACCTGACAAGTGTCTTGCTAAACCTTGTTTGGTTAAATAGTCAATTTTAACTATTCTTCCAGGGCCAGTACCAATCCAATATACGTTACCAACAGAATCTCTATCCATTCCACGAGTAGAACCGCCTTTACCTAAAGTATCAACATCAATACCCACAGTTACTGTGTATATTACCTGATCTAAAGATCCATCTGGATTATAAACAGTAATTGGAGTTGAACTAATGCTGGTATCAGTAGGCCATTTGCTTGAATAATAACTGACTACCCAAACTTTATTGTCTGGTGTAACAACGATACCGTGATTACCGCCTTTTTTACTTGTATCAGGAAATGCTCCCTGAAATGTCCAAGTCTGAGCCATTGACACTGTAGCATAAAGGGCAACCATGATTAAAATAGTAGAAAGTTTTTTTAACATAATTGTATAACCTTTCATTTTGTTTGCGAAAATAGAGCCGTATTTAGTTAAATTAAAATAATTATTATTTTAAAACTTACAAAATATATTTGAATCTTCATTTGACAATTTAGTTATCTGCCGTAGTGCACTGCACCGTCTTTTTGCATGCTTATTCTAAAGATTGTCTGTGTTCCTGTGGTCGCTAATCTTGTAAAATATAAATACTGACTAGCAGGAGCCCAATCAAAAGCATATACTATCGTACCTGCTGGAATAAGTCCAGGGTACAATGAAGCGAAGGTTCCGTCTTGATGAACGACAATAATCGGGTCTGTATTTCTTGTAGTTCCAATTATTATGTCTCCATCAGCAGCAATTTCGAAGTCACTTGCAGTAACCTTTGCTGAACCTGTGTCAGGTAAAACTGAATTTCCTATATTGAAAACTTCTTCAGCAGCACCAATTTCATCTGCAGAAATAATTTGATGTTTTCTAATAACATCATTACCATCAACTGTAGTTAATAAATAAAGAGCGTTATTATAAACTCTAAGAGCTTTAATTTCATTTGTATAATTAAAATTCTTTACTTCAATGGCAGGAGTTGTTTTATACCTGAATAATCCCTTACCACCTGCCCATAGATTCTGATTTTGATCAAACTCAATATCATACATAGGAGTTTGAGCAGTTAAACCTAAAGTGGTAAATACTTTTGAAGCTACACCCTGAGTAACTTGGAAGATTGCATTCACTCTTCTAACAGAGATAATAGTATTGTTTTGCCACATATTCATTCTAGTGAAAAAAGTTTCACCGCCTTTAGGAGCAAAATCAACCATTTCACCTGATAAGATTAATTCACCTGAAGGTAAAATTTTTCTTATTCCTTTACCAACACCATTTTCAACAATAGATGTATAAACATTACCTTGAGCATCTGTTGTTATTCCATAAGGAATGTTGTTACTTGTGAACAGTTCTGAACCGTCAGCTTTTGTAATTTCTGAAAGTGCAGGAACAAGTTTATAATTGATAATATTACTAAAATCATCTGAACCGGATACTTGAACTTTAACTTTGACAGAATCTGAAATAACATTAGCAGATTCAACTACTAACTGTGTAGTGGTTGCACTGATAACCTTTCCGGGAATTCCGTTAAAGTAAACCTTATTTTTAGTTATATCCGGAGAAAAGTTCTCACCTGTTATTGTAATTGGAGTAACTACAGCAAATGCCTGGGTGGGTGAAACGCTGTTAACTACAGGTGCAGGATTACTTCCACCTACAAGGTCATATATACTTGGTTGTGGGTCTTCTGAGCAACCCTGAAAAACAATGAACAGGGATAATAGAAGGACTGCATTCAATGTGTATAATATCTTTTTCATTCTTAAACCAATTTTTTATATAAAAATTTTATAATTCTTAAAAAGCAAAGTTTACTGAAATTCTATGAATATCATTAAAGATACCAAATGGTGTATATGCATAATCAACACCAAGTAGATATCCAAGAACTCTTTGTTTTAAACCAATACCTGCTGTAAACTCTTGTTCATCAGTTGGATAAGTATAACCTGCTCTTAAAGCAAGAGTATTCATAAAGATAAACTCACCACCGACACTTACTTGTTCAGAATAATCTCTTGGATGGCTTGCATCAACTGATAATAAGAATGAATACATATCTTTATTAACATTAAACAGGTCTGTCATATTCATAGAAACACCTATTTCAAATGTTAATGGAAGTTGGAATTGCTTTTCAACATATCTTAATTCCTGTGAAAAGTTTCTAACGTTCATTCCAAAATCCAAGCTCTTAAATCCGGTATGATAAAGAATTCCAAAATCGAACGCTAAAGTATTGACCTTGTAGTCTTCTTTATCTAAAGCAACATTCATAACACCTGAGCCCAGAGATTGATAAACATATTTAATGTTACCACCAACAGAGAATTTTTCAGATAGTTGATTTGCATAACCAAGTCCAAAAGCTAAGGCTTTTGGTTTATATGTACCAATATCTAAAAATCCTGCTTCTGTTGGAGCAAAGATTGTGCTATTGAATTCGCCATAATCAACACTGACAAAGCTCAATCCAAAGACACCATAATCACCATCAAAAGGTTTGAAGGCAACTGCAGATGAAATATATTTAATATCTGCAATCCAGGTGAATACGTTTACGTTAGCACTAACCATGTCAGTCATACTGGCCATAGTTGATGGATTATAAAACATTGAAGCAGCTGTAACATCATTAACTGAAGTTCCTGCATCTCCAAGACCGCTTACACGTGCATCTAAAGATACACTTAAAAATTTCATACCTGTTTGTGCCAGCTTTTTTCTTTCCTGAGCATTAACAGCACTAGAAATTATAAGAAGCGTTATAATTAAAAATGTAAATTTTTTCATAATAAATATCCTATTGAATATTCAAAAACATGTTAACGAATTACAGCAAATTTTTCTATATGATTAACACCGGTAGTATTATCTGTAATTACTGCAATATAAATTCCACTCACTATTATTTGATTTGAAGATGTTACTGATTCCCAGAACTCATCTCCACTACCATCTGTATGTTCAATTGTATTTACCAGTTCACCCAATTCAGTGTAAATTCTGATTGTGCAAAGTGCGGGGATATTTAAGAAACCAATTCTATCCCCAGGATAGCGTACACCTTGAACTTGTTCAGTATTTTCTGATGCTGAAATAATAAATGGATTAGGTACTATTCTAATTTGACTTAACTCAGTTCCTGCAGGTCTTTTTAATCTTACAGGATCATAAGTTTGTGTATAGTATCTGCTGCTTTCAAGAGCACCGGCAGGAGTACCCGGGCCGCCGCTTTGAGTAGGACCAACTGCAGTAATGTAGTAATAATAATCTAAACCTCTGGTAGGTGTCAAATCATCATAAGTATTTTCAGTACCACCTAAGGTTGTCAACAATGTATATGTACCATCATAACTTCCTACAGCTCTATAAATGTTATAACCTTCAGGTGAACCACTGGCAGGAGCTGTCCAGTTCAATCTAATTCTATCTCCACCACCCGCTACATCAAATGTAGCTGGAGGTAAAGGAGCTTGAGGAATATTCCATCCACTATTGTAACCTTCAATAGCTCTTCTAAATGTCTGGAATAAGCTGTCTCTGCTCTTCATTACTTCACGGTTTTTTTGTTCAGCAGTAATTGTTCCTGCCTTAAATTGTTTACCAATTTCAATTTGTTTTTCCCTGCTCATACCTGCAGCACCTTCGACAAAAACTATATGAACATCTTCGCCAGGACCTAATGTATAAGGACCATATGCTACATTGTATGAGATACCGCCAGAAGCACCATTAACGTTTGGAGCATTTTTTTGTAATGCATAATCACCTGATGGTTCAACAAGACGTGCATGGCGAGGAGCCATATGACCAGCAGCCATATAGTTATATTTCTGAGTCATTTGGTCGGTATTAAATGCATTATCACCAGCAAGGAATAACGAATTATCAGAGTTATCATAAGTAGTTGTTGATGGCTGTCCAGGATCATCAGTAATATCACTTGCTGATTTATCAGCGTGAACCGTTACTGTTCCTAAAAATTGTGTGCCACCTAATCTACCAACTGTATCAGCAAGGTCATTGAAGTATGGTTTTGCTGTGCTGGTAATATTCCAAATAGGAGCTCCTATGTTATCATAGCCAACTTCTTTACCGGTAGTATAAAATCCATGCCATGAGAATTGGGCTCTAAAATTTTCACTTGGAGGGTCAACTTCAACGCCATCACCTCTGGAGTCATTCATAGTGTTAATACCCCAGCCGGAGTTATTACCTATTACGTATCTTACTTGTTTATTAACCGAATTTCTAAATGTCCAGAAGAAATAAGCATCTTTTATAGTTTGATTTGGAAGCTCTATTTCTTCATCTTTATCAACGTTTCCTGTATTCTTAAAAGTAAAGTCATATACAATATAGTTGTCGTTATATTGTTGACTGAACTGAAAGATTTTTCTTGTAACAGTAATACCCAATTGAGTATTGAATGTATTAAGAATCATTCTATCCCAAATCATTGTATCTGTAACTTCATCAATGGTAACATCTTTTTGATAAGTTGGAACACCATCAACTGAAACAACAGGTAATTCGAACTTGCTGTACATTTTCCATTCTAATGGATAAGCAGGATAAAATGCAGGATTACGAGGTCCAATAGCAACAACTTTATATGGATAAAGGTCTCCTTTTTCATCTGTGAAATCTTTTGACCCAAGCCAGAAACCTCTCGCTGCCTGCATATCTTGATTAGCATAAATTGCAGGCCATTGCATTCCGGATTGCTGTTGTTTCACAAATCCCATTTCTTCAAGTTCTGAACCTATTTCCGAATACCAGTTGTGTAAAGAACCGGCAGACATCCAGGCATTTCTAAACTGTGCTTCAGCTAAATTAATAGAGAAGAAGACAATCAGTGTAGTTATTAAAATATTTTTAAAATTCATTATATCCTCACAATTTTTCTATTAAAGAGATACAGAAAATTTTAATCCCCAATATATATCCCTTAAATTAAGGAATGCTGAATATCCGAGATTAGGCATATCTATATATGATTTATTCTTTCTCCACTCTTCTTTTTGAGATTCTGATGCATTATCATCCCAAGGAATGTATGGACCTTTTCTAATATCACCAGGTGTATCAGTGCCCGAAACACCTGCATATTTAAATTCGGTAAAATATTTTTCAGGAAGATGTAATGAAGACATATATCTGTCCCAATCTTCTGCGTTAACAAATCCAGCTCTGTAATCCATATATTTGAAATTGAATAAGTTGTTTACGTCCATGAACAAATCCATTCTAACAGGACCTAAATCAAAACCTTTTGACAATCTCATATTTAAATTCCAATAATCTTTCCACTGGATATTGTTTTGGTGTCCAGGAGTAACAGGACCAGGACCTGTCCATGAGAAATAAGTTCCTGCTCTATAGGTTGCTAATAAGTTGATAACTATGTTACCAAGAATGTTAACACCACCTAATTGTGGACCATATTCCTGAGGAGTCATAAAATCAATATTAGCTCTTGCTAAAGGACGTGGAACTGGTTTATCTTGTTCGAATGCAGCTGTATTTCTTTGTACTTCTCTCATATCAGCAGCATTTTCATAATATGTTCCGTATCCGAAAAATCCTGCAGAGGTAACTTCATAGGTGTAGTTAATAAATCCACGAAGCCATTCACCTCTGTTCTTGGTTACTGTAATTTCAAAACCTCTTGTATCCTGATATCTGTTGGGTTCAGGAATAGAATATCTAACAGAGTTATTTCTACTAACGAAAGTAACTAACCTTGTTTCATCACTAATATCCTTATAATAACCATTAACTCTAATTAAATATTGATCGAATAAGCTGTGTTCATAACCTAATTCATATTGAATTGTTTTTGGTAAAGGATTGTTAGGATTAGCTATTCTTTCAACGATATTTGTTGATGTGCTTCTTCTCAATAAGAATAACTGTTCAGGCAAAGGCATTGATCTTGAATGACCATAGTTGAAATACAATTTGCTATTAACAGTAATAGGGAAAGCAACACCAAGTCGTGGGCTTATATCAAATTGTTTATCAACAGGAACTCTGGCAACCAATGTATCTAATCCTTGAGATAAGGCTCCTGATAAAGCTCTGTCATAAGGACTGAATTGATACCAGTCAGAACCCGGGTCAGAATAATCAAATCTAACACCTATCTGAGCAATCATTCCTTCAAACTCTAATTTATCGGTAATATATAATGCACCTCTCATTGGGAAAGTTCTCCAGGAAGAAATTGCATTATTACTTGGTAATGAAGGTTCTACTAATGCATAGTTTACATTGTTATCAGTATAGTTAAATTCAAGACCTGTTTTAATATAGTTGTATTCATCTAACTGACTTGTAAAATCAACTTTAGCAGTAAATGTAGCAAGCTTACTGGAGTCTCTTGAGTTACTAAAGCCAAGTCCCATATTCATACCTGAACCGATTCCATTACTCATACCAGAGAATACTCCAAAAGGAGCTTCATTAAAGTAAACACCGCCAAAACCATAAATCGCATTTGTATTACGTGGTGTACCTGGATTTGTACTATAATTAAATCCTACCTGACTCAATAAAACTTCATAAAAAGTTTGAGAGCTAAGTACGTGGGTAAATTTACCACCTAACATATAGTTTTTAATTGTACTTGGTGCCCAGTAATCTGTAGC
This sequence comes from Ignavibacteriaceae bacterium, assembly GCA_035654655.1. GTDB lineage: Bacteria > Bacteroidota > Ignavibacteria > Ignavibacteriales > Ignavibacteriaceae > DASRWI01. The sequence goes on along the minus strand of DASRWI010000031.1, from coordinate 105,213 downwards.
AAAAACTCTTGAATCAAGATAACTTGCACCTGAACGAATGTCCAAAGTACCTGATATACCTGAAGGGGACCTGAAAATACCAGGACCACCACCACTGCTGCTATTTGTACCTGATTGTTGTCCCATCATACCATCTAAGGAAACTTTCATCCCGGTACCAACATCAGAAGTTAATTTTAATGAGTAATTACTTTCTTTATAAGCATCTCTTGATAAAGGTATATAATACATTTCGCGTACATCTCTAATAGAGAATGCAAAACGTAAATCACCTAACATTGAAGAAACAACAGGAATTGGACCTGAAACACTCATATCGACATCATAATCAAAATCATTTATACCAACAACTTTTCTGTGCTGCCACATAAATAATTTTTGAGCAGCTTCAGGAGTTAAATCGTTTGTTGGGTCATTATCACTTAATAATTCCTGTGAAACACGATTCCATCCTCTAAATTCCTGATATTGTTCCTGTGTGTATGAATCCCAATTACCATTATCTGTTCCAGTAAAGGCAACAGTGGGGTCAATATAAGGACGAATCCAATATGAATTAGGTGAATTTGGTGCATCACCAAAACTCTTTGGACCTTGAGGACGATATCTTCCAATGAAAGATACATTATATTTATCTTTACTACCTTCTTTAGTAACAACGTTAATCAAACCTGAACGAAGGTTTCCATATTCTGCACTGAAACCACCTGTTTGAACCTGAACTTCTTCAATGTTAGTAAAGCTAATTCCTGTATAAGGTGTGTTATTTCTTTCATCACGCATGGTGATACCATTAACCACAAAAGCTGTTTGACTTGCATCGCCGCCTCTGATGATTGGACCTTCAGATCCTAAGGTAACACCTGCCTGCAAACCAATTACACTTGCAACACTAGTTACAGGAAGATTTTCCATATCCTGCACACTTAAGTTAATTACGTTTGCTGAAATGTCTTTTTGAACAACAGGTGTTTGTGCAACAATAACAACTTCCTGAGTTGTAATTGATTCATCAGATAATGTGAAGTTTGCTTCTGTTGTTAAGTTGATATTTACATCTAAGTTAGATATTGTCTTTGCTGTATATCCAACCATTGAACCTCTAATACTGTATTTTCCAGGGGGGACGTTTAGAATGGCATAAAAACCATCTACATTTGTAGTAGCACCTAATTTAGTTCCTTCTACTACTACGTTAACTCCTATCAAGGCTTCGTTAGTTGTTTGGTCTTTAACATAGCCTGATATTTTACCTGACTGGGAGTGTGCACTGGTTAGGAATACAAAAAGAAATAATAGAGTAGTATAAAATACTGATCTCATATGGGCTCCTAAGATATCGTAGTTGTATATGTATACGTTTAAAATTTTTAATTTTATATAAAAAAACTATGAATAATATTTACTATAGTCAATAAGAAAGTAGATTTTCATTAACTTTTTTTTTGTTTTAGGAGACTTTTGTGGCAGTTAATTGATAAGAAGGTAGGTATAATTTTTAAAAGAAGCAATTCTTAGTTAACAAAAGAATTGCTTCTGTAATCTTTTATTTTATAAGAAGTTTTCCATCCTTCATTATAATTTTGTCATCGAGATAAACAGTAGGTTTCTTTACAACTCCATCAAGATGAATTGGTACATTAACACTTCCACCCATCGATACATTATTACCTAAAGCTATATGTATTGTACCCATAACTTTTTCATCTTCTAAAAGTACACCGCTTAACCTTGCACTATCATTTGTTCCTATACCAAACTCTGCAATATTTCTTGCATCCTTACCTGCATCATCAAGTTGTTTTTTTAATTTTCTTGCAAGGAGTCCACCGGAAATTTTTGTGGCATAACCTTTTTCAACTTCAATTTTGATGTTGGCATTTTTAATTAATCCTAAACCTGCCATTGAACCATCAACAACAAAAACTCCTTCAGAGGTTCCTTCAACAGGTGCTAAAAAAGTTTCACCTGTCGGTAAGTTACCACTTTCTCCTTTTGCGTGAAATAAACCTTTACTTGCATAGGATGCTCTGCCTTCAATACTAAAACTTATATCGGTTCCTGCTGGAGCAGTAACTCTTACTTTTTTCCCTTTTTCAAGTACATCTTTAAGTTTTATAGAGAGTTTTGAAATCTTTTTATAATCAGCATTCATCCCTCTTATCATTACTTCTTTAGTAATTCCCGGAAAGGTTGCTATTCGTGCACCATCTTTAGAAGCTGCTCTTCTTGCATCAGTATGGGTTAATGATTTTGCAGTTGGACAAAGAACCACATCAAATTTTTTCATTAACTCGGCGACTTCCGGTGAAGGTTCTTCCCCATTTATTTTGCCTGATTTCATTTCAACTAATAATGCATAATGACCAAGTTCAATTGCATTTTTGTATAAAGAATATCCGATTTCTCTTTTAATTTCATCAGTAATTACTAATACTTTTTCACCCTTTTTTGTTCCCATACAATCTTTTATTGCAATTATGGAAGCTGAATCTAATTTTGTTTTAGGCATAATATTTTTTTTAATTATTATAAAGGAAATTGTACGTTTAATTGTATGACAGCATTAAAACCGCCATTAGTAATAAAATCTTCTACACCCTGATTATTTATAGATAATTTATTATCATTACTATCTTTAACATTCTTAGCAGTAAAAACTGTATATCCAGCTAGACCTTCAAGACTTATGTAATCTTCAATAACAGATAAAATAAATCCGGTTCCAATACTATAACCGATGTTGCTTGAAGCTTTATATTTAGTGATTATAGTTTTTCCGGGATATTGTTGAGTGTTTGTTAAATCAATTGAAGTAAATAATACAGCAGCATCAATGACCTTCCAGCTAAAGTTGCTGGTAATTGAAGTTCCAAGATCAAATCCTATTCCCCAGCTTTTTAATTTTAATTCAGAACTTAATGAATTTCTTTTTTGAGGGGTACCAATATCAGCGGAATTCTTTTCTGTTAGCAGTTGGTAAAATCCTTTTGTAGTTAAAATAAAACCGGAAAGATTTGCTCTGAAGAAATTCAAACCTACCCTATAACCTGTTGCTTTACCAAATTTATCTAAAGGTGAAAGTATTGAATCAGAATTAGAAGTATTAAAATTATCCACGAAATTATTTAAACCGTCAGGTTGATATATTTGATAACTATATCCACCGAAGCCTCCAACAAAGCCTAAACATCCAAAACCAAAGGACTGTGCATTTGATAGTGATGTTATAGCTATGAATAAAATTAATAAAATCAACTTGATCATTAATTCATTTCAATAAATAAATTTAATAAAAACTTTAACTCATAATATTGAATTAAAAATTCTTAATCAAGGATACTTAACTTTTTTCCATTCTTCTTTCAAGAAGATCAGTCTTTGCAGTTTTCTTAAGCATTATTGCAAAGAACAAACCAAGGAAGCCTAATATCGAAAATATCCACATACCCATATTATATCCACTTGGATTAGTTGTACTTGCTCCTGAATAATCATTAGCCCAGCCAATTAACAAATTAAATCCTGCCAGACCAATGTTCTGTACCATTGTCATTAAACCATAAGCTGTCCCAAGTTTTTCCTGATTAACAATCAATGCAACAGAAGGCCACATTACAGCAGGAACTAATGAAAATGCAAATCCCATAATTGACATTGGGAATATTAAATAATAAGGTATGCTTGCGTGAATATCTGCAAAACCAATATTAATATTTAATGCTCCTGTAATTCCTAACGGACTTGCTAAATCAATCTTGTAAGCCATAATTAAGTAAACTGGAATGATTGCTAAGGAGCCCAGCATCATTAAATAACTTCTCTTTCCTATTTTATCAGCAAGTAATCCAAACAATGGTGTAAAGAACATTGCGGCTAATGTTAATAAGCTGCTTAATGCACCCCCTACTTCTCTTGTAGTACCGTGTGCATCCTGGAAAAATTTAATTGCAAATGTTTGGAATGGAAACATTGCAGAATAAAATACAACACACAAAGCCGTAATAAACCAGAATGAAGAACCGAATGATAAGAACTGTTTAGTATTTATTTCATCAGATTTACCTTCTGCAGGTAAATTATATTTTGCTGCACTAACTTTATCAACTACAAAATAAATTATTATACAAATTACAGCAAAGACACCGGCAGCTACTGTTACAAACAATGGACTTTGCCAGTAACTATATAAACTCTTTCCCCAGGATGGAGAATTAAGTGCAAGGAATGAACCCAATCTTGCCAATGTCAAATTTAATCCAAATGCAAATGAAAGTTCTTTTCCTTTAAACCATCTTGCTATAATTGTTGTAATGGCAACTATCATCGATTCAGCACCAAGGCCAAAAATTAATCTTCCTGTTGCCATAAAAAATAACTGACCAGTTGCAGCTGTTATAATAGCACCAAGCATTATCAAAATAGTAAATATTAAAACTGATTTTCTTGTACCAATTCTATCAATGATAATTCCGCCAACTAAAACCATAATGATATTAGGTATACTATAAATAGCATTAAGCAAACCAATATCACTGTCAGAAAATTTTAATTGTTTAACAAGCAAGTCCGCTAAAGGGCTGATACTATCATAAATATAATAGTTACCCATCATGGCTAAACTAATAAACAATAATACAATCCATCTCAACAAGGCAGATGGTTCAGGTTTTACTTCTGTTTTTATCATAATAATTTTTAAAGGAAAGATTAATAAAAGGTGGCAGATAGTTAATCTGCCACTTCAATATTATGCTGCATTCTTTTTAGGAATGTTTTTCAAAATATTTACCAACTGATCCCAGAATAATGGAACAGAAGGAATATTTAATTTTTCATCCGGAGAGTGTACTCCAAACATTGTAGGACCAAAAGATATCATATCCATATTAGGATATTTCTCGCTAATAATTCCACACTCTAATCCTGCGTGAATTGCCTTTACTTCAGGTTCTTTATTGTACAATTGTTTGTATGCTTTTTTTACAACTCCAAGAATTTCCGAATTAACATTTGGTTTCCATCCCGGATAACCATCACCAAATGAAATTTCGGCTCCGGCAAGTTCAAATACAGATGCGACCATATCAACTATGTCTTCGTTTTCAGAAGCAACTGAGCTTCTTTGACTTGTAACTATCTCAACATTTTTTCCATTAGTAGCGATGGTTGCAAGATTTGTTGAAGTCTCAACTAATCCTTCTATATCCGGAGACATTGTTATTACTCCGTGAGGAACAGCGTATAAAGCATTCAATAATTTTTTTGTCATTGCGCTATCAAATACTTCGCCGGAAACTTCGCTCTTAGAAGTAGATATTAATAATCCAGGTTCATTAGTTGCTAATTCTTCTTTAACCATTTTGTTAAAGGTATTTACATAGTTTTCAAATTGTGAAGCTTTATCGTTAGGAACAACAACATCGGCAAATGCTTCTCTTGGGATAGCATTATGTTTATTGCCGCCTTCTATCTTTGCTAGTCTTAAGCCTAATTTCTTTTCAGCATTCCATAATAATCTTGTTAAGATTTTAACTGCATTACCTCTGCCTGTATGAATTTCCAAACCAGAGTGTCCGCCTTTTAATCCTGCAACCTTAACTTCATATGCGGTAGAATTTGCAGGAGCTTTTTCAGTTTTAAAAGTAAATTTTGCAGCAGTGTTTTTACCACCTGAGCATCCAATATATAAAGTACCTTCCTCTTCTGAATCAAGATTTAGAAGAATTGTACCTTTTAAAATGTTCTTATCTAAATTTGAAGCGCCAGTCAAACCAGTTTCTTCATCCAAGGTAAATAAACATTCAATTGGTCCGTGCTCAATATCTTTACTTTCCAGAACTGCAAGAGCAGCAGCTACACCAATACCATTATCAGCACCAAGTGTTGTACCTTTTGCTTTTACCCATTCTCCATCAATGTAAGGCTGAATAGGGTCTTTGTCAAAATCGTGTTCAACATCTCTATTCTTTTCGGCAACCATATCAATATGTCCCTGAAGAATAACTGTTTTCAAATTTTCTTTTCCTGGTGTTGCAGGTTTGCGGATTATAATATTGCCAAAATCATCTTTAACAGTATCAAGATTTAATCTTTTACCAACTGATACTATATACGCAGCAATTTTCTCTTCTTTTTTTGAAGGACGAGGATATTTACAAATTTCCTCAAAATGGTTCCAAATTAATTCAGGTTTTAGTTTTCCTAAAATTTCACCCATACCATACTCCTAACTATTTATTTCATTAAAGGTAATAAATTTATATTTATATATTTTAGTTAAAAAGGATGTGACTCTCTCGTAAGCCGGTTCTATATCTTCGCCGAACTTACTTTTTAAATTTTCAATTATTTTTCCAACACTCTTTTTATTATCAATTTCCAACCAAAGCTCAGTCCCAAATGTATCAAATTTTACTTTAACATTTGGGCTTTTTAACAATCGTCCAACAGTTGCAACCAAAAAAGGGTTTGTAAATCTTGGAATAAGTACAGATACTAATCCATTTTCTTCAATTACATGCCCATACTCTTTAGAGGGAACTAAATCTAAGTAATTAGCATTTGCAAATTTGTTTTTAAATACTGACATAAAAATAATAATATGGTAAAAAAAGAAATGGCAGAACGAGAGCTCTGCCATTTGATATAATATGTTAATTGTTTAGAACAATGCTGATGGAGGTGCAGGTTCATCTGCTCTACCGGCATTCTTTAAAGGAATATTAATTAATACTATAGCAACAAGAACAAATACTAAAATACTAATTAAGAAAGAAGGTTCCTGGAATATTATTGGAGTCTGCCATTCCATTAAAGCAAAGAATGCGAATAATAATCCGATTAAAGCTTCACCTGCTATTAAGCCGGATGCTAATAGAACACCATTATTATCAACTCTTGCTCTTTGTCCTTCATTAAGATTTCTTTTAGCTGCCATTTTATCTAATAAACCTTTTATCAAACCACCAATAAAAATAGCGAATGATGTTTCCAATGGTAAATACATACCAACGCATACAAGCATAGGACTTTTAACTTTCAATAAGATAAATCCAACTGCCATTAAAATACCAACAATGATTAAAGGCCAAGCCATTTGACCACCAACTATACCTTGAGATAAAATCGCCATCAAGCTTGCTTGTGGAGCTGGATAATTTTTACCTCCTAAACCGTTAACACCAGGAATAAATTGACCACCAGTAGTCATAATATCACCTTGATGTAAAACTAATAATGGGAAGAACATAACACCGGCAGCGAGAATAATTCCAAAGATATCGCCTACCTGCATTTTCCATGGAGTACCACCAAGTATATGTCCAACTTTAAGGTCCTGTAACATTTCACCTGCAACTGCAGCTGCAACGCAGATAACTGCTGCTACACCTAAGACCGCAGCAACACCACCTTGTTCTTTTTTAACTCCAAGTATAACCATCAATAAAGCAGCTATAATAACTGTTGAAATAGTTAAACCACTTATAGGATTATTACTTGAACCAATTAAACCAACAAGATATCCTGAAACTGCTGCAAAAAAGAAACCCGCTATAATCATTACTATTGTTGCAGTTAAAGCAGCTACTACGTTATAAGTAAATAAATAATATAATGCAAAAGTAGCTATAGCTGCTAATCCAATACCTGTAAAAACATATTTGAAGTTCATATCTTTTTCGGTACGAATAACATTAACTGATGAACCTGATGCTGCTTTACTTACATCACCAACAGCTCTGCTTAATCCTGCTCCTAAACTTTTTCTCATTCTGAATAAAGTAAAGGCAGCACTCATTAACATACCGCCAATAGCAACAGGACGTACAATATTTCTCCAAACCTGATTTGCTGCTGTAATCCAAACATCATCACCAACCTGAGTAGTACCTTGAGCAGTTAAAGCTGCTACTACCTGGGGTCCAATGAAATATAATAACAATGGAACGAATAAGCCCCAAGCTAAGAGACCACCTGTAAAGTTTAATGCTGCTAAGTTAGGACCAATAATGTATCCAACACCCATATAGGCAGGGCTTACACCTGGAGTACTTAACAAAGCACCACCACCCGTTTCAGTAGAAACAGTTTTAGTTGGGTCTTGATTATTAGGTAAAATATTAATTTTAGTAGTTGCAAAGTGAACAAATTTTTCCCAAGCAGCTGCAAAGAATTGCATTTGTTTTAAAACTTGAATTAATGCACCTAATCCCATAGCAATGAATAGGAACTTAGCACCGCTTCCGCCACCTTGTCCTGCCTTATGAATTTCAGAAGCAGCAACAGATTCAGGAAAAGGAAGTTCTCTATCTTCAACCATTACTCTGCGTAAAATGGTAACAAATAAAATTCCTATAATACCACCTACAAACATAATGGCAGTAGCCATCAAGTAATTATTTAAAGTATAGAACTCTGTCCATACTCCTGCAATTAAAAATGCAGGTAATGTAAAAATTGCACCAGCAGCAACAGATTCGCCAATGGAACCTACTGTTCTTGCAAAATTTTCTTCTAAAATTGACCCTTTAAATGCTTTAAGAATAGCCATACCTATAACTGCAGCCGGATAAGTTGCAGCTATTGTCATTCCTGCCTTCAATCCAAGATATGCATTTGCAGCTCCTAATATTACGGACATAACCAAACCAATGATTAATGCCCTTAAGGTAAACTCCTTCATATTTGAATCAGGGGAGACAAAAGGTACAAACGGTCTTTGCTCTGCCATATATTTCTCCTTAAGTTCTTGAGAAAATTAAATTGTATTAAAAATCACTAAATTAAATGTGGTAATATACTCACGTTTTTGTTTAACGTTCAATACTTTTTTAAAAAATCTTTTAACTTTTTCAATTTATTTTAAAATATGATTTCAAAAAAGTACTTATTAAAACTCCATCTTCCGCATTCCTATATGACATATTGCAAAATCATATTTAACTGGGTCTTCAATATCGTACTTCTTTAAATTATTTGTGATCTCTTCTGCCATATTCCAGCTTACATTTTTCTTCGATGTCAATTTTAGTTTCTGGCAGATTCTTGATATGTGTGTATCAACGGGAATAACTAACTGATTTTTTTTAATTTCTTTCCATAAGCCAAAATCAAGTTCATCTTCTCTTACCATCCATCTTAAAAACAGATTTATTCTTTTACAGGCACTCCCCTTTTCGGGCATTGGAAACATAAATTTAATACCCGGGCTTACGTCATTAAATTGTTTAAGCATATGAGTTGAAAAATAATTAATTATCTGTTTCACGTTACCATCATTCTCGTCATAATACTTTAGAAAAATATTTTTGATACTCCCTTCTTTCAATAATATTTTATTTAAAACTGTAAAGAATTTTTTAACATCATCATTTGTATAAAAACGATGTTTTATTCCTTCGAAATTTTTAAAGATTTCTCTTTTATTCATTCCCAGTAAATTATTATTAGGATGGCTGCCAAGAATATTAAAAATTTTTTCAAGAGTGTTATTTATCTGCTTTACATTTCCATAGGCGAAGGTAGATGAGATTAAGCCAACAAGTTCAATATCTTCAGGCTTCTCAAAGTTATGCAGAAATTGCAAAGGATCAGGAGATATTTTCGTTTTATCAAAAGCTAAATAATGTTTTTCTAATTTCTGTTTTAAAATATCTCCCATAAAACTATTTCATTAAAACCATTTTCTTTTCAGAAGTAAAATTTTCTGTAGTTAATCTATATAAATAAATTCCGGATGAAAGTTCAGATGCGTCAAAAGTAACTTCGTGAACTCCTGCATTTCTTACTTCATTAACTAAAACTTTCACTTCATTACCAAGAGCATCAAAAACTTTTAGTGTGACTAGCTGATGTTTAGGTAAAGAAAAACTTATCGTAGTAGTAGGATTAAAAGGATTAGGATAATTCTGAGTTAATATATAACTGCCTGCAATAAAATTTATTTCAGCAATGTTTGAGTACTCAAAGCTTCCATCATAATCAATTTGTTTTAGTCTATATCTATAATCTCCATTTAATGCTGGTGCATCATTAAATTCATAATTATTGATGCTTAATGTGGTACCATTACCTTTTACAAATCCTATAGGGAGAAACTCTCCTTCGTTGATAGACCTTTGTATTTCGAAACCTTTGTTATTTTTTTCAGAAACAGTTTTCCATTTTAAATTAATATTTCCATCAATCTGGCTAACTGTAAATCCATCCAATTCGACAGGAAGATTAACTGAATCATTTATAATGGTTGTCCATACGCTTAAAGTATAATTATCTAATCTCATCCATATTGGATATATCTTTCCATTATAAGCAGCGATGTTTGTATAGTCTCCAAAAAATACAGATGATATTGGATTGAATGAAGATTCACTTACTTTAAAATTCTCAAATGTTTCACCGCCGTTCTTAGATCTTGCAACATAAACATCTGTAACATTTCCTGAGGTATTTCTTCTATCATAAAAAACAACATACAGGTATCCGGTAACCTGGTCAACTGCTATCCAGGGAAAGAATTGGTGTCTGGTTGTATTATCGTCATTGACTCTAATAACACTACCCCAGGTGTTTCCGTTATCAGTAGATTTTATAATAAATACATCAGTATTATCTGTACCATTCCTTGTATCTCCCCAAAGGACATAAATATTACCTCTGGTTGAAGTCTTACTGGTATCGCAAATAGTAACAGGTAAACCATTACATCTGCTAATACCTGGAACATTAAAATCCCATCCACCAGGGTGGTCAGTAACAAAAATATCATTTCCAAAAGTCTGACCGCCATTAGTAGATTTATCAAACATTATTCCTAAAGGGCCTGACCAGGCAACATAGATTTCACCATTTGGACCTACCGTAGGAACTGCACCCTCAACTGTAAAATCTTCGTCAATACAATTTCCACCTTTATCGCTTACCCTTACAGGAAATGTCCAACTAATTCCCTGGTTAGTAGAGCGAGAGAATAAAATTCTTGAACTATCCGAAGGCAATGTACTTCCGTAATTGTCAAATTCAGTCCAGGTTGTATAAATGTTATTCTTATAAGGTGTATTTTGCAGGTCAACAGCCAGCCATTCCTTATCCTGGTTTTTTGGATAGAAGTAACCAATACCTGCACCATCATCAAAAGAAAAACCATTGTTTGTCGATTTCTGGACTACTATTCTATCAATCCAATATCCTGGTGATTGAGGGTTAGATAGATGTCCGAAATAAAGATTATTCAATCCATCATAAATAACACAGGGGTCACCCCAAACACCCATTGTAGAACTTAATAATTTTTGAGTCCAGGATAATCCTCCATTATTAGAATAGTACATATATTTAATGTTTGCACCTGCAGCCAATTGATTTGGATTCATTGGGTTAATGGCAATAGTGACTTCTTCAGGGTCGGTACTGGCAGGATTATTTACTCTAATATTAGAATATTGAGGAAATATATTAACTAAAATTAAGCTCCATACAAAAATCAATAAAAAAGATTTAGCTGACATTTTCATTCCTCAATATTTTTGATACCAAAAAATACATAATTACAATAAAATAAAAAAAATATTGCAATATTTTACATGATTCTTTTGTCAATAATAAAATAGTTTATTATTTTGTAAAAAATTAAATTTTCTTTGTTATATTCATTTATTTATATGACTCACTTTAGGGTTCTTAACCATTCTAATTATGAATAATGATTATTTTAATTCAACACTTAAGTAATAATTTCGATAATCAACAGTAACTATTTTAAAAGTATAATGCACGAAACAGGAAATTTTCTTAAAAAATCTTTTTTTACAATTACGATTGAAAAAAAGGATTATTTTAAAGAGCAGTATAGCAGCTTGGCAAGCTATATAAACAATAAGCAGGTTAGTTCATTTTATGAACTTCATCAGGAACTTAAAAATAATATTTACGATATTATTATTATAGATGTTGATGGACTTGAACGGAATATTTTAAACAATATTCAGCAAGTTATTTTAACTCACCCTCATATTCCTGTTTTAGTAGCAGGCTCTGATATTACTTCAAAAGGATTAATCAACAATTTTCAAATTGGAGCAGTTGATTTCCTTGATAAAGTAAATCGCAATCCTACTGAACTTTATCATTCAATTTGTTCTGTCCATGATAAAAAGAATAAACATATTTATAATACATTATTAGAAGATTTATTAGATAAAGAAAAAAGTTTTAGATACATAACTGAAGAGATTAAGGAACTTGTTTGCTTTCACGAACTTGATGGAACATATAAATATCTGACATCATCAGTAAAAGAAATTTTAGGCTATGAAGTCGATGCTCTAATAGGAAAATCACCTTACTCTTTAATACATCCCGATGATATAGAAAAAGTTAATAAAGATTTTGAAAAAATTATTAACACTCCTGATTCCAATAAAGGAGTTGATTATAGAGTATTCCATTCAAATGGTAATACAGTATGGCTTAATACCATAACTAAATTCATATATGAAAAAGATGGAAAAGCTTCAGGGTTAATTACAGTTTCTAAAGATATTACTACAAATAAATCCAAAGAAAAAGAAGTATTTGAAAATCAGATAAGATTAAATTTAGCTTTGGAATCTACGCACCAGGGATTATTTGATGTAAATATTATTACTGGTGAAACATACGTTTCAAATGAATACATAAGAATGTTGGGTTATGACCCTCAGACATTTATAGATACTTATGATGGATGGATGAACAGATTACATCCCGATGAAAAAGAATATGTTACTAAATATTTTAATGAATATGTAACCAACAAGAGAGATACCTATCAGCTTGAATTTCGCCAAAAGACTGTTAATGGTGATTATATCTGGATATTGTCGACTGCAAAGATCATTGAATGGGATGAAAATGGTAATCCCAAACGCATAATTGGGACTCATACGAATATCACGTCACAAAAAGATAATGAAAAAGCTGTTCAAGAAAATAAATTGAAGTATGAACAACTTTTCATCGCTGAACCTGATGCAATAATCATTGGTAATGTTGATGAAATGAGAATTGTAGATGTTAACCAGGCAGCGTGCGATTTATATGGCTACAACAAAGATGAATTAACAAAATTATCTTTGCTTGAGATAACGGCTAATGAGGTAAGAGCTAAAGAATTTTTTGATACAAGTAAAGTTGGTCAGAGTTCCAGATTGATGTCAAGAATGCATAAACATAAAAATGGAACCATCTTTCCCGTGGAAATATCTTATTCTTTTATGGAGTTAAATGGAAATAAGTATATATTCGCTACATTAAGAGATATTTCAGAAAAAGTTCAAAATGAAAAAATTCTTATAGAAAATGAGAAAAAATTCAAAGCCATTTTTGACAACTCTGTTGATGCTATTGGTGTTTCTAAAGATGGGATTTGTAACTATGCGAATGCAGCCTTTGTAAAATTATTTGGCTATGGAAATGATAGTGAACTTATAGGCAAATCTATGAGAGAACTTGTTATTGAAGAGGAAAGAGCTTTAGCCAAATCATTATATGAAAATAAAAAAACAAAAAAAGATCCAACATCTTTTTTTGAATTAAATGCTTTGAAAAAAGATGGTACCAGAGTAAATATAAGTGTCCACTTATCTTCTTACGAACTTGAAGGTGATACCTATATCGTATCAATTATAAGAGATGTTACATTAGATAAAGCATCTAAGCTTGCACTTAAGGAAAGTGAGAATCAGTATAGAAAGACTTTCAAAGTAATAGAACAAAGTCCAACTTCTATTTTAATTACGGATGAAAATGGGAATATAGAATTTGTAAATAAAAAATTTCTGGAAATTACCGGATATCAATATCACGAAGTCATTGGAAAGAAACCTAGTATTCTTAAATCGGGTTACACAAAAGAAGAAGAATATAAAAATATTTGGGAAACCATTGTTTCTGGTAAGGAATGGAAGGGTGAATTCCATAATAAAAAGAAAAATGGTGAGTTGTTCTGGGAATTTGCTTTAATAGCTCCAATAAAAGATGAAAATGGTTCTATAACAAATTTTGTTGCTATAAAAGAAGATATTACTGAAAGCAAACTCCAGGACGCAAAAATAAAAGAGACTGAAACTAACTTCCAATATGTTTGGGAAAATTCATTTGATCCCATGCGTTTGATTAATGAAGATGGCGTAGTAATAAGAGTGAATGAAGCTTACTGCAAGTTGGTAAATAAAACCAAAGAAGAACTCGAAAATAGTTTTTATAGTATAATTTATGAGGATGCTGATAACTCTGATTATATAACTAAGTTCAAAGAGAATTTTAAAAATCATTCCATTAAGAAAAAAAGAGAAGGTGTACTTCCTTTGTGGGATGGAAGAAAGCCTTGGGCTGAAGTTTTAAATTCTTACATTTTCCAGGAAGGTAAGAAACCTCTCGTACTTACAATTTTTAGAGATATTACTGAAAGAAAAAATTCTGAGCTTGAACTTATTGCGGCTAAAGAAAAAGCTGAAGAAATGAGCAAGATAAAAACTAACTTTCTAAATAATATGAGTCATGAAATTAGAACTCCTATGGTAGGAATTTTAGGTTTTGCACAAATACTTTCAAGTGAAATTGAAAGTCCTGAACTAAGAGAAATGGTTGATGAAATTTCAAAGTCAGGGAATAGAATGATGAACACAATAAATTCTATTCTTGACCTCTCCCGAATTGAAGCTAATAAGATGTCTTTAAAACTTATTAAACTTAATATGTTAAATGAGATTGAAGAAATTGTGAGACCACTTAGATATATTGCTGAACAAAATGATTTATATCTAAAGGTTGTGTGTAAATCTAATTTTACAAATTTTGTAACAGATAAGCACCTCTATACTCAGATTATTAATAATCTCGTTGGGAATGCAATTAAGTATACCCGTTCTGGAGGTATTTCTATTGAGATAGATAAATCTATTAATACCGAAGGTACCTGGGCTGTTATAAAAATTATTGACACCGGTATTGGTATACCAGATGAAGCCAAAGAAATTATCTTTGAAGAATTCAGGCAAGTTAGTGAAGGATTGAATAGACAATTTGAAGGTACTGGTCTGGGTTTAACAATTACAAAAAAAATTGTGACCTTACTTAAGGGGAAGATTGAAGTTAATAGTGAATTAGGTAAAGGCTCTGAATTCATAGTATATCTTCCCTATGAAGAAAATACCGCTTCAGGAAAGACTATAGTTCAAACTTTAGTTAACCCATCTCTTCAAAATAAATCAGAAGCAAAAAATAATCTTCCTTCAGTTCTACTTGTTGAAAATGATTCAATCAATCGAACTGTAATGAATCTGTTTTTAAATAAAATTTGTAAAATAGATTTAGCTGATAATGGTGAGCATTCAGTTGCACTTGCTAAGAAGAATAAATATGCTGCTATACTTATGGATATAAATCTTGGGACTGGAATAAATGGTCTTGAAGCTGCAAAAGAAATAAAAAGTATTCCTGGATATGAAGAAGTTCCAATTGTTGCAGTAACAGCTTATGCAATGGTTGGCGATAAAGAAAGATTTCTTGCAAATGGTTGTACTCACTATATTTCAAAGCCTTTTGATAAAGAAACTATTGTAAATCTAATGAGTAGTATAATGATTAAAAATTAATGTTAAACCAAGTTTCAAACATAATTATTAACCTATTATTTCTTATTACTATTACAAGCTTTCAATAAACTTAATTAATATTGAACTAATTAAAGTTTTGTTCAATATTAATCGCAAAAAATTTTAGTCAATTATTTTTTCTTTCAGAATAAACTCCTTAAGTTTACTTAATGTATTTTTAATTTTTCTTATACATTAAGAATAAAAACAGTACGGAAGCTCTAAGTATTTGTATTCCGTCAGGAGATAAAAATGAACGACAGTGACTCTAATATTACCAACTCATTTAATGATTGGGGAGAAAAAGTTTATAAGAAATCAATTCAAAAAGCCCCCGAACGTTTACAAGAATTTACCACAGCATCATTTAAACAAGTTAATCCTTTATATGTACCCGAAGAAAATTGCACTGATAAATATTTAGAAAAAGTTGGATACCCTGGTCTATTTCCTTTTACTCGAGGTATTCAACCTAATATGTATAGAGGAAGATTATGGACGATGAGACAATATGCCGGCTTTGGAACTGCAAAGGAATCTAATGAAAGATATAGATACTTGCTTGAACAAGGACAATCAGGATTATCCGTCGCTTTTGACCTCCCTACCCAAATTGGATATGATAGTGATGACCAATTAGCCTATGGTGAAGTTGGAAAAGTTGGAGTAGCAATAGATACTCTTGCTGATATGGAATTATTATTTAATAAAATTCCTTTAAATAAAGTTTCTACTTCAATGACTATCAATGCTCCTGCTTCAGTATTGCTTGCATTATATATTGCAGTTGCTGAAAAACAAGGAGTATCAAAAGCTGAAATTAGCGGAACAATTCAAAATGATATTCTAAAAGAATACATTGCAAGAGGAACTTATATCTATCCTCCCAAGCCTTCGATGAGATTGATAACAAATATCTTTGAA
Source organism: Ignavibacteriaceae bacterium (assembly GCA_035654655.1). GTDB lineage: Bacteria > Bacteroidota > Ignavibacteria > Ignavibacteriales > Ignavibacteriaceae > DASRWI01. The sequence continues at coordinate 88,651 of DASRWI010000031.1, read as the reverse complement.
TATTGTGCAAAGGAAGTGCCTAAATGGAATACTATTTCTATTTCAGGTTACCATATTAGAGAAGCAGGCTCAACCGCTGCACAGGAAGTTGGATTTACCTTAGCAGATGGTATAGCATACGTTGAAGCTGCTATTAAAGCAGGACTTGATGTTGATGCCTTTGCAAAAAGATTATCATTTTTCTTTAATGCACATAATGACCTTCTTGAAGAAGTTGCAAAATATAGAGCAGCAAGAAGATTATGGGCAAAAATAATGAAGGAAAGATTTAACGCAAAAGATCCTCGCTCAATGATGTTAAGATTCCATACACAAACTGCCGGCTCAACATTAACTGCTCAACAGGTTGATAATAATATTGTGCGTGTTACTGTACAAACATTAGCAGCTGTTTTAGGCGGAACACAAAGTCTTCATACAAATTCAAAAGATGAAGCTCTGGCTCTTCCTACAGAAGATGCAGTTAGAATAGCATTAAGAACTCAGCAGGTTGTTGCTTTTGAAAGTGGAGTGACAAATACTATTGACCCACTTGCAGGTTCATACTATGTAGAAAATCTTACTGACAGTATTGAAAATGAAGCATCAGAATATATCAATAAAATTGATGTAATGGGCGGAATGATTGAAGCTATTGAAGCCGGATTTGTACAATCTGAAATTCAAAATGCTGCTTATAGATTTGAAAAAGAATTTGAAGCAGGAAAAAGAATTGTTGTTGGAGTAAACAAATTTCAAATAAAAGAAAATGAACAAAAAGATTTGTTAAGAATTGATATGAAAGTTCAGGAAGAGCAAATTAAATTCCTAAACAAAGTTAGAGCCGAAAGAAATAATGATGAAGTAAAAAATAAACTAACTGAACTTAAGAAAGCTGCACAGGGTGAAAGTAATCTTATGCCATTCATACTTGATTCAGTAAGAGTTTATGCAAGTGTTGGTGAAATTTGTAATACTTTAAGAGAAGTTTACGGTGAATATAAAGAACACGTAGTTATTTAATAATCAGAGAAATTTAATGAAGATAAATAAAATTGAACATATAGGTATAGCTGTTAGTAATCTTGATGAAAGTATTAAGTATTATGAAAATGTTTTAGGATTAAAATGTTATAAAGTCGAAGAAGTAAAAGACCAAAAAGTTAAAACAGCTTTTTTTATGGTTGGTGAAACTAAAATTGAGTTACTTGAATCAACCGATAAAGAAGGTCCTATAGGAAAGTTTATTGAAAAGAAAGGTGAAGGAGTACACCATATTGCGTTTGCGGTGGAAGGTATACAAGATTCACTTAATGAAGTAAAAGCCAAAGGTGTAAAATTGATTGATGAATCGCCTCGAAAGGGAGCTGAAGAAATGAACATCGCATTTTTACATCCCAAATTCACACAAGGAATACTGACTGAGTTTTGTGAAAAACCATAAAGAGTTTTATTTCTATTATTCACAACTTGAGAAGTATTAATGGCTATAGTTGATAAGATTCAGGAATTGACTGACCTTAGAAATCAGGCAAGACTTGGAGGCGGTGAGAAAAGAATCGAATCTCAGCATAAAAAAGGTAAGCTAACCGCTCGCGAAAGAATAGACTTACTTTTAGATGAAGGCAGCTTTGAAGAATTTGATATGTTTGTTTCACATAGATGTATTGATTTCGGTCTTCAAGGCCAGGATTATTTGTCAGATGGTGTTGTTACTGGTTACGGTACTATTGATGGTAGATTAGTTTATGTATTTTCTCAGGACTTTACAGTTTTTGGCGGTTCCCTTTCTGAGATGTATGCCAACAAAATTTGTAAAGTTATGGATAAAGCAATGAAAGTTGGTGCTCCAGTTATTGGAATAAATGACAGCGGCGGTGCAAGAATTCAGGAAGGGGTTAAATCTTTAGGCGGTTATGCTGAAGTTTTTCAACGTAACATAATGGCCTCAGGAGTTATTCCTCAGATATCTGCAATATTTGGTCCCTGTGCCGGCGGTGCAGTTTATTCCCCTGCTTTAACAGATTTCACCATAATGAGTAAAGATACCAGTTATATGTTTGTTACTGGTCCTAAAGTAGTAAAAACCGTTACTGGAGAAGTTGTTAACGAAGAAGAATTAGGTGGAGCTTTTGTTCACGGTACAAAATCAGGTGCAACTCATTTTGTAGTTGATGACGAAGAAGAAGGATTAATGCTTATTAGAAAATTATTAAGCTACCTCCCTCAAAACAATCTCGAAGATCCCCCTATTGCAAATTGTGATGACCCAATTGATAGGTTATGCGATGATTTAAATGAAATAGTTCCTGAAAATGCAAACAAACCTTACGATATAAAAGATGTAATTTATTCCATAGTTGATAATAATGAATTTATGGAAGTTCAAAGAAATTACGCTCCTAATATTGTAACAGGTTATGCACGTTTTAATGGAATGCCTGTGGGTATTGTTGCTAACCAGCCGAATTATCTTGCAGGAGTTCTGGATATAAATGCATCCAGGAAAGCAGCAAGATTTGTACGCTTCTGTGATTGTTTCAATGTTCCTATTGTAACCCTAGTTGATGTTCCTGGATTTTTACCAGGTACTGCACAAGAGTACGGAGGTATAATAATTCACGGAGCAAAATTACTATTTGCATATGGAGAAGCTACTGTTCCAAAAGTTACAGTCATTCTTCGTAAAGCTTATGGTGGTGCATATGATGTTATGAGCTCAAAACATTTAAGAGGTGACATCAACTATGCATGGCCAACTGCTGAAATAGCTGTAATGGGTCCTCGTGGAGCAATTGAAATTCTTCACAGTAAAGAAGTTCAATGTATTGAAGATGAAAAAGAACGTGTTCTTTTCTTAAATAAAAAAGAGGAAGAATATAGAAATAAGTTTGCAACTCCTTACGTTGCAGCAAAGTACGGATACCTGGATGATGTAATAGAACCGCGTAATACCAGATTCAGAATCATTCGTGCATTACAATCATTAGCTACTAAAAAAGATACTAATCCTCCTAAAAAACATTCTAATTTACCATTATAGGAGAAAGTATGTTTAGCTTATTTAAAAAGAAAAAACAATCAGAAGAAGTTCAGGTAAAGATTGAAAAAAGTTCTGAAGCTGATGCAGTAATGAACGAGGAAGCTGAAATAGCAGCAGTTATTACTTATGCTCTTCACAAATATAGATCTGAAGTTCACGATTTTGAACAGATGATAATAACTATGCAAAAAGTTATGCGCCCTTATTCACCTTGGAGTTCTAAAATTTACGGACTAAGACAATATCCTATTAAAATGCGGACTAATTTCTAATGAAAAAATACAAAATAAAAATTAAGGAAAAAGAATTTGATGTAGATATTATCAAACTCGATGATAATATTGCAGACGTAGTTGTTAATGGTACTAAGTATACAGTAGAATTAAATAAAAAAATTACAACATCAAAAACTCCTGTTCTGGTAAGATCAAAAGTTGAACCATCAACTGATTCCGATAAATCTTTATCAAGAACTAATGTACCTTCATCCCCAAAAGGTGCAGGCTACATTAAATCACCTCTTCCGGGAATTATCCTTGAAATTAAAGCTAAAGTAGGTGATCGGGTTAAAATAGGTGATCCCCTTCTTGTACTTGAAGCAATGAAAATGGAAAACAATATCAAAGCTGACAAAGAAGGTACAATCACAGCTATCAAGGTTAATGTCAGGGATGCTGTTTTGGAAGGTGATATCTTAATAGAGATTGGAGGATAATTTATGAACGTTCAACTTATTCTTTGGGGAATATTTGCAATTCTGTTTGTCGCAGTATTCGCTGCAGATATGTATGTAACTGATCATACTAAAGGTCCAATTAAAGTTAAAAATGCTTTGAAGTGGACAGGACTTTGGATATTAACAGCTTTATTATTCTCCGGTATTATATACAGGTATTTGCCTGGTGGGAACGAAAAAGCATTACAATTTATTTCCTGCTACTTAATTGAATACTCATTATCAGTTGATAACTTATTTGTTTTCATTCTAATATTTTCAATAATGAAAGTTCCTGAATACGATCAACCTCATATTATGAAATGGGGAGTTCTTGGAGCTATTGTACTAAGAGTTCCTTTTATTCTTTTAGGTATCGGGATTGTGAACTTATTTCATCCTTTAATTTATATTTTTGGTGCTCTGTTAGTTTATACAGCTTTCAAAATGTTTAAAGAAGAGGACGAGACTATTGAACCTGAAAATAACATTCTTGTTAGATTGGTTTCAAAATTTTTCAAAGTAAAAAGAGAAAAAATCACTAATAGATTTTTTGTAAAAGAGAATGGAGATACTTATTTGACATTAGCTTTCATAACATTAATCTTATTAGCTTCAATAGATGTAGTTTTTGCAGTAGATTCTATTCCTGCAATATTTGGATTTACTAATAATACATTCATAGCGGTAACTTCAAACTTATTCGCAATTCTTGGCTTACGTTCGTTGTTCTTTGCCTTAGCTGGTATTATTACTTTGTTCAGATATTTAAAATATGGAATCTCCTTCATTTTATTCTTTGTTGGTGTTAAAATGTTGTTATCATCAATTTATCCTGTTTCTGTATCAGTTTCATTGATAGTAATAGCAGCTGCATTATTGATATCAATATTTGCGTCAATGATTTTCAAAGAAGCAAAAGATACGATTTAATTATTTTCTTTTTTCTTGACGAATTATGCCGCTGTTTATCAGCGGCTTTATTATTTTAAACATTATGGAAAAATTATATTTAAAAAATTGCCGCTTATTCAACAGAACAGAAACTACTGTTGATATAGAAATAAAGAATTCAACTATCAAACACATTGGTTACCATTTAGATAGCAAAAATTATGAAGTTATAGATTGCCATAACTTTTTAGTTTCACCTGGATTTATTGAAGTCCATCTTCAAGGTGCCGGTGGTTCAGATATACTTGATGGTAATATTGAAGCATTAGAAAAGATATCTCACTCACTTGCCTCATTAGGAACTACTTCATTCTTAGGTACAACAGTAGTAACCCCTGAGGATAACAGCAAACATATTACTGAATTGAAAAAATATGTTAACCAAAAATTATCCGGAGCATATCTTTTAGGATTTCATCTTGAAGGTCCATTTATTAATCCTTCGAAAAAAGGTGGACTTTCAGAAAAATGTATCTATCCCCCATCATTAGAAGGTATCAAAGAAATTTTAAAGCTTTCAGATAGCACTGTTCGAATGATGACAATTGCCCCGGAATTAGAAAATTCATTAGAAGTCATTAAATATTTAAAAGAAAATAATGTAATCCCATCATTTGCACATTCGGAAGCGGATTACAAACAAACAAAAAAAGGATTTGAAGCAGGGATAAACCACGTGACACATTTCTTTAATGCTATGAAACCTTTGCATCATCGAAATCCGGGACCGCTTGGAGCAATCTTTGAAAATGAAAACATTACAGCACAAGTTATCAGCGATGGACATCATCTTCATCCTTCGATAATAAGATTAATATACAAAGTACTTGGCAGCAAAAGAATGATACTTATTACTGATGGGATGAAATCAATGGGGTTGCCTGAAGGAAAATATATTTACAATGGGAAAGAATATATTTCTGAAGGCGGAGCAGCAAAATATCCTGATGGTACATTAATTGGTTCGACAATGTCTTTAGGAAACATTGCATATAAATTTATGGAATTTACAAGATGCTCAATAGAAGAAGCATTAAATACAATTACTATAAATCCCGCAAAACTGTTAAAAATAGATGATAGAAAAGGATGCATAAGTGTTGGTCACGATGCTGATTTAGTTCTATTAGATAATCAATTCAATTGCAAAGCAGCAATTATAGGTGGAGAGATAAAATATAATTCTTTGACATAAAAAAAATGTGTCACAATTTATTGGGACGCCGAAGCAATCTCAGCTAAAAAATAAATCCCAAAGATTGCTTCCCCATAGGGGCAAGCTGTCGTAAAACTCCTCGCAAAGACATTCTGGATTTACTTCATCAGCACCATCTTCTTAGTATTCATATACTCCCCTGCTTGTATCCGATAAAAATAAATTCCTGAAGATAATTTGCTTCCATCAAATTCTATTTCAAATTCCCCTACATTTTTTTCTTCATTTACTAATTGAATTACTTCTTTCCCAAGAACATCATAAACCTTAATTGAAACTAATCCTTGCTTTGGAACAGTATATTTTATTTTAGTAGAAGGATTAAAAGGATTGGGATAATTTTGAAATAAAGTAAATGAGGTTATTAAACTATTTTCTTTTCCACTTAATTCAGAAATTGTAGATGGATTAAATACATCAACTGTACTAAGGATAGTAGATTGTCGTCCAACCATATACCCTGTTTGTGCGTTATAGTAGTATAATCTATTAATCATAGTGTTTAGTAATGATTTTTCATATACCCAATTATTTCCTCCATCTGATGAATAAGCATAATAAGTCTGATTACTTCCAAAATCGGTAAAATATAAACAACAATTATTTACATTTGGGTATTCAATTTCCAAAGAAGTACAAGGTAAATCTTGAATATCTTTTTTGACCCAGGTAATTCCTCCATCAGTAGTTCTTAGTAAAAATATTCTTTCATAATTATTAGGCCAGCTTTGAACAACTCTTCTACCAGCGATAAAACCATTATTTCTATCAGCAAAAGCAATTTCATCTAATGTTTCCTTATTATTCAAACTCATATATGTTTGAATCCAACTATTACCACCATCAGTTGTATTCATTATCCCGAATATTAATCCGCTTGATGGATTATATTTAGGTCCAATTGCAATACCATTTAATGAATCAAATAAATGTATACTATATGGAAATAAGCCGTTAGTATTTTGAGGTAAATTAATCCAATCATCGCCACCATTATTTGTTTTATATAAATGTCCCCCATCAGCAATAATAATTCCAGTGTAACTATCTGAAAAACTTACACCATAAACATTATCGGTGGGAATATTCTTTTCTTCCCAGGAAAGACCTTTATCAGTTGTTCTTAAAATGTTTCCACCATAACCGCTTACAGCAATTCCAATATTTTCATCAATTAAAGAAACATATTCAAAGCCCTTAGTAGATGATAGTAATTTCCACTGAGCTCCTCTATTAGTTGTTCTCAATATTCCACTATCACTTAATGCAATTCCATTGTACACATCCCAAAAAGCAACATCTACTATTGAGCCATAATCAAACCTTTTACCAATACTAAACCAATCATCACCACCGTTAGTTGTTTTGGAAATTACATTCCATCCTCCAACTGCATAGCCAATACTATCATTTGGGAAAGCAATAAGTGCACCGTGAATATCATAATTAAACCATGATATACCGCCGTTAGTTGTTTTTAGCCAATAAAAATGTCCTTTAACAAATCCTATATCTCTATTAATAAAATTAATATTCCAAGTACTCCTGTTCCAAATCTTTGTCCAGGTATTCCCTCCATCTGTTGTTCTTTGCAGACCGCCATAATCTTTCACATAATCTTCATCTTCTTCAAAATGCATAATGGAAATAAACCCATTATACTTATCAGTAAAAGAAACATCAATGGCTAAACCATCTGTCGAAAAAGCACTGGTCTGCTGAATCCAGTTAATTCCTCCATCTGTTGTTCCAAATATAAGTGACCTCTTTGCTATTAAGGTTATATTATTTTCATCTGTACACCATAAATTCCAGAATTCGTATCCTTGAGTATTATTGAATATTTCAGTCCAACTAACCCCACCATTAATTGTTTTCAGTATTGAACTACCGACAACGAATCCATTATTTTCATCGAGAAACATTAGCTTGTTATATAAATAATTACCCAAATTTAATTTAATCCAGCTTGAACCACTGTTAGTCGTTTTCAATAAATTAGAAGAGCCAATTATAATATAGCCAATTTCCTTTGTTACAAATTCCATATTAGTAACAATAGAATCAAAGTAAGCTTGATTTTTCCAGGAAGTACCACCATTAGTTGTAATCATAATACTCTTCTTAAGCTGAATCCATCCAACATCTTCATTGACAAAATCGATATCTAAAACATCTTCACCCGTTGGATAAGGATTTTGCCAGTACCAATTTGTTTGAGAGTATAAGAAGGAAAATGAGAAAAATATTATTACAATAGCAACTTTTTTCATTAATGCTCCATTTAGTCAGCTAAATATTAGAAAATATTTAACTTCTTTGTTGTAGCACCTGATATTATTTATTGATATGAAGATAGCACGAGACTTTTATCAATTTTATGATGCTACATTATTTCTAATGTAGCATCATTTTATTAAAAAATTACTTCATCAACACCATCTTTCTTGTTTGCAAATACTCCCCTGCTTGTATCTGATAAAAATAAATTCCTGAAGATAATCTACTTCCATCAAATTCAACTTCATATTCACCTATGTTCTTTTTTTCATTAATTAATTGAGCAATTTCTTTTCCAAGAACATCATAAACCTTAATCGTTACTAATCCTTGTTTAGGAATAGTATATTTTATCTTTGTCGATGGATTAAAAGGATTAGGATAATTTTGACTTAGTTCAAAATCATTTGTAAGATTATTATACATTTCATCAACATCTACCCAAATTAAAAACTTTCTTAGTATTGTTCCATTATCTCCTGTAGCCCATACATTAAATCCATCTGTATAAACGGATTTCAAATCTGACATTACTGTAGATTGTTCTGATTCCCAATTATTACCTCCATCTGAAGTAAAGACTATTGTACCGGAAGGACCAATAGCAAAGCCATGCCATTCAGTTAAAAATACTAAATCATTATAAGCTAACTCTGGAGAATTTACATCAATCCAATTTTGACCTCCATCGGTTGTTTTCCTTATTTTGCCACTTGATGCAGAAATTCCTATTCCATTTAATAAATCAAAAAAATGAACATCATTAAAGTATAAACCCTCAGCTAATGGAGTAAAGCTTTGCCCTCCATTAGTGGTTTTCAATAGCTTAGCACCAGATATCCATCCATTTAGTGAATCAATGAATTGAATGTTTTTATAGTGATATTGACCTAGATTTGTAAAGTTATTCCAACTGTTTCCACCATCAGTAGTTTTGTATAATATACTTCCATTAGTTAATCTTGCAATTATAAATCCGGTTTTTTCATTTATAAAATTAATCCCAATTGGACTCGTACCACCTGCACCTAAATCATATTTAGTCCAACTGGTTCCTGAGTTAGTAGTTCTTAATACTACTCCACCAATATCCCCGTACCCCGAGATAAACCCTAATTTATCATTAACAAAATAAATTTGACTTGGGAATCTCAATCCATTAACAACCTTTGATGTCCAGGTATCTCCCATGTTAGGGGTTTTAAGTAATGTAAAGGAAGATAAACCATTTATCTGGTCGAATACTGTTGCAAAACCTAAATCATTTCTTGGAAAACTAATAGATGAAATTGGAATGTTATTAATTCCGCTATTAAGTTTTTCCCACATTTGAACTGAACCTGAATATTGTAATTGGAAATATTCAGTCGTTGTATCTTCAGGAATTATTCCTTTATCTTGAGCATAAATCTTATAATAAAAAGAATAACCTGAATTTATTTTAGCAGAATCAAGAGTGAAATTAAATCTGTATAATGTCTGTTGCGATTGTTGAACTCCAACTACCGGTTGATTGTATATTGTATCAATGCCTTTAACATATATTGATTGAAGTTCAGCTTCTTTTATAAAATATCCGCCATTAGAATAATTATCATCATAAGTATGAGTAACAATAGCATCTATGCTTAAATTATATTTATTTGTATAATAAACAGGGGTAATATTTATGATTGGCTTTACATTATCAGTGTATGACGTACCATCAACAATTGCTCTGATTAATTTATAATCAATTGATGAAAATGCAGTAGGAACTTTTATGTTCGTTATACCTAATCCTTTTAGATAAGAATCCCAGGAATAACCTCCACAACGCTCATAAGCATATTGAATTAGTGTTGAAGTTAAATTAAAATAAATAGAATTTTCTTCATAACTAATTACCTGAGCAGTTTTTAAGTTCGTTGGATAACATTGCCTATCCATTTCCATCATTGTAAAAGTATCATTCAATGCAACATTAAATTTCAAGTGTAAATATTCATTTCCATTTCTAAAAATATATAGCTTGTTTTCAGTCGAATCATATCTAATCCAATCGTGCATTATGATTAAGGTATTATAATTATCTGCTGTGAAATAAAAATGTTGTTTACCATTTATTATGGTGTCCTTAGTTACTTCTAAAATGAAAGTACCATGCCTTTCCCAAAAAGCAGCGTATTGCCATTTATTACCAACTTTTAAAGGAAGATAATTATTTGATTGTGTGAAAGAAACTTGTTGGATTAAAAGAATTGAAAATATAAGATATATCATTTTTTTAGAAAGCATATAGTTCCTTGAAATTTTTTGAACATAAAAACTAAATAAAAAAGGCAGTATGAAAATACTGCCCTAAAAAAAATAAACTAAACTCCTGCTACTCTCTTCTTGTATTCAGCTAAAGCTTCATCAAGTCTTTCTTTAGCAGTAGTATCACCTGGAACATTGTGTGAAGGATGAATATAAAGCTTAACACCTCTATCAGCTAATATTTCGGCAACAGTTGTAACTGTCATCCAAACTGTAGTTACAAAAGCCATAGTAGAAACAGGACCAATTTTATCTTTATGATTTTTAAGTACAACTGATGCATCTTCAATTGGAGCACAGGAATCAACAACAATATCAGCTATATCAAAAATAGTTTTGCCTGATGAATGTCTTGTAACTTTTCCTTTTGCATTAGCGGCAGAACCATAAACAATTACTTTCATTCCTTTTTTCTTAGCTTCAAGAGCTACATCAATATTTACATTATTAATACCTGTATGAGAGAATAACCAGACACAATCTCTTGTATCAAAAGTGTGTCCTTTCATAATCTCAACTCCGTAACCTTCAACTCTTTCTAAGAAAACAAATTGATGGACACCCATTTGCCCAACAATGTTGGTAAAAAAGGTGAGTGGCAATTCAACTAACGGATGAAATCCAACAAAACCGCCAATACGAGGATACATCTCTTCAATAGGTAAAGTAGCGTGACCACATCCAAATGTATGAACCCATCTGCCGGCTTCGATTGTATCAGCCATAACTTCAGCAGCTTTTCTAATATTGTCCATCTGTGTCTTTTCAATATTATCCATTACCTTGCGGGCATTATTAAGCCATTCAATAGCTAACGACATTTATATTTTCTCCTAACTTTTTGTAATATATTTTTTTGAATAAAAAGAAATTAAAACCAACATCAATATTGCACATATACCAAGAACTAATGGCATATTGCTAATATGAGTATAATAAGATACGGCTCCCATTATGTAGTTAATAAGCATATTGCCAACAAGAGCAATAACTAATGCGATACTGAATGCAGTACCTGATAACTTTGGAAAATTTTCTCCAACAAAACCTAATGTAATCGGGAAACCTGCAGCAAAACCTGCACCTAATAATGCAAATCCAATAATTGAAAGATTTATATTATTTGAGAGAATTATTATGACAGCAGAAAGAATGATTATACCGATAGAGGCATACAGAACTTTAACAGGTGAGACCTTTTTTAATACCCACCCCAAAATTAAACGTGCAACTGTCAGTCCTGCAATATGAGATGATAAAACCACCAAAGCCAATTCACTTTTTTCAACTAATGTTTTGCTGATAAAAGTTGTTGTCCAGTTACTTACCATTCCTTCCATTCCACTTTCAAAGAAGAGAACAAAACTTAATAAGTATAACACGGGACTCTTTAACAGTTTACCACTTTCCATTAATGGAAATCCTTGAGGATTTTTTGGAGCAGGAAATCTTACAGCTAAAATAAAAATTAATGGAAGAGACATAAAGATACCAACAGCATTAATAATCGTACTTTGTAATCCAGGGAAAATACTTAGTAATGATGGTAATCCTAAAGCACCGATTCCAAAGAATACTCCTAACAAGCTAAGGTTAGCACCTTTTTCATCACTGATATCAGCAACTAATGCATTTGTTCCACCATTTATTACACCACCGCCAAAACCAATTAAGAAAATTCCTAATTGAAGTAAATAAAATTCGTTTGCATTTAATCCCTGCAACCCGAAAAGTACAAGTATAATACAGGTTATTAAAACAAATTTATATCCATATTTATCCACAATAGGACCAAATATTAATGAACCTGCTAAAACACCAAAGGGAAGAATAGAAACCAATGAACCTGCTGTAAGTTGGTCCATATGAAATCTTTCAGTAATTACAGGTAGTATAGAACCTAATGAGGTAAGGACAATTCCGAAAAGAAGCATACCTAAGCAGGCAGCTGCGAAAACAAGTTTTTTATTATACATAGTTTTTAAGTTTATTTATAAAATTATTCTTTGATTGCTAAATAACCGGCACCAATCAAGCCAGCGTCTGAACCAATTGAAGTTGGTAAAAACTTTACCTGTTTAATACTTATTGGTTGTGCCCATTTTTTGGCTTCTTCATAAATCTGGTCGATAAATCTAACTGCAGGACCAAATACACCTCCGCCAAAAATTATAACTTCAGGATTAAATATACTCACAAAATTTGCAGCAGCCATACCCCAAAATTCGATGGCAATTTTTATGGTTTCCTTTGCAATTTCATCATCTTTATCATAAGCATCAAATACATCATAAGATGTTACTTGTTTACCTTTTAGTATACCATTGTAATCTTTTTTGTTTGCAAGAAGTTCATTAGCAACTCTGGCAATACCATCTCCAGATGCGTTATATTCAAAACAGCCATAATTAATATATTTATCATAGAAAGGTTTATCCAAAGCTAACCAGCCAACTGCACCTGCAATATCATTTGAACCTCTAAGGATATTTCCATTGATAAGAATACCGGCACCTATGCCTGTTCCTACTGCCATAAAAATAGCATCATTATAATTCTTTGCAGAACCTTGCCATACTTCACCTAAGATATAACAAGCTCTGTCACTATCTATTTTAATCTTAATGGAATTTTTTGCAACTAAAGGCTCAACCTCTTCTAATAAAGGATAATTATCCCATCCTTTTATATTTGGTGCCCAGACTTCTCCAGTTTTAGCATAATAAATTCCCGGGACAGAAATACCAATTCCCTCGATAACAAATTGCTTGATTACAGATTCTTCAAGAAGCTTGTTAATAATATTTTTTATTATTTGACCAACTTCCTTTCCTTCTTTGTCACCAATTTGATTTATAATCTTATTATGCATCTTCTCATCAAAGAAAATAGCACCCGATATTTTAGTCCCGCCAACATCAACGCCAATAACTGCCATAAAATTTCTCCGTATTAATTCTCTTCTTTTTTAGGGAATAATTTATCTAATCCCTGGATAATAAAAAAGAAGATTACCATAAAAATAAAAATTCCTCCCATACCTTTCACGGTAACTTCTAAAGCAGGCCAAAGATTATTTACAGCATCTTTAGTGAATGCTGAATTAAATACATCTTGAGTATTTGAAATACTATCTTTTATTGTATTTACCTGATGTAGATGTAGAGTATCACTAACTAAATGATTACTTGTTAATGAATCAATAATTTTTGTTGTATCCATTTCTTCCTCCTTATATCACTAAAGCTAAAATTAAACCGCCGGCAATAACAGAACCAATTTGCCCAGCTACATTAGCACTAACAGCATGCATAAGTAGATAATTAAACTGGTCCTCTTTCTGTCCCATATTATGTATTACTCTTGCTGACATTGGAAATGCTGAAATACCTGCTGCTCCTACCATTGGATTTATTTTCTTTTTTACAAAAAGATTTAAAAATTTTGCAAATAAAACTCCTCCAGCTGTGTCAAAGATGAATGCAAACAATCCTAAACCAATAATTATCATTGTATCAACCTTAAGGAATTTATCAGCAGTCATTGTTGCTGCAATTGAAATTCCAAGTAGAAGTGTAACGAGACTTGCTAATTCATTTTGAGCAGCGAGTGACAGTTTATTTAGAACACCGCATTCCCTTATTAAATTCCCAAACATTAAAAATCCAATCAATGCTACTGATGATGGTGCAATTATTCCAGCCATTACTGTAACAATAATTGGGAATAAAATTAAAGTAGTTCTTGAAACACTATGAGCAGAACCTTCCATCCTTATTCTTCTTTCAGCTTTAGTAGTCAAAGCCCTAATAACAGGAGGCTGAATAATAGGAACTAAAGCCATATAAGAGTATGCCGCAACAGAAATTGGTCCAAGTAAATCTTTAGCAAAACGTGAAGCAACATAAATTGATGTTGGTCCATCTGCTGCACCTATTATACCTATTGATGCTGCCTGCTTTAAGCTGAATCCAAATACTGTAGCTGCAGACATTGTAAAGAAAATTCCAAATTGTGCTGCTGCTCCAAATAGAAGAAGCATTGGATTTTTGAACAAGGGCGAAAAATCTATCATCGCACCTACAGCAACAAATATTAAAAGAGGAAATACTTCCGTTAATATTCCCACTTTAAAAAAATAAGTTAAAGCACCTTCAGTATGAACTCCACCTGTAAATTGATCTATTGCAGCTGAAAGAGGAATGTTCGCTAAAATTGCTCCAAAACCTATTGGTAATAGCAAAGCAGGTTCATATTCCTTTGCTATTGCCAGGTAGATTAATAAACCGCCTATGCAAATCATAACTGCTTGCTGCCAGGTCATTTGCAATAATCCCACAAATAAGCCATCCATAAAAATTAAACTCCTGATATATTTAGATGAGTAAAAAGAAATGTAAATTTGAAAATCTTTTCTTTATAAAGATTTATTCCGAGGAACTTAAAAAAGGAACTAACCAAGTAAAACATGTAGAAAAAAATTTAAATGTATACATCAAACTTAGCAACAATAATGTGGCAAGTAAAGAAAAAAACTAAATAATTTTACTTTTTTTTATGAATTTGTAGAATTTTTATTCACACTGCTTTTGACATTGATAAAAAAAATTTTTATGACTCTATTAAACTCTTTCTATCTCAAAAACTTTTCCCATACCTGTTTTATCAAGCAAAGATAAAACTTCCTGGTGCTTGGCTAAAATTTTAATTATGCCATTCTGCTTTTTAACTTCTTTAAGTCCGCTTATGAGTGCACTTAAAAAAGTGGAATCAATAAACTCACATAAGGTAAGGTCAATTACTAAGTAAGTATTCCCCTCTTTAATTTTGGTAAGTAATATTTCTTTAAATTCTTCTGATTCTTTTTTAGTTGCTCTTGTTAATAATACTGATTGTGTAAGTATTTTATCTTTTAATTCTGCTTTAAAGTTCATTTAGGCCCATTAGTTCAATAAAAATAATTTATATTCTGGTTTATTTGTTTCGGTAAATTTAATACCTGGAGATGGAATATGAAATAGGTTAATCAAGTTCCCCAAATAATTTAAATATTCATTATCCGAGTTCCTGAAAAAAGGTAACAAATTTATATCGATTCCAAGTGTGTACTCCCTCAATTGAGCTTTGTTTCCCACGCTGTATCCTATAGCAGGTTGAATGTATTCTGGAATATATTTCCCAAAAGAAGAGTAAAACATATTATGTAAGTCAAACGTTAACCAATATATATGACCATCATAGTGCTCAGAAAAACGTGGAGGGAAGACGAAACCTTCCGGAGGATAATAGCTCCACTTCAAATTTATATTCTGAAGAAAAGGTATTTCATCCTGTAATACCCCATAAGCTAAGCCAATGCTGTTAAAAGTTAAATCTTGATAATCAAAGCCATATCTTGAAAAACCATCTCCGACTTCTATTATCAACGCCATTGCAAAACTTAATCCACCAGCCATCCATTTAGCTTTATTTGGCTCAAATCCTCCCCATAAAAAAATATCCCTTTCTAACTTATAGAAGAAATAAGAAGTATACATATGCCCAAGTTTGTCTATTCCCAAATCATTATAAGGACCAAACCAATCTACTCTTTTCTGAAAAGTAAATGGTCTCTTATCATCTTCCCACCATATTTTATAAGCATCATATAATGAGCTAATGTAAACAGCTGAAACAGCCGCTACTGAAATATTTTTTTTAGTGAAAATTCTGCTGCATGTAGAAATGCTGTCATTTTGTAGTTTATCCTGAGGAAAGGAATAGCTGACTGAAAGCAGGAGTAATATTAAAGTTATTTTCTTCAAACTAAAAATCGAAATATATCCCAAGATTATTTTTAATAGATTTTATATTAAATAATTGTCCTCGTTCTTCAAATCCTCTTCTATGAGTATAAGCCAATCTAAAATTCTTATTTCCTCCAAAAGGGAATCTAAATCCCGCCTGATAACTCTGAGTAGTTCCATAATTAACTTCAGATTTAAACTTTAAATCAATCGCTCCATATAGAAGAACATCTTTGAAAATTTCTTTACCTGCATCCAATCCTAAAGCAAAAGTAATCTTTTTATCTAACATAGGCTCATTATGAAAGTTATAATAAAGACTTCCATAAACTTTCCCATCAATAGCATTTATTTTATTTTGAATAGCTAATCCAACATAATCTCTTACATAACTAATAGAATAATTATTAAGTTCAAGTATTCCAT
Source organism: Ignavibacteriaceae bacterium (assembly GCA_035654655.1). Classification (GTDB taxonomy): domain Bacteria; phylum Bacteroidota; class Ignavibacteria; order Ignavibacteriales; family Ignavibacteriaceae; genus DASRWI01. Next base: position 71,954 of record DASRWI010000031.1, on the reverse strand, counting down.
CATCAGCATAGTGAGCACTTAAATGTCCCCAAATAAGTCTTCCAACTAAATCATTTATCAATGGTTTATCCAAATAAAAATCAACAAGGTAATCAGCAGTGTAAACCTGGATATGTCCGGGAGTTTTAATTAATGTGTTGAAAACAGTTGAGCCTACGGAAAGTTGAAACTTATTTTCCATAATACTTAATTCAGTTAATGTAAGTTCAGCTCCTATATTGCCAAACCACTGAGGTGTTTCAAAATTCTTTGTTATGGAAAATTGTTGAGCAATTGCATCAGCAAAATGTTTTTCATAAAATTTCTTCTCAGGAAAAAATTTGATGGAAAAATTTTGAGCAAAAATAAAATTGCTGCCCAAAAGAATTGTTAATAATATTTTACAAATTATTTTAGTCATATTAATCATTATTGATATGACAAAGATAAGACTTTACAAAAATAGTTACCAGAATTAATATATTTCGAATTGTTTTAAAGAATCAGGATTAGAAACGGAATCAATATTCTCAACAGTTTCGCCATTAATAGTTTTAGTGACTGCAATTTCAACTTTCTTTCCGTTTATAGTATGTGGTATTTCATTTACCTGAAATATTTTTGAAGGAACATGCTTTGGTGAAAGCTCGTTTCTAATTTTTTGTTTTATTAAAGCAATTAAATTATCATCTAAAGTTTTATCTTTAAGGACAACAAAAAGATAAATCTGTACATCATTTTTTATGTTTTTACCTGCTGCTATGCAGTCAATAACATATTCAATTTTTTCAACAACATTGTAGATTTCCGCCGTACCAATCCTTACTCCACCTGGATTTAATGTAGCATCTGAACGTCCATAAATTATAACTCCCCCATTGTTTGTAATTCTTATATAATCCCCATGTCTCCAGACATTAGGATAGTAATTGAAATAAGAATTAAAATACTTCTCACCGTTTGGGTCATTCCAAAAGTATAAGGGCATTGATACAAATGGCTTTGTGCACACTAATTCCCCTTTCGCTTCAATAGTTGATTCATTTTTAGAATTATAAGCTTCAACTGCCATTCCCAAACCTCTACACTGGATTTCTTCACTATAAACTGGAAGTAAAGGGTTGCCTAACATAAAGCAGGAAATAATGTCTGTACCTCCCGATATAGAGGAAAGCAAAACATCATCCTTTACATTTTTATAAACCCATCTAAAATTTTCATCTGACAAAGGCGAACCAGTAGATAAAATAGTTCTTAATGAAGTTAAGGATGTTTCATTCTTCGGAATATACTTTTCCTTCATAATAGCAGTTAAATATTTTGGACTGGTTCCAAATATTGTTATTCCCAAATTGTCAATTAACTTCCATAAAAAAGAAACATCCGGATAAAGAGGACTTCCATCATATAAAACTATAGTAGCTCCAATTTGCAATGAACTGATAAGCCAGTTCCACATCATCCATCCTGTAGTGGTATAATAAAAAATTACATCGTGACGTTTTAAATCAGTATGCAAAGCAAGTTCTTTATAATGCTGTAATAATGTTCCCCCTGCTCCGTGTACAATACATTTAGGTTTCCCTGTAGTTCCTGATGAATACATAATATATACAGGATGGTCAAAAGGAAAATGTTCAAAAACTAATTCTTCTTCATTCTTAAGTAAATCATTGAAAGAAACTACATCTTTAAAATTGAATTTAGATATTTCTTTATTTTCTAATTTATTTAAATCATTCTCATCCGGAACAATTATAAGACTCTTTAACGATTTTATTTCTTTAACAATAGCATTAATTTTTTCTTTATTGTTAATCAGCTTGCCGTGATAAAAATAATTTTCTGAAGTAAATAAAACTTTAGGTTCTATTTGATTGAATCTATCTAATACTGCCTGAACTCCAAAATCTGGAGAAGCTGATGACCATAAAGCCCCAATCGAAGTAGCAGCCAACATCATTATAACCGCTTCTGGAATATTACTTATATATGCAGCAACCCTATCTCCTTTTTCAACTCCTAATTTCTTTAATGCAGTGGCACAAGAGGAAACATATTTGTACAATTCTTGATAAGTAATCCTTACTTCAAAATTATTTTCTCTTACTCCTATTAATGCTATGTGTGTATCTTTATATTTTAATAAATTTTCAGCAAAATTAAGTTTAGCTCCCTTAAACCATTTTGCTCCCGGCATTTTAATATCATCAAGTACTTCAGTATAACTTTCAGAGTGAATTAATCCAGATAATACCAAAATGGATTTCCAGAATTCCTCAATGTTTTCTATTGACCATTTATAAAGTTCATCATAATGAGTAAAATTATTTCCGGTAAGTTGTTCAAGGTATCTAACAAATGAATTCATATTAGATTCATTTATTCTTTTTTCTGAAGGAATCCAAAGAGGTATTTTTTCTTCACTGTATATCATTAGTATTCCAATAGATGTACAAGTTTCCAGGCAAAATCACTATCTTTCAAATCAAGAGCTGTATGGATTGTTAATTCAAGAAAATAATTCTTCGTTGCTTTATCATCTTTGCATAATGCAACCTTTAACATTTTATTATATTCTTTATGGTTCAAATACCTGTAAAATGCTTCATCACTTATTTCATTTTGTTCAATTTTATTTGAAGAAAATTCAACAATAAAATTTTTTGATTCTTCTTCTGAAGGGATATTGGAACGATTAGCTAACTTTGCTAAATCACTCTTAGTTAAGATTTTTGTTTTAAATAATGTTGCAGGAAGATTATCAAATCCAATCCCCTGAGCAGTTGGTTTTTGCACTTCAAAAACTTTATCACCTGAAGCTCTTACATAATATTCAGCAGACATTCTTGCAGCCAAATCAATTAAATCTGGATGAATATAATTTCCCTCAATAATATCTTCAGCAACGTGAAATTTTATTACTTCACAAATTGCAATGTTTGCGGATGCTCCCCCATCTCCATAGCTCATCATATCTCTTAATTTACATTCCATTTGAAATGGAGATTCCTTAACTCTTTTTGGCTTAACAATATCAGAATCAATTGGAGTTAAGCCGCTTTTAATAAATTCATCAACTTCAGAGGGATATTCAGCAGAAGCTAAACTAATCTGTTCAACCATTGAATAAGTAACTGCTTGAACAACACACTCCCCATTGTCCATCAAGTTGTAATATGTATCTTTTAATGATGCATTTCTTCCTCTGCGTGAAGGCGAAAAAGCAATGATCGGAGGATTAGCCCCAAAAGCATTAAAAAATGAAAATGGGGATAAATTATTTATCCCATCTTTAGAAATTGTCGATACTAATGCTATAGGTCTTGGCGCAACACCACCTAATAATAATCGATGAACTTCTTGAAACGTCAGTTCCTTTGTCAAAAAACTAAGCATTGTTTTGCACTTTATATTTTGAAATAATTGAAGAAGAATTTTTTGCTTTAGATATTTTATTCTTCAATATTCCCAACCCTGTTATTTCAAGCTCAATGGTGTCATTGTCCTTAAGCCAAATAGGAGTAAATTCTTTTCCTTCCTTTTTTGCCTGCATTGCCCAAGTTCCATTTAATTCAAGATAACATCCAGTTCCGACTGTTCCGGAACCAATTACATCTCCAGGTAAAAGTTCAACTCCATATGAGGCTCTTTCAATAATCTCTTCAAAGCTCCAATTCATATCTTTCATATTTCCATCTGATACAAGCTTACCATTATGATGAGCAGTCATTCTCAAATCATATCTTGGTCCATGCTCAGTTTCTATTAAATAATCTTCAAGTTCATCCGGAGTAACAAGGTAAGGTCCAATTGCAGTTGCAAAATCTTTTCCTTTAGCAGGACCTAAATTCAGTTTCATTTCATCCATTTGAAGTTGACGAGCAGAGAAATCATTCATTATCATATAGCCTGCTATGTAATTACCAGCTTCTTCAGCTTTTATGTTCTTTCCATTTTTACCAATAACAATTGCAACTTCAAGTTCAAAATCCAATTTTTGAAAATGATCTTCTTCAACAATTATTTCACCTTCACCAAATATTGCGTTATGATTAGTAAAATAGAAAACAGGATATTGGTCAAACTCAGGAATCATTTCAACTCCTCTATTTCTTCTCGCAGCCTCTACATGCTGCCTGAATGCATATGCATCTCTGCAGGAAGTTGGATGAGGAACAGGAGCCAGCATCTTAATTGTATTTTTATCTTCAAACGAATTTATTTTTTCACCAATTATTGCTTCATTAACTTTTAGAGCCTGGTTCATTAAAACTTCCCCACCATCAAGTAATTCCTTCATTGTTGAAGGAAGCTCGAGGTTAAGCCAATTTGCACTTTCACATAAATCATAAACTTCATCCTGATAGCTGATGCCTAATCTTTCCTCATTATCTTTTAAGAAAGAAACTAATTTCATTTTACCACCTGTTTATTTGTTGATGATTTTATTTTAAGTTCATCCAAAACTTCGCTCATTACTTCAATAGCAAATTCAGTTTCAAATTCATTACCTGAATTTATCCTAATTCCATTGGGAATTCCAAAATTCTTAACGTGCCTAAGGATTAATCCCTTTTCCATACAAGACATTACAAATTCTGATGTCACTATTTCATCCTTCAAGAGAAATAGATAAAAGTTGGCAGCTGTTTCAATGTATACAATATTATTTTCTTCAAAGAACTCTCTAAATTTATTTAAAGAAAATTGATTCATTTTTTTTGTTTGTTTAATAAATTCTTCGTCATCTAATGCAGCTATGGCAGCAACTTCAGCTAAATGATTTGGTTCGAAGGGAAGCTTAACTTTATACAGCTCGTGAATTAATTCCTGAGGACCATAAGCAAAACCCACTCTTAATCCAGCCAAACCATAAGCTTTACTTAAAGTTCGTGTAATTATAAGATTAGGTAGTTCATACATTAAACCATTAACAACATCTGGAAGGTCTTCTGAATACATTGTATACGCTTCATCCAAAACAATTAAAACATTTTGAGGAACATTTAAAAGAAAATTTTCAAATTCATTTTTAGAAAACATCGTTCCGGTTGGATTGTTTGGGTTAGCTAAATAAACAATTTTTGTTTTAGGTGTAATTTTTTTTGCTATAGCATTTAAATCATAGTAGTAATTATTAAATGGAACAGTTTTATTAACTCGGTTGAGTTTATTAATGTTAACATACCAGCCAATAAAAGTTCCTTCAGAAGTTAATGTCTCATCACCTTCATTAGTAAATGCAGCAATAATGTACTGTAGTAATGAATCCGAACCACTGCCGCAAATAAAATGCTCAGGATTTTTATTATACTTTTTACTTAATGCAATATTTAAATTAAAGTTTGAAGGGTCTATATATCTATGAAGCTCTAACAAATGTCTCTTTATTTCTTCAATGGCTTTTGGAGAGGGTCCAAGAGGATTTTCATTTGATGCAAGTTTAACTATATTTTTTAAACCCTTTTCTCTTGCAAGCTCTTCAATGGGTTTACCTGCCTTATAAGGAACCAGTTTTTTTATATGCTGAGGTATTTCAATCATTTAAAACTCATTTTATTTTTCAAGCCATGAGTGGTGATAATCTTCCGCCATTGTTTCCTTAACATTCTTAGTTACTTTTAATGGATTAAAGGTATCAATCATAATTGCATATTCATCTGTTTCTTTTTTGCCAATAGATGCCTCTGTTTTCCCGGGTTGTGGTCCGTGTGGAATACCCATAGGGTGCAGAGTAATTGAACCTTCCTTTACACCTGAACGTGACATAAAATCACCATAAACATAATACAGCACTTCATCGCTGTCAACATTAGAATGATAGTAAGGCGCAGGAATTGCATTTGGATGAAAATCAAATAATCTTGGAACGAAATTACATACAACAAAATGTTCAGTTGTAAAAACTAAATGAGTTGGTGGAGGTAAATGTATCTTCCCAACTTTGGGAGCGTACTCTTTTATGTTGAATGTATATGGATATAAAAATCCATCCCATCCCACTACATCAAAAGGATGATGTGGTAGTTCATATTCAAAATACCTGTTCTGAACTTTCAATATCAAATTAAATCTTCCCTTTTCATCAATAGGTTCAGGAAGTTGGGGAACGCCAAAATCTCTTTCATAATAAGGTGCATCTTCTTTTAATTGCCCATATTCATTCCTGAAATAAGCAGGTATTTCATAAGGAGTATCCGATTCCAGAATAAATATTTTTGCATTCTCATAACTATTGAACTTCAACTGATATGTTGTACCTTTTGGGATTACAATATAATCCCATTCCTTGAATTGTAAATCTCCATATTCACTTTTCATTACCCCTTCGCCATGATGTACAAAAATTAATTCATGTGCATAGCTGTTGCGGTAAAAAATTTCTGTTTCATTGGTAATCTTAGCAGTTGAAATTTTGCAATGTTCATTATAAAGAAATTCATTTCTTGCAGTAAGAAAATTTCCTGATGAAATTTTATTATCAGTGAAGAAATGGTAATACTGCAATGGAGCATCCTTCCAGGTAACATCATCTTTTAAATCAAAAGCTCTTATGCTCTCAACTTGAGGAGGCATATAAAGATGATACTTATTGGAATATATTCCAGAGAATCCTTTAGTACTAAATAATTCTTCTCTATAAAGAGAACCATCCTCTTTATAAAATGTAATATGTCTTTTAGGAGGTACTTTTCCTACTTTAACATAAAATGGCATACAAACCTCTTCATAAAATTATTGTTCTTCTTCTCTATCAAAATTCCCTCTCAACTGCTGGTCACGTTCAATGGATTCAAATAAAGATTGGAAGTTACCTTGTCCAAAACCTTCAGCGCCTTCTCTTCTTTGAATAATTTCATAGAAGAATGTTGGTCTGTCTCCTACAGGTTTTGTAAATAACTGCAGCAAGTAACCTGTTCCTTCAGTATCACAGAGGATACCGTACTTCTTAAGTTCATTAATATCTTCAGTTACTTTAAATCCTTTTTCCTTTAAAAGATCATAATAAGTATCAGGTACTGACTGGAATTCAACTCCATTTTCTCTCATTGCCTTTATTGTACAAATTATATCTGAAGTAGTAATAGCAATATGTTGAATACCTGAACCTTGATACTCGTCTATATATTCTTCTATTTGGGATTTTTTCTTTCCCTCATAAGGTTCATTGATTGGATTTTTAATTGGAGCGCCTTCTTTTGAACGGACTACCTTTGATAACAAAGCAGAATATTGAGTTGATATATCACCTTCACCAAATTCAATGAAGGTTTCAAAATTTAAACTTTTATTTAAATAATTTTCCCAGAGATTTAATTCATTAATCCTGACATTACCAACAATATGGTCAATATCCTGCAATCCAGTATCTTCCGCTGCAATTTTAATTTTTTGAAGAGGCGCACCAAATCCGGGCTTAAAAACGCCCTTATAATTTTCTCTGTTTATAAAAACAATTTCGGAATCATCGTAAAGCTTAATAGCCGCCTCTTCAATAAATCCATTATCATCTGAATATTTTTTTGGAGTTCTAACAGGGATACCACCATTTTTTACAGAGTTTTCAAATGCATTCTTTACATCCTTAACTTTCAAGCCCCACCTCTTTACTCCATCACCATGCTTCCAAACAAATGATGCAACATCATAATTAATTGGTTTAGCAGCAGATGTGACAATTATGTTTATATTATTTTTTGAAAGTAAATATGATACCTTTTCTTTGTTTCCAGTTTCAGGTCCTAAATATGCTTTAATCTCCAAACCAAAAGCCTTTGCATGCCAATAAGCCCACATTTTAGCTGAGCCAACATAAAATTCAACAAAGTCGTATCCTATTAAGCCTAACTGATTCGTCATAATTACTCCAATATTAAAGATTAGTCTAATTTTTAATAGTAAAAATTTAACTCAAATACTTCATTTTGTTTAATGACAAATATTACTTTCCTGAAAACTATGTACATTATCACATTACTTTTATTTAGCTTCTATTTGCAGAGGAAATACTCCAATATTATATTTATAATTAAAATTTTATTGTTGGAGAAATTCTTTGGATAATACATATAAGGCAGCCGGCGTTGATATTGAAGCAGGAGAAGAAACTGTTCGCAGGATTAAACAATACGCGAAAAATACATTTAATAAAAATGTTATTTCGGAAATAGGTTTATTTGGTGGATTTTATGAATTAGACCTTAAAGGATTTGAAAATCCGGTAATGGTTTCAAGTGTTGATGGTGTTGGAACTAAATTAAAAATTGCAATTGACCTTAATAAGCATGATTCTATCGGCCAGGACCTTGTTAATCATTGTGTTAATGATATAGCTGTTTGTGGAGCTAAGCCTTTATTCTTTTTGGACTATTATGCTGTAGGAAAATTAAATCCTGATGTTGCTGAACAAGTTATTAAAGGATTTTCAATCGCGTGCAAAGAAAATGATTGTGCATTGATTGGTGGTGAAACTGCAGAGATGCCGGGGTTATATCAAGAAGGAGATTATGATGTATCCGGAACAATTGTTGGTATTGTAGATAAGAAAAAAGTTATAAACGGTTCGAGTATTGTAAAAGGAGATATTTTAATTGGATTTCCTTCTACCGGTCTTCATACAAATGGATATTCATTAGCACGCAAAATTTTATTTCCTAAATATAAAGTAACAGATAAAATAAGTGGATTTGAAAAATCCATAGGTGAAGAATTACTTACTGTTCATAAATCATATTTAAAATTAATCACCTTACTTAAAGAAAATTTAGCAGTTAAAGGGTTTTCTCATATAACAGGCGGAGGTATTGTAGGTAATACAAAAAGAATTTTACCTCAGGGGAAAAGCCTAAATATAAATTGGAAATCCTGGGAATTACCACAAATTTTTCAGCTTATAAAATCAACTGGAAATATCTCTGATGATGAAATGAGAAAAGTTTTTAATATTGGAATTGGACTAATAGCTGTGGTAGATAAAAATGAGGTGAATAAATGTACTGAACTTTGCAGAGAAAATAACGAACCTTATTATGTAATTGGAGAGATAGAATAAAAAAAAGAGCTGTCTGAAAAATTATTGACCACTAATCAAAATTTGGAGACAGCCCTTTGGTAGAGAGAGATTTCTATAAATTAAACCAGTATGAAACTTTTGCTAAGAAAATATTATTTGATTCAGCTCTCCAGATATTTCTAAAATCTCTTCCGAAATTAAAATCTCCGGGATTATCAGTATTAACTTTATCGTGTGCCCATACCAAATAAAAAGTTGAACCGGGTAAAAATTCCCATCGTAAAATTAAATTGCCACGAATAGATTTGAAGTTAAAATCCGGATTATCAAATGAGAATGAACTGTTTGCATTAGGATTAACCTGATAAACATTATCTGCTTCATTATATGATATTGTTGAACCATCTTTCCCATATTCATTCATATCGTAAGAACGTGGTTTAGCAAGCTCTTTGTAATGGTCATAATTGCCCACACTAAATAAAGGCTGAATAAATAACTGCAAACTTAGAGTTGGAGTAAATGTCCAATTTAATCGGATATTACCACCAATTGTTTTTTGTGCAAGTTCAGCAAAAACATATCTGCTGTTGTAAGTATTAGTTGCAGTTGGGTCTCCTTCAATCATAGTCACCCATTGCTGTTTTTCATTATTTATTTCAATAAATGGACCGAAACTAAAATTAATTATGCTGGATGGGTTCCAATCAAAACTAATGTTAGAAGAAAACCAATTACTTCCAATTCCACTAGCTCCAGCTTCTGAAAAAACTGAAATGATTACTTTTTTTCTTGAATCGCTTGATAAATTTATGTTCCCAAAATAACTATCAGGTCTTTTAGCAATTGGGCCACCTCTGGTAAATCTGTTGTTGTAGGTTTCAGGATTGTAGGCAGCTTGAAAATTTACTCCATAATAATTTACAAATTGGAAATTACCGAACATCATAATTCCTGCATCAGTCATATTGCCATCAAAATCCTGGTTCCTAAATCCTCCCACTTGAATTGATTTAGATCTAAATAAACTATCCGGATCATACCATCTATAACCAACAACTAAATGGGTATTTACAACATCTGCTCTCCATTGAAAACCAAGGTCATTGGCTTCATAACCAGGAGTTGAAACACCTATTGCTGAGTTAAGATAAAAATTTCCTTTTTGTTTGTTAATAGCAATTCTGCCTACATAACCGGACATTGAAGTTAATGAAGAATCTATTCTTTGATATTTTGCATCAGGTCTTTGTAAACTTCTTAAAGGTGACCTTTGCATTTTAACTAAATACTCTTTGCTTCCCTCAACATAAGAACCGGAAAAAAATCCATTAACAACATAAGTTCCTTCTTCATCCAGTGTAACCCAGCCATCGGCACCATATACAAAAGCTTTATTACTTAAAATATTTTTTAATCTATCATTTCTTAAATCTCTTATTACAGAAGTTCCAATTATTCCTAATCCATACTTACCTTCTTCAAATTCTTTCTGCGTTCTTAAAACAGAGTAATTTGTTAAAGGTTCCACTTCTATATTTTGTCCTGTGTTATAAACGTTTGCATAATTTCTCTCAGTAGTTGCATTTATAAAACCGATTGAAAGACTTTCAATTATTTTACCTGAAATTTTTGCTGCTCCCAATATCCTTGTTTCATCAGGAGTGTTTATATAACCATCATCATCAATTTCACCAGTTCCTTGAGGTGCTCTTCCAATTCTTCTTGAATAAAATATTTCAGGATTACCCCAGTTAAATCCCCAATTACTGTTTGAACCTCCATAGCCAAACTGAAACATATTATTACCTTCAATAAAGAAAGGTCTTTTTTCATCATAGTAAGTTTCAAATGCACTAAGATTTACAACTGCAGGGTCAACTTCAACTTGTCCGAAATCAGGATTTATAGTCGCATCTAAATTTAAATTACTTCCTAAACTTACCTTGAAGTCAGCTCCAAATGATTCTAAATATTGTCTGCTCTTATAAAATGGATCTTCTGCATCGTGCACAAGATATTGAGCTTTTTGAACAAAGTAAGGAAGAACTTCAAATCTTTGTTTTGGTTTTATTCCTTTTAAACCGTCGAGAGTAGCAAAGTGAGAAACAAAACCACTTTCCTTTTTAGGAACCATTATAAAGTATGCTTCTTCTTTCTTTCTTTGAATTTTCCTTGAGAAATTTATTCCCCATTTCATATCTGCAGATTCTTTGAAACGAATTTGTGTAAATGGAATTCTAATTTCAACATTCCATCCATCATCAACTAATTTAGCTGAATAATCCCACACACCATTCCACGAACCATCATCCCAGCCATCATTAAAAAGAACGCCATCAACTATTGAACTTGCAGCGTTTACTCCAAAATAATAACCTGATCTTTTGTCGTTATATGAATCGATATAAATTACAAACCAATCAGATTCATTATAATTATCTCTTCTTGATAATAAACCTATTACTTCATTGGGATGAGAATCAAAACATTTGGCAGCTATATAAATAGCTTCATCATCGTAAGCTATCCATACATTTGTTTTTTCTGAAGAATGAGAACCTTCAACCGGATCTTTTTGTGTGAAATTATCTACCGGTGCTGTTTTCCAAATATGCTCATTTAAATTACCATCTATAACTATCTTATCATTACTTCGTACTGCTTCAACCTTAATGTTTTCACCGATTCTTTTCTTTCCTGAAAAAGGCATCAGAAAGGAAACCATCAATATCACTATAATTATTGTATATATTTTTTTCATAAATTCTTATAATTATTCTTTACCGTTTAGACTCTGAAATATACAAATAGGTTGCACAGTATTGTAACCAATCAAAATTTTATTCTACCATTCAATTAAAATTTTTACCGTTCACATTTTTTGTGATTATTAGTAAGGGATTTTTAAAAAATCAGGAGTACTTTTTTAAGAAAATATTTTGGAAAGTTGGTTTATTTCTTCAATATAAAAGAAAATTCACTTCCGGAGTTTAATTCACTTTTTACTCTGATTTTTGAATGATGAGCTTCAATGATATGCTTTACTATAGCCAATCCTAAACCCGTACCACCCACTTCCCGGGACCGTGCCTTATCTACTCTATAAAATCTTTCAAATATTCTATCTATATCTGCAGGAGGAATTCCAATACCAGTATCAGAAATTTTTATTAAAACCTTTTTAGCTTCTTCTTCAATAGTAATTTTTATTTCGCCTTCATTGGTATACTTAATTGCATTCTGAATTAAATTAGTAAAAACTTGCTGCAGCTTATTTTTATCTCCAAATACTTTTATATTCTCATTGAAATCACATATTGTTAAAATCAATCCTTTATGTTTTGCAAGTTGAACATATTCATCTACAAAGGAATCTAGGAAATCTTTTAAATTAAAATATCTAAAGCTCATTCTCATTTCACCTGATTCAATCATTGATAAATCAATCAGGTCATTAAGTAAATGGCTTAAGTTAATTGTATTTTTATTAGCCTTCTCTAAGAATAATCTGTTTACTTTCTCATCTTCTAATGCACCATCTAATAAAGTTTCAAGATAACCCTGTATATTAAAAATTGGCGTTCTAAGTTCATGACTTACATTGCCAATGAATTGAGTTCTCATCTTTTCCAATTTTTTTAGATATTCAATATCATTCTGATTTTTTAAATACAATAACCTTATTTCATCTTCAAGAGGTTTTAAATTTTTGTTCAATGATATTTCTGTTAGGTTTTCAGAAATGTTAGTTCTCATAGCATAAAAAATTGATTTTATCTCTTCAAGTTCAGAATTTCTTTTAAGTGCTATTCTTAATATTAAGAAAATAAATAAAACAATGGCAATTAATGATGATGTAATAAAATATGAAGGGCCTAAAAAAAGGTATGAAAGGATTAAAATAGAAATACTGAAAATTATTATTTCAAAAAAATAAACTTTGGCAGCTGAAAATGCTGTTTTTATTTTATTCCATAACTTTGAATTTATAACCTACTCCTTTAATTGTTTCAATTAAATCCGAATAATCTTCAAGTTTTTCTCTGATTTTTCTGATATGCACATCAACAGTTCTATCAACAACAAATACTTCACTTCCCCATACATCTTTTAACAAATTATCTCTGGTAAAAACTTTTCCTGGATTATTTGCGAGATAAAACAGCACTTCAAATTCTTTTCTTGGGAATATTTTTTCTTTTCCACCAAGATTAACTGTATACTTTTCCCTATCTATGAATAGCGGACCAATTTTAATAGTGAGAATTTCATCTTTTGCTTTACCGCTTTTTCTAAGATTTGAATTTACGCGAGCAACTAATTTTTTGGGAGAAATAGGTTTTTTAATATAATCACTTGCGCCAAGTTCCAAACCCTTTATCTCATCAATCTCACCTGATTTTGCAGTAAGAAAAATAATAGGAGTATCTTGAAATTCAGGTTTTGTCCGGATGATTCGGCATACTTCATAGCCATCCATTTTCGGCATCATTATATCAAGAATGATCAAGTCAGGTTTTTCTGAAATTTTTTCTAATGCTTCTGTACCACTATGAGCTGTAATTACACTAAAGCCTTCAATCTTTAGGTTATATTGCAGAAATTCCACAATATCTTTTTCATCATCAACCAATAATATTTTAGCACGCATTTAAACTATTACTTCTTGTTTTATTGAATCTTTTTTACAAAATAATTTTGTTTTTTCAATAATACCAGGAACATCTATACCTAAAATTGCATGAAGTTCTTCCTGAGTTCCATGGTCAACAAATGAATCAGGAAGTCCTATCCTTAATATATCATTTTTATATTGTTTGTTGTTCATATACTCAATCACAGCACTTCCAAATCCGCCTGATAAAGTATTTTCTTCTAATGTGACTATTTTAATATTCTTCTTGCCTAATTCATCAAGCATTTGATAATCTAAAGGTTTTGCAAATCTTGCATTTATAACAGAAGTTGTAATGCCTTCCTGTTCTAAGATTTCTGATGCACTCAATGCATATTTTACCATAGAACCTAAAGCAATGAAAGCTGCATCCCCTCCTTCTTTTAGTAATTCTGATTTTCCAATTTCTATAGCCTCAAAACCTTCTTTAAGAGGAACACCTAAAGCACTCCCTCTTGGATATCTTAATGCAATAGGTCCCTTGTTGTATTTAACAGCAGTGTACAGCATATCTCTTAATTCAGATTCATCTTTTGGAGCCATAATAACCATCTCAGGGATTAATCTTAGATAAGAAATATCAAAAGCTCCGTGATGAGTCGGTCCATCAGCACCAACTAATCCTGCTCTGTCTAATACAAAAACTACGTGCAAATGCTGTAGTGCAACATCGTGAATAATTTGATCAAAAGCTCTCTGTAGAAAGGTAGAGTAAATAGCTACAACAGGAATAATACCTTGAGTTGCCATACCTGCCGCAAATGTAACTGCGTGCTCCTCTGCTATACCCACATCAAAATAATTTTGAGGAAATTGTTTTTGAAGAAAATCTAAACCTGTTCCATCAGGCATTGCTCCTGTAATTCCAACAACATCAGGATTATCTTTAACAATTTCAACTAAAGCTTTTCCAAAAATTGAAGTATAAGATGGACCTGAACTTTTTTTAATAGCCTTACCTGTAACTTTATCAAAAGGAGTTGAAGCATGTAATCTTTGCACATCCTCTTCTGCAGGAGCATAGCCCTTTCCTTTTTGGGTAAAAGCGTGGACAAGTATAGGACCTTTTAATTTTTTTACCTGTTCAAAAATCTTAACAAGCTGTTGAACATTATGTCCATTAACAGGACCAAAATATCTAAAGCCTAATGCTTCGAAAAGCATTCCTGGAGTAATTATTGCTTTTATACCACTCTCCAGCCTTACAGCAATTTTTCTTAATCTATCACCAAATAAGTCAAGCTTTCCTGTTAAGTCCCAAATTTGTCCTTTAAATCTATTGTAATCAGGATGAGCAATCATTTCAGTAAAATAATTTGAAAGCTGCCAAACATTAGGAGCAATAGACATATTGTTGTCATTAAGTACAACTATCAAATCTGATTTCAAGAAGCCTGAATTATTCATTGCTTCATATGACATTCCACCTGTCATTGCACCATCACCGATAATAGCAATAACTTTTCTCTTTTCTTTTTTGATATCTCTTGCAACAGCCATGCCCAGCGCTGCTGAAATAGAAGTGGATGCATGACCTGCACCGAAAGCATCATAATCACTTTCTGTTCTTTTTAAAAATCCACTAATACCACCATGCTGCCTTATATGTTTTAAGGCTTCTTTTCTTCCGGTTAAAATTTTATGCGGATACGCTTGATGTCCGGTATCCCAAACAATAAGGTCATATGGTGTCTGAAAAACTTTATGCAATGCAACAGTTAATTCAACTGTTCCTAAACCACCCCCGAAATGTCCACCTGTTTCTGAAACCGTATCAACCAGATAATCCCTGATATCTGAACATAATTGTTTTAGTTGAGTGCCGTCTAATTTTTTAACATCATCAGGAGAATTTATCAGTGATAAAACTTCGTATTTATTACCTTCATCCATTAAAATAAATCTCCATTGTTTTCATCATCTGATGATGCATTAACATTAATATTTTGTTTTAATTCTTTTATTTTTAATTCAGCATTTTTCAATTGAGTAAGACAATCCTTAGATAAATTTATTCCTTCTTCATACAAGCTTAAAGCTTCATTTAGAGATAGTTCATTTCCTTCAAGAAGGCTTGTAATCTCTTCTAATCTTCTTAAATTACTTTCAAAATTTTTATCTTCAGTTTTTTTGTTCATCGCTTGTATTTTCCTTTTTTAATTCTAATTCAGGAAGCCTAATTTCACCATCTTTAAACACTAATTCTGTACTTGAACTTGCATCAAAGTTTTTTGCTCTTGTTATAAATTTAGAATTTTGTTTAACTAAAACAAAACCTTTTTCTAATATCTTAGTTACATCGTGTGCTGCCAAAGATTTGCATAAAATTTCAAGTTCAGATTTATTCCTGAACATTATATTATCGATGTTTTTATCAATTTTATAAATCAATCCATCCAGAGATTGTTCTTTTATTCGTACTACATCAAGTACAGTTCTAAAACCATAGGATTGAATAAAACCTGTAACTTCTTTTTTATTTTTATCAATATGATTATCAATGCAGTTACCTGCTTTCTTCTGATAATTTTTTAAGAAAGAATATATTTCAATAACATCAGGAGTAATCAATTCCATTGCCGCAGTTGGAGTAGGTGCTCTAAGGTCTGAAGCAAAATCAGCAATAGTAAAATCTATCTCGTGACCAATACCGGTAACAACTGGTATTCTGGATTTTCTGATAGCTCTTGCAATTACTTCTTCATTAAAAGCCCAAAGATCCTCAATTGAACCACCACCTCTTGCAATTATTATTACATCTACCTTATGTGCATTCGTATTGAAAACATCTATACACTGTGCAACATTTGCAGCAGTTCCTGCACCCTGCATTTTAGACGGAGCAATTATAATTTCAGCTAATGGGTATCTTCTTCTTGCAACACTTATCATATCCTTTAAAGCTGCAGTACCTTTACCGGTGATAATTCCTATTCGTTCAGGAAAAATTGGAATGGGTTTTTTAATATCCTTATCAAACAAGCCTTCAGCTAAAAGCTTCTGTTTTAATCTTTCAAATGCCGCCTGCAATTCACCTTCACCTGCAGGTTTCATTACTTTTATATCAATTTGATAGCCGCCTTTAGGGGGATAAACTGTAACTCTTCCTTCAACAATTACTTTCATTCCATCCAGCACGTTGAAGAAAACACTTGTATTATAACTTTTCCACATAGCACAGCAAATTACTGCCTCATTATCTTTTAAATTGAAGTACCAATGTCCGGATGAATGCTTTTTAAAATTTGAAACTTCACCAATAACTAAAACGTTGTTAAAGTTAATTTCTAATTTTTGTTTTATTAATCCAGTCAGTCTACCTACTGATAAGAGTAATTTGTTGGTGGATTCTATCATCTTTCCTTATCGTAATTGGAATAACAAAAATATGGATTTAGAGCATCAAATTTAAGTGCAATTTTAAGGTTATTTTAGAATTTGACACTTAAGCCAATTGTCGGAATAATAGGGAACATTGTACTAGCTTCCCTTCCTAATTTTAAATCTTCAGTTATATAATAATCATATCCTATAACATTAGCTCTATTATACACATTTATTATATCAAGATAAAATTTCCAGTTTTTTTTGAATATTTTGGCAGAAAAAGTAAACCTTATATCCATCCTATGGTAAGCAGGTTTATAAGCATTTATCTCTCCTGTTCCGAAATCCACATCAAATACTACTTCTCTCTTGTTATAGGCTGGAGTTCCTATTTCTCTTGTTACAATTATTGGAGTTTCAGGTTTACCATCATTATTCTGATCAGTAAGAATAATTCTTGGTTTAATCCCATTCGGTTCTACATAAGGAAATCCTGAACCATATTGCCATCTCATTCCAAAATCCAGCCAACTATTTATTTGATAATTAAGAACAATATTAAATGTATTTCTTTGATCAAATCTGAATGGCTGCTTCTTTCCATTATCAAATCTGTTTGCATATGCGTGCGCAAATGAAACCCAACCTGAAAGTACATTGTCAGGTAAAATATTTTTTTTCGAAATCAATACTTCAACCCCATAAGATTCACCATAGGAGTTATTGATAGGATTTTGTGTTAAAGAATCTCTTTTAAATGATACCGGGTTTGTCCATCCTGAAGTATATCTCTGGTCTTGTCCCGGTATAGGGTCTACTGAATAAAAATTTCCTGTAAATTTTTGAGGAATAATTAAATCTCTAAAATCTTTATAATAACCTTCAAGCTTTACATTCCATTCACTGCTTAACCACCTTTCAATACTAAGCACATAATGAATTGCTTTTTCAGCTTCAAGATTTACTACTTTCTCCTTATTGAAATTATACATTACATTTTGGTCGAAAAATTTTTCATAACCAGGTGACTGATAATAAATTCCCCAAACTCCTCTTAATGTTGTAATATCATTTAATGCATATGAAAAAGCAAAACGCGGAGCTATATAATATTTTGAAAGTAAATCATAATAATCAAATCTTACTCCCGGTTGAAGAAACAATCTATCAGATATAGCAAAATTATTTTGCATAAAAGCTCTGTACTTATTCACATATTTAATATCTCTTAGATTATCGAACACAGCTCTGAATTGCGGATTAGATGCGATTATAGATAAAAGTTCTGGAGCAATATTGAACTTAAAATCAATAATATTTTTCATATAGTCCATACCTGCTCCTGCTTCGAAGATATTTTTATTCCATTGGTAAGTAAATCTATCGTCTGCAGAATATTTTACATAAGAAAAGTTAGCATCAAAAGCTAAATTATATAAGTATGGAGCTAAGGTATCGGCCAAAGTATTTTTAAATTTATCACGCTGTAAAGATGGGTCTAAAATCTTTGACGATAATGTTGCTGCACCGCTATTCTCATACCAGGAAAGAATAATTTTATTATAAATTTTTGATGTTGGTGCATAATCCCAGGAAAAACTTGCAACATCATTTCTGGTTATATTATAAACTGAAATACTATCAGGAGTTTTTCTTTCTTTACTGCTTATTACATCAACTCCATCGCGTGAATAAATTCCATTTAATGTAAACTTATTACCATCATATGGACCAATAACTATTTTACTTTGCACATCATAAAAATGGGGGAAGTTTACATTCTCCTCTACAAGTCCAGCATTCTTAACAAAAGGTTCAATTATTAAATCATAGTAGGTGCGTCTTGAACTTACTAACCAACTTCCTTCAATGCCTAAAGGCATTTTACCTTCAAATATTATATTAGCATCAATTATGGAAGCATTTACTGAACCGGAGAAATATGATTTTCTTGAACCTTCCCTATTAACCACATCCAGAACAGCTGATAATCTATCTCCATATCTGGAAGGAAATCCACCTGTTACTAAATTAATTTCAGAAACAGATTCAGGATTGAACATACTTATTACTCCGTATAATCTATATGGATTAAAAATCTCAACATCATCCATAATAATTAAATTTTGGTCAGGTCCACTTCCTCTTACAACAAGTTGGGATGAAAAATCGTTAGGTGCAACCACTCCGGGCAATGATTGTAGAGTTCTTAATACATCCTCACCTGCACCAGGTAATATCTTTGCATCTTTTGGATCGACTTCAATTAAACTTGTTCTGGTATCGTTAACTTCCTGAATTCTGCTGTCTTTAACTTCGATTGGTTCCAATTGTATTACAGAACTTTTTAAAACGACATTAAGATTAATTTTATTATTTAAAATTTCAATATTGTGGAATTGGGTTTCATAACCAAGCAGACTAAACTTTATTCTGTATTTTCCATCGGGCAAATTCTTAAAAGAATAAAATCCGTTTTTATCTGACGTATTTCCGAATTTAGTATCTTGTATAATGACATTACAATACTGAAGAGGTCCTTCATTATCTTTTATGTAGCCTGACAACTCCCCTTGAGCAAGTGCAGAAATATTAATAATTACAATAAAAAAAAACAAAATAATATGTCTAAACATCTAAATAAAATCAAAATTATTTTAAAACTTTTTCATAACGCCAAAAGGTACGCATAACAACAGCATTAGAATTTTTTTCATAGAAATGTTCTGGACCAACCCAAGGTATAATTGCTTTAACATATCCCATCTCCTTCATATCCCTTAAGCTGCTCCTAAAAAGAATTCTTCCTAACCCTTTCTTTCTATAATCTGCCCTTACTCCTGTAGGACCAAACCATCCTATACCTTTATTGTTATTTTCATGAGTAGAAAAACCAACTACTTCATCTTCATTATTTAACGCTGCAAATAATGTTACTGGTTTATTTAAAAAACTTTCATCAACTTCCTCAGCCCAGGATGAAAAATAACTCTTAACAAAATTTATAATTTTTTCTCTGTATGATTCATCCCCTCTTATGAATTTTACATCTGCAATATTTTTAATCTCATCTTCTAATCCGGAGAAATCTTCTGAAAGAAGATCAACATTCATATTACAGGTTTTATTAAATTTATTAAAACCTCTTGATTCAAAAAAGCAAATGCATTCAGCATATTGATAGTCAATTCCCGGACTTAAATAATTTGGATATGATTCATTTACTCGGATAATATTAACATTTGCATCAATAAATTTCTTTTCAACTTGTTCATATAGAGCCGAACCAATTCCTTTTTTTCTATCTTTTTCTTTAATACAAAGCAGTTTAATATATCCTACTTTTTCATATTCTCTATCTCTTATTACTCCTGAAATTAAACCCACAAGTTCATCTTCATCATTAAATGCCAGAAGATTTAAATCAGGATTGTAGTCTTTATCTTTAAAAACTTTTTCCTTAAACAAATAATCAGGCATAATATCCAAAAGCATTGTTTCTCTGCATAATTTTGCAGCAGCTTGGGTATGTTCTTCGTTTAATTTTACTATCTTCATATGTTAAAAGTATAATGCAAAAAATCCTGAATATAGCCCTATATAAACTTCACTAAATTGACTTCCAATTTCGCCGGGTTTGTAATTGAATCTGTATCTTCCATATAATGTAAAAGCATCATAAAACCGGAAAAAACCTATTGAAATTTCAGGACTCACTCCATTAAATCCATTAAAGTTTGTAAACCAATTTATTCCTGGAGATATATATTCAAATAATGGAATACCTCCGAATAATTGTTTGTAACCAACTCTTAGAAAATTATTTCTGTTTGGTTTATTGAAAATATGCGAGTACTCTGCAGAAAAATATCCATATGGATAGCCAATATCATTTGAACGTATAAAAATTAAAGGAATTTCTTTAGTTATTCCAAAGTAGTGTTTATCTCTTGTGTATACTAATTGTGGATATGGGAGTAAAAATGTTGTGGTTCCAAATAAACATAAGTTCAAAAGACTCGACCTTTCTTCAACTACAATATTTTGAGGCATATCAAATTCGAATTGTTCACTTCTGTGTTCTTTACCTTTGGAATCAATTGCAATTACGTAAAAGTTAACAGCATCTTTTTTTAACTTCTTACCTTTTAAATTAACTTCTATGCTATGGTTTTCTGTTAAAGTATCAGATACTTTTATTTCATCAAGATTATCAATTTTAATTCTGGATTTCGTAGGGGGTTCGGTAAAAAAGGTTATAGATAATATATCAGTCTCCTCATCAACGAATGCATCTATTAAATTTACTTCAACAGTATCAGGATTGCTTTGTGAATAAAGTGGAAGAAATCCAAGAAGAACAAAACAGAATATCAAGAAATTTTTCATAGATTCCTTTTTGTATGCTGGTTAAATAATATTTAATATAGTAAAATAATCATAGTAATTGCAAAGACAAACATACCACTACACAAGTGATAATTATTTAAAATTTACTTATTTACATCTTTTAATTTCATCTAAAACTTTATAGATTAAAATAAAGTATTTAAATATTATTTATCAATGATTACAGATGAACTCCTGGAAATACCTGTAGCTGAGGCTGAGTTTTGTGCCTTAGATGTTGAAACTACAGGTTTATCTCCTTACTATAGTAGAATAATTGAAATTGGTTTAGTACATATTAAGGATATGCAGGTAGTTAATACTTATTCTACATTAGTAAATCCCGGAAGTTTAATTCCCTACTACATTACTCAACTAACAGGCATCAGACAGGATGATGTTTATGATGCCCCCTATTTTGAAGATATTGCCAGCGAAGTAAAGAATTTTATTGGAAATAAAATTTTATTAGGTCATAATCTTTCTTTTGATATAAGCTTCATAAAACACGAGTTTTCAAAATGCAATGTTGAAAATCCAATTAATTTAAGTTTATGCACATTAAGATTGGCAAGAAAAATTTATCCATTCTTGAATAGAAAATCTTTAAATAGTGTATGTAATCATTTAAATATTAAGTTGATAAATGCTCACCGGGCTCTTGAAGATGCTGAAGCAGCAGGAAGAATTTTAATGAGAATGCTTCCCGAATTAACCGAAATACATAATATAAAGAGCGTTAATGATCTTATAAACTTTCAATTCGTTAACAAAAAAGCTGAGAAGAAAGTAAAGATTAAAAAATCTTTATCTTCAGCTGTTCTTTCATTGCCACATTGTCCCGGCATCTATTATTTTCTTAACTCAAAAAATGAAATTATATACATAGGCAAGGCTAAGTCCTTAAAGGATAGAGTAAAGTCCTACTTCTCACCATCAGCGGTTCGAAAAGCAAAAAAGATTATTCACCAGGCATCAAAGCTTAAGATAAATATTACCAACAGCGAGTGTACTGCATTAATTTATGAAGCAGAACTAATTAAGAAAATAAATCCTAAACATAATTCTCAATTAAAAAAGTATGGTAATAAATATTTCCTTAGAATAAATAGTGCAAAACCTTTTTCTAATCTGGAGATATGTAACACCTTCGACTTTGATGGAAATGATTATTTCGGACTCTTTATCAAAAGGGATAAAGCCAATAATATCCTTGATATCATTAATAAAGCTTTTCTATTAAGAGAGTGTAAAGACAAAGAACTTGCAAGGAAAAGAAGATGTCTGCTTGCTGAAATTGAACGTTGTGTTGCTCCTTGCGATGGAGAAAACAAGGAAGCTTACAATGATGAACTCGAAAAAGTTTATGAATTCCTCTATGGTAATCATCAGATTGCTTTAAACAGACTCCTTGCAAAAATGAAAGAGTATTCGGATAAATTAATGTTTGAAAAGGCAGCAGAAACAAAAGCATTGATTGATTTAATCCTTGCTCAAATTCACAAATCATCTTTATTAAAAGAACCGGTTAATTCAGCCAAGGTCTTATTTGAAATTGATGAGGGATTTGGTAAGGATTATATCGCACTTATCTCAGGAAAGATATATGTTCACCAGGAGAATGACACTACCTTTGATACAGCCTTAGATGACTTTTATGAGAATACAATAAATTTGTTTGAAATGCCTGATGAAGAGGATTTGGAAAAAATGAAAATCATTCTTAATTGGATAATTAGAAATAGGAATAGTGTCAAGATTTTCTATTTAAAAGATTATACCGGTAAGACTGAGCTTTATAAGAAAATGAGTATGAACAAATTTAGGAAAACTGCTTCCTTAACTCAGGATTTTGATATTAAAGAGTTATTAGCCAATGTCAGCAATAATTAGAATAGACCAGATTGTTAATGATAAAACTTCAGGTTCTTCTGAGCTATTGAACCACCTGACTAAACTACTTCTGGTAAGTATAAATAATCCTAAAAAATTCAACACTATACTTGAAGAAGTAGAAGCTAAGTTATTACATTTTAGCAACATAGCGAACTTCATAAAAAAAGTAAAAAGCATTAAAGATAAACAAAAACTTGAAGAATATCTTAAATATAGTTTAGGCAATGGTAAATATGAAATTCTCTTTGAATTAGCCAAGCCTATATTATTAAAATATAACAACTTAGCCACTTTATCTAATAGTATTACATTATACCATATATTAACAAAACTTGCTATTGAAAATTCTAAACTTCGGGTAAATCTTGCTGAATCCAGACCTAAATTAGAAGGAAGAATATTAACTCTAAAGCTATTAGAGAAGTCTGTTAATGTTAATTTGTACATAGATGCTTTTATCCCGGAAATGGTAAGAGTTTCTAATGCAGTTGTTATTGGAGCAGATTCAATCTTAAAGGATGGTTCGGTAATAAATAAAATTGGAAGTATGTCTTTAGCATTAGCTGCAAAATATTATAATAAAAGCTTTTATGTTGTTTCACTTAAATCTAAAAAAGTAAATAAACTTTCTTTTTATTCTCCCCTTGAAAATCCCCATGAAGTATGGAAATATAAAAATGATAAGCTTAGAGTTTTTAATTCTTACTTTGAAAAAGTTCCTGCAAATCTAATTACAAAAATAATAACTGATTGAATTATCTATTTGAATAATACCCATACACAAAAACAGCAGTAGCATTCCCTACAATAGTAGGCTCATTAGTTATGTAATCATTAAAATCATCATAAAACTTAATCAGATCAGTATTAAAATAATCATACTCAGTATTTCTGCGCTCAATTTTATAATTCTTCAACAATTCTAATGGAGCAGGACCGGCTGACAACCCGCCCGGTAAGTATCCTTTATTTAAGTATCCTACTTGAGAATGTAATCTCTTAACATATTTGTCACCAATATTATAAATAAAACTTATTCCCCAAGGATTTCTTCCTAACACATAATCTCTTTGATATGTTGCCAGCGAATCAAATTGATCATCCTTACTAAGTTCTTTATATAAAATAACTTGAAGTGCCGCACCTAAAAAGGAATTTGTCGTTCCCCATGAAAATCCCATACTTTCTTTAAACAAGGATGAATCCTTATTTGCATTAAAAGCTTTAATATTATTTAGTATATAATCTTTATACTTACTATCAATTTTTGCTAATTTGTAATGAGCTAAAGAGTTAATATCCCCCCAGCTCCACCAATAATCTGAATCTGCACTATCAGCTAAAGTAAAAGCATCTTTCAAATAATTTTCATTACTGGTGGAAATATATAATTCCACTGCTCCCAAAGCTAATTTACCTGTATAGGATTTGTCCTGATAAACTCCAGATACATTTTTGTCAACATCAGGTGCCGAATCTTTTAATTTATAAATCTTCTCTGCAGCTAATATGCACTTACCTGAAAATTCATCATCGTAAAACTTAATTTTCCATATTCTGGCGGCTAGTGACATAGCTGCGCTAAAGATTCCAATTTGATTTTTACTCATTCCCAAATAAGCTATTCTATCATACCTCAAAGAATCATTTTCGGGTAATCTCCAGCCAACATTGTGGTCTCTATTATCTTGAACCTGATTAACAATATTATCTACAGTAAAATAACTTCTAAGCATCCAATCAAGACCGACACGAGCTTCCTCAAGAACATCCGGTTCGTTATTTTTATTGTTATCAAAACCAAATTTCACAGGATCAAACTCATAAGCAAACATCAACATATAAGTTGTGTATGCTGTAGTCGATAAAAATTTAATATAATCCCCTGCATCATGCCACCCACCTGTTAAATCAACCTGTCCTAACTTCTCCATTCCTTTGATATACTTTGCATCCCATAAATGACAGACCTTATGAAGAATAGGCTTAGTTGGTCCACATCTCTGAACCTTAAAAAATAACATTAAGGAATCAACAACAGCATTATATACTTTGTTACCCACAGTAAAGTTGTAAGATTTCTTTTTATTGATTTCTAAGTAATAATCCCCTTCTTCTTTTAATTCAGAAAAATCTATTGAATAACAATGCTTGAATTTATCATAATTCATTGAACTATCTGAAATAACCTTTTCAAATACTTTATCGTTATTAGAAACTTTTCTCACTGTAAAAAATTTTTCGAATAAAGGTTTTTCAGCAATTATTACTGCGGTCTTAATATCATTTGGGAGAAAACCAACTTGATTTAATCTTATGTAAAATTTATTAGGATTAACTGCACCGCAACAGGAAAATGAAAAACAAAGAATTATTAAAAGGAATTTTCTGAGGTAAATCATTATAATATTGTTATTTATGTTCAATAAATATAATACTTTTTTAGGAATGTAAAATAAAAAAGCCGATTATTGAAATCGGCTTAATTAAAAAAATAAAATTAAATTGCTTCCTTTTCCTTTGTTTTAGGGAAGTCAGTTCCTATTACTTTGTCCCAAGTCGGAGAGCTTACGCCAAATCCTTTTGAAGAATCCATATAATGATGTTTCATATGATGATTTTTGATATATAACCAAAATCTATTGTGCATATTAAAATGATGGATAGCATAATGGGTTAAATCATAAAATAAGTAGCCAGTAAGAAATCCTGCGAAAAATGGAGCACCAAATCTATAACCAATCATATTCATAAAAGCAAAATAAAATATAACAGCAAGGGGAATACTTACTGAAGGAGGCATTACTAATCTGCGGGAGTCACTTGGATAATCGTGATGAACTCCGTGAAACATAAAATGGAGTTTTTTACCAAATTCACTTTTCGCATTATAGTGAAAAATAAATCTGTGCAAAGAATACTCTATAATTGACCAAACAACTATACCTACCAATAACATTAAAATTATTGAATATAATTTAAGATCGTATACAACTGATAAATATACAAAGTATAAAATTATTGGTCCATATATAATTACAGGAACAGATGGATGTACTCTCGAAAGTGCTTCAAGAAAATTATTATCAAACATCCTTACAGTTTCATCTTTATTAGATATATAATTCCTGGGCATTATTTTCTCCAGATATTTAATTTCTGCCGCCAAATAATAGCAAATAAATAGCTAAGAGAAAAACTAAGTTAGGATTATATCACATTAAAATGAATTTATTTCTTGCGGTTGATTACATAATCAATCAGAGAGGTTAATGATGACTTGCTTTCTGAATCTGGAAGCACATCAAGAGCTTTCTTCCCTTTTTCTGCATATTCCTGAGAAATCTTAAAAGCATAAGGTATTCCTTCATTTTCTCTAACAAAGGAAACAACTTCTTTTACTTTATCATTATCATTTCCATTTTTGATAAGCTTTCTAATAGAATTTGCTTTTTCTTTTGAAACTTGATTCAGGGAATAAATTAATGGGATGGTAATTTTCTTTTCTTTAATATCCCCACCAACAGGTTTTCCAATAATACTTGAACTTCCTTCATAATCAAGTATATCATCTTTAATTTGAAAAGCCATACCTAATGAATACCCATAGTCCTTCATAGCTTTATTATAAACTACATTATTTGAAGAACTGAGTGACCCAATTATGCAGCAGGTTTCTAAAAGAGATGCTGTTTTATCGCCAATGATTCTAAAATAAGTCTTCTCATCAATATCAAGTTTTCTTGTTTTTTGAATTTGAAGAAGCTCACCTTCAGACATCCTTTTTACAGTATTTGTAATTACTTCGAGAAAATCAAAATCTTTCCCCTCAACAGAAATATTTAATCCTCTTGATAATAAATAATCCCCCATTAAAACTGCAGCTTTATTTTTGAAAACTTTATTAACTGACCAAAATCCTCTTCTCTTATCTGCATTATCAACAACATCATCGTGGACTAATGTTGCTGTATGAAGCAATTCCACTAATGAAGCCCCTCTGTATGTTCTATCACATATTTCTCCGGAAGCTTTGGCAGAAAGCAAAACAAGTAATGGACGAATCTTTTTTCCTTTTTGTCTGATTATGTACTTAGCAATTAGATCAACAAGAGGGACTGAAGACTTTAAGGATTCTTTGAACATTCCGTTAAATGTTTCTAATTCATCCTGTATTGGTTTTGATATTTCTGATAGTGATGTTTTAATCAAGTTTTCTTTACTGAAATTTTGGATATAAAAATACTTAGCTCGTACAATAAAAACAAAGGTGTAGCTAAAACGACTTGTGACAATGGGTCTGTACCAGGAGTTAAAATAGCTGCTGCAATAAAAATTACAACAATTGCATGTCTCCTGTATTTTCTCATAAACTGCGGTTTCAGTATGCCTAATTTAGTTAAGAAATATGATACCATGGGAAGTTCAAATACAATTCCTGAGGCTAACATAAGACTTAAAACAATTGAAACATATTCATCCAGAGCAAATTCATTCTTAATAGTTGGAGTTCCAAACTGAACTGCAAAACTTAATGTTAATGGAAGCATAACAAAGTAAGCAAATGCAATCCCTATAAGAAAACAAACACTTGTATACATTACTATGAGAAGTGCATACTTCCTTTCACTTTCTCTTAGTGCAGGAGAAACAAACTTCCATATCTGGTAGAAAATATTTGGTATGCTTAGGATTATACCACCAACTGCAGCAACTTCAAAATATAAATAAAGCTGACCGAATGGTCTTAAATTTTGCAGCGGCATATGAACTGATTTTGCTGGAGCAAGTAGAATGCTCTCAACAATAAAATCTATGAATACCCAGCAGACAATCATCCCCACTACAATTCCAAGAACAGTAAAGATTATCCTCCATCTTAATTCTTCAAGATGTTCTAAGAAAGTCATCTCATGTTCAGTGACTTCTTCCTGCTCTATCTTTTCTTTTTCTTCAGCGGGCATTTCTAATTCAAATCAGAATATAATGGGAAGGCTTTACAAAATTCTTTTACTTCCTGCTCAATTCCATTTAATACATCTTCTTTATCTAAATTATCAACAGCTTTATTAATGAACTCTGCAATTTTTGACATTTCAGATTCCTTCATTCCTCTTGTTGTCACCGCTGCTGTTCCTACTCTAATACCGCTTGTAACAAAAGGACTGCGCTGATCAAAAGGAACCATATTTTTATTAACTGTCATTCCGGCTTTTTCCATTCCAATTTCAGTTGCTTTACCGGTTACATTTTTATTTGTAAGGTCAATTAACATTAAATGATTATCAGTACCGCCAGAAATTAAATCAAACCCAAACTCAGTTAATTTTGATGCTAAAGCTTTTGAATTCTTAATTACCTGTTCAGCATAAGTTTTAAAACTATCTTCCAAAGCTTCACCAAACGCAACAGCTTTAGCCATAATAATGTGCATTAACGGACCGCCTTGAATTCCCGGCATTACGGTGCTGTCAAATAATTCCGACATCAATTTTAATCTGTCACCTTTAATAGTCTTAATACCTAATCTGTTTTCGGAATCTTTTCCAATAAGAATGATACCGCCTCTTGGTCCTCTTAAAGTTTTATGAGTTGTAGAAGTAACAACATCGCAATAAGGTAACGGATTATTTAACAAACCTTTTGCAATTAAACCTGCAGGATGAGCCATATCGCACATTAAGAAAGCACCAACTGAATCTGCAATTTGTCTGAACTTTGCATAATCCCATTCTCTTGGATATGCACTTGCACCGGCAATAATCATTTTTGGTTTTTCTTTTTTAGCAAGGTCTTCAATGATGTTATAATCAAGAACTTTAGTTTCTTTATTTAAATTATAACCAACAGCATTATAAATAATTCCTGAGAAGTTAACTGGTGAGCCGTGAGTTAAATGTCCACCATGAGCAAGATTTAAACCAAGAACTTTATCTCCCGGTTTCAACAAAGTCATATAAACCGCCATATTAGCCTGCGAACCGCTATGTGGTTGCACGTTAACATATTCTGCACCAAATAATTTTTTTAATCTTTCTCTTGCAATATTTTCAGCCATATCAACATATTCACAACCGCCATAATATCTCTTACCGGGATATCCTTCAGCGTATTTATTAGTTAATACAGAGCCTGCGGCTTCAAGTACTGCCGGACTTACAAAATTTTCTGATGCAATTAATTCAAGTTTATTTTGTTGTCTTGATAATTCTAAATTGACAACTTTAAATATTTCTTCGTCTTTTTTTAAATAGCTTTGCATTGTAGTTTTTATATGTTAAAAATTATTTTTCTTGTCTGATAAACCAATAATCACCAAGACTTATTCCAATATTGACCCTGATTGTATTCTCTTTAAGCAAACTGCTGTTATCCCCGGACCTAATTAAATATTGTAAACCAATATCAATTGTATTTTCTAATGCAATCGGGAAAGATGTTCCTAAAGAAAATGCATATTGATTAATTCCTGAATTATTAATTAAATATTGTGTCTGTTCGTAGCTCAAACCAACACGATACATTATTTGCTGCCAAAAGCCTGAGTAATTATCTCTTTGAGGTCTGTATTCATAACCTAAACTAAATTTATGAGCATCCCTTAAATTTGCATCAGTTTTCCCATTCAAAGAAAATTTACTCCAAGGTTGGAATGCATAATCAAGAGTAAATAAATTAGTTTGTTTTGCCACAAAGCTTATACCTGCCATTATTCTTTCAGGTACATGCATATCAACTATTGAAATGCCAATAGTGTCAGTATAGAATGTTGACACACTGGTCAATGAAGAATCAGTTTCAAGATTGGAAATATAATTGACTGCTAAACCAAACCTAACATCAGATATACCACCTATTTTTAATGCCCCATTTATATCAGGAGAAATTAAACCAAAAGTTCCGCCGATTCCTTTAGGTCTAAATGTTCTATTATATTCAGCATCATAACTTGATTCCTGTGTAAAATTAGCTTTGGAATTGTAGTTTATATTTCCAAAATAATAATCAAGCGAAGCGCCAAGAGTTACATTAAAAGGAAGCATATATGAGCCACCCAAGAAAATTTTCGAAAGTCCACCTGAACCTTCATAAGTGATATCATAGTTTTCAATGCTTTGAATATTTTGTTTTGCTTTATAGCTTACGTTTGTAAAAGGTACAATTCCCAAAGCACCACCTGCCCCATATTTCTTCGAAATTGGGAAAGCAAATGCAAAGCCAGAAAAATCTAATTCAGAATAAAAACTTGAAATACCATTTTGTTTAACTGTAAGCCCATTCCAGTTGGCACCAAATTCAATTCTGGTTCTATTCAGTCTCCCCCAGGATGCTGGATTTAAAGTTCCAATAAAATCTTCATCTGAAACAGCTATACCTAAATCTCCCATTCCAACTCTTCTGGCTGAAAAGGAATATATCATATCTCCCAAACCTGATCTTGAAAATGTTGAACTGCTTTGTGCAAAAAAATCTTGAGCAAGTACAATCAATAAAAAGATTAATATTTTCTTAATAGTCATAATTATTTTTTATTAGTATAAGTAATTTTTAAATGAGGTCTTTCACTGTATACATTAGAGTTACTCCCTCTAATAGCGAATAGATCTACTGTCTCAGCATTGTTCTGTGGAACTAATAATAATCCGTAATTTATTTTTTCTTTAAGCCATCTTTGTACTAAGTATGATATATCGCCGCTTAATACATTACCGCTTTTTTGTAACAATACATATGTTGAAGATAAACTATCCTGGTTTGCAGAGTCAGCAACAAAGTATGCATATATATTAGAGGTTACAGAATTTAAAGATGCAGTAGAATCAAATGTTAAAGTTAATTCTGCTTGGTTGACAATAGCCAACTCAGGTAACTTTGATAAATCAAATCTCAATTTTGATTTAATTTCTGTTCCACCCTGAACAAAAATATTTTCACTTGACTGAGGTAATGTTGCTTTAATTCCTGAAACATCCATTGTTGAAATAAAACTTAATGTATCAACGTAGGCACCTGATTTTTCAACAACAACGTACAATCTTGGAATTGTTGTAACGGTACTGGATAAAGCCTGAAATCCAACTATTTTTGTAGAGTTAGATGTTGGTTGAATGTAAATTCCTTTATCTCCTGATACAGTAGAATCAGCAGCTTCTCTCATCCATTTTTGAACAGAAGGTATATCAACATCGAAAGAATAAACGGAATCATTCGAACTTACTCTTCTATTACTGCTAATATCCTGAGCATCAAATTGCAATGAGCTAAGACTATCTCCAGAAAAAGTTGAATGGCTCCAATCAGAATTAATTTTATGAACAGTATAATCTAAACTACCTGTACCAACTGAATAAGTTTTAATTAACTCAACATATGCCGAACGAATAGTTAGAGAGTTGTTAAGGAATGCTGTCTTAATTGTATCTTCAAAACTATACTGGAATTTAATTAATATAGATGCTTCATCTATGTTATTTGTTTTTCCTAAAAATAATTTTGTACTTCCGCTTAACTGAAGGGTTGATAAAAATGATGAAGAAGTTTGACTTAAGGAATCAGTTTGTGAATCTAAAACATTAACATCTATCAAATCCTGACTTAACAAATCTGAACCAATTGAAGATGGGTCTTCACTACATCCCACCAGCAATAATGAAGCAATAAATAAAAATAATAACTTAAACTTTAACAATTGAAAACTCCGTTTGATGTACAATTAAATAATAATTTTATTTTAAGTTAAGTACAATCCTATTCAGTATTAAGAATTGTTTTATATAGGTCGATATATTTCTTAGCAGAGTTTGTCCAACTTAAATCAAGACGCATACCGTTCTTCATTATCTTTGTCCAAACTTTTTTATCTTCAAATATTCTCAAAGCTCTGTTTAGCTCTTTTAACAACGCTGCTGATTCATAAGGTTTAAAAGAAAAACCATTTCCTTCTCCTGTTTTCTCACTATACTTAACAACTGTATCAGCAAGTCCACCTGTTTCTCTAACAAGAGGCACAGTACCATAGTTTAAACTATAAAGCTGATTTAATCCGCAAGGTTCAAATCTCGAAGGCATAAGGAATAAATCCGCACCTGCTTCAATTAAATGTGCAAGTTCATCATTAAATCCTAAATAGCAGGAAAATTTTTCAGAAAATTTTTGACTTTGTTTTTCAAAGAAGTTATGATATTTCCTGTCACCTGTTCCAAGTAAAATTACCTGAACATTAAGTTTCATCAAGTCAGGGAAAATTTCTGTAATTAGATCAAAACCTTTAACATCAAATAAATGAGAAATTAAACCTATGACAGGAACATTCTCATTATAGTTTAATCTGAATTTCTCCGTTAAGACTTTTTTATTTTCAATTTTACCTGTCAAATCTTTTGAGCTGTATTTATGTGGAATGATCTTATCAACTTCAGGGTTCCATACTCTTGTATCTATTCCATTTAATATCCCATATAAATCATTTTTTCTTTTTGATAAAACTTGTTTTAATCCTCCGCCTAATTCTTCATCTGTTCTAATTTCATTTGCATAAGTTTCACTAACTGTATTAATAACATCAGCAAACATCAATCCTGCTTTTAGAAAATTTATTTTACCATAAATTTCAATTCCCTTTTCTGAATTTAATTCTTCAGGTAATCCTGTTTTCTTAAAACTTGATTTAGGGAAGATTCCTTGATATAAAAGATTATGAACTGTGAATAATGTTTTAAACTGTTGAAAGATTTCAACATCATTAAAAACAGTTTTAAGATATGCCGGGATAAGTCCCGTTTGCCAATCATTGCAATGAATAATATCAGGTATCCATCCTAACCTTGATATCAATTCGAATACTGCTCTGCTTAAAAGAATAAAACGTTCATCATTATCGGGATAATCTTGTCCTGTTGTTTGATCAACGTATAAACTATTTCTACTTCCAAAATATTCCTGATGATCCAAAAAGTAAATTTGTACTCTTACTTTTTGTCCGGGCAAAAAGCATGACTTCAAGGAATATGTAACTTCCTTGTCACCAATTTTTACAGGAATATCTTTTAACCTCACCACTTCATGAATTTTGAATTTTCTGCTGTCAACTGCTCCATATTTGGGTACAACAATACGAACTTCGTGTCCCAATTCAGAAAGCATTTGAGGTAAAGCAGAGGAAACATCTGCAAGTCCGCCTGTTTTAACAAAAGGAACTACTTCAGAAGTGACAAAGAGGATTTTTAGTCTTTTTCCAGCCATTTTAACAAGAAAATTAGTTTTTAATATCTCAATTTACAAAAATTTAGCTCGTTTCTCAAATAATTTAGTTTTACCCTACTTAATAAGAAGTCTTAAGTAATACTCTTCGATTCTTTTCATAAGCCATTAAAATCTTTTATATTTAATGCATATTTTAAACTTTTTTTATGATGAGATTCTATTTTTATTTTTTGGCAATGATTTTAGCAATAATTTTCTGTTCTTGTTCGTCAACAAGAGTAGAGACAAAGAAAAACTATGCAGTTGTTGAATCAAAGAAATTTGATTTTACTATGTACAGGCAAGGTCAATTAGATTTTAAGATAGATACTATATCTGTACATAATATTTGGTATGGCTTTACTGATTCTTTAAAAAACTATAAAAATAGAAAATGAAAAAAATTCTTTACAACCCTGCTCAAATTATTACAGTAAATACGAATGGTAGAAATTTTTTAAGAGGTGGAGAATTTATTTCTTTTGAAGTTTTTACTGAACATTCAGTCATCATTGAAGGTTCTTTTATAAAGGATATAGTTCCTTCCAATAAGATTAACAATAAATCAGAATATCAAATAATAGATTTATCGAATAAAGTTCTTCTGCCAGGATTTATTGACTGCCATACTCATGCTGTATTTGCAGGGACAAGAAGAAATGAATTTAAAATGAAGCTTGAAGGTGCAACATATGAGCAGCTTGCTGAAGCAGGTATGGGAATAAACTCTACTGTTAAAGCAGTAGAAGAATCCACAGTTGAAGACCTTGTTGCTATCGCAAGTTCAAAAATTAAGTACTTCATTCGACAAGGTGTCACTTCAATTGAAATTAAAAGCGGATATGGATTAAGCTTTGATAATGAGATTAAAATTCTTCAGGCAATTAAAAAGTTAAAAGAAATTTATTCAATTGATATTATTTCGACTTTTCTTGGTGCTCATACTTATCCGCTTGAATATAAAAACAACAGAACCAAATACATTGATATCATCTGCAATGAAATGCTCCCATATGTTAAAGAAAATGGTTTAGCAGAATTCTGTGATGCCTTCTGTGAATCAACTGCATTTCATCCTGATGAAATTAGAACAATTTTTTCTAAAGCAAAAGAATTGGGTTATAAGATTAAACTTCACACGGATCAATTTAACAGCATTGGTGGAGTTGATGTAGGATTAGATTTTAATGCTCTCAGTCTTGAACATCTTGAAGTTATAAATGATAAGGACCTTGCTAAACTTAATGCAACTGAAACTGTAAGTGTATTATTACCTGGAGTATCATTCTTCCTCGATTATGGTTATGCACCTGCAAGAAAATTATTGGACCAAGGCAGTATAGTTGCCCTATCAACTGATTATAATCCCGGTTCATCTCATATCCAAAACATATCTTTAATTATGTTCTTAGCTGCAAGAAAAATGAAGATGAATATTAATGAAATCATTTCAGCTTTTACTATCAACGCTGCTAAAGCTCTCGATATCCATACGCAAACCGGCAGCATTGAGATAAACAAGAAAGTTGATTTTGCAGTGCTTAATACTTCAAACTACTTTGATATTATTTATGACTGCGGAATGAATTTAAATTGTATGACAATTAAAAACGGAGAAATTATTTATTCTAATAAGGAGATTAAATTTTGAAAATAATTGAGTGCGTTCCAAATTTTAGTGAAGGAAAAAATAAAGTTGTATTTAATGCAATCGTTGACGCTATTGCCCATACACCTGATGTTAAATTATTAAACCTTGAACCGGATGCTGATTACAATAGAGTTGTTGTTACAATGGCTGGTAATGAAGATGGAATCTTAAATGGAGCTGTTAATGCTTCTGTTGCAGCAGCAGAATTTATTGATATGACAAAACATAAAGGTGAACATCCACGCTTGGGTGCTATTGATGTTGTTCCCTTTGTCCCTGTCCGTGATGTCACTATGGAAGATTGTGTGAAGATATCAGAAAAATATGCTGAGATTATTTCAAAGAGATTAAATGTTCCTGTTTATCTATATGAAGATGCTGCAAGGACACCAAAGAGAAAAAATTTATCTGATATCCGCAAGGGAGAATATGAAGGTCTGGTTGAAAAAATAAAAGACCCTGAATGGGCACCTGATTTTGGTAAACCAGAATTTAATCCAAAGCTTGGCGGCATCGTAACAGGAGCAAGGTTTTTTCTTGTTGCTTATAATGTAAATATTAAATCAACTGATTTAAAGTACTCAAAAGAAATTGCTGAGAATCTTCGTGAATCAGGCAAAGCAAAAAGAGATGAGAATGGCAAGGTAATTAAAGATGCTAATGGAAAGAATGTTATCATTCCTGGTAGACTAAAAAACGTTAAAGGTATGGGCGTTGCTCTTGAAAAATACGGCATTACTCAGGTATCTATGAACTTAACAAATTACAATGTTACTCCTATTCACGTTGCTTTTGAAGAAGTTAAAAAGGAAGCTAAGCAAATGGGAGTTGAAGTTGATGGCAGCGAGATAGTTGGGCTTGTTCCTCTTGAAGCTTTACTTCAGGCAGGTAAATATTATTCTAAGGGAAAAGAGAATTCAGAAGAAAAATTAGTTGACATTGCAATTGAAAATCTTGGATTAAGTACATTGAATCCATTCGATAAAAATCAGAAAATTATTGACTACTTAGTTTAAAATAAATTAAAGGATGTTATGAATTTAGATATAACAATTAACGATTACCTTAAAGAGCTCTCCTCAACTGCCCCTACCCCCGGTGGAGGAAACGTTGCTGCTTTATCTGCTGTACTTGCCTCTGCTTTAGGTGTAATGGTTTGCAACCTGACTATTGGCAAAAAGAAATATGCCGCTGTCGAAGAGGAATTTAAAATTCTTCAGGTAAGACTTGAACATATACAGGAAGAGTTTACTATGCTTGCATACCGGGACAATGCAGCATTTGATGCAGTTATGGAATGCTACAAACTTCCTAAAGATACTGATGAGCAAAAATCATTAAGGACATTAAAAATAGATGATGCAACTTTTTATGCTGCTGAAGTTCCTTATGAAGTAATGGAAAAATGTAATGAACTTCTTCCTCTGCTTGTTACCTGTATTGAAAGAGGATATGTAAATTCATTATCAGATGCGGGAGTTGCAGTATCATTGGTTAACACTGCAATGCAGGGGGCATATTTTAATGTGCTTATAAATTGCTCATCTTTAAATGACAGAAGCAAAGGAAATGAACTTCTTATTAAGGCAACTTCATTGTATAATAAGCTTAAAAAAGAATCACAAAAAATTAATGACGAAATCATTCAAAGGTTATCTAAATGAAAAAATATTTATTAGTTTTATTTTTTATCTCCACATCAATTCTTTTCTCACAGGTGAAAACAGGTATTGAAGTTTTAAGAGATAACGACTTCAAAGAACTTAAAGGAAAAAAAGTTGGTCTAATTACCAATCCAACCGGAGTTGATTCAAAACTGAAATCAACGGTAGATATTTTATATCAGGCAAAAGATGTTAAGCTTGTTGCATTATATGGACCTGAACACGGTGTCCGTGGTGACTTTGAAGCGGGTGACAAAGTTGAAAATATGATTGATGAAAAAACCCAGGTTCCTGTTTTCTCTTTATATGGAGCAACTCATAAACCTACAAAGGAAATGCTGATGGAAGTTGATGTCCTTGTTTATGATATCCAGGATATCGGCTGCCGTTCATATACTTACATCAGCACAATGGGTGCTTGTATGGAAGCTGCTGCAGAAAACAATATTGAGTTTGTAGTGCTTGACCGTCCTAATCCAATTAACGGATTAAAGATTGAAGGCAACCTTGCTGAAGATGGATATCTTTCTTTTGTAAGCGCTTTCAAAATTCCTTACGTATATGGATTAACCTGCGGTGAACTGGCTAAGATGCTTAATGAAGAAGGAATGTTAAAAGGTAAATGCAAGCTTACGGTTATACCTATGGAAGGATGGGAAAGAGATATGAAGTTTGAAGATACAAAACTTCCTTGGGTTCCAACATCTCCTCACGTTCCTCAGGCATTAACTTCATATTACTATGTAACTACAGGTATAATGGGTGAACTTGGAGTATTATCAGAAGGTGTTGGTTATACAATTCCATTCCAAGTATATGGAGCTGAATATTTAGATGGTGATGTTGTTGCACAAAGAATGAATGCACTTGGCATTGAAGGTGTTTACTTCAGACCGATTACATACAAACCATTTTATGGAAAGTACGAAAAGAAAAGTATGCACGGAGTGCAAATCCATTTAGTTGATTATGATAAAGTAAACTTGATGAGTCTGCAATATTTATTTATGCAGATACACCACGAACTATTCCCTGATAAAGATATCTTTAAGATGTCAGAAAACAGATGGGGAATGTTTGACAAAGTAAACGGCACATCAAAGATAAGAGAAATATTCTCAAAAAATTACAAGTACGATGATATAAAAGATTACTTAAATAAAGACGTAGAAAGCTTTAGAAAATTATCTAAAAAATATTACTTGTACGATTAAAACCATTTGCTTAAAAAAAGCGGAGGGTCTTCGAGTGTCCCGAACATAGTGAGGGATGTACCGAGAAGCCCGCAGCTTTAAAGACTGAGCGGAGCAATCTTTGTATTTTATAATAATTAAAACAAAGATTGCTTCGTCACTTCGTATCCTCGCAATGACAATACTTATTTTTCAAAGGATGAAAGTTATTCCGACTTCTTAAACACAAACAAGAAATCTGTTACTACCCATCTTGGCCTTAGGTTTATTTCTGATGGATGGAATGAAAATTCTTCTGAGAAAGTAAATGGCTTTAGTGAACCATAGTTATATGTACCGCTGCTGTCATCATCATAAAATCCCCATAACAAATATTTACCCGGCTCTACTCTATTGAAAGAAAATTTGTTTCCATTTGTTAATTTAGTCTTATAAATTTTTCCTGCAACATCTCCTCTTCCCTGCAGTATTAAAACAGTATTTCTTGCGACATCAATATTGGATACACTCCCCTGCAGACCTGTAAACTCCGCACCTGATATTGTTTTAAATGGATATATGAAAGTAGTATCAGTAAAATTACCTGCAGGGTCAACTACGTTTTTAAAGTTAATCCTAATTAAATAATCTTTTCTTGGCTGAAGTTCTATATTTGCTTTTACTTTGAAGGACGCATTATCAATTGTTTGAATACTAAAAGGCACATTATTACCAAGTGTATCTTTGAACGTTATACTCTGATGTATAAGTGAAGTATCAAAACCGTCATTAAGAGTAAAATAAATTTCAGTATTCTGGAAATCTACTTTATCGCTTCTGCGTTCCGGGATTATTTTTAGTATATCAGGGATTAAGGTATCAGGTCTTGCCGATAGAGTTAGTGCTAAATTATCCTGCTTAATGATATTCTTATTTTTATCAGCAATATTATTTGCAAAGATGAAAGTGCTATGTTCAAGAGGAATTGTATTCTTTATAGCAAGTATTATTTCATTCGGCTTTGCATTTCCTTTGAAAGTATAATCAATTGGAATCTGCTTGTTATCAGTTGAATCATAAATGAAGAAATTTTTTTTACCTGTTGATAAAGAATCAATTGGTTCACTGAAGCTTAATAAAGTATGATGAGCGTCTGTCATTACGCTATTACTTAATCTTGGAGGAACAGTATCATATTCAGTAATAAAGAAGTTAATATTGTTCATCAAAGAATCTTCAGGTTTTAATACAATATCTCCTGAAGGTATTCCAATTTTATCCTGCTCCGGTTGGAAAATTAAATCCCTAAATTCATCACGGACTGCAAACACTCTATAAGTACCTGCAGCTAATCCGCCAACTTTATAAGAACCGTCCGCTCCTGTTTGAGAAATGTAATCAGGTTTTCTATCACCAAGAACTTTTGAAGTATCGCTTAAAAGAAAAGCATAAATCATAATGTCTTCAGGTTTTTCATCAAACACCCGGCCAGCAATTGTTCTTCTGTCTATTTCAGGTCCTGTAGAAAAGTTAAATGAAAAAGCTTCAGCCATTTTATTGCGCTCGTGAAAATCAGTTACATCAGTTCCTACAGTAATAGAATAAGTAGTGTTTGCCTTAAGCTTTCCGGGAAAATAAACTCTAACAGATTTCCCACTCCAATCAAGCTCCAACTCTCCTTCAATTGCAGGTGAAATAAACAATGCATCCTTAACAACTCTCTTATCTACAAATTCTGAAAACCCAAGTTCAAAATAGTTTTCATTATAGTTTACTGTTCCATCAGAAGGAATAACTTCCACAATAGTTGGAGGTTTTGTATCCTTCTCACCCCCACCGGGAGGAAGTTGATTAGCACATCCGGCTAAGAATAAAAAGCTGAATAAAATTATTTTGTAGTAGTACTTTGAGATTTTAACCATTGTCTATATTCACGTACATATTTTAAATGTTCATTATAATTTCTTGCAAACTTATGTCCGCCTGTTCCATCAGCAACAAAAAATAAATAATTATTTTTTTCAGGATGAATTGCTGCAAGTATTGCTGCCTTACCCGGATTACCAATTGGTCCTGGGGGAAGTCCTGCATACATATAAGTATTATAAGGAGAATTTACCTGCAAATCAGTTTTAAATAACCTTCTCCATTTATTCTGATGAATATACTGAATTGTTGGGTCAGCCTGAAGTCTCATGCCCAACCTTAAACGATTCAGATAGACACCCGCAATAGTTGGCATTTCTTCAACTTTTTCAGTCTCACCTTCAACTATGGATGCTAAAGTTAATATCTGATGAAGATTATATTTTGACTTCTTAATTTCTGCCATCAAAGTATCATCAAGAAAATCATTGAGAGCTTTATGCATATTTGTTAAGACTTCACGAGCATCAGAAAATTCATATATAAAATGAGGTCCAGGTAGTAAATAACCTTCAATACTTTCAGCTTTAATATTTAATTCCTGCAGAAAATTTTTATCCTTAATTAAAGATAAAAATTCATTGGAATCAACTTCTACTTCTCTTGCTAACTTATTATCAATTGTAAAAACAGTAGAGCCATTATAAATAAGGACTTCCTTAAGCAAATTAGCTTTACCATAAGCAAACAAATTGAACAATGCAAAATAACTCAAATCATTGGGAATAGTATACCTTGCTGCTCTAAGTTTCCGTTCACCCCCCATTACATATACCACTGCTTTGAAATTAAATCTATTAGGAATAATTCCTGCTTTGTATAAATTTTCAGTAATCTGGTTTAACGTTTCACCTTTATAAATTTCAAATCTAATTGGCTCAGGTCTATCATAATGATTAGGTGAGAAGATGATATAAGAAAGAGTCCCCAATACCGCCAAAAAGACTAAAACGATTAGTAGTTTTTCCTTCTTCGAAAAAATATTTACTAAGTTTTTTAATTTACTCATCACTATCGCTTAATTGAATTCCCCTGCTTTCATCCAAAATTTTCTTATAAATATCTTTAATAATTTCCCTGTTTTCCTTATCAAGAATAAAATCATCAATTCTCTTAATGATTTGCTTTTCTCTTTCAGGAACGTGAGCAGATATTTTATATTCCTTTTTTACCTCTTTCAATTTGAGAGACAATAAAACTCTTTCATGCAATAACTTTATTAATTGCTCATCAATAATATCTATTTCTGCTCTTAACTCTAATATTTTTTTAAGATTACTATCCATATTAAAATACTTTATTATGATAAATAAATATAATAAATATAAATAAAAGGAAATGTAAAGAGATAATGCATTATTTTTTAATAAGATTGAAACCCTAAAGGGACAGGCTGCTTCGCTCGCAATGACTTATGCGATTGGGAATAGCAAACCAGAGTTTGCATCAGCAATAGAAAAAGAAAAACAAAAAAACATCCCCCTTCCCTTCTTTAGGGAAGGGGTTTAGGGGGATGTGTAACAATAATAATTTCCCACGAATGTTCCGATGGAATCCCTTTGGGAAATTCGTGGGCTAACCCTGAATTCGATTTTAGGTTTAGCCCATGACTTCAGTCATGGGAAAATATTTTTACAATGTCTTCCAGATATTATGTGGTAACCCAGGATAGGGATTATAACTTAAATCGAATCGATGGCCTTCTTCATACAACTTCAGACCTCTGAATGCAATCATTGCAGCATTGTCACCACAGAATGACATAGCAGGTATAATAACTTTCTTATTGTACTTCTTTCCAAGCTCAATAAAATTTTCTCTGATGTTTTTATTTGCTGCAACTCCACCTGCTAAAGAAATACTTTTAACATCAAAATTCTTTATGGCTTTTTCAACTTTTTTCATTAAAGCTTGTGTAACTGCTTTTTGAAATGATGCAGTAATATCATTTAAATCCTGAGCAGGAATTTCTTTTGTGGGATAATTTGCTTGTAAATATCTAAGTACAGCAGTTTTTAATCCACTAAATGAAAAATCATATGGAGATTTTAAATCAGCGATTGGAAATTGGATTTTATTCTCATCACCTTGCTGAGAATGCATTTGAATTTTTGGTCCACCGGGATAACCAAGTCCCAACATCTTTGCAACTTTATCAAAAGCCTCACCAGCAGCATCATCTACTGTTGTACCAAGTTTGGTGACATTATCAAATCCATTTACAAGAAGCAGTAAGGTATGTCCACCTGAGACAATTAAAGATAAAAATGGAAATTCAGGTTTTTCATCCATTAAGAATCCTGAGAATAAATGTCCCTCTACGTGATTAACAGGAATAAAAGGTTTATTCAAAGAATAAGATAATCCTTTAGCAAAAGTTAATCCTACCAGCAATGCACCTACTAATCCTGGACCCACTGTAGCTGCAATAACATCAATATCTTTTAGAGATAAATTTGATTTAGCTAAAGCATCTTTTAATAAAGGAATGATAATTTGTAAGTGTGCCCTGCTTGAAAGCTCGGGTACAACTCCACCATACTTTGAATGAAAATCCTGAGAAGAAATTAAGTTGGCTTTTAACTCACCATTCGAAATAATTGCAATTGAAGTTTCATCACAAGAACTCTCTATACCTAATACATTCATTACTTTTTAAATCTAAATAAGGCTCTGAATATATGACCTGCCATTTGTGGATTTTCTTTCAATCTTCTGATTGAATAAGGATACCAGTCTTTACCAAATGGAGTATATATTCTTATTTTATATCCATCATTATTAATTTTATTTCTTAAATCTTCACGAACACCAAGGAGCATTTGGAATTCAATTTTATCTTTTGAAATTCCAAGGTCTTTAATCATCTGGTAAGCTTTTTTAATTAAGTATTCATCATGAGTAGCTATACCAACATAGATACCATTCTTCAACATATAATCTAAAACTTTTATGTAATTATCTCTAATCTGCTGTTTATCCTTATAAGCAATTGTAGGAGACTCATTATAAATACCCTTACATAACCTATAATTATTAATAACTGCACTATTAACAATTATATCATCATATGTTCTCTTTAAATAAGCTTGAACAACAATGCCTATATTACTGTAGTTTTGTCTTAATCTTTTTACAATCTTGAAGGTTGCATCAGTAGTTGGGGCATCTTCCATATCAACACGAACAAAATTATTTATTTCCTTTGCTCTGGAAACTAATTCCTCAACATTTTGATAACAGAATTCTTCATCTAAAAGTAAACCTAACTGAGTAAGCTTAACCGAAAGATTAGCATTTAACTTGTTTTCGTAGATTGCATTTAATACTTCAAGACCTTTGCATTTTGCATCAAGGGCTTCCTGTTTGTTTTTAACAGATTCCCCTAATACATCCATAGTTGCTAAAATACCTCTTTTATTAAAGTTTTTTACAACTTGAACTGCATCAGCTAGTGTTTCCCCGGCAATATATTTTTTCGAAAAGAAACCAACGACAGATTTGGGCATAGCCTGTACTGCCATAACGATTAAGTCATTGAAAAACGACACTTTATAACTCCAATAGAAAATTTGTTAATCAAATTTAGAATGATGTTAATTATAAATCAATCTAAATAAATTTATTATTTAAGTTATTTTTCTTTGTTTTAGATGTTTATAATATTATATTCTTTAAAGAGCCTTCAGCAACATTATGAGTAAATCAGCCTTCTTTTGAAGGTCCTTTATTGAACCATCATTTATAAAATTAAAGTCTGCCCTTTTCTTTTTTTCTTCATCAGGAATTTGATTTTTATCCCTATTTACGAGTTCTATTAAATTTATTTTGGTCTCAGTATGCTTACGGTTGAGTCTTAAATCCAAGTCAGCTGAAATTAGTACGACATAATCAAAAATATCTTCCATATCAGCTTCATAAATGAGAGCTGCTTCCACAAAAACTATGTCATTACTTTTATGAAATTGAGTAATTAATTTTTTAGTTTCTTCAATTACCTGAGGATGAAGAATACTGTTAATCAAGATTACATTGTCAGGATTTGAAAAAACTTTTTCAGCCAGAAATTTTTTGTTTACTTCATCTCCCTTGAATGATTCTTTACCAAATTCTTTAATTATTGCATTCCTGACATCTTTATTTGTTGCAAGGATTTGTTTTGATAAGTCATCTGCCTTAATGACAGGATAATTTTTTGATGAGAGATAATCACAAAAAGTAGTTTTACCGGAGCCAATATTTCCGGTTACTGCAACAGCAAGTTTTTTGTTTTGCAATTAAACACCTAATATTTTTTATTAACTGCTTTAAAATAAAAAAGAACATACTTAAAAAAAGCATGTTCTTTTTATTTTTTTGGTTAAGTTCTATTTAACGGGCAAAACTAATTTTTCTAACTTCTCTAATAACTGTTACTTTAATTTGTCCCGGATAATCCATTTCACCTTCAATTTTTGAAGCAATATCGTGGGACAATTTATCAGCAACTATATCATCAATTTTGTCGTGTTCAACTACAACTCTAATTTCTCTACCAGCTTGTATTGCATAAGTTTTTGCAACACCTTCAAAAGATTTTGCAAGAGCTTCAAGAGTTTCCAATCTTTTTACGTAACCTTCAAGAGGTTCTCTTCTTGCTCCCGGTCTTGCACCACTAATGGCATCTGCTGCCTGGACTAATGGAGCAATCGGATGTTCCATTGCCATATCTTCATGGTGGGAACCAACTGCATTAATTACAATAGGTGGTTCTTTATATTTTTTAGTTAATTCATAACCAAGTAATGCGTGTGGA
Organism: Ignavibacteriaceae bacterium; assembly: GCA_035654655.1. Taxonomy (GTDB): domain Bacteria; phylum Bacteroidota; class Ignavibacteria; order Ignavibacteriales; family Ignavibacteriaceae; genus DASRWI01. Next base: position 27,219 of record DASRWI010000031.1, on the reverse strand, counting down.
CCCTCAGCATTTTTATCGATTGTTTTTCCAACATCGTGTAATAGTCCTGCACGTTTAGCCATTGTTGAATCGAGACCAACTTCTGCAGCCATGATTCCGGTTAAGTAAGCAACTTCAACACTATGTTGTAAAAGGTTTTGCCCATAGCTTGAACGATATCTCATTTTACCAATATGCTTAATTAATTCGGGGTGCATGTTATGCAGTCCCAATTGAAGAACAGTATTTTCACCTTCCCTAAACATTTCCTCTTCAAGTTCAACGCGAACTTTTTCAACCACTTCTTCAATTCTTGCAGGATGAATTCTGCCATCAAGAATAAGTCTTTCAAGAGATACTCTGGCAACTTCCCTTCTAAATTGATCAAAAGAAGAAAGAATAACTGCTTCGGGAGTATCATCAACAATTACATCAACACCAGTAGCTGCTTCAAAGGAACGAATGTTTCTTCCCTCTTTACCAATAATTCTACCCTTCATTTCATCATTCTGAATTTGAACGACAGAAACAGTAGTTTCAATGGAATGATCAGCTGCTGTTCTTTGAATTGCCTGCACAATAATTTTTTGTGCATCTCTTTTAGCATCAGATTTAGCTTTATCGTGAATTTCCTTTATAAGAATGTTAGAATCAGCTTTAGCTTGGTTAACTAAATTATCAATCAACATTCTCTTAGCTTCATCTGAAGTAAGACCTGATATTTTTTCTAACTTTTCATTTTGCTCAGCTTCGAGCTTTTGAATTTCGATAAACCTATTATCGATATTCTTTTTTAAATCCTGTAATTCTTTTTCGAATAATTTGTTTTCTCTTTCTTTTTTAATAACCAGATCGAATTTTTTTTCTATGTTTTCTTCACGAGTGATTAACTGTTTTTCTAAAACGGATATTTTTTGTCGCTTTTGGTTAACTTCGGCATCGAATTCTACTTTTTTCTTATACCATTCGTCTTTTACTTCAAGTAACTTTTCCCTTTTAATATTATTTGATTCCTTTTGAGCGTCGGCAATAATTAGTTTACCTCTTTCCTCTGCAGAAAGTAAACTCTTTTTTCCAACTTTTGAATTGAACTTCCAACCCAAAAAGAAAAATAAAGAAACAAGTATAATCACCATCGGAATCAACAAGAGTATGTCTAGCTGCATATTTCCTCCAATGTGAAATTAAAACCGCACCGCCGATACTGACATAATGTGGGAAAAACCCAGATTAGTTCAGTGTGGGAACTCGCCCGAACGCTTTTTGCTTCCACTGTAGTACCCGAAAGTACAATCCTCAAATTAATGAGGTGAGGCCTGCAATAGACGCCGTAAGTCAAGAACCCAAGTTTATTATATTAGTTTTTCTATATATGAGTTCGACGGTGCGGAAACTTTTTAAGATGGTTCAGATATGCTTGGTTCGTTAATTAGAAGCTTTAATCTCTTTACTTTATCCGCTGCTTGTATTAGGAATTCCCTGTTGCGGTTTTTTTCAAGAAACAAATCATAGGCAATATTCAAACTTGCAATTATAGCAATTGTCTGTGCAGGTTGGTCAGGAAGTTCATGTCTGGTTTCTTCCATCACCTTATTAACATATACAGCCAATTCCTTAGCTATTTCTTCATTTTCTACTAATAAAGAATATTCTTTGTCAAATATTTTTAATTTTAGCTTCTTTTTTTCGAGCATTGATATCTACCATCAAAAACTAACAAAATATTAAGAACTTAAATGAAACTCTAATTTATTTATCAAATTCTGTAATTTTTCTTTTAGTTCATCTTTTTCTTTGTTGCTTAGAGTTCCGAAAATATCTAGTTGTTCATATTCACTAAACTTACTAGAATCACTACTTTCAGAGAGTTGTATTTGTTCCTTAAGCAACATGTTCTCTCTTTTTAATGCAGAAATTTGTTCTTCCAGGCTTTTAACACTTTTATTAAATTTGGCTTCATTATATTTTAGCACTGAAACTTGTGCCTCTAATGAAGATAAATCATCCAATAGTATTTCGAACTTAGAAAGATCCGACACCTTTACCCTCTTAATTTTGCATTAAACTTTTTAGTTATTTTATCTATTAAACTACTAAATGCTTTTTCTACTTCGTCTTCTTTTAATGTTCGTTCTTCAGAATAATATTCTAAACTGAATGCTAAACTTCTTGTATCTTTTCCTAAAGATTCGCTCTCAAAGATATCAAAAAGTTCAACGGATTTTAATAACCCGCTTCCTTCCTGTTTTATAAAATTTACAATATTATCATACAAAATACTTTTATCAAATACAAATGCAAAATCTCTTAAAACTTTAGGATATTTTAGGGGTTCCTGGTACTTTTTAGGCTTCTTTTCAATCATCTTAAGCAAATCAATATTGAACTCAAAACAGTAAACATCTTGATCAATGTCGAATTGTTTTAAAGTTTGTTTGTTTACTCTGCCCCCTTCACCAATAACTTCAGTTTTAAGTTTTTTATTATAATATAAATCAAATATTGTATTTTCTTCAATATTATAAATATCTGCGAATTCATCCCCAAGACCAACATCGTATAAATAGCTATTTACAATACTCTTTAACGAAAAGATATCAATGTCTTTCTCCACATTTTGCCAACTTTTTAGGCTTTCCTTACCGGATATAATAATTAAAAATTTTGTCGTTTCAGTAAAATCATTAAAGCTTTTTATATCCCCATCAATTTTTTTATTAAATACATTGCCAATCTCAAAAAGGTAAACATTTTTCTCGCCAACATTTATATTTTTAGCTATTGTATTCAATGCACCGGGAATAAGAGATGTCCTTAAGTAAGCCATATCTAAACTCTGAGGGTTTAACATTGGCACCTTACTTCCAATCAAAGACGCTGTTTTATCATTCTGAAGAGGGTTATTGATCATTTCGAATAAACCTAATGCAGAAGAAGTCATTCTTGTTTTGTCTGCAAATTCAGAAGCATCAAATTTTTTACTAAGTGTAACTGTTATTTTAGATACTTCAGGAATATTATCATAACCATTTATTCTTGCGGCCTCCTCAATAATATCTATTTCTCTTTCAACATCAGGTCTGAATGTTGGTACTTCAACAGTTAAAGAATTTTCATCTTCAGAAACAATCTTAAATTCTAAGTTCTTTAAAATTGTTTTAATCTTTTCATTGGAAATTTTATAACCAAGAACTTTTTCTACCCTGCTGTATCTTATTTCAATTTGTTTCGGCAATATCTTATCAGGATAAACATCAATTACTCCCTTTAGAATTTTACCTTCTCCTAAGGAGCCAATTAATTCTGCAGCTCTTTCACAAGCCCATCTTGTAATATTAGGATTACTTCCTCTTTCAAATCTATATGATGCATCTGTACTTATTCCTGTATCTTTAGCAGTTTTTCTGATGCTTGAAGGATTGAAGTAAGCACTTTCAATTAAAATATTTTTTGTCTTATTAGTAATTTCAGAATTTTCTCCTCCCATTACCCCTGCTATTCCGACAGGTTTCTCACCATCGCAAATATAAAGAGAACCAGCTTCCAATTTTCTTTCTTTAGAATCTAAAGTTGTGAACTTGGTTTCCTGGTCATAATGTTTAACAACAATTTTCTTTCCTGCTAAAGTATCCAGGTCGAATGCGTGAAGTGGCTGTCCTACTTCATGCATAACATAATTTGTTATATCAACAACATTATTTATTGGTCTTAATCCAATTTTAGTTAATCTTGTTTTAAGCCAATCTGGAGATTCTTTAATCGTTACATCTTTAACAACTATTGCAGTATATCGAGGACAATTTAATTTATCATTAACCTCAATAGACGCTGCGCTATTAATATCTTCATCAATAGTATTTAATTTTACTTCAGGAATTAATAATTTTTTATTAAATATTGCAGTTAAATCTCTTGCTACTCCAATATGTGAAAGTGCATCAGGTCTGTTAGGAGTTATGGCAACTTCAAAAACAACATCATTAAGATTTAATGCATCAGTTATTTTTGTTCCTTCTTTCAAATTACCATCTAATACCAAAATACCTGAATGGTCATTACCTAACTCAAGTTCATCTTCTGCGCAAAGCATTCCTACAGATTCAACTCCTCTGATTTTTGCTTTAGTAATTTTAAAGTTACCTTTAGGAATTAACGTCCCCACCGGAGCAAAAATTACTTTCTGTCCTTCTGCAACATTTGGGGCGCCACAAACAACCTGATACTCATTATTCCCAGTTGAAACTTTGCACAGAGATAATTTATCAGCATTTGGATGTTTTTCAGTATGAGTAACTTTGCCTACAACAAAATCTTTATACTTTTCATATTCATTGTAAACATCTTCAACTTCTAATCCTGACATTGTGAGTTTAGAAGATATTTCATCAACAGAAAGACCGGATAAGTCTATATAATCTTTTAACCAATTTAAAGAAATCTTCAATTTATTTTCTCCGTTAAAACTGCTTTAAGAATCTAATGTCATTATCAAAGAAAACTCTAATGTCATCAATTCCATACTTTAACATAGCTGTTCTTTCTATACCCATACCGAAAGCATAACCTGTATATTTTTCAGCATCATAATTAACAAACTTAAATACATTAGGGTCAACCATACCACAGCCAAGAATTTCCAACCAACCGCTATGCTTGCAAATCTTGCAGCCTTTTCCATTACATATATAACAGGTTATATCCATTTCAGCACTTGGTTCTGTAAATGGGAAGAAGCTTGGTCTAAATCTGTATTTTAAATTTTGACCATAAAACTGTCTGGCAAACGAAATAAGTGTTCCTTTTAATTCAGCAAAGGTAACATCTGTATCAACATAAAGTCCTTCAACCTGATGGAACATGCAATAACTTCTTGAACTTATTGCTTCATTTCTATAAACTCGACCGGGCATTATAGCTCTAACTGGAGGTTGTTGGCTTTCCATAACTCTCACTTGGACAGGAGATGTATGCGTACGTAAAAGAAAATCCTTAGATACAAAGAATGTATCTTGCATATCTCTCGCCGGATGGTCTGGAGTGAAGTTTAAAGCTTCAAAGTTATTGTAATCAGATTCAAGTTCAGGTCCTTCAAAAACAGAAAAACCTAAACCTTTGAATATTGATTTAATCTCATCCAGAGTTTGAGTTAGAATATGTTTGCTTCCTAATATTTTATTTTGAATAGGAAGTGTTAAATCTATTTTAGAAGTTTGCTTGTTATCTTCAGATTCTAACTTTTCTTTTACTTCATTAAAATTTGAAGTAATAGTGTTACGCATTTCATTAAGACTTTTACCAAGTAATGGTTTTTCTTCTTTTGATGCAGTCTTCATTTCTTCAAATAGAGTTGCTACTAAACCATTACGGCTTAAGTATTTTATTCTAATTTCTTCTAATAATTTAAGGTCAGTGACTTGCGAGAGGTCTTTGTTAAAATCTGTAACAACAGTGTTTATTTTTTCGAGCAGCATAGATGTAAGCCAGATTAAGTTTATTTAAAATAATACCCTCTTGAAATAAAAAAATTTTCAAGAGGGTAATTAAAATATAAATAGATATTAGTTAATAGAAAAATTTACTAATTCTGTAAATGCAGCAGGATTTTCAACTGCTAAAGCGGAAAGTACTTTTCTATTAATGTTAACACCTTTAACATTAAGGGAGTTAATTAATCTAGAATAAGTGGTACCATTCATTCTGGCAGCAGCGTTAATTCTAACAATCCATATCTGTCTATAAACTCTCTTTTTGAGTTTTCTATCTCTGTATGCGTGAACTAAACCTTTTTCAACATGGTTCTTAGCAACGGTGTAAACTTTACTTCTGGCGCCCCAGTAACCTTTTGCTAACTCTAATATTTTTTTCCTTCTTCTATGAGAAGCTACTTTATTTTTTGAACGTGGCATTTTTCTTAGTCCTTTTCCTTATTGAAGCATAATTTTTACACGTTTTGCGTCTTCTTTAGCAACTAAAGTTGCTTGTCTTAAATTTCTTTTTCTTTTGGTACTTTTTGAAGTAAGGATATGGCTTTTATAAGCTTTTTTCCTTTTAAAGTTACCTGAAGCAGTTTTCCTAAAGGTTTTTCCTGCTCCGCTATTAGTTTTCATTTTAGGCATAGTTAACTTTCTGAATTTATTTTTTCTTCTTTGCTTTAACAGGTATTAAAATAACGCTCATATTCCTGCCTTCCATTTTAGGAGCAGATTCAGCCTTAGAATATTCCTGGGTATTTTCAATAAATTTCTTTAGCAGTTCTTCACCAAGTTCAGTATATGCCATTTCTCTCCCTTTGAACATAACTACAACTTTTACTTTATTGCCTTCTTCTAAGAAATTTATCGCATGCTTTGCTTTAAAATCAAAATCGTGCACATCTGTATTAGGGTGCAGTCTGATTTCTTTAAGCAAAGTAACCTGTTGATTTTTTCTTTGGACTTTGTCTCTTTTCTGCTGTTCGTATTTGAACTTACCAAAATCAATAATCTTGCATACAGGAGGTTTAGCTTGTGGTGCTATTTCAACTAAATCTAATCCTCTTTCGTGTGCTAATTTTAGAGCTTCTCTAACTGAAAAAATACCGGCTTGGGAGCCATCTACATCAATTACTCTAATTTTAGGAGCTCTAATCTCCTCATTTATACGAACTTCATCCTTTTGAGCGATATTAACCTCTAATGGTTGTTGTTAAATTTTATTTTTAATTTCATTCATAATTTTATGAATAAATTCTGACAAAGGCAAAGACCCTAAGTCACCTTTTTTATGCTGTCTAATGGAAATATTTCCTGCATCTGCCTCTTTTTGACCAAGTATAAACATATAAGGAACCTTCTGAGTTTCCCAGTCCCTTATTTTATACCCTATTTTCTCATTTCTTTCATCTAATTCTACACGAATATTATAAGTTTTAAGTTCTTCTACAACTTTCTTTGCATAATCCATAAAAACTTGAGAAACAGGTATAACTGCAACTTGAACCGGAGCTAACCAAACCGGGAAAGCACCACCAAAATGCTCAATTAAAACACCAAAAAATCTTTCAATCGAACCCAATAAAGCTCTATGAATCATATATGGCTGATGTTCTTTTCCATCTTCACCAACATACTTCATATCAAACAACTTAGGTTCATTAAAATCGAATTGAATGGTACTCATCTGCCATTCCCTACCAAGAGCATCTTTTATCTTAATATCTATTTTAGGACCATAAAAAGCACCGCCCCCTTCATCAACTTCATAAGGGAGACCTTCTTTATCTAAAGCTATTCTTAATGATTCAGTTGCTTTATCCCATTGCTCCTGCTCTCCAACTGCACCTTCTGGCTTTGTTGAAAGATAATATTTTAAGTTTTCGAAGCCAAAAGCTTTCCACATCATACGTGCAAATCTAATTACTTCTATAACTTCAGATTCCATTTGTTCTTCAGTGCAGAACAAATGAGCATCATCCTGAGTAAACCCTCTAACTCTTAAAAGTCCGTGTAAAACACCACTCTTTTCATAACGGTAAACAGTACCTAATTCAGCCCATCTATATGGTAAATCTCTATATGACCTTAACTGAGTTTTATAAATCATAATATGGAATGGACAGTTCATCGGTTTGATGAAATACTTCTGTTCATCGACTTCCATTCCTGAGTACATATTTTCTTTATAATGACCTAAGTGTCCACTTGTTTCCCATAACCAGCTTTTGCCCATATGAGGAGTATAAAGAAGTTCATAACCATTCTCCAAATGAGCCTGGCGCCAGAAATCTTCAATAGCTAATCTTATCCTTGCACCTTTTGGATGCCAGTAAACCAAACCGGGACCGGCTTCTTCGTGCAAGCTGAATAAATCTAACTGCTTTCCTAATTTTCTGTGGTCTCTCTTTTTAGCTTCTTCTAAAAATATAAGATGCTCTTCCAACATTTTTTTCTTTGGGAAAGAAATGCCGTAGATTCTCTGAAGCTGTTTGTTGTTTGAATCTCCTCTCCAGTAAGAGCCGGAAATATTTAACAACTTAACATATTTAATCTTTCCTGTTGAAGGAAGATGAGGACCGGTACAAAGGTCAGTAAACGAACCTTCTTTATAAATACTAATTACTCCTGCATTCTCATCAAGTTCAGATAAAATCTCTACTTTGTAAGGGTCACCTTTTTTCTCAAATAACTCAACAGCTTTTTCCTTAGGTAATTCTTCTCTTTCAAAAGAAAAATTTTCTTTGGTAAGCTGCATCATTTTATCTTCAATAGCTTTTAAATCTTCTTCCTTAAGTGGAGTATTGATGTCAACATCATAATAAAAACCTGATTCAATTGCAGGTCCAACTCCAAATTTAGCTTCAGGATAAAGTTCAGTAATAGCGTGAGCCATTAAATGAGATGAAGAATGCCAATAAACTTCTTTTCCTTTAGGATCATCAAAGGATAAGAATTTTAAACGTGCGTCTGTAATGATTGGAGTATTTAACTCCTTAACAACGCCGTTAATTTCGACAGCTAAAGAATCTTCAGCAAGACGTGGAGAAATAGATGCTGCTATCTGATAAGCAGAAGTGCCTTTATCAAATTCTTTAGAATTTCCGTCAGGAAATGTTACTTTTATCTTTTCCATAATAAAAAATAAAAAAAATCGGAGTAGAACTCCGACTTAAATTGTGGGCCCTAGAGGAGTCGAACCTCTGACCTTCTGCACGTCAAGCAGACGCTCTAACCAACTGAGCTAAAAGCCCGACGTTCTATTTAATTTTGCAGTACCGAGGGCCGGACTCGAACCGGCACGGGAAAAACTTCCCACAGGATTTTAAGTCCTGTGCGTCTACCAATTCCGCCACCCCGGCATAAATTGTCATTTCAAATTGAGCTTGTTAATATAGAAAATTCATCAATTTTATGCAAGTTTTACCCTTAATTTTTTCCTCTTTTTATACTAAAAAACTTTATTAATGAAGTAATTCTTTGCGAGCGGGATGAAATGAAGCGTCGCAATCTCATTTTCATTTTTATAAATTATCTTTATAAATCTTTTTTCGAAGGAATCCCTTTGGAATAATCATGATTCAAAAATCTGCGATTCTGGACATTTACTTGTTTATCCCTCCTCTATTATTTATTTTTAATACAAATTTTGAAAGCACCTTATGAATCCTAAAAGAATACTTTTGTTTGCCTCAATAATTACCTTCTCATTTTTTATGGGAGCTGTTCTTGTTAAAGATTCTATAACTAAAGAAGCTATTAAATATGCAGAAGGTATAATCGGTCTTGAATTTACTGATGCAGAACGGGACACTATGATTGGCGACTTGGAAGACCTGCAGAAAGATTATGAAACTATTAGAAAGCTCAATATTCAAAACAACACCCCTCCTGCTATTTTATTTAATCCAATTCCTGTTGGTAAAAAATTTAATTTTGGTCCAAAGACATTCAAGCTAAGCAGCTATAAGAATGTTAAACTGCCTGAAGATATAAATCAGCTTGCATTTTATTCCATTGGTGAACTTGCTGAATTAATCAGAACAAAAAAAATTACTTCTGAAAAATTAACTTCTTTTTATTTAGAAAGATTAAATAAATTCGATCCTGCTCTTCATTGTGTAATTACATTAACAGAAGATTATGCATTACGCAAAGCTAAAGAAGCTGACAGAGAAATTGCTGCAGGCAAATACAAAGGAGTACTTCATGGTATTCCATTTGGTGTTAAAGATTTATTAGCAACTAAAAATTTCAAAACCACCTGGGGTTCTGTTCCTTATAAAGACCAGATAATTGATGAAGATGCTACTGTTCTTCAACGTCTTGAAGAAGCAGGTGGAATTTTATGTGCAAAGTTTACGATGGGTGAACTAGCAATGGATGATGTCTGGTTTGGCGGAATGACAAGAAATCCCTGGGATACAACTCAAGGTTCAAGCGGTTCATCTGCAGGTTCTGCTGCTGCAGTATCAGGAGGACTAATTCCTTATGCAATTGGTACAGAGACTTGGGGTTCAATAATTTCTCCGGCCACTGTTTGCGGTACAACCGGTCTTCGTCCTACTTATGGAAGGGTAAGCAGAACAGGTGCAATGGCTTTATCCTGGTCAATGGATAAGATTGGAGCAATTACAAGAACTGCTGAAGATTGCGCAATTGTTTTTAATGCAATTTATGGACCTGATGGTATTGACCAAACTCTTTATGATTATCCTTTTAATTACTCACCTGAAATAAATTTAAAGAATGTAAAAATAGGATATCTCAAATCTGAATTTGATAAACAATATGATTTTAAAACAAATGATTCTCTATTCCTCAAAACTCTGAAAGATGCGGGTGCAGTATTAATACCAATAGAATTGCCTAAGCTTCCAATTAATGAGATTTCATTTATTTTGAGTACTGAATCTGCTGCTGCATTCGATGAACTAACAAGAAGCAATAAAGATGACTTAATGATAAGGCAAACAAAAAATGATTGGCCAAATACCTTCAGAGCACGTAGATTTGTACCGGCAGTTGAATATATAAATGCAAATAGAATTAGATTTATGCTCATCCAGGAAATGGAAAAGATTTTCCAAAAAGTAGATTTGTATATTGCTCCTTCCTGGGAAGGTGATAATTTATTGTTAACTAATTTAACAGGACATCCTGCTATGGTTTTTCCAACAGGATTTTCGGATAAAGGTCTGCCTCAAAGCATCAGCATTATTGGTGATTTATTTCAGGAAGGGAAAATTATTTCTTTAGCTAAAAAGTTTCAGTCATTGACTGATTTTCACAAAAAACATCCTCAATTATTTTTATAGGTTAACAAATGAAAAAATTATTTTTACTATTACTCTTTTTGACATCAACTATTATGTACTCACAAGAAAATCAAAAGCAATTGCTAATTAGAATGGATGATTTAGGTATGTCTCATTCTGTTAATATGGCTTTTGAAAAAGTATTCAAGACGGGTATTCCCGTATCAGCATCTGTTATGTTTGCCTGTCCATGGTATCAGGAAGCAGTTGACATTTTAAAGAAGTATCCTAATGTTGCTGTTGGTATACATCTTACATTAAATGCTGAATGGAAAAATTATAAATGGGGACCAATTACTTATGCAAAAACTTTAACTGATAAAAATGGTTTCTTCCTCCCTTCCCGTAAATTATTATTTGAAAATAATCCTTCAACAGAGGAAGTTGAAAAAGAATTAAGAGCTCAGATTGAAAGAGCTTTAAATTCAGGAATAAAAATTTCTTACCTTGACCATCATATGGGTACTGTTGTTGATAAACCTCAATGGAGAGAACTTTTAGAAAGATTAGCTAAAGAATATAAACTTGGCATCAGCAGATATTTTGGTGAATACTATATGGACAATATGTATTCAAAACCAATTGAATCTAAAAAAGATAGCTTAGTTAAAATTTTAAACAATGATTTGAAAGATGGTCAAATCAATTTATTAGTCTGCCATATTGGAACTGACAATGATGAATTAGCTGCAATGCTTGACGAAAATACTTTTGGCTTAAAAGAAATGAGCAAACACAGACAAGCAGAACTAAATGCTCTTATTTCAGATGACATTCAAAAAATGATTCACTCACCTAATATTAAACTTATTAATTATGAGATGCTTGTTAAAGATGGTGGTTATAAAAATATAAAGAGACCTGTTGAATAATGTGTGGAAGATTTGAAAATAATTTAAGTGCCATCGAATTAACTGATAGAATTAAAAAGGACTTCCCGGAGTTTTTATTCCGGGAAGATTTTCTAATGAGAAGAGAAAACATCTCTCCAACTGATAATATCCTCACTGTAGTTAAAACCAATGGGGATTATTTATTTAAGCCAATGGGTTGGGGAATAAAATTTAATACTGATTCTCCCTTACTATTTAATTCGCGCATAGAAACAATAAAATCAAAAGATTTTTGGCTTAATCTCTATAATACAAATAGATGTATTGTTCCAATGACAGGATTTTACGAATGGAAAAAGGAAGAGGATAAAAAAGTTCCTTATAGAATTTTTTTAGAGGATTATGATTACTTTTTTGTCCCTGCACTTTATTCATCAAAAAATGGTTTACCATTTGCTTCTTTAATTACAACTACTACAAATAATTTTATGAAAACCCTTCATCATAGAATGCCTGTAATACTTTTACCCGATAAAGGAATGAATTATCTTACTAATACTCTTGAAGAAAATTTAATTAATTGTATTCCTCTTGATGATTCAATTAAGATGAGAGCTACAATAGTTGATTTAAAAGGAAGGTAACATTATTTTATTTCAAACATAATTCCTGATGTACTTTTCTCAGGGATAATTACATTATATTCATTTAAATGAACATCAATTTTATCAGCATGCCTAATAACTTCAAAAAGTTTTTTCTGTTCATCTAATTTCCAATTACCATATCCCGGAGATAACCTGAATGCTTGTTTGATTATTCTATTACTTGTTAGATATTCCTGCAAGTCGTTAGCTGCCATTTCAGCTAAGGCGGATATTATCGCATTTAAAACATAATGCTCAAATACTTCACCTTCATTAAATAAGATGCTGTTTTTTTTAAGAAGTTCATCCCCCATTGTTGTTATATACACAACTCCTGAGGTACAATTATTTTCAGTAATGTTTTTATGTTTCACTTCGAAAGCAATATCTTCCTCAATTAATTTTATTCCAGCCTCCTTCTGCAAGTAATCAATTTTTTTATAAATAACCTTTGGAATAATCAAATCTATATTTTCTTCCATCAACTTATAAAGTGTACTTCTTATCAGGGATGAGGGTTCTTTTTTGGATATGGGGTTAAACTTTAAAGAGGTACCAAGTTCCTTTAGAAAAGTAATAAAAAAATCATATTTGGTTTTATCAGTAAAAAGCTCTTTTATGCTATTTGGGTTTTCATTTATGGCTTTAGTAAGCAGAAGGTAGTCCTGCGAATTTATGACATAAAAGAACTTGTCTGAATAATATGTGTTATCAATCTTGTTAAACATAAATTAAAATACTTAAAATATACATCAATTTTAATTTAGTTAATTTTTATTACTTTAGAAAAAAAATGAAGAGAAACTATGCATATTGAATATCCAAACAAATTAGACAAAGAAACTTCCAAGAAGAAATTAGACGATATGTTTGATTCATTATTGGAGAAAAAACCAATTACTGGTTTTGATGTAAAAGATTTTAATAAATCATGGACAAAAGATGAAATGCAATTTTCATTTTATTTAACAATGGGTCCATTGGATAGAAGAGTAAAAGGAATCATTAAACTACACGATGATAAAATAATTGCAGATTTTCAACTTCCCGATACAGTAAAAAATTTTGTAAGTGAACATAAGATTGAAAAAAATGTGAATCAATACTTGAATCAATATTTACAATGAGGATACAATGCAGGATAAAGATATAATAAGTATAATAAAGAAGATGGTTGAAGAGGAACAAAGATTATATTCCAAAAGCGAACTTACAGACCAGGAAAAAACTGAACTTAATTCAATTGAAGTAGAGCTTGATCAATATTGGGATTTACTTCGTCAGAGAAGAGCTTTACGAGAGGCGGGTAAAGACCCGGATAAGGCCGAACTTAGAGGCTCCGATACTGTAGAAAATTACGAACAGTAATTTTTGTAGTCATTGCGAGCGAAACGAAGTGTAACAGTTTATACCTTTGGATCGCAATCTCATAAGTATCCCACGACTAAAGTCGTGGGTTAAAAAGATAAAATCAAATTTCTTTTTCAGTTTAACTCACGACTTCAGTCGTGGGCATTAAAAACATTATTTCACTATCTTTGATATAGTTTTAAAATCTTCGGTACCGCAAACATTAAGCAATTCAAACAAAACTGCTTCACTAGTTGTTATTTCTGCTTTATGGTCTCTCATTCTTTCTAATGCATATTCATAATCTTTTTCTTTTCTAGAACTAACAGCATCAGCACAGACATTAACCTGAAATTCATTTGCAAGTAAATCCATAACAGTCTGTGCCACGCATACGTGAGATTCAATTCCACAAACAACAACTTGTTCAATTTTATTATCCTTTAACCTTTGAAAAAGATTTTCAGCTCCAAAGCAGCTGAAGGACATTTTCTGTATTGGAGTAAATCCTTCCAGTTCTTCCAATAAAACTTTAGTAGTTGGTCCCAATCCTTGTGGATATTGTTCAGTAAAAAATATTGGAAGGTTTAAGGATTTGAATCCTTTAATAAGTTTCAAAGCATTATTAACCACCATGCCTGAATCATGCATTACATTAAGAATTTTTTCCTGGATGTCTATAACCAGAAGAGCAGTTTTATCTTTAGATAAAATTTTGGGATTTCTTGCAAGCATAATAATCCTTTTTAATAAATTGGATCCATTCCATATTTACCGCATGCATACATCATTAATATAGCTGAAAGGTCAATCAGGGCTTTCTTCTGATCTTCCACTCTAATTATTAAATCATATACATCTGCAACAAATTGGAAATTCTTTAAAACTTTTTTTATTTCTCTATAAGTAGGGGTGCCATGCCAATCAGCAATTTCCTTTACAAGAAGTTTCTCGTGTCTTCTTAAAAACTCATTAAAACTAATTGTTCTTTTTGATAAAGGATTTCTTGGACGGCAAATGGTAATTAAATCATTAAAATAAGTATCCCATCTTTCAGCAAGCTGTTTATTCCTTTCTCTCATTACATATCTTGCTTTTTCAAGAGAGAAATTTGCTTGGGTTAAAGGTTTATACTTTGATGCTAAAGCATATGCATCAAAACTTACATTACCTTCCTCGTCTTTATATCTCCATCTTTTAATCAATTGAGCTGCTGAATATGTAACAATAACTTTATCAAGTCCGCTATCAACAATAATAAATCTTCCCTGCTGTTCATTGATAACAGTAAACCAATGTTCCCAGTTATCGACACTAAGTATACAGGGCATTCCTAATTTTAAATGTTTGACAAGAACTTTGACAGCCTCTTTTGGGTCTTCCCTTTTAAAATATTTCATTCTGCAGTCAAAACTTTTAGCAGCTTTAGCTAATCCAATTTCATCAGTACCATACCACCAGGTACTCCCTGCTTTTTTTCCTATTTCTTTTTCATTTTCAAAACGACCAAGCATTACTAAACCGTACTTTAATGCAAATGGTCCACACTGATATTTATAAGGTTGAGGATAAAAACTCATAGCAAATTGTTATTTTTTTCATCAATTTAGAAAATATAAAATAAAAATACACTATACAAATTTGGCATAGTACTCATTTTTTCATATTTTTTTGATTATGAAAGAAAAATTAAAAGTTGCAGTGGTTTTCAATGAAGCCCATCCGGATTTTTACCAAAAACACGGTAATTTGGATGAAAAAAATTTAGGATTCATCCCCTACTTTGAAGTAGATGATATGAATCCAATTGAAGAATATGAACTTATGGCTCAAAAATTAGCCAAATTTGGTTATGATGCTTACACCGTAAATATTAAGGATGACTTGAATATCCTTATAAATGACTGCAAGGAGCATAATCCTGATGTAATTTTTAATTTTGTGGAATTATTTAATGATAATGCCCGCCACGAAATGAATGTAGTTGGAGTAATTGACCTTTTAAGAATTCCCTTTACAGGTGCCCCTCCGATTGTATTGGCAAATTGTCAGAATAAAACTTTAGCTAAAAAGATTTTAAATGCTGAAGGGATAAATACCCCTAATTTCAAGTTTTATGAAATAAATGAATACGATAATCCGATTGGATTAAAATACCCCATTATTGTAAAACCTGCATTTGAAGATGCAAGTGTCGGAATTGAAAATGAATCAATAGTATACAACGTTAAAAATTTGAATAAAAGATTGACATATGTTTACACTGAGCTAAACCAGCCCGCATTAGTTGAAGAATTCATCGATGGACGAGAACTAAATGTAGCAGTATTGGGAGATAAAGACCCTCAGGCATTACCTATAAGTGAGATAGACTTTTCAAAGATGCCGAATCATCTTCATAATATTGTAAGCTATCAGGCAAAATGGGACCCGAAACATGAAGCTTACCATAAAACAATTCCTATTTGCCCGGCAAATCTTCCTAAAGAAATAGAACTTAAAGCCAAGGAAATTGCAGTTCAAGCGTTTAAGACAATGGAATGCCGCGATTATGCACGTGTTGATATTAGATTATCAAAAGATAATGAGTTATATGTACTGGAAGTAAATCCAAATCCGGATTTAACAGAAAGTGCGGGATTTATGCGCTCTGCCGAAGCTACAGGAATGACCTACGAAGAAGCACTTAGTAAAATTATAGAACTTGCTTACGAGAGAAGAGAAAAGTAAGATGGTCATTGCGAGCGAAGCAGACTGACCCCTATGGGGTCGCAATCTCATAAAAAAACCCACGATTAAAATCGTGGGCTAAATTGAAAACCTTTTTAACGAATTGAATTTTAACTACTAAGCTTTTACTTCAGCCAGTTTTGGGAATTTTACTTTTGCTAATTCAAATGCACCAAACATAACTCCTGTAAATAACAAATCGCCTAATAATGTATTATGGAAAAATGGGATAGCCATTGTAAAGCATTCAGCCAATCCCAATGCTGTTTTAGGATACATAATTCCAAATGCCCATTCAGCAAAATTTGTAACTACAAAAAATAAAATTGATGACGCTAATGAAGCAGCCATTACAGTTCCGAATTTTACATTATTCTTAAGCATTAAACCAACCATCACAATCATCATAAATGATACATAAACAGCGGGCACTAAATAATGAAATCCTAAGACTACATCTGTCAATACTAATGCGACTAAAGGAACAATGAATGATAATTTCTTATTTGAAAAATAAGCACCTCCAAATAAAGCCATAGCTGTAATTGGTGCAAAGTTAGGTGGATGTGGAAGCAGTCTTACAATAGCTGCCATTAAGATTAAACCAACCAGCAAAAATGTTCTTGGGGTTAATAAATTTTTCATTAAATCTGTCTCCTGATAAAATAATTATCTTATTTTGTAATAAATAATCCTTTAACTTAAAAAATATATCTTAAAGTTTAAAGGTATTGTTGTTAATTAAAATTAATATCACAAGTTAATTTTTAGACCTGCATAACCCGAGCGCTTGGCAGTTCCAAATCCATAAATCTCTTCATAATCCTTATTAAGCAAATTTTCACCTTTTACATATATTTCTGCAAACTCATATTTGTAAGAAGCACTCACATTTAACAAAGTATAATCCGCTAATGTGGTTCTTTCATTTTGAGTGGAAAAGAAAATATCATCTCTTTTCCCAACATAAATAACTTCAACATTTGCATTTAACTGATTGAAGAAGGTATAATCTACAAACAAGCCTGCTTTATGTTTAGGTCTTCTTAATAAAGGTTTATTCATCTTTAAGTTCATATTGGCAGAATCAGAATAATTGGTTTCATCCTTAGAATCAAGGAAGGTGTAATTAACTTTTACATTAAGGTCATTGCTTAATTTTATCAACGAAAATAATTCAACTCCCTGAATATATGCTTCACCTGTATTCATCATTTTGAAATTCTGGTCAAGTCCATATAAATCTTTGAATTTATTATTAAAGTAATTTATTCCTGCAGAAATATTTTCTTTATAAAAATATTTTTCAACTCCTGCATCCCAGCCTAAACTTTTTTCAGGTTTAAGCTCAGCATTCCCGTATAAAGGGTCAAATAAATTAAACAAAGAAGGTGTTTTAAAAGCATTACCTATTGACCCTCTGATTTTAATTCCCGAAGGTTCGTTAAAATATGATGGTGCAAATCTGAATGTAAATACATCCTTAAACTTTTGATTGTAGTCGAATCTCACTCCTGTAGATAAAGTTAATCCAAAATTAAAATCTAACTTATCCTGTAGATAAATACCTGAAGTATTATTTTGCTTTTGAGGAAATGCAGAAACATAATCAGCATATAAATAATCAGAAATAGCCTGTTCAATTTCGTGCTCAGCTCCCAAGGTCATAATATGATTATCATTTAATGAAAGGTCATACTGCAAATCTGCTTTATACTTTTTACCATCATACCAGCTTTTTGAAAATGAATTTGGAAAAACATCGAAATAATATTTCCTGATATTCCTTGAGAAATTTATTCCAGCTTTTAAGCCTGAATATTTTGTTTCAAATCTTACAAGCTGCTCTTCAGATTTTCCTGTATAAGATGGGTCATCCCCAAACATTCCACCAAACTGGTCAAGGTCAGCATCAGCTTTTTGAAAATTATAAGATAAATTAAAATTTAAATTCTCTAAAGCCTCATATCCTATTTTACCTGATGCACTATAATTTTCTGCTCCATCTTTTTCGGTAGCACCATACTTTACTCCTGCTGAAGAAAATCCATCTGTTTTATATCTTATTAGATTTGCAAAATAATTTAGTTTTCCAAACGCACCTGATGAACCAATTGAACCCTTATAAGTATTATAAGAACCCCCCTCTGCTGTTAAAAAGAATTTTGGTTTGCCCAATCCTTCTTTTGTTAGAATGTTTATGACACCTGATAAAGCTTCTGAACCATAAAGCGTACTCTGTGGTCCGCGTAAAACTTCAATTCTTTCAACATTATCCAAAGGAAGATTTGCAAAATCAAAAGTATTAACCGGGTCATTAGCCATATTTATTTCAACTCCATCAAGAAGCACTAATGTATGTCCGGGATTATCCCCTCTCAAATAAATATTAGCAAGCTTTCCTGGTCCTCCCTGCTGAGTAAAATACAACCCATACTCATTTTTTAAAATATCAAGAACAGTTTGTTTTTTGCTATGTTCGATTTCTGTTGAATCAATAATAGTTATAGCACTTCCTACTTTTGAAAGAAGCGTATTTATCCTGTTTGCTGAAATAACAACTTCATCTAACTGTAAAGTTTTAAGAGAATCTTTTTGCTGAGAAGTAATGCTGATACACATAAGCAGCATTGCTGTCATAATTTTTTTTATGTAGAACATCTGAAGTTACTCCTTATCAGAAAATTTTTAAGAATGTAACTTCGTGGGGAGAAAACGAAATGAATAAATTAATAATCATTAACGTTAACCTAACCTCACCCGCGAAGGTTGATTAAAAAATAACTATGGCAGGTCTCCTGGCTTAAAACTAAAATAGTTTATCACAGTTGCGCGTCAGCTGCGGAATTTAACCGCATTCCCTATAATTCCCGTTATTACCGGGACACCATAATTTTATGAACAAACAAAATTAGTATTTGTTCTTTAAAGTTCAAAATGAACTTTATTCTTATTAAATTAATATTAGCTTTTGCAGACTATTTACACAAATATTTGTTGCTTCTTATTTTCATTATCAATAATTTATTTTTTAAAATCTATTAATTAAAAAATTTCTACAAATACTTAATCTACTTTTAGGAGTAATAATGGGTTGGTTCATAACCTTCATTGATTCATCCATTGGTAAGAAATTAGTGATGGCTCTTACCGGATTATTTCTCGCAACATTTCTGATTGTTCACCTGATAGGAAATCTTTTTTTGCTTTCCCCTACTAAAGACCTTTTCGAAGCTTATTCTGAATTTATGGCAAGCAATAAAAATATTCCTATTAGAATAATCGAAATAGGTCTCTTCATTTTGTTTATCTATCATATTATAAACGGTATCCGCTTATGGTATATGAATTACATAGCAAGAGGAAGTGTACGATATAAGAAAAATGATCCTAATGAGAACTCTTCTTTCTTTTCAAGGTTTATGGTTGTTAGCGGTGTTATTGTTTTTTTATTTCTTGTTTTACATCTATGGGATTTCTTCTTCCCATTTAGATATGGCGGTGAAACCGGAATGTATGAACACGTAATAAAAAGATTTAATGATCCGCTTTATTCAACAATTTATTTAGTTGCTTTCATTCTTTTATGTTTCCATTTAATTCACGGAGTTCAAAGTGCCTTCCAAACTCTTGGTGTAAGACATAATAAATATACTCCTTTCATAAAAACAACAGGAATTATTTTCAGCATTCTTATTTGTACAGGCTTTGCAATAATTCCATTATATTTTTTAATTAATAAAGGAGTATAAGCAATGAAATTAGATGCAAAAATTCCTGCAGGTAATCTTCAAGATAAATGGACTAATCATAAGTTCAACCTTAAATTGGTTAATCCTGCAAACAAAAGAAAATATGAAATTATAGTTGTAGGTACCGGACTTGCCGGTGCTTCTGCTGCTGCTTCCCTTGCTGAACTTGGTTACAATGTAAAAGCTTTTTGTTTCCAGGATAGTCCAAGAAGGGCTCATAGTATCGCTGCTCAGGGTGGTATTAACGCAGCAAAGAATTATCAGAATGATGGTGATAGTATTTATCGTTTATTCTATGATACTATTAAAGGCGGTGACTATCGTGCACGCGAAGCTAATGTTTACAGGCTTGCAGAAGTAAGTAATAACATCATTGACCAATGTATTGCTCAAGGTGTCCCATTTGCACGTGAATATGGCGGCTTGCTTGATAATCGTTCATTTGGTGGGGCTCAGGTTTCACGTACTTTTTATTCCAGAGGAGAAACTGGTCAGCAATTACTTCTTGGTGCTTACAGTGCTTTAATGAGACAAGTTGGTTTGAAAAAAGTTAAAATGTTTCCACGTCATGAAATGCTCGACCTTGTTGTTGTTGGCGGCAAAGCAAGAGGAATAGTTACAAGAAATATGATAAATGGAGAAATTGAATCTTATGCTGCTGATGCAGTTCTTTTATGCACCGGAGGTTACGGTAACGTTTTCTATTTATCGACAAATGCAAAAGGTTCAAACGCTACTGCAATTTGGAGAGCTTATAAAAAAGGAGCAGCATTTGCTAATCCTTGTTTCACTCAAATACATCCAACTTGTATTCCTGTTTCAGGAAGTTATCAGTCAAAGCTTACTCTTATGAGTGAAAGCTTACGTAATGATGGACGTATCTGGGTTCCAAAAGATCCTGCAGATAAACGTAAGCCAAGTGAAATTCCTGAAAATGAAAGAGATTATTTCTTAGAAAGAAAATATCCTTCATTTGGAAATCTTGTTCCCCGTGATGTCGCATCACGTAATGCGAAGGAAATGATTGATGAAGGTAAAGGTGTTGGTTCGACAAGTAAGGCAGTTTACCTGGATTTTGAAGATGCAATTAAACGTCTTGGTAAAGAGACTGTTAAAGATAAATATGGTAACCTCTTTGATATGTATGAAGAAATCACCGATGAAAATCCATACAAAGTACCAATGAGAATTTATCCCGCTTCGCACTATACAATGGGTGGTCTTTGGGTAGATTATAATTTAATGACAACCATCCCCGGTTTATTTGCTCTTGGTGAAGCTAACTTTTCGGACCACGGTGCAAACAGATTAGGTGCAAGTGCATTGATGCAGGGATTAGCAGATGGTTACTTTGTAATTCCTTATACTATTGGCGGCTATCTTGCTGAAATGAAAAAAGATAAAGTTACAATCGATATGCCTGAGTTCCAGGAATCTGAAAATGCAGTTAAAGAAAATATTTCCAAGCTGCTTTCAATAAATGGAAATAAGACAGTTGATGATTTCCATCGTGAACTTGGTTTGGTTATGTGGGATTATGTTGGAATGGCAAGAAATGAACAAGGTCTTAAAACTGCCATTCAAAAAATAAAAGAAATAAGAAATGAATTCTGGCAGAATGTAAAAGTAATCGGAGAAAATGCAGAGCTTAATCAAACCCTTGAAAAAGCTACCAGAGTTGCTGACTTCCTTGAACTTGGTGAATTGATGGCATTGGATGCTCTTGAAAGAAGAGAATCCTGCGGTGGACATTTCAGAGAAGAAAGCCAGACGGAAGAAAATGAAGCTAAACGTGATGATGAAAATTATGCTTATGCATTTGCTTGGGAATATACTGGAGATAACAATGCTCCAACCTTACATAAAGAAGACCTTGATTTCCAATTTGTAAAACCTTCTCAGAGGAGTTATAAATAATGAGTAAAAATATTAATGTACACTTAAAAGTATGGCGTCAAAAAAATAGCACAGATGAAGGACGCTTTGTTGATTACGATGCAAAGGATGTTTCACAGGATATGTCATTTCTTGAAATGTTGGATGTAGTGAATCAAAATTTGATATTAAAAGGTGAAGACCCCATAGCATTTGATCACGATTGCAGAGAAGGTATTTGCGGAAGCTGCGGTATGTTTGTTAATGGACGTGCACACGGTCCTAAAAAATTAATTACTACCTGTCAGTTGTATATGCGTTCATTTGAAGATGGTGAAACAATTGTACTTGAACCCTGGAGAGCAAAAGCTTTTCCTGTAATCAAAGACCTTATAGTTGACCGTTCTGCATTCGATAGAATAATTGCAGCAGGTGGTTTCGTTTCAGTAAACACCGGAGGTACTCCTGATGCTAACGCAAATTTAATTCCAAAAGAAGACCAGGAATGGGCACTTGATGCAGCAGAATGTATTGGATGCGGAGCTTGTGTTGCCGCCTGTAAAAATGCATCTGCAATGCTGTTTACATCTGCAAAAATTTCTCATCTTTCAAGATTACCGCAAGGTAAAATTGAAAGAAAGAGAAGAGCTATTAATATGATTGCTCAGATGGAAAAAGAAACGTTCGGCTCCTGTACAAACACAGAAGCCTGCTCAGCAGAGTGTCCTAAAGGTATTTCAATGGACACAATAGCCCAGGCAAGAAGAGAATTCTTCGCCGCCTACCTTAAAGAGAAAAAATAAAATTATTTGTAAGGCTTCAGGAAACTGAAGCCTTTTTTATAATTTACTTTTTCTTGTGTTTTAAAAAGATTTTTATTTATTTATGATAATGAAAATATGATGAAGTGCTGACCACTATGCACTAAACAGGGAAACGATGATTTGTTTTATTCTTCCGTTACTTTTTCATTTTGAAAATGGTTCTTTCTTAATAATAATTTATAAAACAATTTTAGAGAGGATTTTATGAAAAAGTTAGTTATACTGTTATTATTGGTTTTTTCTGCATATATGCTTCCTCAACAAGAATTATTTCCGGAAACAGAAATCATTTTTCATACATTTGGGTCTACTGGAAATACTACTACAACTTTTGTAGTTAGACCAGTACTATGCTATGATTACCCTACTGCTATTTATTCACAAGTAAGTTCCAAACAATGCTTTGTGGCTATTAAATTGTTACCTGTGCAGGAAATCAGCTTGGTTGGAAATGTTTCTTGCCGTAATTCCGGTTTAGAGTATATTTTTGCCAATGAAGGATTGTTTGCCTATACAACTTGTAATTCTACTTCCGAGTTAGGTCCTTTTGCTAATGCACTTTATGAAATTACTATTAAAGTTAATGGAGATGAAAGATTTAGATTTTTATTAGATACTCGCCACAATAGCTTACCTAATAGCGGCTGCTTTCATGATTGCAGTGGAAATGATATTTCTATTGTATATAACATAGGTTCTAATTCTGTAGGACATGTTGATGGTTTTTGGAATGGTAATCCAGATGAACTTAGCCCAATATTAATAAACAAATATTATACTTGGGGAGAAATTAGAAATAATTGTCCATCGGACTTCAGTTATTTTAATGAACTCAATATGCCAATTTTACAGGAACCAGCCCTTCAAGGGAATTCCCCTCTATTAACATGGATAAAACCTCGAAATCTTAATGAAAATACTTTTTATCAGTATGAACTTCAGAGGTCAATAAATGGAAGTAGTTTTATAACAATATTTACTTCCTCCGATATAAATACTACAACTTATTGGGACCAAGAAATTTTATGGAATCCTAATTTAACGCAAACTAATATCAAGTATAGAGTATTAGCGTTATTTGATATTTACTTATATGATATGATAATAGATGTATCTAATTATCAAGAAATTACTACAAGTAAATGGTATATTTATAAAAATAATTTATCAACAGGTATTAAAAAACTACATTTAAGTGAAAATTATCCTGATCCATTTAATCCAACAACAAAAATAGATTTCCAAATACCTGAAGGTGGTTTAGTTGAACTTAAAGTATATGATATGTTAGGAAATGAAATAAAAACCTTATTAAACGAATATCTTAATTCAGGTTCTTATACTTTGGATTTTAATGCAACAGATTTATCAAGTGGAATTTATTTATATAAATTAAATTATAAAGAATATAGTATAACTAAACAGATGGTGTTAATAAAATGAGGTACTTAATTATTTTATTTTCATTTGTTTTTTTGAATACTATATATTCTCAAACTATGACAAAGATATTTTCTCCTGACAATAAGCAAGATGATAGATTTGGTAGAGAAATATCTATAAATGAAAAACATATAGTAATATCAGCCCCTTATCATAATACACTCACTGGTGCAGTTTATGTTTATTCAATTTCAGATGGAGGATACTTCTATTTACAAAAATTAGTTCCCGATACTTTAATTAATAGACTTTATTTTGGAGCAAAAGTATTACTTTCAGACTCCTTATTATTTATAAGTAGTGAAGGATACCTTTTTATTTATAAAAAATCAGATTCTTTATTCAAATTCATTAAAAAAATTTTTGGAACTGCATTAGATGATTTTTCTAAGCCAATAGCTGAATACAAAAAAGATTTATTGATAGGTGCTCCCAAAAGTGGGGACTTAGATCAAGGTGCAGTTTATTGTTATAATTATAATTCTGATTCTACTTGGGTTTTAAGTCAAATGCTTGAACCAAGTATTTTCGAAAAATATTCACAATTTGGTAGTACTATTGATTTTGATTCTTCATTTGCTGTTATTTCAGCACCCTCCTATGGATATTACAGTGGTCACTTGCGAGGTATGGTGTTTCTTTATCAAAAAACTGACAGTGGGTGGATTGAAAAACAGAGGATATATTCACCTGATTCCGCTTACAATCAATTATTCGGAATTGATCTAAAACTAGATAAAAGAAGAATAGCTATCGGTGCTGCCGGTAACTCTCAAGAATATTTATTTACGGGCAAAGTTTATATTTATGCAATAAATAATTCAGGCTATGCAGTACTAGAAGATTCAATTTATGCATCAGATAGTTTTGAAGGAAATGGCTTTGGATTACGATTTGAACTAAATGGTGATAGTTTATTCATAGGTGCAAGTGGAAATGAACGTTTCAAAAACAGTTCATTCAATAATAAATGGGCATATCTTTATGTAAGAAGCAAGTTAGGCTGGGAAGAAAAATTTAAAATTGGTCCAACAAACCAAAATGCATATAATGGATTTGGCTTGCAGGTTGATTTTAATAACGGGAATTTTTTAGTCGGTTCTCCATGGGATAGCGACAAAAAACCATTTGGTGGTGCAGTTTATTTATTCCAACCTAATATAACTTCAATTAAAGATGAAATGAAAGTATATAATTTTATTTTAGCTCAAAATTATCCCAATCCTTTTAATCCTACTACAACAATAAGTTATTCTTTGCATAAAAAAAGTTTTACTACACTTAAGGTATTTGATATTCTTGGTCGTGAAGTTATTACTTTAGTTAATGAGGAAAAACCAGCAGGAAGTTATTCTGTTGATTTCAATGCTTCAAATCTTTCTTCAGGAGTGTATTTCTATAGTTTAACTTCGGGTAGTTTTACTATGAATAAGAAAATGATTTTAATGAAGTAGGGTGAGGTTGTGGAGTGTATAAAAGAAACGGTACACATTCGATACAATTTTATCCTCATAGAATGAGGATGAAATCACTCAGTGTACCGCTTCTTGCATTCCGTTGACTGAGTGATCCGATTTCGGATTGTATCGAAGTCGAGGAATGCTAAAATGCTTAGGACACTTTCCCAAGGGGACTCCGTTGGAGCATACTTTTTTTTTCATTTCATTCTCTGCGTACCATCGCTAAGTCATGATTCCATTCCTCTAACACACTTTTATCCTTCTTTATTTTATATTTGAACAAATAACATTTATTCTATATAATAGACTATGGTAGATAAAATAAAAAAAGAACTTTCTTCCCTGAATGAAGCAATTCAAAACAATGATAAATTTAATTCTCTTCATCTTCAAAATTTAATTTGTAATTATATTGAGCATACAAATAGAGAAGAACTTGATTCTGAATTGCTTAAAGATTTTTTGTGCCTCTCCAAACATCCTGTTTATCTTACTAATTTACCTGATAGAGAAAAAAGATATGAATGGGCTGACATAGCATTTAAGCTTATTAAGTACACAGATTTTTCCTTGCTGGATTTAATTGACTATTCAATAAAAGTTAATCCTGATAAACCTGTATTCAGAACAATAGAGCCTGTAAAAAACAATTTTACTTATTCTTTTCTTAAAAGAAGAATAAACATAATTGCATCAGTAATTCATAATAAATATAGTGAAAAACCTAAAGCAGCAATCTTTGCAAATAACTCTCTTGATGTAGCCCTGCTTGATATTGCCTGCTTGTCTTATGATATTTTTGTTGCTCCCTTTAATGTTCATTTTACAGAAGAAACTTTATCCTATATCTTTTTAAAATTTAAGTTTAATGTAATATTCACTGACAATATTCAAAAAGTTGAACTTCTACAAAAGATTAAAGAAAAATTTGATTATAAGTATGATATAGTTTTAATAACGGATAAAGTAATTCAGTCACAAAATAATTATTTAACTTCAGAAAATTATTTTAAGCTGCCAATTAATTTTTCAATTGATGAAGCACTAAATAAAAGAACAAGATTTTCTCTTGATAATATTTCAACAATAATGTTTACATCCGGCTCAACTGGATTACCAAAGATTGTTGGATTTACAAATTATAATTTATTATCAAAAAGATTTGCCAGAGGAGCAGCTCTTCCATTTGCAGGCAATGATACATTTTTATCTTACCTTCCTCTCTACCATACCTTTGGCAGGTACCTCGAAATGCTTGGCACTCTTTATTGGAACAGCACTTATGTATTTGCGAGAAAAAATGACATAAATACTTTGATGGAATATATGAGACAGGTTCAGCCAACGGTTTTAATTAGTATTCCTCTAAGATGGCAAGAACTTCACGAGAATTTTCTGCTTGAATATAAAGAAAATAAAAAAGAAGGAAAGCAGAAGGCATTTGAAAAAGTTACTGGAGGCAAATTAAAATGGGGATTATCTGCTGCAGGTTATCTTGAGCCAAAAGTTTTTACCTTCTTCAATAATATGGGAGTTA